>JBIOXV010000018.1:0-30602 GCA_044869805.1 Thermoanaerobaculia bacterium | reverse complement strand
GATGCCGTCGGCCCGCAGAGCATCGATCGCCGGTGTCTCGACGCCCCGGTAACCATAGGCGGGCAGGTGGTCCGAGCGCAGGGTGTCGATCGAGATCAGCACCACCGGCGTGCCGGCAGGGGCGCGGAAGGAGGCGGAGGGCCGGTCGCCGGAGCAGCCGGCGAGAACCGGCACGAACAAGGCGAGGGCGCGAAGCAAGCGCGCACCCGTGGCTCTCGCTTTCATCCTGAGCGCAGCGAAGGATCTGGGTGGGAGGTTGCGACAGGCCCTACCTCCAGATCCGTCGCTGCGCTCAGGATGAAAGCGGCGATCCTCGATGTTCCTCACTCTCACCCCTTCGGCAGCCGCGCCAGCATCCGCCGGGCCTCGGCCACGTCCGCGGCGTAGCGCGCCGCCGGCGCGGTGGCCGCGAAGCGCTCCAGGGCCTTGCGCGCGGTCTCGGGGCGGCCGTGCTCGGCGGCCTTGAAGCCCAGGTTGTAGAGCGCGTCGTAGAGCTTGGGGTCGATCGTCACCGCCCGCTCCCAGGCGTCGAGCGCGCCGGGCACGTCGCCCAGCTGGTAGAGCGCCACGCCCAGGTTGTTCCAGGCCAGGGAGAGCTCGGGGTTTGCTGCCAGGGCCCTCTCCGACTCCTGCCGCGCCTCGGGCAGGCGGCCGAGCCGCAGGGCGATCAGCCCCAGAGTCTCGTGCGTTTTGGGATGATCGGCGTCGCGGGCCAGCACCCGCTCGAGCACGCTCGCTGCCTCCGGCTGGCGGCCGGCCTCGGAGAGCACCTGGCCGTAGGTGACGAGCGTCTCGAGGTCGCCCGGCCCTGTCCCTTGGGCCTGGGCCAGCGGAGCGAGCAGCGCCGCGCCCTCCCCTGCCCTTCCCAGCTCGGCGAGCGACAGCGCGAGCTGGCGCAGCACGCTCTCCGAGGCCACGCCCTTGGCTCGCGCCGCGTTCATCACCTCCACCGCTCCCGGCGTGTCCCCGGCCTCGAGCAGGGCCTGGGCGAGGAAGGAGTAGCCGAGCGGCATGGTGGGCCGCTCGGCGACCAGCTCGCGGGCGAGCGCCACCGCCTCCTTGGCGCGGCCGAGCGAGTAGAGCTCGACCACCTGGTGGATCTTGCGGTCGAGGCCGATCAGCCGCTTGGGGTCGTCCTCGGCGCCGAACGTGGCCTCGAGCGGCGCCGAGGAGGAGACGTAGCCCAGGGCGCGGAGCTGCGCCGCGGTCTCGGGCGACACCTCCTGGCGGGCGGGCGGCGGCCAGCCCGAGGCCGCGGGCACGGCGGCCACCAGCTCGCCATAGAGCGGCCGCTCGCGCTCGGCGAGGTTGGTGGCCTCCTCGGGGTCCCGCGGCAGGTCGTAGAGCTCGGGCAGCGGCAGGTCGATCGCCTTCTTGCCGTCGCGGATCAGGCCGGAGAGCGGCGCCCAGCCGCGGTTCAAGGCCGCGGACAGCGACTCGAAGTAGCTGTCCGCGGCGCGGCCGGACGGAGGCGGCGCGAGCAGCGAGCGGCCGGGAAGCGGGAAGTCTTTGTCCTGCGGGCGCGGCACGCCCGCGGCCTCGAGCACCGTGGGCAGGATGTCCACGTGCCGCGCCGGCCGCTCGTCGCGGCCCGCGGCGACCGCTCTCCCCCACAGCACCAGTGGAACCTTGAGCGTCGGCTCGTAGGCGAAGAGGCCGTGGGTCAGCTCGCCGTGCTCGCCCAGCGACTCGCCGTGGTCGGCGGTCACCACCACCAGCGCCGGCGCCTCGCGGCCGGCGAGGAAAGGCTCGAGCAGCGGCCCCAGGAACGAGTCCACGGCCGCCACTTCGCCCAAGTAGGGATCGTTCGGGAAGCGCGAGGCGAAGGGCTCGGGCGGAGCGTAGGGCGCGTGGGCGTCGAAGAGGTGTACCCACAGGAAGCGCTTCTTGCCCGCCTGCGCCTTCCACCAGCCGAGCGCCGCCGCCACCACCTGGTCGCCGCGCCGCTCGGCGAGCACCAGCTCGGTGGGCCGCGAGCCCTTGGGCAGGCGGTCGTCGTAGACGCCGAAGCCGCGATCGAGCCCGAACTGTGAGTCGAGCGGGTAGGCGCCGATGAAAGCCGCCGTCTGGTAGCCGGCCGCCGCCAGCATGGCGGCGAGGGTGGGCACCTCGGGGCGCAGGGTGAAGCCGCTGTTCTCGCGCACCCCGTGCTGGAACGGGTAGAGGCCGGTCAGGATGTTGGCGTGCGACGGCAGGGTGACGACGTTGTGGGCGTGGGCGTTGGGGAACACCTTGCCGGCCGCGGCCAGGCGGTCGAGCACCGGCGTCTGGGACTTGGAGTTGCCGGCGAAGCCGAGGGCGTCGGCGCGCAGCGTGTCGAGGGTGACGAGCACCACGTCGCCGCCGGGCGCCACGGCGGCCGGGGCCGCGGCCGGCGCGGCGCCGCAGGTCGAAATCGCGGGAGCGAGGAGGCAGGCGCAGAGCGCCGCGGCGAAAGGTCGCGCCCTCATCGCGAGGCAGTCTAGCAGCCGGCGGTAGAGCATCGCGGCACGCGGCGCCGGCCGCGAGAGACGAAAACGCCGGGAGCCCGAGGGCCCCCGGCGTGGCACGCAGCGGCGTCGCGAAACGGCTAGCGGTAGCGGAAAGTCACGCCCACGCGGAAGATCCGCGGGCTCACCCGCTCACGCACGAGATTGCCGCTCCCGAGGTCGAGGCGGCGGTCGCGCTGCAGCACGTAATCCTCGTTGAGCAGGTTGAAACCGTCGATGCCGACCAGCATGCTGAAATCGCTGAAGGTGAACTCCTTCTCGATCCGGGCGTCGAACAGCACCACGTCGTCGTTCCTGAACTCGTCGATCGAGTCCGAGAGCTCCACCAGCACTCGCCCGGCGCTGCCTCGCGAGGCGCGGAACACCGGCGGCGAGGCGTAGCCCTCGCGGCCGTTGACGCCGGCGCCCACGTTGAACCCCCAGGGGCGGTCCGGGGCCACCTGGTAGAGGCCGAAGAGGTTGAACGACCAGCGGGAGCCGACGAAGACATCGCCCTTGGTGCCGCCCGACTGCTCGGTGTAGACGTCGCCGCCGCCGGAGTCGTCGAGCCCATCTCCCACGGTGTTGGTGGGGTCGTCGTGGAGCAGGGAATCCGGGCCGATCTTCCATTCCCAGTCGTTCCAGGTGAGGTGCCCGCGCGCCGACCAGCGGTTGGCGAGGCGCTTGGTAAAGCTGGCGGTCACCCCCAGGTACTCGTGCTCGCTGTCGCCGTTGGTGACGAAGGAGCCGCCCGTCGGGTCGATGCCGTCCCGCAGGCGGAAGACCGCGCCGGAGCCGGTCGAGCCGTCGGGCAGCGTGCCGGTCGCGAGTTCCTGGAACTCGAAGTCGTTGCGGGTCCAGGGCCGCACCTGGCCGGTGACCGGGTCGGTCACCAGAGTCCGGGCCTCGACCACATCGCTGGTGTTGCGCCAGATCACCCGCAGGCCGCCGGCGAAGTCGCTGCCGAAGGCGTGCTCGACACCGACCGTGATCTCGTCGGTGATCGCCGGGTCGAGGTTGGGGTCGTTGAAGCTGGGGCTGACCAGCGAGCCCGGGTTGTTCTCGTCGATGTTGTAGGTGTAGCCGAAGTAGAGGCTCGGCCGCTCGCCGTCGTCCAGCACCAGGTTGCCGTTGGCGTCGGTGAAGTAGTAGTAGGCGTAGGAGTAGCCGCCGGCCGGGTTGACGAAGCTGATGGTCCCCTGCCCGAGCTGCTGGGCGTACTGCGAGAACGAGGCTCGCAGCAGGGTCTTGCGCTCCTCGCCCGCGGCGTAGGTCGCCGAGACGCGGGGCACGATGGACTCCCACTCGAAGGCGCCGGCGTCGTTGCCCTGGAATTGCAGCTCGGGGATGATGCCGTCCGGCGCCCGTGGGTTGGCAGGCGAGACGCTCGCCAGGTTCTCGCCCGACTGCTTGTCGTAGCGCAGGCCGGCGGCGATCGTCCAGCGGTCGAGGGAGAGGGTGTCCTGCAGCCACACCGAGTCGTACTCGCTCTTGACCGCCAGCACCCGGTTGCGGTTGAAGCGCGCCAGGGCGAGCTCGCCGTCCAGGAAGAAGACGTTCACCCCCCGCGGCCAGACCGTCGTCGAGTGGTTCTCCTGCTCGCGGAAGCCGGCGCCGAACTTGAGCTCGTGGCTGGCCTTGCCGGTGGCGATGAAGTAGTTGCCGTCGATCCTCCCCTGGTCGATCACCGCGTCCTGGAAGAAATCGAAGCTCGAGCCGTGGAGGACGAAGTTCTCGTCGGTGAAGACGTCGGCGTCGCGGCCGCCCTTGGGCGCCAGGGTGAAGATACCGTCGTCCCGCCCCCACAGCGCGGTGAGCACGAATCTCGAGCCGAAGAGGTGCGTGGCCTCGACCTTGTAGATGTCCTGCGGCGTCGTCTGGTCGTGGGTCGACTCGGCGACTGGGGCGCCGAGGAAGGTGAACACGCGCCCGAACTTGAGCTTGTCGTTGGTCCAGTAGTGGAGCACGCCGGAGGTCGACTGGCCGGCCTGGAAGTTGAGCTTGGTGTTGAAGTCCTCGAGCTGGGTGATGTCGCTCAGGCGGCCCTCGACGGGCGACGGCGCCAGGTTGCGGATGTCGCTCTCGCCGTAGGCGCCCCAGATCCACAGCTTGTCCTTGAGGATCGGGCCGCCGACGTTGGCGCCGTACTCCTCGACCGAGTCGATCTTGTTGCCGTTGACCACCGAGGGCTCGGACTGCAGGTCGCCGTCGGTGCGCAGGTAGCGGCCCTCGGCGCGCCATTCGTTGGTGCCGCGCTTGGTGACCTGGTTGATGGTCACGCCGGCGGTGGCCACGGTGACGTCGGCGGAGGAGACGGTGAACTGCACCTCCTCGAAGGCGCCGAAGTCGAAGTAGGTGGCGGAGCCGCCGACCGCGGCCATGTCGTTCAGGATCACGCCGTCCACCGAGAAGGTGTTCTCCGACCCGGAGGCGCCGGGGCCGAGGAAGCCGGACTGCTGGCCGCTCTCGTTGCCGCCCACGTTGACGCGGTCCACCTGCACGCCGGGAGCGAGCGCCAGCAGCGCCCACGGGTCGCGGGCGGTGGGTACGCTGTCGAGGTCGCGGGCCGGGACCACGGCCCCGCGGTTGACCTGCCGCTCGTCCAGGAGCGGCGCCTCGCCGGTGACGGTGATGGTCTCGCGGATCGACGAGCTGAGCTCGATCTGGAGGTTCTTCTTGCCCCCCAGCTCCACGCTGACGTCCGGGTACTCGACGGTCGAGTAGCCGTCGAGCTTGGCTTCGAGGGCGTAGACGCCCGGTGAGAGGTTGAGGAAACGGAAGCCGCCGGTGTCGTCTGTGGTCTGCGTGCGCGGCGCGCCGACGCCGGTCACCGTGACGGTGACGCCAGGGAGCGGCTGCCCATCCTGATCGGAGACCGTGCCGTAGAGGTCGCCGTACTGCAACTGGGCCGCGGCGGGTGGGGCCAGGCCGAGCGCCCCGAGGAGAGCCAACATAGGCACGGCGGCAGCGAGCGCTCCGTAGCGGAACCTCCTGACCTTCATCGCATCCTCCTTTTTCTCGCCAGCGTTTCGTCCAGCCGCGAGAGGAGCAATCGAGGTGCCACGCAAAGGACACCTCGGGAGTGGGAAAGCTGCGCCGAATTCTAGCGCAGGCGGCTGCGAAACCTCGCATCCGGCCGATGCGTCGCCTCGCGTTTCGTCCAAAAAACCGCAGCGCGATCCGGCGGCTTGGATCACTCGCTCGGGCGCACACTTCGGATGCCTGAAAAGCATTGACAGCGCTCGGGGTCGCAAGTACATTTTCGTGGTTCGACGCCAAAACGCTCCAGTCCCCGCCACAGGCCGCGTGACGCAGGGGCTTCCTTTCTCCTTCCGTTCGAGACTTTGCGCCGGAGGCATGTCGATGAACGCACGAACGCCGCGCCGTCCCCTCTCGCTCCTCGCCGCCGTCGCCAGCCTGCTGGGCCTGGCGGCGCTCGGCACTTCGGCCAGCAACTTCCAGCCGGCCCCGGTGCCGGAGACGGCTGCCGACACCTTCGACGCCACCACCCCCTCCGGGCTGCCCGAGTCCGAGCTCCTGGGCGCCGACGGCCGGCTGCACGCCTTCGTGGAGCTGGCCGGCCCGCCGGCCGCCGTGGTCTACGCCAACACTCTGGCCGAGCTGGGCTCGTCGCCCTCGGCCGTGGCCGCCGCCAATGCCGCGGCCCGGCAGCAGCGCGACGCCAACCGCGCGGCCCAGGACGACCTCGGAAACCGCCTCGCCGGCTCGCCTATCGCCGCGCAGGAGGTCTATCGGGTGCAGCGGGTGCTCAACGGCATCACGGTGCGCGTCGAGCCGGGCAAGCTGGCCTCGATCGCCCGCCTGCCGGGGGTCGCGGCCGTGCGGCTGATCGTCCCCGAGGTGCCGTTCAACTCCACCAGCGTTCCCTTCCTCGCCGCGCCGCCGGCTTGGGGTGACACTCTCGGCCTCGGAGTGAACCTTACCGGAACCGGTGTGACCATCGGCATCATCGACACCGGCGTCGACTACCAGCACTCGAACTTCGGCGGCACCGGCGTGCTCGCCGACTACCAGGCCAACGACCGCACGGTGGCCCCCGACGCCTTCTTCCCCAGCGCCAAGGTCGGCGGCGGCAACGACTTCGCCGGCGACACCTACAACGCCGGTGGCAACGGCGGGACGACCGGCAGCCCGGTGCCGGTCCCCGACCCCGACCCCATGGACTGCAACAGCCACGGCACCCACGTCTCGGGCACCGCGGCCGGCTTCGGGGTCAATGCCGACGGCACCACCTTCGCCGGGCCGTACGGCCCGGCGGTTCCCTTCGGCTCGCTGCGCATCGGTCCCGGGGTTGCGCCCCAGGCCACGCTCTACGGCCTGCGCGTGTTCGGCTGCCAGGGCTCGACGGCGCTCACCGCTCAGGCCATCGACTGGGCGACGGACCCCAACGACGACAGCGACTTCTCCGACCACCTGGACGTGATCAACCTGTCCCTGGGCTCGAACTACGGCAGCGGCAACGACACCACCGCGCTGGCCGCCGAGAACGCGTCGCTGGTGGGCGTGATCGTTGCCGCCGCCTCGGGCAACGCCAGCGACAGCTTCTTCCTGACCTCCAGCCCCGCCGTCTCCGGGCGCGCGATCAACGTCGCCGCCATCCAGGACAGCGGTCTCGCGGGCGCCATCCTCACCATCAACGCCCCCGGCGCCATCGCCGGCAGCTACGCGGCGGCGAACAACGCCTTCACCGGCGACACCGTGCCCCCGACCCCACCGCCCTCCGGGCAGACGGCCACCGTGGTCTTAGGTGTGGACCCCACCGCCCCGGCGGCCTGCGGCGCCTCGCCCAACGACGGCTGCTGCGCCTTCACCAACGCGGCGGCGATCGCCGGCAACATCGTGCTCGTCGACCGCGGCACGTGCAACTTCACGCTCAAGGTGCAGAACGCCCAGGCCGCCGGCGCGATCGGCGTGCTCGTGGGCAACAACGTGACCGGCGACCCGGTGCCCAACGTCATGGGCGGCGCCGCGGGCTTCGACGTCAACGTGCCGGCGATCTCCGTGTCGCAGGCCACCCGCAACGCGATCACCAGCCAGCCCGTGGGCAGCGTCAACGCCACGCTGGTGGGCGCCAACGCCGGCGACACCATCGCCGGCTTCTCCTCGCGCGGCCCGCGCCGCATCGCCTCGCCGATCAAGCTCAAGCCGGACATCGCGGCGCCGGGGCAGACCATTACCTCCTCGTTCTCGGGCGTGACCTTCGCCGGCGGCTCGTGCTCGCCACAGTGCAACGTCTCGTTCGTCAACGCCGGCAACAACCCGCTCAACAACAACGGCACCTCGATGGCGACGCCGCACATCGCGGGCCTGATGGCGCTGCTCCGGCAGGAGCACCCGACGTGGACAGTCGAGGAGCTCAAGGCGCTGGCGATGAACTACGCGACCCACGACCCGACGCTCGGCGCCGGCGGCACCCCGCCGCGCTTCGGCCCGGGGCGCACCGGCGCCGGCCGCGCCGACGCCTCCAACGCGGCCACTGGCCAGGTGATCGCCATGAGCGCCGACGACCCGGGCCTGGTGTCGGTCTCCTTCGGCACCGAGATCGTCGGCGCCCAGGTCCGCACCCGCACCGTGCGGGTGGTCAACCACGGCCCGACGCCGCAGACCTACGACCTCGGCATCGACACCGTGGTCGACTCACCGGGCGTCTCCTTCTCGCTGCCCGGCGGCTCGAGCCTCACCGTGCCGGCCGGCGGCACCACCACCTTCACGGTGCAGATGGACGCCAACGCCAACAGCATGGACAACGCCTTCGAGGCCACGCTCGCGACCGGCCAGGCGGTGACCGCCCCGGCGGGCTTGGCCGGCCTGGGCGCCGTCGCCCGCCACCGCCTCAACGAGGAGGCCGGCTTCGTGACCTTCAGCCAGAGCTCCACCCTGCGCTTCCGCGTGCCGCTCTACTCGACTCCGCGGCCGGCCACCCAGATGAGCGCCGGCTCGGTTCCCACCGGCGGCGCCGGCACCGGCTCTGGTGCGGTCGCTCTTGCCGGCACCGACTTCTGCACCGGCGCCCTCGGCCCCGGCCCGGCCTGCTCCGGCACCTTCCCGGTCGACGAGGTGGGCCTGGTGTCGCCGTTCGAGCTCCAGATCCAGAGCCCGCAAAACCCCGCGCTCCCGCTCACCGCCCGCGCCGCCGACCTGCAGTACGCCGGCGTTGCCGCCGACCCCACGGGCGCCACGATCTTCTTTGGCGTCTCGAGCTATCACGACTGGTCCTCGGCCGCCGAGACGACGTTCAACATCTGGATCGACAACAACGAGGACGGCACCTGGGACCGCGTGGTCTTCAACTCGAGCCTGGGCGCGGTGTCGCGCCACCTCTTCGGCTCGGCGGCCGACAACCCACAGGACAACTACCTCTCCTTCGTCTTCACCCCGCCCGGCACCGTGGGCTCGCAGTTCTTCATCAACACCAGCCCGACCACGATCGACAGCGTGGTGATGACCAACAACGTGATGGTGATCCCGGTGCAGGCCACGGCCATCGGCTTGACCGCCGGCAACAACAACTTCCGCTACCGCATCGAGACCTGCCCCTACTTCGCGCCGCTGTGCAGCGCCTTGCCGGCCTTCGTCGTCGGCTCGGGCTTCGACAACTCGGGCGCGGGCTTCGTCACCTGGGACCGCACGGCCCGCGGCCTCGACTTCGGCGGCTTCCTGTTCGAGGACCTGAACGGTGACACCGTGCCGGTGACCTGGAACACCGCCAACTTGGCCACCAACGGCTCGCTCGGTGGCCTCTTCCTGCACCACCACAACACCGAGGGCAGCCGCGCCGAGGTGGTGCCGCTCGACACCGCGCTGACTGCCGACCTCTCGCTCACCAAGAGCATGGCGCCGCCGGCGCCGAACGTCGGCGACAACGTGGTCTTCACCCTGACGGTGACCAACAACGGCCCGGACACCGCCTCCGGCATCAGCGTCTTCGACGCCCTGCCGCCCGGCCTGACCTACGTCTCGGACAACGGCGCCGGCGCCTACGTGCCGGCGACCGGGGTGTGGACCGTGCCCGGCTCGCTCGCCGCCTCGGCCTCCGCCAGCCTGCAGATCACCGCCACCGTCGAAACCACGGCCGAGATCGAGAACGTGGCCCAGATCTCGACCGCGAGCCCGCTCGACCCCGACCCCTCGGACAACCGCTCGCGGGTGGTGGTCAACGCGCCGGAGTCAGCCGACCTCGAGCTGGCGATGAGCGCCAGCGTGCCCACCGTGCTGGTGGGCGCGAGCTTCGACATCGACTTGACCGCCACCAACAACGGCGACGACACCGCCTTCTCGATCTCGGTCAACGAGCTGTTCACCGGCTTCGAGCCGCTGACGCCCACCGCCAGCACGCCGTCCTCCGGCGTCTACAACCCGGCGACCGGGCTGTGGAGCATCCCCAGCCTCGGCGACGTGACCGGTCCCGCCACCCTGTCGCTGACCTTCACGGCGCCCAACATGGCCGGGCCGCTGACCAACAACGGCACCGCCGCCTCGACCACCGCCGACCCGGACAACGCCAACAACGCGGCGTCGGCCACCGTCACCGTGCTCTCGCCGGCCACCATCAGCTCGACCAAGACGGTGGGCGGCACCTTCACCGTGGGCTCGACGGTGACCTACACCGTGACGCTCAACAACTCGAGCACCTTCGACCAGCAGGACAACCCCGGCGACGAGCTCACCGACGTGCTGCCCTCGCAGCTCACCCTGGTCTCCGCCGTCGCCTCGAGCGGCACGGCGGTCGCCAACGTAGGCCTCAACACCGTGACCTGGAACGGCTCGGTGCCCGGCAGCGGCTCGGTGACCATCACCATCACCGCCACCATCGAGGCCGGAACCGAGCTGCAGACGGTCGTGAACCAGGGCACCACCAGCTCGGACGCGGACGGCAACGGCGTCAACGAAGCCAGCGGCGCGACCGACGACCCCGGCCAGCCCGGCGCCGCGGACCCGACCAGCTTCGTGGTGGGCTCACCCTCGCTCGTCGCCTCCACCAAGACCGTGTCCGGCACCTTCGAGGAGGGCGGCACCGTCACCTACACGGTGGTGCTCAACAACACCGGCGCGTCGCAGCAGCTCGACAACCCGGGGAACGAATTCACCGACGTGCTGCCGGCGCAGCTCACCCTGGTGTCGGCCGCCGCCACTGCCGGCAGCGCGGTCGCCACCATCGCCACCAACACCGTGACCTGGAACGGCGCCATCCCGGCCGCGGGCTCGGTGACCATCACCATCACCGCCACCGTCGACGCCGGCACCGCGCTGCAGACGGTTTCCAACCAAGGCACCGTGATCTCCGATTCCGACGGCAACGGCAGCAACGAGACCACGAGCTCGACCGACGACCCCGGCCAGCCTGGCGCCGCCGACCCGACCAGCTTCGTGGTGGGCTCGCCGGCGGCGGTCGGCGGCAGCAAGACCGTCTCCGGCAACTTCGTCGAGGGCGGCTCGATCACCTACACCATCGTGCTCACCAACACCGGCCAGGCGCAGCTCGACAACCCGGGCGACGAGCTCGTGGACGTGCTGCCGCCGGAGCTCGCCCTGGTCTCCGCCACCGCCACCAGCGGCACGGCGCTCGCCGACCTCGGCACCAACACCGTGACCTGGAACGGCAGCATCCCGGCCTCGGGCTCGGTGACCATCACCATCGAGGCGGTGATCGGCAGCGGCCTGGGCAGCGCCCTGATCGCCAACCAGGGCACCATCAACTTCGACGGCGACGGCAACGGCACCAACGAGTCGACGGGTGAGACCGACGACCCGGCGGTGGGCGGCGCCGCCGACCCGACGGTCTTCGGGCTCGGTGCCGCGCTCGACATTCCGACGCAATCGGCGTGGGGCCTGGCGCTCTTGATGGCCGCCCTCGCCGGCGCGGCGCTCTTCGTGTTGCGGCGACGGATGTAGGGGCGGCCTCGACCGCGGCTGCCTCTCGGGGCCCCCCACCAGGGGGCCCCCTTCATTCCGCCAGGTTGTCTTGGGGTCCGACGCGCTCACGCGGGCGGCGGGCGCCGTGGCTGCGCTCGGGCTCGGGGACTAACTGGTCAGGCTCTTGGCGCTGGTGAACCCGCCCGTGACGAAGCCGCCGCCGCCGAAACCGCCCTTGGGGGGCTTGTCGAAGAGATCGAACTTGCCCGAGGGCCCGAAGCCGCCGAAGCCTGGGAAGTCCAGGGTTTTCTCCTGCTTTTTCTTCTCCATCCTGAAGCTGGCGAAGCTCACGTTGCCGTGCGGGTCGACGACCACCATCTTGGAGAGGTCGGCATCCTCGAGCGCGGTCTTGAAAGTGACGCCGGAGACAGGCAGGCCGAGCTCGCGGAAGACGACGAGGATGCTGGCGCAGGTCTGGCGGCTCTCCGGGTGCCCGCCGACGGCGAAGTAGCTCACGTTGGTCAGGTTACTGAACAGCGGGAGGTTGGTGCCGTCGAACTGGGCGCGGAGCTGGCCGAGGATGTTGACGATGGTCTGCACCTGGAGGTCCAGGTCGAGCACGTGATAGAGCCCGCTGTAGAGCTGCTGGTTGAAGACGCCGGTGAACCCGATCGAGGTACAGGTCCCCATCTCCTCGGTGAAGATGCCCCCTTGAGTACCGACCGCGGTATTCCACTCGTCGAAGCCCACCTCTCTCAATCCGCCCTTGGTGATGTCGAACTGCTCGACAGTGGTCTCCTGTATCGAGGGGAACCCGCCGTAGCGATTCGTGGTCCAGCCCGGGGCCAGGATACCGGGGGCGGTCTGATACTGATGGAAGTACTTCGAGACGGTGGCGTAGCCAGGCGGTGCCGTCTGGCCGTCCTCGTCGTTGATGTAGAGCTTCGAGGCGTGATTGTAGACCTTGACCTGCTGTACGACCGAGCCCCGAGCCTTCGGCTGGGCCGCCGGCAGGCCGGGCCGCGGCGCCGCGTGGCGCGCAGCCGGAGCGGGGCTGAGCGAGAGCCCGGCCGCCGTCCCGTGACGGTGCGGTGCCATCGCCGCCTGGTAGTGAGGCGCCATCGCCGCCTGGACGTGCGGCGCGAGCACCCGCGCCGGCGGCGGACCGCCGGTCTTGGGTTGCATCGCGCCGGCGATCATCCGCGCCACGTGTGGAGCCACGGCGCGAAGCTGCGGTGGTGCCTTCCTCTGCACCGCCGCAAGCGCCGCCGCCACGTGGGGCGCCACCGCCCTCGGAGCCGCGACGCGAGAGGGTGGCGGGGCGGCACCGGCCGGAGCGCTGGTGGGGCGTGTCGAAGGCTGCATCTCGGGGCCTGGCTCCGGCTTCGAAGCTCGGTGATTAGGCTTCAGCCTACACCTTGAGCACCATCATCACCATGTCGTGAGGGTTGCCGTCGGGGTCGGTGCCGTAGCCGGGGATGGTCCACTCCGAGAAGCCGAGCTCGCGCAGAGTGGTCACGGCGTCGGCCTCGGCGTCGGCGATCAGCATGGTCACCAGGTGCCGCAGACCCTGCTCGCGGGCGACGGTGATGAAGGTGTTGACCAGGGTGGTGCCCAGGCCCTGGCCACGGTACTCGGGGTCGATCAGCCACTTGATGCGGCCGGCCCGGCGCAGGGGACCGCCCTCGCGGCGGTGGAGGGTGGCGTCGGCGACGATCCGCGAGCCGTCCAGGGCCAGCAGCGGCAGCACCTTGCCGTAGTCGAGGTTCTTGCCCCAGCCCTCGACCAGCGCACGGCTGTCGATGTTGTCCCAGGCGAAGCGGCGGACCTCGGCCGGCAGGTGGTGGAAGAAATCGTAGAGGCTTCCGGTGTCGCGCTCGTTGAAGGGCCGGACGAGCAGCCGCCGGCCGTCGCGCAACGCCACCTGCAAGGGGAAGCGGTGGGGCATCGAGCGTCCTCCTGGGCCGCGTTCCGCGGCTGGCCCCACGCTTGCAGCGCCGTCGAGCTGGAGACCTCGCCGCCGGCCGGCGCGGGTTGGATGAAGGATAAGGAACGACGCCGGATCGTAGCACAGGGGAGCAGGCCGGATTTCTCGCGTGACGGCGCCGGCGGCGCCTGCTACCCTCGGCTTTCGAGGAGATCGTGATGAGAACTTCTCCGCTGCTCGTGCACAGCCTCTCGCTCACCTCCCTGCTCGCCGTGACCCTGCTCGCCGGGGCGCTGCCCGCGGCGGCCGACGACATCCTGCTCGACAACGGCCGCCGCCTGGAAGGGACGGCCACTTTCCTCGACGACGGCCGGGTCGAGATCCGCGCCGCCTTCGGTACCCTGGTCCTGCCCGCGAGCCGGATCGCCCGCATCCAGGACAAGACCAGCCTCGAGGAGGCGGTGGCCATCGCCCGCACCCGCCTCGACGCCGGCGATGCCGAAGGCCTCTACCAGATCGCCCTCTGGTGCCAGGAGCAAGGTGCTTCGACGCTCGCCCGCCGCCTGTTCGAGGACACCCTCGCCATCGACCCGCACCACGCCGGCTCCCGCCGGGCCCTGGGCTACCGGCTGGCCGAAGGGCGCTGGGTGACCGACGCGGAGTATCACGCCCTGCGCGGCGAGGTGCAGTTCCGGGGCGCTTGGGTGAGCGCCGCCGAGCGCGACCGGGTCCTCGCCTGGGAGACGGCGCAGGCCGTGGCCGAGGTCGAGCGGCGGCGGGCCGAGGCCCGGGTCGCCGAGGTGGCGGCCATCGAGGCTCGGCTGGTGCTGGCCCAGGAGCGGGCGGCCGAGTCGAGCTTCTACGGCTACGACCCTTACGGCTACGTCCTGCCGGTACCGGGCGGGGTCTACGCTCCGATCCCGGGCCGGCCGCCGCACTTCAAGCCGCCCGTGCGCCCGCACCAGCCTGACCCGCCGCCGACGATCGACATCCCGAGGCCGCGGCTGCCCACCCAGCGGCCGGTCGAGCACCGGAGGAGCGGGTTCAAGCCGGCGCCGGGCTCGCCATAGGGACCGGCTTCCACTGCCGCGGATCAGCCAAGAATCGGCGGTCAGCCTCTAGGCCGCTCGTAGGGGACGATGTGCTCCCACTCGCTGGCATCGGAGCGCGCCACCACCGCGACCACGGGCTCGCTCTCGGAGAGGTTGAGCACCTCGTGCGGCACGCCCGGGGCGATGAAGATGAAGTCGCCGGCCTCGTTCTCGATCGACTGCCGCAGGCCCTCGCCGTACTCGTGCCGCACCCGGCCCGAGAGGATGTAGAGCATCACCTCGAAGTCGACGTGGACGTGGGCGAAAGCCACGCCGCCGGGCGGGATGGTGGCCACGTTCATCGACAGCTTCTCCGCCCCCACGTTCTTGGCCGACAGCCCCGTGCGGTAGCGGATGCCGTTCCAGCCGCGGCTGCCGCCACCGCCGCGGATCACCCAGATCCCCTCGCCGCCCTCGACCGGCCGCTTCAGGTCTTCGTGCTCGGACATTCTTTCCTTCCTCCCCCGGCATCATAGTCCGGCGTCACGATCTGCCAGCCTCAGGCACCACACTCTGCGATCCCGATCTCGAGCTCCGCCCCGGCCGCCGTGCGGCGGGGGCGCCCCCGTTCGCTGGAATCCGAGGGAGGAACCATGAGGATGAGAGCCCCGCTCTACGCCGCCGCCGTGCTGGCGGCGGCACTGGCCGGCGCCGCGCCCGGCCACGCCGTCACCGGCGTCGCCTTCGTGCACGGCACCGGGCGCCAGACCGACGCCTTGAACAACTACTGGCAGGCCGGCTTCGTCAACTCGGTCCGCCAGGGCCTGCCCGACCAGACGAAGTACGTGGTCATCAACTGCGACTTCGAGCAGTACATGTGGCACGCGCAGGCCGCCGGTTGCCTGGCCGGGGCGCTCCACAACTTCATCACCACCAAGGGCATCAACGACCTGGTGGTCATCACCCACTCGAACGGCGGCAACGTGATGCGCTGGATCCTCTCCAATCCCACCTGGGACAGCCGCTACCCGACGATCATCAACGCCACCCGCTGGGTCAACGCACTGGCGCCCTCGAGCCTCGGCACGCCGCTCGCCAACGCGGTGATGAACGGCACCGTGTTCGAGGCCGCCGTGGGCTGGCTCTTGGGCTACCAGAACGACGCCGTGCGCATGCAGCAGACGAGCTGGATGGCGAGCTACAACGCGAGCTGGCTGCTCGGCACGGCCGGCCGGCCCGGCCTGCCCAAGGGCTTCTGGAACGTGGTCGGCACCGACGTCGAGACCGCGGTCTGGGACGGCGACAGCTACTGCGGCGGCTACAGCCTGAACCTCGGCCTCGAGATCACGCAAGCCTGGCTCTCCTCCTGCTCGGACGGCTTCCTCGACTGCAGCAGCCAGAGCGGCGCCGGCTTCCTGTGGTTCTACGACACCTCGGTGATGGCGGGCTCCGAGCCGCTGTCCCACAACCAGAGCAGGCGTCAGTGCTTCGGCCTCGACGTCGTCCTGCGCAACGACCTCTGAGAGGAGCCGGCCATGACGACGACGAAAGGATTCCGCGCCTCGATGCTGGCCCTGCTGGCCGCGGCTTGCGCCTCGGCGGCCGGCGCGCAGACGGTCCTCGAATGGATCACCCTCTCCGCCACCGACCTGGTTCCCGCGCGGCTCAGCGCCGTGGCGAGCGCGCCCGATGCCGCCGCGCTGGGCCTTGCCGCCGAGCCCCTGAGCTTCAGTTGGGCGCTCGATCCCGCGGCGCCGATCACCGAGCCTCGCCCCTTCGTGGCCGAGAGCCGTGAACACTGGCTGCGCGTCGCCGCGGCCGACCTCGGCCGCGGCGTGCCGCTCTTCACGCTGGCACCGGGAGCGCTGGTGCGCATCAACCCGGCACCGGGCTCGGCCGCCGCCGGCGCGGCGCTCGACCCCGGAGCGCTGGTGATCGTCGACGAGAAGGGCAAGACCTACGCTCAGGGAGCCGGCTTCTCGCGCCTGGCTTCGGCCGAGCAGCTCGCCGCGGCGGGCATGGAGCTCCCCGAAGGCACCCTCGCCTTCCGCCTCGCGCCCGAGGTGGGCTCCGGCCGGCTGACCTTGCGCGCCGAAGGGCTGGGCGGGGGTGAGGCGTTCGTGGTCCACGTGCTCGACGCCGGCAGCTCGACCGTGCTCCGACTGGGCAGCACCCGGGCCGCCTACCTCGACGGCCAGGCCCTGGTCGCCGAGCTCGAGGCGAGAGGCGACGGCGCCCGCCTGGCGCTGGACGAGGTCACCGGCTTCGTGACCTCGCCCGCCGGCCGTGCCTGGCCGCTGCGCTTCCGGCCGAGCGGCTCGGTGTACCGGGCGAGCCTGCGCCTCGACGCCAACGAAGTCGCGGCGCCCGGCCTGTGGGAGATCCACGCCTCGGCTTCCGGCCGCGACGCCGGCCGCCGCTTCGTGCGCAACGCGCGCACCGCCTTCGCCTGCGCCCTGCCCTCCGCCAGGCTCTCCGGACAAGGCGAGCTGGGGAGCGGCAAGGCGGGAGGCCTCGAAGTGCGGCTGGGAGTGGAGACCGCCTCAGCCGGGCGCTACGAGGTGCGCGGCGTACTCTTCGGCACCGCCCCCGGCGGCGGGATGAAGCCGATCGCCACGGCCCACGGCGCGGCCTGGCTCGAAGCCGGCGGCGGCACCCTCGCCTTGAGCTTCGACGGCGTGGCGCTCGCGGCCTCTGCCCTGACTCAACCCTACGAAGTGCGCGAGCTCGAGCTGAGAGACCAGGGAAGGATGGCGCTCCTGGAGCGGCGAGCGCGGGGGTTTGTTGTGAGGCCGTAGGCTCTGCCCACGATGTCATCCTGAGCGAAGCGAAGGATCCGGGTGGGTGGCCGCCCTCCCCCCAGATCCCTCGCTCCCTGTCGGGATTACAAACAGGGAGCTGTGAGGGAAACCCGTACTGAGGCGCGGCTGCTCTCCCGACTGCTCGCGACAAAGCGAGCTCCTCCGGGTTCACTCGACCCGGAGCCCCGCCAGAAACTCCCGCGCCTCCGCCTCCAGCCCCAGCTCGGCCGCGTTGGCGAGCAGCAGCCGCGCCGCCGGCTCGAAGCGCGGCTGGCGGGTGAGTAGGGCGCGCAGAGCGGTGTCCAGCTCCTCGCGCCGCCCCTGAGCGCGCAGCAGCAGGGCCTGTCCCCAGGCCACCTCGGGCGAGCCGGGGCTCGACGCCTCGGCCCTGGCCAGGGCTTCGGCGGCCGTGGCTGTGTCGCCGGTTTCCAGGGCGAGGAAGGCGAGCGCCGTCCAGGCATCGGCGCGCCCGGGCGCCAGCCGCGTGGCCTCGCGGGCGTGAGCGAGACCGGCCGCTGGGTTGCGGCGCGCGCCCGCGAGGCGGGCGAGGCCGAGGTGGGCCTCCGCGCTTCCCGGCCGGACTTCCAGGGCGCGCGTGAGCATCGGCTCTGCCTCGTCGAGCGCGCCGCGCTGGAGAAGGATGCCGCCCAGCAGCTCGAGCGACGGCACGTCGTCCGGCTGCAGCTTCAGGGCGGCGCGCAGCGCCTGCTCCGCCGCCAGTGCATTTCCCTCTCGCAGCTCCAGGCGGGCCTTCTCGAAGAGCGCGATCACGAAGTCCGGGTTCGCCGCCAGCGCCTGATCCAGAAGCCGTCTCGCCGCCGGCAGGTTGCCGCGCTCCAGCTCGAGCCGGCCGAGCCCGGCTAGGGCGAGGGCGGCGCGCGGGTTGGCGGCCAGGGCGCGGCGGAAGGCCGCCTCGGCGTCCGCGCTCTTGCCTTGCGACTCGAGCGACAGGCCGGTGAGCGCCCACTCTTCGGAGAGGTCGTGGCTCGGGGCGTGCCGGCGCACCTGGGTGAGAGCGAAGAGGGCGAGGCCCGCGGCGGCGAGCGCCGCGAGCCGCCGCCACCGGCGCTCGCGGGCGGCATCGGCGAGCACGATCACGCCGGCGCCCGCGTAGATGCCCAGCACCGGCACCAGCGGCAGCCGGTAGCGCGAAGCCATGACGATGAAGACGCAGGTGGCGGCGATCACCAGCGTGTAGGCGACGAGGTGCAGCGGCAGCGTCCGCCGCTTCCACGCCGCCCACAGGCCGATGCCGGCGAGCGGCAGCAGCAGGCCGAAGCCCGGCAGCCAGGCGAGGAGCCGCGACTGCTCGGTG
Organism: Thermoanaerobaculia bacterium; assembly: GCA_044869805.1. Lineage (GTDB taxonomy): Bacteria > Acidobacteriota > Thermoanaerobaculia > Multivoradales > SZUA-115 > CAWDVR01. The sequence goes on along the minus strand of JBIOXV010000018.1, from coordinate 12,186 downwards.
AAGAAATGGAAGCTGTGGCTCTCGCGGATCTCCTCCGCCTGGAAGAGCCAGAGGAGCTTGCGGGCCAGCGTCCCGAGGTAGCCGGGAATGTCGGCGGCGATCGCCCGGCGTGTTTCGGCCATGTAGAAGCGGTCCTGCTCCACCGCCGTCGTCGCCCCCGCCGCCACGGCCATGGCCTCCAGCCGGTTCCACTCGCCACCCAGCCGCGCCCACGGCACGCCGTCGCGGCCCGGCAGGTTGCCCATGTAGTAGTTGAGGCCGCCGGAGGCCTGGGTCAGCAAGCGGCCTCCGGTGACGGCGCCCATCTCCCAGTTGATCGGCAGGATGACGGCGACCCCGGCCAGCACCACGAGCGCCGCGGCGAGCCAGCGCCGCGGATGGCGGAAGCCCTTCGACTCGGCGTCCCAGCGCGGGTCTAGGATCGCCAGCAGCGCGAAGACCGGCAGCAGCAGCACCGCAGTGGCGCGTACCAACGCCGCGATGCCGAGGAGCGCACCGATGACGGCCGCCCTCACCCAGCCCCGCCAGCGAGAGCTGTAGACGGCGAGCGCCGCGACCAGCAAGAAGATCAGCGGCCCTTCGGCGAGGAGGGTGGTGTCGATGTAGACCAGCGGGCCGTAGAGGGCGAGGGCGAGGCCCGTGGCGAGACCGGCGCGGCGGTCGAAGAGCCGCGCCGCCATCCCCGCCGCGAGCAAGCAGGTGCCGGCGCCGAGCGCGGCCTGCACCACTCGCACTGCGAACAGCGAGCCGGTGAGCTTCCACCAGAAGGCCAGGAAGAGCGCGTAACCCGCGCCCTTGCTGGGAATGCTCGGCCACGAGAAGCCTTGCGCCGCGAGGCCCTTCGCCCACAGCAGGTACTCGGCCTGATCGAGCTGCGGCACCTGGTAGAGGGCGGTCCGGCCGAGCTCGCTGGCGACGATGACCCGGACGAGGAAGGCGACAGCGAGGATCACCGCCGCTGCCCCCCAGCCGAGGGGCTGGAAGGCGGAGGCGCCCACCGCCACCCGCTCCTCTCCGGCGGGCGCCGGCTTCGCCTCTCGCACCTGCATTCTGGCGCGAGACTCCCTGCGGCTGCCGGCCTTCATGCTCCGCGGGAATTTAGCATGCGGCCTTCAAACCCTCCCGCCCTTCCCATCCGTTCTCCCTCCCGCTGCGGGCACCCTCTGCGCGCGGGTGGCGGCCGTAGGGGACCCCGCGAGCACCGCAGCTCGCTTCGAGCGAGGAGCGCAGTGGGGACGACGGCCGACAGGACGCGCGCGCCCGAAGGGCGACCGCCCCGCCCCCTGTGCTACAGTCCGTGGGCGCGTGAACGCAGAACCTCCACAACCTCTCTCCCCCCGACATAGGCTCCACGACCGCCGCCGAGCTGGGCCGGAGGCATCCGCTGTCGGTCTGCCGTTGAAAACCTCGTGACCTTCCCTTTCTTCAGCGTGGCCAGCAGCCTGCCGGGCGGGGTGGAAGTTTCGCCCTGGACCGGCTTGCTCCTGGCGCTGCTGCTGGTCGCCATCAACGGCTTCTTCGTCGCCGCCGAGTTCGCGCTGGTCAAGGTGCGCCCGACGCAGATCGATCCCCACGTCTCGCGGGGATCGCCGCGCGGCCGTGTGGCCAAGCACATGCTGCACAACCTCGACGCCTACCTCTCGGCCTCCCAGCTCGGCATCACCCTGGCAAGCCTGGCCCTGGGCTGGGTGGGAGAGCCGGCCTTCGCCTGGATCGTGGCGCCGGTGGTCTCGCGGCTGGGCGCCGGCCCCGCCTTGGTGCATACGCTCAGCCTGGCCCTCGCCTTCCTCACCATCACCGCGCTCCACATCGTGCTCGGCGAGCAGGCGCCGAAGACGTTCGCCATCCGCTACGCCGAGCCCACCACGCTGTGGGTGGCATGGCCGATGTTCGTCTTCTACAAGCTGAGCTTCCCCATCATCTGGCTGCTCAACAAGGCCGCCACCGGCATGCTGCGGCTGGTCGGCATCGGGCCGGCGACCGAGCGCGAGCTCGCCCACGACGAGGAAGAGCTGCGGCTGCTCCTCGCCTCGAGCGCCGCGAGCCAACTGTCCATCCCCAAGCGCCAGCTCCTGGCCAACATCTTCGAGCTGTCGAACCGCATCGCCCGCCAGGTGATGGTGCCGCGCGGCGACGTGGTCTACCTCTCGACCGAGCGTCCGCTCGAGGACAACTTGAGGGTCGCCCGCGAGAGCTTCCATACTCGCTTCCCCCTGGTCCGCGGCGACGACCTCGACAAGGTGATCGGCATGGTCCACATCAAGGACCTCTTCCGCTCCGAGACGCCCCTCACCTCGATCGAGTCGGTCAGCCGCAAGCTGCCGATGGTGCCCGAGACGCTGAAGCTCGACCGCCTGCTGCGCCGCATGCGGGCGGAGAAGATCCACATGGCTGCGGTGCTCGACGAGTACGGTGGCGTGCCCGGGATCGTCACCCTGGAGAACGTGATCGAGGAGATCGTGGGCTCGATCGAGGACGAGTTCGACACCGAACGGCCTGAGCTGGTGGCCAAGGGCGACGGGCTCTACCTGGTGTCCGGCTCGATGCTGGTCGCCGATCTCGAGCAGGAGCTCAAGCTCGAGTTCTCGGAGCGCGACGAGGACACGGTGGGCGGCGTGGTGCTCTCCGAGCTCGGTCGCCGGCCCGCCGAGGGCGACCGCGTGGCGGTCGGTCCGCTCGCCATGGAGGTGGTCGAAGTGGAGCGCAACCGGGTGAAAACGCTGCGCGTGAAGGTTACGCGCCCGGAGCCCGAGGCGGCGTAGGAGCCCCTCACCCTAACCCTCTCCCCGCAAGCGGGGAGAGGGGACCGGAATTTTGTAGGGGCGACCGGCGGTCGCCCTCTCATAGGAAGGGTGGAGGCGCCCTCGCCCCGCGTCAGCGGGGAGAGGGTAGGGGTGAGGGGCGGCCGCTAGGCCCCCAGCCCGGCCAGCAGCTCTTCCACCTTCGCCGCCGCTTCCGCCGGCGACACCGCGAGCTTCTCGCGGTCGCGGCGCAGCGAGACTTCGATCTTGCCCTCGGCCAGGGACTTGGCCCCCACCACGGCGCGCACCGGGATGCCGATCAAATCGGCGTCCTTGAACTTGACGCCCGGGCGCTCGTCGCGGTCGTCGTACAGCACCTCGATCCCCCTGCCCTGGAGCTCGGCGTAGAGCGCCTCGGCCGCGGCCGTGACCGCCGGGTCGTTGGTGTTGAGCGCGATCAGCAGCGCCTCGAAGGGCGCCAGAGGCCGCGGCCAGATGATGCCGTCCGCGTCGTGGTTCTGCTCGATGGCGGCGGCCACTGTGCGGCCGATCCCCACGCCGTAGCAGCCCATGAGGATCGGGCGGTCGACGCCGTTCTCGTCGGTGAAGTTGGCGCCCATGGTCTCCGAGTACTTGGTGCCCAGCTTGAAGATGTGGCCGACCTCGATGCCGCGCGTGATCGAGAGCGGGCCGCCGCCCAGCGGGCTCATGTCCCCCTCGGCGACCTTGAGCACGTCCACCCACTCGGCGGGATTGGCGTCGCGGCCCCAGTTGGCGCCGGTGAAGTGCGCGTCGGCCTGGTTGGCGCCGCAGACGAAGTTGGTGAGCGAGCGCACGCTCTGGTCGGCCAGCAAGCGGGTGCCCGCCGGCAGGCCCACCGGCCCGGCGAAGCCGACGGGCGAGCCGGTGGCCTTGATCACTATCTCCTCGCCTGCCAGCACCAAGAACTCGGCGTCGAGCAGGTTGCCGAGCTTCACCTCGTTGACCTCGCGGTCGCCGCGGATGGCGACCGCCACCGCTCCCTTGTCGGACTCGTAGACCAGGGTCTTGACCACCCTCGCGAGCGGCACGCCGAGGAACGCCGCCACCTCCGGCACCGAGGTGAGGCCGGGGGTAGCCACCTCGGTCAGCGGAGCGGGCTCCTCGGCCGGCGGCGCCGGGAGCGGCGCCGCCGACGCCTTCTCGATGTTGGCGGTGTAGCCGTCGGCCGCGCAGCGCACCACTTCGCTCTCGCCGGTCTCGGCCAGCACCATGAACTCGTGCGACTGCGAACCGCCGATGGTGCCGGAGTCCGCCTCCACCACCGCGTAGTCGAGATGGCAGGCCTCGAAGATGCGGCAGTACGCGCGGTTCATCTCCTCATAGGATTCGTCCAGGCTCTCGCGGCTCGAGTGGAAGGTGTAGGCGTCCTTCATCATGAACTCGCGGCCGCGCATCAGGCCGAAGCGGGGCCGGATCTCGTCCCGGAACTTGGTCTGGATCTGGTAGAGGTTGACCGGGAGCTGGCGGTAGCTCTTGAGCTCGCGGCGCACCAGGTCGGTGATCACCTCCTCGTGCGTGGGGCCGATCGCGAACTCGCGCTCGTGGCGGTCTTTGAGGCGCAGCAGCTCCTTGCCGTACTTCTTCCAGCGGCCGGACTCGACCCACAGCTCGGCGGGCTGCACGGCCGGCATCTGGAGCTCGATCGCGCCGCTCTTGTCCAGCTCGCGGCGGATGATCGTCATCAGCTTCATCATGCTGCGCCAGCCGAAGGGCTGGTAGGTGTAGATCCCCGCCGCGACCTTCTTGATCATGCCGGTGCGCACCATCAGCCGATGGCTGGGCACCTCGGCGTCCGCCGGCAGCTCGCGGGTGGTGTAGAGATAGTAACGGCTCCAACGCATGGGGTCGAGGGCTCCTCTGCCTACTTTTTCTGGGCCTACTTCTTCTGGCGCCGACGGACGCGTTCGAAGAGCCGGCCGCTGTCCTTCATCCAGGTCATCATCTGCTCTTCCAGGGCCTCGCCGCGGGCCGAGAGGCCGCGCGCGCGGGTGAGGTAGTGCCGTGCCCGCTCCTCCTCGCCCTTGGCCAGGAGCGCCATGCCGAGGTGGGTGAGCGTCGTGGTCGAGGCGCCGAGCTCCGTCGACTTGGCGAGGAAGTCCACCGCCTGCTCGTACTCGCGGCGCTTGTAGTGCACCCAGCCCAGGGCGGCCAAGGGGAACTGCTTGAGCTCGTCGGGCGCCAGGTCGAGCGACGCCTTGGCGTAGTCGAGCGCCGAGTCGAGGTCCTCCTCCATCTCGGCCAGGTTGTAGGCCATCTCGTAGTAGGCGATGGTGCGGGTGAAGGCGGAGCGGCCCTCCTCGAGCAGGCGGCGGCCGATGCGGTTGCCCTCACGGTACTTGCCCTGGCTGCGCAGCGCCGCGATCAGTGTCGCGTAGGCGGTGGCCTCGAGCATCTCGCCGGGGTTGCCGGCCAGCACGCGCTGGGTGATGGCCTCGATCTCCGGGCCGCGGTCGAGGTGCAGGCAGAGCATGGCGTAGGACATCAGCAGCGTCGGGTTCTCCGGCTCGAGCGACAGGGCGCGGCGGTAGAAGGGCACGGCGCGCTTCAGGTTGTCGGACTCGAGGTAGCGCTCGCCCTCGGCCAGCCACTTCGCGGCCTCGCCCGAGACCTCCGGCAGCGGCGCGCCGAGGTGGCCCGAAAGGTAGCGCACCAGGTCGTGGTAGCGCATCTTCTTGGGGTTGAGGCGCTGCGCGGCGCGGAAGGAGTCGAGCGCCTTCTTGTGCCAGTGGCGGTCGAGGTAGGCGAGGCCCAGCAGGTGGTGCGCCTCTTCGAACGCCGGGTCGCGCGCCACGGCGGCCTTCAGCGCGTCGATCGAGCCGGTGAGCTGCCCCATCTCGTAGCGGCAGCGCCCAAGCAGGAACTGCGCCTGCGGCAGCGGGTCGATGCGCACCGCCTTCTCGAGGTAGGCCACGGCGCGCGACAGGTTGCCGAGCCCGGCGTAGACCGCGCCGAGGCTGAAGTTGGCGAGGAAGCTCTCGGGAAACAGGGTGGTGGCCCGCTTCAGGTACTCCTCGGCGCCCGCGTTGTCGCCCTGCTCGTGGCGGATGACGCCGGAGAACACCAGGCCCTCGTAGTGGTCCGGCTTGGTGGCCAGCACGCGGGCGAAGTAGGTGAGAGCCTTCTCCGGCTCGGCCTCGTTGAAGAACACCTCGCCCAGGAAGTAGGCGAGCTCGTAGTTGTCGCGGTCGAGCGCGAAAGCCTCCTCCAGGGCGGCCACGGCGCGCGAGATGTCGAAGCCGAAGAGCGCCACCTCGGCGTCGTCGAGATGGGCCTCGAACGCCTTGCGCCGCTCGCCGCGGTGGAGGGCCAGCACCCGCTCCTTGATCGACACGAAGCGCTCGCGCTTCTCCAGGGCGTGGAGCTGGTAGTCCATCTTGGACTCCCAGAGGTCGCTCCACTCTTCGCGGGCGACCACGCTCTTCTCCTCGAGCAGCTCCTGCAGCGTGGCGATGCCGGCGTGGTTGATGAGGATGCTCTTCTCCTGCTTGCGCAGCGCGCCGAGCAGGGTGCGCAGAGTCTCGGCCGTGCGCTTGACGGCCTCCTCGAGGATCGAGATGCGCTCCAGGAGGTGCTCGTCGAAGGAGAAGCTCTCCTCCAGCGACTCCTCGAACGGCTCCTCCTCGGCGGCGGCGCCGGAAACCACCAGCAGCTTCTGGTGGCAGCGCCGGCAGTAGTCCTCGTCCTCGGGGTTGGTGGCGCCGCAGACCTGGCAGAGAAGGGACATCGAGCGCTTCTTCGCCTCAGGAACCGTACTCGTAGAAGCCGCGGCCCGACTTCCTGCCCAGATAGCCGGCGTCGACCATCTTGACCAGCAGCGGGCACGGGCGGTACTTGGGGTCGCCGAAGCCGGCCTCGAGCACGCGCAGGATGTCGAGGCAGACGTCCAAGCCGATCAGGTCCGCCAACGCCAGCGGCCCCATGGGATGGTTCATGCCGAGCTTCATCACCTCGTCGATCGCCTCCGGCTTGCCGACCCCTTCGTAGAGGCAGAAGATCGCCTCGTTCACCATCGGCATCAACACGCGGTTGGAGACGAAGCCCGGCGAGTCGTGGACCTCGACCGGGGTCTTGCCCATGACGCGGGAGGCGGCCTCGACGGCGTCGTAGACCTCCTGGCGCGTGGCGAGGCCGCGGATGATCTCGACGAGCTGCATCAGAGGCACCGGGTTCATGAAGTGCATGCCGATCACCTGCCCCGGCCGCGAGGTGGCGGCCGCCAGGCGGGTGATCGAGATCGAGCTGGTGTTGCTGGCGAGGATCGCCTCCGGCCGGCAGATGCGATCGAGCTCGGTGAGCACCTGGCGCTTGACCTCGAGCTTCTCCACCACCGCCTCGACCACCAGGTCGGCGTGGGCCAGGGCGGCGAGCTCCCCCGCCTGGGTGAGCCGGGCGAGGGCCGCGGCCTTGTCCTCGGCCGTGATCCTGCCCTTGGCGACGCCGCGCTCGAGGCCCTTGTCGATGGCGGCCGCGCCGCGCGCCAGCGCCTGCGGCGCCACATCGACCAGGATCACGTCGAGTCCGCTCGCCACCGCGACTTGCGCGATGCCGTGGCCCATGGTGCCGGCGCCGACCACGCCGAGCGTGCGGATCTCCAAGCTCCTCCTCCATCACCGGCGAAGCGCCATCCGAGAGCCCGGAGCGCATTGATTCCGCGGTGCGGCGACAAGCGTAAGAGATCGGCCACCGAGGGTCAACCGGAACGCGGTTCGCTGCTACACTGGCGGGCAAGCACCGAAACTGGATATGTCGCAAGGCCGGCCCCACCGCACGCTCCTCGTGCAGGGCTACTTCCCTGCCGGGGTGGCGGCAGGCGCTCGGCTCCTGCAGGCGGCGCCCGATCCAGGCGTCGCCGCGAGTCCCGTGGCGCCTCACGTGGCCGCCGCGCTCGCGCACGGGCGCTCGCCACGAGCGGAGACCCACGCCGCGAGCACGGGCAGGCCCGGGCCGTTCACCGTCCTGCCCTTCACCGGGCCCCACCCGACCCAGGTCCCGCGCGGCAGGCCGCTGCCCGCCTCGGTGCGACGGTGGGCGGAGGGCTGGTTCGCAGCCGATCTCTCCGCGGTGCAGCTCCACACCGCCTCGGGCCTCGCGAGGGTCGGCGCCCGGGCGGCGACCGCCGGAGCCCACGTGGGCTTCGCACCGGGCTTCTTCGATCCCGAGAGCACACAAGGCAAGGGCCTGATCGCCCACGAGCTGGCACACGTGCTCCAGCAACGCGCGGGAAGATTGTCCCGCCCTCCGGTGAGTGGAGTGGTGCTGGTGCAGGACCCTCGCCTCGAGGCCGAGGCGCAGGCGGCGTACCGCGCGCTGGGTTTCAGGTCAGGGCCCCCGGTGGCGGTGCAGCCCTACGCGCGCGCCCCTTTCTCTGGGCTCGCGCTCCGCGGCGGAACGGTGATCCAGCGGCAGGACGGGGACTACTTCCAAAACGGGCAGGTCGAGGTGCGGGAGGTGCACGGGGTCGACGAGACCCGCCAGCGGAACCCGGCCATCTACCTGCGGCGGCCGGGCACGCGGACGGAAACTCTCATCTCCTACCGGACCTACAGCGGAGAGGACGACTTGATCTACCTCCTCCACATCGACTCTCTGAACATGGGGGACGGGGCGGGAGGGATCTCCTGGCTCGCCCTACACCAGTTCGCGGAGCAGGCACAGAGAATGGGACGAGGCCGCGTCATGCTGGGCACCGCGGTGGTGGACAAGACGGGCCTCACCAAGGGCGAGCAGGCCGCGGTGCACATCTACCGGACCCTGGGCTTCGACGTCAGCTCCGCGGTGAACGTCTCGAGGTCCGTGGTCAATACCGCCGACATCCTGAGAATCTCCGGCGGAAAGCTGGGCAACTATCGCTGGCAGGCCGGCAGGATGCGTGTCGACGACCGGGCCCGCCTGCTCCCCCCCGCCGCCGCCGAGGACACCGGCTGTTGCTGCTACCTGACCTCGGCTTGCGTGCGCTTCCTCGGGCTCCCCGCCGACGGCGAGGAGCTGACAGTGCTGCGCGCGTTCCGCGACGGCCACATGAGCGCCACCCGCGAGCGGCGGGCCCTCGTGGCCCGCTACTACGACGGCGCGCCGAAGATCGTCGCCGTGCTCGACTCGAGCGCGATGGCGGTCGCCGCCTACCTCTGGATCTACGGCGAGATCCGCGCCGCCGTCGGCCTGCTGCGGGAAGGCAACCGTGCCGCCGCCCAGGAGCTCTACGTGCGCGCCGTAGAGACGCTCGCGGGACGCCTCCTCGGCAGCACCGGCTGAGTGCTGGTCAGGGAATCGCCGCCGCGGCCCGGCGGGCAGGGGACGTGCGTCGCTAGAGGCGCGCTGCCAGGCGCTCGCTGAGGCCGAAGTCGAACCACGGCTCGCGGCGGCCGAGCTTGGTCAAGAGCGCGGCGCCGACGCCGATGAAGGTGGCGACGTGCCAGGCGAGGAGCCCCACCCAGGGCAGGAGCTTGATGGCGCCCAAGACCAGCAGGCCCACGGTCGCCACGTTGAGCGGCGACATGCCGAACCGCGAAGGTCGCCGCGAGCGCGCGAGCGACACCACCCAGCCGCCGAAGGCATGGAAGACCGCCACCATTCCCCACAGCTTGAGCACTACGCCGAGCAGCACCACCAGCACGAGCAGGGGCACTCCCACCAGGGCGGCCGCGAACAGGCTGAAGAACATCGCGGTCAGCACCATGGTGACGACGCCGGTCAAGCCCACCGCGAAGCAGCGAAACGGCTCGCGCACCACGGTCTCCGAGGTGGCGAGCACCTGCCGGCCGCTGGTGGCGAAGAACAGCAGCACCAGCGCCAGCCAGGCGGTGAGCAGCGCGAGCTTGGCACCGAGCACGATCGACGAGGCTCCCGACTGGCCTAGGGTCGGTGCCTCGAGCAGCGCGAGCCAGGCGGAGGAGGCATCCGGGTAGGCCACCGAGCGGCCGGCGATGGCGGCGCCCGGCGCGGCGTTGATCGAGCCGCCGAGCACGAATACGTCGCCGCCCACCCGCGCCGCGCCGCCGATCTCGGCACCGCCGCCGAGCACGATCACGTCGCCCGCCACCTCGCCCTCGATCGTGACCTTGCCGTTGAGCACGGCGACGTCGCTCTCCACCCGGCCGGCGATCACCAGGTCGCGGCCCAGGGCCACGACCTGCCGGCTGGCGACGCTGCCGCGCTCGATCTTGAGCGCCGGCGGCCGCTCGGCCTCGGCCCAGGCCGCGCCCGGCACTCCCGCCAGAAGCAGAGCGAGCAAGACGGCGGAGCGCAGGCCTGTGGAGCGAGACACGGAAGGTCAGGGAGCTTCGTCGCGGTCGGCGCCGGCGACCGAGGTCGCCGCCTGTCGCCGCGAGGACCGCACTTGGAGGAAGAGGAGGACATTGAGCGAAACCACCACCAGGCCGAGGGCCCCCAGGGTGAGCCACGAGCCGCGGGTGAGCTCCTGCATGGCGAGGCCCACGCCCTTCCAGGAGGCAGCCAGCATGCCGGCACCGGCCAGAGCGGCGGTCCGGAACAGGTCGCCCACCGCCGCCACCGCCCCCAGGAACGGAGTGGCCGGGGCGAGGCGCGCCGAGCCGGCGCCCACCAGGGCGGCGGAAGCGCCACCCAGAAGGAGCAGGAGGGCCACCGCCAGCCGCCAGCTCCGCGGATGCCGGGCCTCCCAGCCCGCCGCCGGCAGCGCCTTGACCACCTGCTGCGCGAAGCCGTGCCGTACGCGCACGCGGCCGGCGGCCAGCAACCGGGTGAGGGCGGCGAGCTCGCGGTGCTCGCGCTCGAGCGCCGGGTCGGCGGCCAAGGCCTTGGCGAGCTCAGCCCGCTGGGGCCCGGGGAGCTCGCCCTCGAGCTCCTGGTCGAGCCATTCGTGCACGATCTCCGGGCTCAACGAACCTGGCCGCGCGCGCTCTCTATGGTTGCCGTTCATCGTCTCTCCACTCCGCCTCGCCGTCCGCCCGCTCAGTCGGTCAGGAACGCTTCCAGCTTCTCCTTCAGCGCCTGCCGGCCCCGGAACAGCTTGTTCTTCACCGTCCCCAGAGGCATCTTCTTCAGGCGCGCGATGTCCTCGTAGGACAGCTCCCCGAAGTGCCGCAGCACGATCAGCTCCCGGTACTCCCAGGGCAGGCCGTCGATCGCCGTCTGGATGGCTTCGCCGCGCTCTCGGTTGCGCAGGTCGCCGTACGGGCCGCGATCGTCGCTCGGCAGCTCACGCTCGGGACCCTCGCTCTCGCCTTCGTCCTGGCGATGGATCGGCACCAACTTCAGGCGGCGCTTGCGGATCTGGTCAATCGCCGCGTTCTGCGCCACCCGGAACACCCAGGTCGAGAAGCGATAGCTCGGGTCGTAGCGATCCAGCGCCTGATACACCTTCAGGAATACCTCCTGAGCCAGCTCGTGCGCTTCGTCCAGGTTGCGCAGGAGCCGAAACAGGTAGTTGACCAGGCGCCCCTGATACCGTTCGACCAACTCGCCGAAACGATCCCGATCACCCGCCAGAACCGCCGCCACCAACCCTTCGTCGGTAAGCTGCTCGGCTCCCTGCGTCATGGCTTGATACGGGTCGTTCGGAGCAAGGTTTCAGGGGCTGCGGGAGGGTGAAACGGCGCCCGGAAGGAGAGCCACCGAGGCAGGATGTCGGGCTCTCGCGGGCCGGCGTGCTCCTCGGCTGCGGCGCTCCTCGCGGCGTCGGCGGAGCTAGCCTCCACCCGCCGCGAGCTCCGGCCGGCTCGCCGACAGCACGCCGCTCGCCTTGCCGGTCAAGAGCGCCAGGAGGTCGTTCTCGATGCCATGCGGCGAGGTTTCTACGATGCGGCCCACCTCGCGCCCGTCGCGCACGACGATGAAGGTCGGCACGTAGCGCAGGTCGGCGCCGGCCACCCGGTCGGCCGGCTCCTTCTTGTCCCGATCGACGCCGATCCAGCGAATCTCGAACGGCACCTCGCCGCCGATCTCGTCGAAAGCGCGCCACAGCCGCGCCAGCTCGCGCCGGCTGTCGCTGCACCAGGTGCCGAAGAAGACCGTCACCTCGGCCCCGGGCGCGACCGCCGCCAGGGTCCGCGCCGCCTCGGCGTCGATCTCGGCCGCGAGCTCCGCCTCCACCCAATCGGGTACCGTGGCCTCCACCTGCTCGCGGCCCACCTCGCCGGTCAGGACCGGCTTCTCGGGCTTGGCGGCCGGCTTGGCGCCGCCCGTCGCGCAGCCGGCCGCGACGACCAGGATCAGGCACGCGAGCCAATGAACGACCGCTGTTCGCATCGATTGGGAGTTTATCGCAGCGGCAGTGCGATGCCAGGCTGCCCCCCTTCGGTCATTCCCGCGGAAGCGATGAGATGGACTCCTCCGCGACTTGGTCGGCATCGAGGTGCCAAAGTCAGGGAAACAGGGTGTGAATCCCGAGAGGAGGAGTCCGTGAGCGAGTCTAGCGTGGTCGGGG
>JBIOXV010000017.1:0-3880 GCA_044869805.1 Thermoanaerobaculia bacterium | reverse complement strand
ACCGCGAAGCGGCCGTCCCGCAGGCAGAGCCGCGTTTCGCTCGGCTGGCAGCCGCCGGCCGTCTGGTAGGTCTTGCTCAGGAGGAAGGCGAAGCCGTCGGGGAAAGTCGTCTCGGGCCAGCCGCTGTGCCCCCAGCCGGGTGCGATCTCGCTCTGGACGGCCACGCCCAGCCGCAGGAGCTGGTCGCGGATCGCGGCGTAGCTCTGGCCGGTGTAGTTGGGATCCTGGTTGCCGTAGTAGAGGAGGGCCGGGGCCGTGTAGTCGACATCCTCGACGCGCAGCACTGTGCGATAGGGCGCACCCAGCGCGAACACCGCGGCGAAGCGGTGCCGCGAGCCGTAGGCGAGCACCAGGGCATAGGCGCCGCCGGAAGAGTGGCCGGCGATCGACACCCGCCGCGGATCGATGGCGAGCTCGACCTCGAGCCGGCGCAGGCTCTCGAGGATCGTCGCTTCGTCGTCGCCGATGCCGAAGCCCAGGTTCGAGACGGACTTCGGCAGCAGCAGGACACAGCCGAGGGCATCGGCCACCGGCTCCAGCAGGTCCTGCCAGTGCTCGGGGAAGGCACCGGAGCCGTGCAGGAAGACCACCACCGGCGCCGGCTGACCGAGGTCGACGGAGGCCGGCACGTAGCGCAGGGCGTACTCGCCCGTCGCCGCGATCTCGTAGCGCTGCCAGCCGGGCGTGGCGCCATGCAGCGCGCCGGCGGTGAGCGCGAACGACACGGCGAGGATCCCGGCGACGAGCGAGGCAGGGCCGTCTCTCATGCCGCACCAGCTTAGCAGCGGCGCGGTTAGAATCGCCGCCCAGCCATGGACGACGCCACCCTCGCCTCCCTGCTCGCCGCCCTCGAGGCCACTCCGGGAAACCTGGAGCTGCGCCGGGTGCTGGCCCGCGCCTTGGCCGAGCGCGACGAGCCGGCCCGCGCACTCGAGCTGCTGGCCGGCCACGATCCCGCGGCCCTCACCGCCGAGGACCGCCTGCTCGCCGCCGACCTGGCGCTCGCCGCGGGCCAGCCCGACCGCGCCCTCGAGCTCGCGGCCGGCACCACCCCCGAGGCGCTGATCCGCCAGGCGCGCGCGCTCGCCGCGCTGGGCCGGCAGCCGGAGGGCCGCGCCGCCTACGAGCAGGCCGTCGCCGCCAACCCGGCGCTCGAGGACCGCGGCCTGAAGCAGCGCCTGGCGGCCACCGTGCGCAGCTTTCCCAGGACGGCGGAGTCTGGCCGGCCGCGCCTGACCGTGATCTCCAACGACGACACCGACCAGAGCGAGGTCAAGCGCCTGCTGGTGCCCGAGCTCGAGCGCGTGACCTTCGCCGACGTCGGCGGCCTCGACGACATCAAGAAACAGATCCACAAGCGCATCATCCTGCCGTTCCAGAAGCCGTCGCTCTTCGCGCGCTTCAAGCGGCGGGCGGGCGGCGGCATCTTGCTCTACGGGCCGCCGGGCTGCGGCAAGACGCTCCTCGCCCGCGCCACGGCCGGCGAGTGCGGCGCCGCGTTCTTCAGCGTGGCGATCAACGACATCCTCGACATGTACATCGGCGAGTCGGAGAGGAAGCTCCACGCCATCTTCGAGCTGGCGCGGGAGAAGGCGCCGTCGGTGCTGTTTTTCGACGAGCTCGAGGCCCTGGGCGGCCGCCGCGAGTACACGCGCGAGTCCTCCTCGTCGAAGCTGGTCAGCCAGTTCTTGACCGAAATGGATGGCTTCGCCCAGGGCAACCACGGGGTGCTGATCCTCGCCGCCACCAACGTGCCGTGGGCGATCGACCCCGCCTTCCGGCGGCCCGGGCGCTTCGACCGCGTGCTGTTCGTGCCGCCCCCCGACCGCCCGGCCCGCGCCGCGATCCTCGAGCTGCTGCTCGCTGATCGGCCGACGGCGGGCGCCATCGACGTCGAGAGCCTCGCCACCGCCACCTCCGGCTTCTCCGGCGCCGACCTCGGCAACCTGGTGGAGACGGCGAGCGACGAGGCGATCGAAGCGAGCCTCGAGCGCGGCACCGAGGTGCCGATCGGCGCCCGGCACTTGAAGGCGGCGAAGGCCGAGGTCAAGCCCACCACCCTGGAATGGCTGACCACGGCGCGCAACTATGCGCGCTATGCCAACGAGGGCGGCCAGTACGACGAGGTGCTCGCGTTTCTGAAGGCGCACGGGAAGGCGTGATGGCGGCAGCCGGCTACCACATCGAGGACGAGCCCCTTCCCGGCCCCTGGCAGCGCCTCGCCGTGCAGCCCTTCTGGCCGTTGCTGGCCATGATGCTCGCCGGCTCCTGGCTCGGGCTGCCGTGGTTCGTGGTCAACGGCTTCGCGGTGGGCAGCCCCACCCGCTGGCGCGAGGCGGCGATGGCGGCCGCCGGCTTCGCCGGCAGCGTGGCGCTGGTGGTGCTGCTCTTCGTGCTGGCCGGCACCGGGGTGGTCTCGAGCACCGCGGTGCCCTATGCCGCGGTGGGCATCACGGTGTGGAAGCTGGTGGTGGGCTACCTCCTGTTCCTCTGGCAGCGACGCAGCATCCACCTCTTCGAGCACTTCGGCGGCACCCTCGCCAACGGCCTGCCGGTGGCGCTCGTCGGCGCGCTCCTTGGCCGGCGCCTGCTCGCCCAGGCCATCACCTTGCCCTTCTGGCAGATCGTCCTCTCCTAGCGGCGATGAGCGCTCACTCCGGAATCGATCTCGAGCTGGCCCGCGCCCGCGAGCAGATGCGGCAGGGCGCCACGGACGCCGCCATCGAGTCGCTGCGCAAGGTGCTCTCGGCCGACCCCGAGCACGCGGCCGCCCACGCTCTCCTCGCCACCTGCCTGCTCGCCGACAAGCGCCTGCACGCCGCCCTCCACGAGGCCCGCGCCGCCTTGCGCCTCGACCCCATGCTGCCGGACGCCCGCCTCGCCCTGGGCACGGTGCTGCTGCTGAAGCGGGACCTCAAGGGTGCCGCCGCCGAGCTCGAGGAGCTGCGCCGGCTGGCGCCGCAGAGCGACGTCGCCTATCGCATGCTGGCCGAGGTGGAGAGCCTCAAGGGCAACCGCGCCGCGGTCAAGCGGCTGCTCGACCAGGCCCTGACGCTCGACCCCGAGGACCCCGAGACCCTGGTCGAGCTCGGCGAGTGGTACCTCGAGAGCGGCGACCTTGCCTCCGCCAGGCAGCGGGCCCGCGAGGCGCTCACTCTGACACCCACCCTGCCCTCGGCGCTGGTGCTGATGGGCCACTGCCTGCTACGCGAGGGCAAGGTGGACGACGCTCGCCAGCACGCGGTGTGGGCCCTCGCGCAGCGGCCCGACGACCGCGGCGCGCTTGCTTTGCTGGCCTCGATCAAGGCGCGGAGCAACTGGTTCCTGGGCCTGTGGTGGCGCTGGAGCGTGTGGATGGGCGACCTGGGCGACGGCCGCGCGCTGCTGGTGCTGTTCGGGGCCTACGTGCTCTACCGCTTCGGGGTGGTGGCGTTGACTCAGCAGCAGAAGCCGGACCTCGCGGGCCTCTTGCAGTTCGCCTGGCTCGGCCTCTGCGTCTACACCTGGGTGGGGCCCGGCCTCTTCCGGCGCTCGCTGCAAAAGGACCTCGACAAGGTCGTGCTGCGGCGGGAGTTCTGATGGAACGCCGCGCCAAGATCGTCGCCACCCTGGGCCCCGCGAGCTCGGAGCCCGCGATGGTGCGGCGCCTGCTCACCGCCGGGGTGGACGTGGTGCGCCTCAACCTCTCGCACGGCGACCAGGAGTCCCATCGCCGCCTGCTCACCACCGTGCGCCGGGAGGCCGCGGCCCTCGGCCGCCACGTGCCGGTGCTCGCCGACCTCATGGGGCCGCGCTACCGGCTGGGCTCGATCGCCGGCGGCCCCCGCCTGCTGAAGCGCGGCGCGCGGCTGACGCTCGGCGCCGGCAAGGGGGGCTTCGA
>JBIOXV010000016.1:0-24623 GCA_044869805.1 Thermoanaerobaculia bacterium | reverse complement strand
AGCCCGGGCATTTATGCGCGCGCTTATCTCGAAGGTCGCCTGGGCGAGGAACAATTGCGCCACTTCCGCCAGGAAGTGGGCGGTAACGGACTCTCTTCCTATCCCCACCCCTGGCTGATGCCGGATTTCTGGCAGTTTCCGACCGTATCGATGGGCCTGGGACCGATGATGGCGATCTTCCAGGCGCGCTTCATCCGCTACATGGAAAATCGCGGTTTCGCCAAGCCCTCCGACCGCAAGGTCTGGTGTTTCTGCGGTGATGGCGAGATGGACGAGCCCGAGTCGATGGGCGCGCTCACCATGCCGGTGCGCGAAGGGCTGGACAACCTGGTATTTGTCGTCAATTGCAATCTGCAGCGGCTCGACGGCCCGGTGCGCGGCAACGGCAAGATCATCCAGGAGCTCGAGGCGGTGTTCCGCGGCGCCGGCTGGAACGTGATCAAGGTGGTCTGGGGCTCGAACTGGGACCCGCTGCTGGCCAAGAACCTCAGCGGCCTGTTGCGCAAGCGCATGGACGAGGCGGTGGACGGCGACTACCAGGCCTACGCCGCCAAGGGAGGGGCCTACATCCGCGAGCACTTCTTCGGCAAGTACCCGGAGCTCAAGGAGGCGGTGGCCGACATGAGCGACGCCGACCTCTGGCGCCTGAAGCGCGGCGGCCATGACCCGGACAAGGTCTTCGCCGCCTACGCCGCGGCGGTCAAGCACCAGGGCCGGCCCACCGTGATCCTGGCCAAGACCATCAAGGGCTACGGCATGGGCGAGGCCGGCGAGGGCTTGAACCCCACCCACCAGCAGAAGACGCTGGGGGTCGAGGACCTCAAGGCGTTCCGCGACCGTTTCAGCATCCCGGTCTCCGATGCCGAGATCGGCGACGCGCCCTACTACCGGCCGGCCGACGACAGCCCGGAGGTCATCTACCTCAAGGAAAGGCGCGAGGCTCTGGGCGGCTACCTGCCGGTGCGCCACGCCTCGATCGCGCCCCTCGCCACGCCGCCGCTCGAGTTCTTCAAGCCGCTCACCGAGGGCAGCGGCGAGCGCGAGATGTCCACCACCATGGCCTTCGTGCGCGCCTTGACCCAGCTCCTGCGGGACAAGGAGATCGGCAAGCGCGTGGTGCCGATCATCGCCGATGAGGCGCGCACTTTCGGCATGGAGGGCCTCTTCCGCCAGGTCGGGATCTACGCCCCCTTCGGCCAGCTCTACACCCCGGTCGACTCCGAGCAGCTCATGTCCTACCGCGAGGAGGCGAGCGGCCAGATCCTCGAGGAAGGGATCACCGAGGCGGGCTCGCTGTCGTCGTGGATCGCCGCCGGCGCCTCCTACGCCAATCACGGCATCCACATGATCCCGTTCTTCATCTTCTATTCGATGTTCGGCTTCCAGCGCGTGGGCGACCTGATCTGGGCCGCGGCCGACATGCAGGCGCGGGGGTTCCTGATCGGCGCCACCTCGGGCCGCACGACGTTGAACGGCGAGGGCCTCCAGCACCAGGACGGCCACAGCCATCTGGTCGCTTCCACCGTCCCCAACTGCATCGCCTACGACCCGACCTACTCCTACGAGCTGGCGGTCATCCTCCAGGACGGCCTGCGGCGGATGTACATGGAGCAGGAAAGCGTCTTCTACTACGTCACCTCGCTCAACGAGAACTACCTCCACCCGCCGATGCCGGAAGGGGTGCGCGAGGCGATCCTCAAGGGCATGTACCTTCTGCGGACTTCGGAGCCGGCGGGCAAGGGCAAGGCGAAGGCCGGCGGCACGAAGGCTGCCGTGCAGCTCCTGGGCTCGGGTGCCATCCTGCGCGAGGTGGAGGCGGCGGCCGCCATGCTGACCGAGGAGCACGGCATCGCCGCCGACGTATGGAGCGTCACCAGCTTCAACGAGCTGGCCCGCGACGGGCGCCGCGCCGAGCGCGCCAACCGCCTGCACCCCGACGCCGAGCCGGTGGTGCCCTACGTCACGGCGTGCCTCGCCGAGCGGCCGGGGCCGGTAATCGCCGCCACCGACTACGTGCGCGCCTTCGCCGACCAGATCCGCGCCTTCGTGCCCCGGCGCTACAGCGTGCTGGGCACCGACGGCTTCGGCAGGAGCGACACCCGCCAACAGCTTCGCAGCTTCTTCGAGGTGGACCGGCGGCACGTGGTGGTGGCGGCGCTCGCCGCCCTGGCTGACGACGGCGCGCTGCCCAAGGCGCAGGTCAAGAAGGCCATCGCGGCCTACGGGATCGATCCCGGCAAGCCCGACCCGGTGACCGTCTGAGGAGCGAGGCGATGGCGCAAGCGAAGGAAGTCCTGGTCCCCGACATCGGCGGCTTCGAGAGCGTCGACGTGATCGACGTCCTGGTGAAGCCCGGCGACACCATCGCCAAGGACGACCCGGTGGTCTCGCTCGAGAGCGACAAGGCGAGCATGGACGTGCCGGCGCCGTTCGGCGGCGTGGTGAAGGAGGTCAAGGTCAAGAAGGGCGACAAGGTGGGCGAGGGCACGCTGTTGCTGCTCGTCGAGGTCGGCGGAGAGGAGCAGGCGGCACCCGCGAAGCAGACCGAGCCACCCGCTGCTCCGGCGAAGGAGCAGGCGGCGCCCGCCAAACAGCCCGAGCCGCCGGCTGCCCCGGCGAAGGAGCAGGCGGCGCAGCCCGAGCCGGTGCCCGAGGGGGAGAAGGCTCCTGCCGCGGCCCCGGCGCCGCAGCCGGAGGCCGCGCCGAGCGGGCAGGCACCGACCCCTGGGCCGGCCGAGCCACGCCCGGCCCAGGCAGCGCCTGCCTCGCCGGCAGGGCAGGCCGGAGCGCCGACCGCCGCGCCCTATCCCGCCCTCGACGTGGCGGCGGCCCGCGCCTACGCCAGCCCGGCGGTGCGCAAGTTCGCGCGCGAGCTGGGAGTGGACCTCGGCCGCGTGCGCGGCAGCGGCCGCAAGGGCCGCATCACCCAGCAGGACGTACAGGGCTTCGTCAAGCAGGCCCTGGCGGCGGGGCCGGCGGCCGCGGCCGCTCCTGCCGGCGGCGCGGGCATCCCGCCCGTGCCGGCGATCGACTTCTCGAAGTTCGGGCCGGTCGAGGCCAAGCCCCTGTCGCGCATCCGGCGCGCCACCGGCGCCAACCTGCATCGCTCCTGGCTCAACGTGCCGCACGTCACGCAGCACGACGAGGCGGACGTCACCGATCTCGAGGCCTTCCGCAAGCAGCACGCCGAGGAGGTGCAGGCCACTCACGGCGTGAAGCTCACCTTCCTGCCCTTCCTGATCAAGGCCTGCGCCGCGGCGCTCGCCAAGTTCCCGGACTTCAACTCCTCGCTGGCTCCGGACGGCGAGAGCCTGATCGTCAAGCGCTACTACCACCTGGGGATCGCCGTCGATACCCCGGAAGGGCTGGTGGTGCCGGTGATCCGCGACGCCGACCGCAAGGGCCTGATCGAGCTGGCGCGCGAGCTGGCCGAGGTCTCGGGCCGCGCGCGGGAGGGCAAGCTCAAGCTCGACGACTTGACCGGCGGCACCTTCTCGATCTCCAGCCTGGGCGGCATCGGCGGCACCGCCTTCACGCCGATCGTCAACGCTCCCGAGGTGGCGATCCTCGGCGTGTCGCGCACCGCCACGCGGCCGGTGTGGAGGGACAGCGAGTGGGCACCGCGCCTGATGCTGCCGCTCTCGCTCTCCTACGACCACCGGGTGATCGACGGCGCTGCCGCCGCGCGTTTCACCAGCTTCCTGGGTCAGGTGCTGGGCGACCTGCGGCGTCTGCTCCTCTAGGTACCAGCGATGAGCCGAGTCCTCGAGGTCAGGGTCCCCGACGTCGGCGGCGTCGAGGACGTGGACGTGGTCGAGATCCTGGTCGCTCCTGGCCAGCGCGTGGCCAAGGACGAGGGGCTGATCGTGCTCGGCACGGACAAGGCGAGCATGGACCTGCCGGCCCCGGCCGCGGGCACGGTGCAGGAGATCAAGGTCGCGCTGCACGCCAAGGTCAAGGAAGGCGACCTGGTGCTGACGCTGGCCGTCGAGGACGAGGATCAGCCGCCGGTCAAAGGTGAGGCGGCCGAGCCCGAGGAGACGACGGCTCCCGCTCCGCCGCCCGAGCCCGTGCGCACACCAACGGCGGCCGAGGAGCCAGCCACCAAGGACGACAGCCGCGCCGCCGCGGCGACGCCCGCGCCGGCCCCGGCGGCAGCGCCGCGAGAGACGCGGCCCGCGGCGGGCCCACGGCCCGGCAACCGGCTGCTGGTGCTGGGCTCCGGGCCCGGGGGCTACACCGCCGCCTTCCGCGCCGCTGACCTCGGCCTGGAGGTCACGCTCGTCGAGCGCTACCCGGCGCTCGGAGGCGTCTGCCTCAACGTTGGCTGCATCCCTTCCAAGGCCCTGCTCCACGCCGCCAAGGTGATCGACGAGGCCGCCGACTTCGGCGCCCACGGCATCCGCTTCGCGAAGCCGGAGATCGACCTGCCGCGCCTCGCCGGCTGGAAGCAAGCCGTGGTCGACAAGATGACCGGCAACCTCGCCACCCTGGCCAAGCGCCGCGGCGTGACCGTGGTGCACGGCACCGGCCGCTTCGTGGGCCCGCACGCGCTCGAGGTCGCGACCGCCGACGGCCCGGCCAAGCTGAGCTTCGACCAGGCGATCGTGGCCGTGGGCTCGCGGGTCGCCAGGCTCGCGGCGCTCGACCTCGACGATCCGCGAGTCATGGACTCGACCGCGGCGCTCGAGCTGGACGAGGTCCCCGCGCGGCTGCTGGTGGTGGGCGGCGGCATCATCGGCCTGGAGATGGCCTGCGTCTATTCCGCTCTTGGATCGCGCGTCACGGTCGTCGAGCTCACTGGGCAGCTCATCCCCGAGTGCGACGCGGACCTCGTCAAGCCGCTGGCCAAGCGGCTCGCGGACCGCTACGACGCGATCCTGCTCGAAACCAAGGTGACTCGCCTCGAGGCGAAGAAGGAAGGCTTGGTCGCCACTTTCGAAGGCGCCTCCGCGAAGAGCGGCGACGCGCCAGCCTCGGGCGAGTTCGATCGCGTCCTGGTGGCGGTGGGCCGGCGGCCCAACGGCGACCAGATCAATGCCCAGGCCGCGGGCCTGGAGGTCACCGACCGCGGCTTCGTCCCCGTGGACCGTCAGATGCGCACCAACGTGCCGCACATCTTCGCCATCGGCGACGTGGCCCGCCCGCCGATGCTGGCGCACAAGGCGCAGCACGAGGCCAAGGTCGCGGCCGAGGCCGCGGCCGGCGAAAAGAGCTTCTTCGACGCGCGGGTGATCCCCAGCGTGGCCTACACCGATCCCGAGATCGCCTGGGTGGGCCTTACCGAGAAAGAAGCGAAGGACAAGGGCGTGCCCTACGAGAAGACGAGCTTCCCGTGGGCGGCGAGCGGCCGGGCGATGTCCCTCGCCCGCACCGAGGGCACCACCAAGCTGCTCTTCGATCCCGCGACCCGCCGCATCCTGGGCGCCGGTACCGTGGGCCCCAACGCCGGCGACCTCATCTCCGAGGCCGCGCTGGCGATCGAGATGGGCGCCGACGCCGCCGACCTGGCGCTCACCATCCATCCCCACCCGACGTTGTCGGAGTCGATCGCCATGGCGGCGGAGATGTTCGAGGGGACGGTGACCGACCTGTACCTGCCGAGGAAGAAGCGCTAGCCGCGCCTTGGAGGCTCCTTGACCCGCCGTGGTTTGAGGGTGATAGTGCGGTTCCCTTGCTGCCTGGAGCGTTCTGCGAGCTGGCGGCCAAGCTCCTTGAGGTCATAGCCTGCCCGGGCAAAGATCTCCTCACGCGCAGCTCGCACCTCGGCCACGATCGGATCTTCCCAGAGCTCGTCCTTCTCGGTCTTGGAGTCCATCCGTCGCACGGTTATCACTGACTCAGTCCTTCAGCGCTTCCTCCAGAGCGTTCTGGAAGCCGGCGGCATCGATACCAGGGTACCGATAGAGGTGCGGTTCGATCTGCTCGAAGAAGGTGCGTAGCTGGGACCTGTCGACCAGGCCGCGATCGAGCATCTCACGCACATCCACCCGGTCCTGGGCGTGGCCGCGCTGGATCTTCGCGAGCGCCTGGGAGTAGAAGTCGTAGTGGAAGAATGTGAGACGGCCGTGCTGGGCGATAAAGGTGCTCCGGTCTTGCCACCCGGGCAGAGGTGGGATGAACTGGTCGGGTGCGGCCAGCTCGACGTTCATCTGCAGATCTTCTTTGAGCCGCGGCAGGGCGCGGAGCACAGAGTCTGCTTCCGGCTCGAGCTTGATGTCCACGTCGATGGTGCTCGTGCGCCAGCCGTGGAGCACGGCCGTCGCTCCACCCGTGAAGTAGAGCCTTCCGTCCTGCTCAGCCAGATCTGCGAGCGCCGCCATGAACCGGCGGATGCGGTCCGCGTCTAGAGGCCGACGCATTCCGCGGTGTTCTCGAAGCTGACGAGGCGACGCACCAGCGCGTTGTAGCGCGGGTGGGCGGAGTCTGGGTCCGTCTCGGCCAGGCGATCGTAGAGGCGGCGCTCGGGAGAGTCCACGGAGGTCGCGGGTACCGGCAGCCCCAAGCGCCGGAGCCGGTGGGCGCCGATCGACACGAGAAGCGCCGGGATCGTCTCCTCACCCCGCGCGAGATCCGCCAAACCCTCCTGCACGAGGTCCCCACCGGGAAAGGCTGAAAGGTCCACGCAGGAAGTATAGCGATCGCCGCCTACTCGGCGGCGGCCTCGCGGATGAGGATTCTGAGGGGCGATCCGAAACGAGCCGAGTTTGGCCGCCCCAAGGGCACGGTGTAGACTTTCGAAGCCATGGAAGCCCTAGCCGAAAAGCTGGACGAGAAGCTCCACAACTGGGAGCCCGAAACCTCAGAGCGTGTACGCGCTCTGGTAGCCGAGATCATCGAGCTGGCGGACGAGAATGCCCTCGACCTGATGCGCTCGCGTCGGGTTGAGCAGGAAGTCCTGGACTTGCTCGATGCGACCGGCGCCGCGACCCGGTGAGGTCTGGCTGGCTGACCTTGGCTTGGCAGCCAAGACGCGCCCGGTCGTCGTGGTTTCGCGGTACGACGAGGACCCTCCGAGAGCGCTGGTCGTCTGCGTCCCCCTCACTTCTCAGAACCGGGGCAGCCGTTACGAAGTCGCGGTACCAAGACTCCGGTTCCTGACCCTCGAAGGGGTCGCGAATGTCCAAGGCATCGCCTCGCTGCCGCTCGCGCGCCTGGAGCGCCGACTTGGTATTTTGCCGGTTGACGTGCTGGAGCGAATCAAAGCCGCGCTCCGATTCGCGCTCGAGCTCGAGGGCTCGGCGCGTGGCTAGCGAAGGGTTGGACGACCAGCTCGCCGCCCGGAAAAACCGTCAGGTCCACGCGGCAAGTCTAGCCTGCCTCCCGGGCGCGGGCGCGCTTGTGAACTAGCTCACTTCCGGCTCGACGCGGGCTGTGATCTCATCGCCGCGTTCGCTGTGGCTCTGGCCTGTGGCTTGCACCACTTGGTTTCTCCATTTTTTTGAGGAGCCGACATGAAACCCAGCTACTCTCAATCAACGGGTCTACTACCAAGCGGTCTCCTGGCTCTCGCGCTCGTCGCGGTCCCGGCCTCTGCCGCCGTCACCTTCACCCCGCTCATCACCGGAGTCGACGAGCCCACCGCCTTCGTCGACCCGCCCGACGGCCTGTCGCACCGCTTCGTCGCTCAGCAGGAGGGCGACATCGTGGTATGGGATGGCTCGACCGTCCTCGCCACGCCGCTTCTCGACTTGCGCAACGACGTCTCGGTGCCGGTCGCGCAGCGCAAGGTGCTGTACGGCGGCGAGCGCGGGTTGCTGGCCATGACCGTGCATCCCGACTACGCGACCAACGGCTTCGCCTACATCTACTACACCAGCCGCGACTGGGACGGCGGCGGCGGCATCAACGCCGGCGACATCGTCATCGAGCGCTACACCCGCGACGGCGGAAACCCCGACCTGCTCGACCCGGCCTCGAGCCAGATCATCCTGGTCGTTCCCCACTCCGACACCAACCACAACGGCGGGGACCTCAACTTCGGCGCCGACGGCTTCCTCTACATCACGCTCGGCGACGGTGGCGGGGGCTGCGACTCGACGGCCCACAGCGGGCAGGACGTGAACCAGCTCCTGGGCAAGATGCTGCGCATCGACGTCGACGGCGCCGACGCCTTCCCCGGCGACCCGCTGAAGAACTACGCCATCCCGGCGAGCAATCCGCTGGTGGGCGTGGCCGGCCTCGACGAGATCTGGGTGCTCGGGCTACGCAACCCCTTCCGCTTCAACTTCGACCGCCTGACCGGCGACATCCTGATCGGCGACGTGGGCCAGGACGACTGGGAGGAGGTCAACCACCTGCCGGCTGGGACCGTCGCACCCGGCGCGCCGGTCAACTTCGGCTGGCCGTGCCGCGAGGGCTTCGTCGCCTCCGGCTGCGCCAACCCGCCGCAGGGCTGCGGCGCGAGCTTCACCGACCCCGTGCGGGCCGAGCCCAATGCCGGCGAGGGCGGCTCCTGGCGCTCGGTGATGGGTGGCTACATCTATCGCGGCAGCCTCAACACCCCAGATCTCGGCGGCCTCTACATCTACGGCGACGCAGGCAACGGCGAGATCTGGCTCGCCACGCCCGCGGCAACCGTACCGTGGGCGGCGACCAACGTCGACACCGGCCAGGGCCCCTTCGGCTTCGGCGAGGACCAGCTCGGCGAGCTCTACGTGCTCTCCAACTGGACCGGCACCGTGCAGTGCGTGCACAGCGGCCAGGGCTGCGCGAGCTGGGCGAGCCTCGGCGACGTGTTCATCGACGGCTTCGAGAGCGGCGATACCAGCGCCTGGTCGTTGACCGTGCCTTGACGGCACCGGGCCGAACGGGCATGCTCTTGCTTCACCTCAGAAGCAGAGCATGTCCGAGGCCGCCTCTACCTGCCCGAAGTGTGGCCAGCCGCGCCCGCCGGCGGCGGTCGAGTGCCCGTTCTGCGGTGTGATCTACTCCCGCGCCCACGGCCGGCGCGAGGCTTCCCTGCCCGCACCCGAGCCTCCCCCGGCAGGCGAGCCGGAGATGGAGCCAGCTCCTCACTGGAGCCCGCCGCCTCCGCCGCTGGCCCCCGGCGGGCTCGACGACGTCTACCAGGGCCCATCGATCGAGGACGTCATGGCCGCGCGGCCGCAGCCCCCACCGCCGGGAACGGCCCGCGGGGGCGTGGCGGCGCCGAGGCCCGGCGAGAGCTCCGCGGGCCCGGTCGTCGAGACCGAGACCGTCTTCACCCGCAACCTCTGGCCGTCGATCTTCGTCGCCGGCGTGCTCCTGTTGCTGGTCCAGGCGTTCGTGCAGGCCAGCGTGCTGGGCGCCGGGCAGGACCGAGAGGCGGCGGACCAGGCGCTCTTCCTGCTGGCGGGCATCGAAGCCCCTGACGAGCTGAGCGAAGCCCGCGAGCTGACCTTCGTCGGGCATCACTTCCTGATGTTCGGCTCTCAGCAACCGCCCCCGGGGAGCTTCCCCACTCTGCTCGTGCTCTACCATCGCGAGGCCCTGGCGAACGGCTCGAAGGCCTCGCTCGCCGGGCTCACGCGCGAGAAGCTGGAGGCGCTGGAGATTCCCTGGCACAAGATCGCGAACCGCTCGCTGATCCTCAACGATCAGCCCGCGGTCGCCGAGGTCCTTGGCATCGGAGAGCCGGGCCGCAGCACCATGCACCTGGCCGCCGCAGCCTTCGAGGCGAGCGACGGGCGGCCCTCCCTGTTGCTCCTCTTCGGCGTACCGCAAGAGGTGGAGCGGTTGCTCCGCGGCCTCCAATGAGCGGCCCCGGTCCTTCGGCGGTACTGTCCAAGCTGCTCGGGGTCTTCGGGCTGTCCTGCGGCCAGTTCGTCCTGCTGGCGCTGGGAGCCATCGCGCTGCACTGCCTCTGCCTCTTCTGGGCCACCCGGCTGGCTGGGCTCAGGGCGTCGTTGCTGCGCGCCTTCGGCACCCTGCTGCTCACCTTGGGGCTGATGATCCCGCTCGGCTTCGTCTTCCTGTTCGTGGCCGCCGGCCTGGGCCGGACCGGCCAGGCAGTGGTCTCCCAGCTCGCGGTCGCCGGCGCCGAGAGCCTGGCCATCAAGCTCCTCTACCACACCGCGTTCCCGCGGGCGCTCTTCGCCTATCTCGCTGCCTCGCTGCTCACCATGGCGGGACTGGTGCCGCTGCTGATCCTGATCTTCTGAGACCGCCCAGACCTGCGCTACCGCTCGCGACGGTTTCGATAGGCGATGGTAGGCTTGCGGCCCCTGACCTCCTATGCGACGCGCGCATCCCAGCCCGGTGGCGGCCGCCGCCCTCGTCGTGGCCGCCCTGCTCGCCGCGGGCGCCCTGGCCTGCGGCTCGTCCGGCACGCGGGCGCCGGCGGCCTCGAAGGCCCCGGCCGCGCGCCAGCTCGCCCAGCTCATGGATCGCCTGTGGGAGCACGCCAGGGCCGAGTCGATCTACTTCCGCCTGCAGGACGGCCTGCCGATCGAGCACCTGCCGGACCTGTCGTTCGCCAAGGCCGAGGCCGAGGCGACGCTGGCCCGCAAGGAGCTCGCCGAGCTCGACTCTCTCGACGCCATGGGCCTCTCGCACGAGGAGGAGCTGTCGCGGGCCATCGTGCGCTGGCAACTCTCCGACGCCGTGGAAGGCCACGAGTTCCACTGGCTCGCTTTCCCCATCACTCCCTACGCCTCGCCGCTGCCGATCATCCACCGCATCTTCACCGAGCACCGCTTCGCGTCGGCGGCCGATGGCCAGCGATACCTGGCGCTCGCCGCCGAGTACCCGCGGGTGATCGGCCAGATCTCCTCGCACTTCCAGCGCCAGGCGGCGATGGGCATCCGGCTGCCGGCGGCCGAGATCGAGAACGTCCTGCCCTTCCTGCGCACCCTGCCACGGCCGGCGGCGCAGAGCTTCTTCCTGCCCGCCGAGGCGCGGCTGGCCCCGTTGGGCGAGCCGGCCGCCGGCGAGCTGCGCGCCGCCGTGACGCGGGTGATCGAGGAGCAGATCAACCCGGCGCTCGAGCGGTTGATCGGCGAGCTTGCCGGCGACTACGCCGCGAAGGCACCCAAGGCCCTCGGCCTCTGGCAGTACCCGGACGGCGAACGCTTCTACCGCTACCTGGTGCGGCACTACACCACTCTGGACTTGACGCCGGAGCAGGTCCACGAGCGGGGCAAGGCCGAGGTGGAGCGGATCGAGCGCCAGATGGCCCTCACCCAGCGCCTCCTGGGCTTCGGCGAAGGGCCGCGCTCCGAGCTGCACCGGGCGCTCGCCGCGCACCCGCAGTTCGTGGCGCGCTCGGCCGACCAGATCGGCCAGCGGCTGCTCTCCTACGTGGCGAAGATCGAGCCCCTGGTGCCCCGCCTGTTCAGCGTCACGCCCAAGGCGCCCTACACCGTGCAGCGGCTCGACCCGGCGCTCGAAGGAGCGGTGACCTACGGCTACTACCAGCCGCCGAGGGCCGGTGAGGCGCGCGGAATTTACTTCTACAACGGCTCCCAGCCCGAGAAGCGGACGCTGCTGGTGGCGCAGTCGCTGATCTACCACGAGCTCGTCCCCGGCCATCACTTCCAGATCGCGCTGCAGAACGAGAGCACCGCGCTCCACCCACTGCGCGCCAATTTCCTGGCCGCCTCGTTCGTCGAGGGCTGGGCCGAGTACGCCTCGAGCCTCGGGTCCGAGCTCGGCCTCTACGACGACCCCTACGAGCGCTACGGCCGGCTGGCCGCCGAGATGTTCCTGGCCACCCGGCTGGTGGTCGATACCGGCCTCCACCGCTACCAGTGGACGCGAGAGCAGGCCACCGAGTTCATGAGCCAGCGCACCCTCGAGTCCAAGGTGCAGATCGACACCGAGGTGCTGCGCTATGCCGCCGACCTGCCTGGCCAGGGCCTGGCCTACAAGACCGGCGCGATCAAGATCCGCGAGCTGCGCGACAAGGCGGCCGCGGCGCTGGGCGCGGCCTTCGACGTGCGCGACTTCCACCGCGCGGTGCTGGGCTCGGGCGCCATGCCGCTCTCGGTCCTCGAGCAGCACGTGGATTGGTACATCGATCAGCACCGGGCTCGCGCGGCGGCGCCCTCCGCCGCGGCGCACTGAGGAGTCGACGATCCTCTGCCGCCGCGCGGCGCGGGACCCTCCATGGTCGCAATCCTCGAAACCTTCGACCGCCTCTGCCGCGACCGGGCCGGCGACTTCGCCCTCTGGTCGCGCGCCGAGCGCCTGCGCCTGAGCTTCGGCGAGCTCGGCCAGCGGGTCGCGGCCTGGGAGCGCCGGCTCCCGGCACCGGCGGTGGACGCCGCGGTGGCCGGGGCGGTCGCGGTGGCAGTGGGCAACGTCGCCGCGTTCCCGGAGCTGTTCCTGGCGCTCGCCCGTCGCGGGGTGCCGATGGCGGCGCTCGATGCCGGGCTCCCGGCCGAGACCAAGCTCGGCCTCTGCCGCCGCCTGGGATTCGGCTGGCTGCTGCATCGCGACGCCGAGCTGGTCGGGTCCGGCCAGGGAGGCGAGGCGCTCGCCGACGGCGTGCACCTGCTCCCGGTCGCGGGCCTCGAGCGGTGCGCCCCGCCGGCCGGCACGCTGCTCGTCAAGCTGACCTCGGGCTCGACCGGCGAGCCGCTCGGCATCTGCCTCACCGCCGAGGCGCTGGCCGCCGGCATCGCGCAGATCGCCGCCGGCATGGAGATCTCCGCCGCCGATCGCGTGCTGATCGCCATCCCGCTCTCCCACTCCTACGGCTTCGACAACGGCGTGCTGTCGCTCGCCGTGCTGGGCACGCCGCTGGTGCTCGAGGCCGGCTACTACCCGGCGACGCTGCTCACCGCCCTGGCGCAGGGCGAGGTCAGCTTCTTCCCCGCCGTGCCGCCCATGATCCGCGGCCTCGCCGAGAGCGAGTGGCCGCGCGGCCTGGCGCTGCGGCGCGTGATCTCGGCCGGCGGGCCGCTGGCGCCGGAGTTCGCCTGCCGCTTCCGGCAGCGCTCGAACCTCGCCGTGCACCAGTTCTACGGCTCGACCGAGACCGGCGGCATCAGCTTCGAGGCGGCGCCCGAGGAGCCGGCCGCCGCCGGCACCGTGGGGAAGCCGCTGCCGGGCGTCGACGTGGCCCTGGGCGCGGACGGCACGGTGACCGTGGATTCGCCGGCCAACTTCCTCGCCCACCTCGGCCGGCCGCCGCGGCGCGAGCGCCGCGTGGCCCTCGCCGACCGCGCCGAGTGGACGAGCGAGGGCCGCCTGCGCTTGAACGGCCGCGCCGCCGACCTGCTCAACGTGGGCGGCCGGCGGGTGTCGGCCGCCGCCGTCGAAGCCGCGTTGCGCGAGCTTCCCGGCGTGCGCGACGCGGCCGTGGTCGGGGTCGAGGACCTGGTGCGCGGCGACCGCGTGGTAGCGTTCCTGGTCGGCTCCGAGGCTGCGCTGGCGGGAAGGAATCTGCCGCAGGGCCTGGCGGCCCGCAACCTGCGCTACGTGGAAGCCCTCCCCTTCACCGACCGTGGCAAGCTCGACCGCTGCGTGCTGCGCCGCTGGGCCGCCGAGAAGCCATGAGCGAGCGCTCGACCGACGTCGCCATCATCGGCGGCGGGCCCGCCGGCTCCGCCGCCGCCACCGTGCTGGCGCGCCAGGGCTTCCGCGCCACGGTGCTGGAGCGCGAGCGCTTCCCGCGCTTCCACGTCGGCGAGTCGCTGCTGCCGCGGCAGGGCGCGGTGCTCGAGCGCCTGGGAGTGCTCGACAAGGTGGCCGCCGCCGGATTCATGCCCAAGTACGGCGCCCTCTTCCTGTCGAGTGACGGTGCCTGCACCAGCCCCCTCGACTTCGGCGATCTGATCAAGCCGCCTTACAACTTCGCCTACCAGGTGGAGCGCTCGCGCTTCGACCACCTGCTCCTCGAGCACGCCAGCGACACCGGCGCCGAGGTGCTCGAGGAGCACACGGTGGTCGAGGCCGACCTCGCCGAGAGCGGCTCGCGCCTGCGGGTGCGCGAGCCGGGCGGCGGCGAGCACACCCTGGCCTGCCGCTGGCTGATCGACGCCAGCGGCCAGCACTCCTTCCTCGCCAAGAAGCTCGGCATCCGCGAGACCGCCCCCGGCCTGCGCAAGGTGGCGCACTTCGCCCACTTCGCGGGCGGCCGGCGCCACCCGGGCCGGCGCGAGGGCGACATCAGCCTGGTCTTCGGCCGCGGCTGCTGGATCTGGCACATCCCGCTCTCCCGCGAGCGGGTGAGCGTGGGCTGCGTCGTCGACCACGAGCGCTGGAAAGGCTCGTCGCGGACCGCGGCGGACTTCCTCGAGGAGGCGATCTCCGACTCGCCCTGGCTCCGCGAGTGGATGGCGGGCGCCGAGCGGGTGACCGATGCCCACACCCTCGCCAACTTCAGCTACACAGCCAGGCAGTTCGTGGGCCCAGGGTACCTCCTGGCCGGCGACGCCGCGACCTTCCTCGACCCGGTCTTCTCGACCGGCGTGATGCTCGCCCTGCGCAGCGGCGAGGAGGCGGCCCTGGGAATCGCCAAGGGCCTCTCCGGCAGGCGGCCGCTGACCGCCGCCAGCCTCGCCGGCTACGAGAAGAAGCTCCGCGGCTGGACCAAGCAGTACTTCCGCATGATCCGCGCCTACTACCAGCCGCAGTTCCCGGCCATCCTCTTCAACCAGGTGCCGTTCTTCGTCAAGCCGGTCGTCTTCTTCCTGGGCGGCGGCCTCGAGATGCCCTGGCACTACCGGGTCATCGTCGAGGCTTTTCACTGGCTGGTGAAGCTCAACAAGGGCTACCGCATCGCGCCCGACCCGCGCGGCCCGGAGGCGGCGCACTACCACGGCGGACGATAGGCGCGCCGCCCCCGCGGCCTCAATGCGGCTCTTAATATTCGTTGTCTGCTGTATGCTAGCCCTCGCATTTCTGGAGGTCTAGACGCTATGGCATACCCACTCCCGCGAGTGCTGCTCGCGGATGACCACCCGTTGATGCTCGAGGCGCTGAGGAAGCTCCTGGCGCCCGACTTCGAGATCGTCGGGGCGGTCACCGAGGCTTCCCTGCTCCTCGAGGCCGCCAGGCGGCTGCGGCCCGACCTCGCCGTCATCGACATCTCGATGCCCGGGATGGACGGTTTCGAGGCCACGCGGCTGCTCGCGGCGATCGCTCCCGGTGCGCGAGTCCTGATCCTGAGCTTCCACAGCGAGCCCTCGTGGGTGCGGGCGGCCTTCGAGGCCGGCGCCTGGGGCTACGTGTGCAAGGCCTCCGCCGCCGAGGAGATCGGGCTCGCCCTGCGAGAGTTGTCGAGAGGCCGCTTCTACGTCAGCCCGATCGTCGCACGAGGCCTGGTGTCCAACGCGGTCCCCGGCGCCACACAGTTCCCGGCGGCCCGGCCGCAGACCCCCATCACGGCTCCGGTGGGCGATGCGCTGACTCGACGCGAGCAGGACATCGTCTGCCTGGTGGCGCAGGGTCTGGGCAACAAGGATATCGCCCACCGTCTCGGGGTCTCCGTGGCCACCGTGCGCACGCACCTGAGCAAGGTTTACGAGAAGCTGGGCTCGACCAGTCGGGTGGAGCTGGCGCTCCTCGCCGCGCAGGGCGGCGCGGCGGTGATGTGAGATGCCGAGAGCCTTGCGTGCGGTCGCCGGCTCGTTGATCGCCGGCGAGGAGGAGGCACGGCGCCGGCTCGCCCGCGAGCTCCACGACGATCACGGCCAGCGGCTCGCCGCCCTTGCCTTCGAGCTCGGGGCGGTGCGCCACAAAGTGCCAGAGAACGATCCCCGCCGCAGCGACCTGGACGCCGTCGCAGCGCGCCTGGCGGAGCTGGGCGAGGATCTGCGCCGCCTGAGCCATGATCTCCACCCCGCGGTCCTCGAGCACCGCGGCCTGGCCGAGGCGCTGCGCGACTACTGTGGCGAGCTCGGCTCGCGTTACAGCCTGCCGGTGGACCTCGACCTTCGCGATGGCGAAGGCCCATTGCCGTCCGAGATCGCCCTCGGCCTCTACCGTATCGTGCAGGAAGCGCTCACCAACGCCGCCCGCCATGCCGGCGCCCGGCAGGCCCGGGTCACACTCTCGGTCGCCGCCGGCACGGTGCACTTGGCGGTAGCCGACGACGGCGCCGGGTTCGACCCGGCGGCGGCGCGGCTGGCCAGCGGGTTGGGGCTGGCGAGCATCGAGGAGCGCACGCTTCTGCTCGGCGGGCGATGCCGCATCGCCTCGGCCCCCGGCGCCGGCACCGAGGTCGAGGTCAGCGTGCCGTTGCCTGCGCCGGAGACCGCGCTCTCTCAACTGCGTGACCTGATGCGTCGGCACCGGCGGTGGGTCGTGTCCGCGGTGCTGGTGATCCTGGCGCTCGCGGGAGGCCTCGTCGCAGCCTCCCTCCAGGCCACGCGGGCCGAGCGGGAGGCGGCACGGGCCGATGCGGTGGCCCGCTTCCTGGAGGAGCTGTTCGAGGCCTCGGACCCGCGGCGGGCGAAGGGGGAGCTACCTGACACCCGCGAGCTGCTGCGGCGCGGCACCGAGCGCCTCGCCACCGAGCTCAGCGGCCAGCCGCAGGTGCGCGCGCGGCTGCTCGACACCCTGGGCGGCATCTATACCGAGCTGGGTCTCTTCGACGAAGCCCGTCCGCTGCTCGAGGAAGCCCTGAAGCTGCGCGAGCGGCCACAGGGCGAAGAGCACCCGGAGGTCGCATCGACCCTGGTTCGCCTCGGCGCGCTGGCGCACCTCTCCGGCAAGGGTGAGGCCGAGCCGCTGTTTCGTCGCGCACTCGCCATCCGCGAGGCGCGCCTCGGGCCCGACCGTCCCGAGGTGGCCGAAGTCCTCAACAAGCTGGGCGCGGCGCTCGCCGCCAAGGGCCGCTTCGACGAGGCGGAAGCCACCCTGGGGCGGGCGCTGGCGCTCGAAGAACGGCTCTGGGGGAAGGACGATCCGCGGGTGGCCAAGGTGCTCCACAACCTCTCGGGCATCGCCTACTACCGCGGCCGGACGGAGGAGTTCGAGCGACTTCTCGAGCGCGCCCTGGCGATCCGCGAAAAGGCACTGGCTGAGGACGATCTCGACCTCGCCGGCAGCCGCGAGGCCCTGGCGCTCCTGCGCCAGAAGCAAGGGCGGCCGGCGGAGGCGGCGGCGCTGCTAGAGCGCCTGGCAGCCACCGCCGAGCGGGTCTACGGCCCCGACCATCCCTATCTCGCCAAGACACTCCTCAACCTCGGCCTGGCACGCAAGGACCTCGGCGAGGACGCCGGCGCCCGGCGGCTCCTGGCGCGCGCCCTCGCCATCACAGAGCGCGCGCTGGCGCCCGACCATCCCCAACACGTCCGCGCCCTCGCCACCCTCGCCGCGCTGCACTTGGAGCACCGGCGCTACGCCGAGGCCGAGCCCCTCTTCCGGCGGCTGCTGGCTCTGCACGAGGCCGGGGCGCCCTTCGATCGCTGGGACCAGACGCTCGACGACTGGACCCGTCTCCTCGCCGCCACCGGCCGGCAGGCGGAGGCGGCGCGGGTCAAGGCCGGCACCGCCACCAGATGAGACAGGACTCCCCTGCCGCGAAGCTGGCCGCCGACGCTCGACACCGGGGAGATCGCGACGACCCTGGACTCGAACACATCGGTGCCGTGTGTGGCGACGCTCTCGGGTCCGCTGAGCGCTCACGCTCTCTGCGCGTCAGTGACCACGACGGCGTTCCCGGGGGGCCGGGGTGCGGACTCAGAGCCCGGCAACAGCTCCTCCAGGGCGAGGCGGGTCTTGGGGGGCAGTCGCTCCGCCTCGAGGTAGCGGGTGACGACCTTCAGGGCCTCTTCGACACCGGTGATGTTCAGGTAGCGCAGAAGGTAGCGAACGTCGTCGAGGTCGTGGAACTCCTCGCCCAGCCGCATGGCGGCACACTTCATGGCGAGCAGGTAGGCCGGCCGCGCTACGAAGACCTTCAGGTGGTCGAGATCATCAGGATCGCTCGCGATCAGCAGCCGCCGCCGGCGAGGGGAATGGTCAATCTCCACATGTCGTTGAGCAGCACCGGCGCGAACTCCGCGGTCGCTCCCCCGAAGATGTAGAGCTCGTAGGCCGTGGCCGTCTTGCGAGAGAAGTGGAACTGGCCGAACCTCGGAGCCGGCGCCGGCCCCGTCATCGCGGTGTCCACGCGCGTCCAAGTCCAGGTGTAGAGATCGAAGTACCAGAGATCGGACAGGGTGGTACCGTCGAACTTGCTGCCCCCGAAGAGCCAGATGCGGTCGTTGTGCTCATCGGCGATCAGCTTCGCGTTGTCGCGGTGGCCTGGTCCGCCGGCCTCGTCGAAGACGAGCTGATCCCAGGTTTCCGTGTCGAGGTCGAACATCCAGAGATCGCCGAGGTAGTTCTCCGGCGTGAACAGACCGGTCCCGTTCACGGCGTCGTTCGTGTATCCGCCGTAGACCAACAGGGCGTTCCAGCCCTCGGAGTAGACGAGCGGATGATGGGCACGAGCACGCGGGGCGGGCGAGCCGATCGCGACCTGCTTCCAGCCGTTCTTGTAGCGGACCAGATCGTGCTGGAGGCCGTCCGGACGGTTGATGAAGGCCGGCAGTGTCGACGACGAGCCCGAGAAGGCGTACGCGACGGTCTTGTGCTTCTTCTTCTCTCGCACAGCGACCGCCTCCGTAGAGCGGTTGGCGCGCGCGATTTCGGCCGCGCTCTGCGAGATCTCCGTCCACCCGTGCACCGGATCGAACCGGAACGTGTCCTGGTGCGTGAGGTCGAGCCCGCGCCGGAAAGGACCTCTCCCGCCGGAGACGATCAGGGCGTCGTCCTCGGCGACGCACCACATCATCGACTCGGCCCTGGCGGACGGCCCGCCGGGGTACTGGCCAAGGTCGTACCAGGTCAGCGTGTCGACGTCGAAGACGCTGAAATCGGCCACCGGCTCGTCGTTCGGGAAGGTCCCGTTCAAACCGCCGAAGATGTAGAAGAGGCCCTGGTGATAGGTGCTCGCACCGTCCCAGAGGGCGTCGGGGACGGCGCCGCCCTGCGCAATCTCGGTCCAGTATGGCAAGCTCGACTGGGCGGCGCTCGGGCCGATCCCGGCGAACGAGAGCAAGAGAAAGAAAAAAGCGCTGAGAACGATCCGACGCTGAAGCCTGCGTGTCATCCGGTCTAGCTCCTTGTTCCACCATCACCGCCGGGCAGTTCACCGGCGC
Source organism: Thermoanaerobaculia bacterium (assembly GCA_044869805.1). Lineage (GTDB taxonomy): Bacteria > Acidobacteriota > Thermoanaerobaculia > Multivoradales > SZUA-115 > CAWDVR01. The sequence continues at coordinate 5,544 of JBIOXV010000016.1, read as the reverse complement.
GACTGCAGTGATCACCTATACCTGGCCGGCGCCGAACCCTCTTGCCTGTGTCACTCCGCCGGGAGTCACCCAGCTCACGGGCGTTACCACCTTGCAGATCATCTCGCTGTAGGGCGCTGCCTCGACGCCTTCACGGCTGGTATGTCACCACGAGCTGCGGCCGGTTGGCGGCGGTGCCGTGGTTGCCGGAGTAGTAGCCGAGGTAGTCGTTGCCGCCGTCGTCGTTGTCGTCGAGGTCGAAGTAGACGCGGAGCTGCGTCGTCCCGGTCTTGTCGATCGCCAGGAGGCCGGCGGAGTTGAGGTTGCCCTCCGACCAGGCGCCGTTGGATGCGGCATTCGAGAGGCTCGCCGCCTGAGCGACGGTCGCCGCGGCCTGGAAGTCGCCGGTCGCAAGCGTCGTCGAACCCGAGAAGCCGCCGGTCTGCAGGTCCGCCCGGCAGGTGCCGTGGGTGCCGAACGGGTTGGTGCCCGAGGACGCGCCACGGCGCAGCCGCAGGGTCGCGGAAAGGACCGTCGCGCCGTCGGGGATCGAAGAGGTGTCAAACGAGACGATCGACTTGTACTGGCGGTCGCCGGTGGCGTCGCCCACGCGCAGGGCGCTGGTGCTGCTGGCGGACGAGTCGATCGAGCCGCCGGCGTTGGAGGTCTCGCTCGACTCCAGGACGTAGCCGTCGTGGGTGGCGATCGAGGTGAAGGTCACCGTGATCGGCTCACCCGGCGGCAGCCCGCAGTACTCGGCCTGCTTGCCGATGACGGCGTAGGGGCAGCCGGCCTGCTCGATCAGGTAGAGGATGGCGTCGCGGTTGCGGGACGTCTGCGCCGGTATCACCTCGTCCGGGGGGTAGAAGCCGCCCTGCGACGAGGTCAACGGGTACATCTCGAAGGCGTAGCTGACGATGCGGTGGACGCCGTAGAGCCAGTCGAGGCTGGTCCCGTCCGTGATGTAGAGGTCGCTCGCCTGCTGCGGCGTGTAGCCGTTGGTGGCCGCCATCGCCTGGCCGATCGCCACGTGGACGTCATGGTCGTCCTGGGTCATGTCGGCGGGCACGTCGGCGAAGGTGTAGCCGTAGGGCCACAGCACCAGCTCTCCGTAGTTGTGAAAATCGACGCTGACCTTGATCTGCTGCTGGCCGCCGACCACGCGGCTGTCGACGAAGTCCCGCACCACCGCAGTCTCGGGGGCCGAAAAGGCGGCGCTGCCGCGGTAGGTGTCGCTCGACCCGGTGCCGCTGCTGCCGCCGCAGCAGCCCCACTTGTATCCCCAGTTACGGTTTAGGTCGGTGCCGGTCGAGCCGGCGTTGGGCTGGCGGTTCTTGCGCCAGGAACGGTAGGTGCCGGTGGCGATGTCGTACTCGCCGCCGTCCGGGTTCATGTCGAAGACGATCCACACCTCGCGGCTGTCCACCAGGCCGGTGATCTCGGGATCGACGCCGTACTCGTCGGTCAGGATCCGGAGGGTGTAGAGGGCCATCTCGACGGTCAAGTGCTCGCGGGCGTGCTGGTGGTGGGTCAGGAGCACCTCGGGCTCGTCCTCGTCCACCCCCACGTTGTCGGAGACCTTGCCGGCCCAGACGGTGCGGCCCTCGTAGGCAGTGCCCAGACTGAAGAGCGAGAAGACTCCCGGGTGGTCGAAGGCCGCCTGTTCCAGCTCGGCCACCATCTCGGCATAGTCGTGGTAGGCCGAGTCGGCAGGCGGGAAGGCATCGAGGAACTCCTCTCGCGTTTCGAAGCGCTCGAGCTTCAGGCCCAGCCGCTCGAGGGCCTTGGCCTCGCCGGGGGTGGCCCCGACCAGGACGTAGTCATGGCCGACCTCGAAGATGTCGGCGCCGGTGGCGGCGATGGCGGAGCGTGTGCGGACCTCGAAGACCGGCGAGACCTTGTAGGTCCCGGCCTCCTGGGCGGGCTGTGCCGCGGCAGGTATCGGGAGCCCGAGGCCGAGCAGCAGGGCGAGAGCCGGTGCCCCCGCCGCAATGAAGCTGACTTGCTTTCTTTGGACGGTCGACGGCACGCTCATCGAGATCTCCCTAGTTCCGACCCCCAGGCAAGAGGCGGCGAAGATCGAGACCTCCGCCGCCCCGAGGTGAGACTGCCGGGCGATCAGTTGTTGTGGCTGCTGAGGACGTTGAACGTGGCGTGGCAGACGCCGATCTGGGCGTGGTTGCAGGCGGCCCGGGCCTGGCCCGTCAAGCCGGAGCAATGCTGCGCCTGGAGGGCGCTGATGCACTGGCCCACGGTGTCGAACGGCGGGTTGACGTTGATGTCGACCGTGACGCTGCCGCAGGTGAGGGAGTACGGCGCCGAGATGGCGTTGGTGCGGAAGAGCAACAGGTCGCTGCTCTGACAGGCGGCCAGGACGCCCTCCGGCCCGATGTCCGGATCGCAACTGGTCGTGGTGCCGTCGGTGCAGATGTGGCCGTCCCCGAAGTCCGCCCAGGCCGGAGACAGGGCGATGAGCGTGAAGTCGTCGAAGGCTTCGAAGGTGCTGTCGAAGGCCGGTCCCGGGATCAGCCCTTCGCTGAATCCGGCACCGATGCTCAGCGTGCCGGCACCGATCTCGATGGCGATCGCGCCCACGGTCCCGGCCGTCTCGCTCTGGAGTTGCACCCCACCGGCGGTGAAGGCGGGCCGGTCGAGCACCACATCCACGCCGTAGAGGTTCGTCAGGACCGAGAAGCCCACGTTGGTGGCGCCAACTGGTGCGTCGTCGATGCATTCCGCCAACGGGCCGGGGGGGGTGCAGCCCGGGTCCGAACAGATGGCGAAGAACCCACCCTGATCCGAGGTGCACACCGCACCTGGCTCGCTGGCGAAAATGCCTGCCGAGATATCGCTCCCTACGGTCACCACGGTCAAATCGTCGTGGGGGCTGGCGACGATGGTCTGGATGTCGTTCCAGGGCGAAGCAGCGGGCACTCCGATGGAGGTGGTTGCGCCGTTGCAGGCGGCCAGCGCCAAGCCGACGGTGAGGAGGAGGCCGGCCGAGATCGAACGGAAAGCGGCGAGAATACTTCGTGTCTTCATCATCGTTCCTTTCGTCGTGGTCGCGTTGGCTGCCGCGGGCTCGCTCCATGTTGCGGAGGAAGAGCTGGAGGTAAGGCCTCGCGGGAGATCAGGTCTGAAGACTACGAGCCGGCGATCCGCCGTGTCGATCGTCTCTAGCGATGATCTTTGTGGGTGCGGCATCCTCTCTGGAGAGGAGGTGAGGAACTCCCCTCCACTTCCGAGTGGAGGGGCTCCGTCGTGCGGCAGTTAGCCGGGCTGTGGCGCCGGCGCCGCTCGCCCCAGCCCTTCCAGCCGCTCCTGCAAGCCGGCGGTCAGGAAGCGGAACACCTTGTGGCGGCGCTGCTTGAGGCGCGCGTAGCTCTTCTGGATGTCGAGCACCAAGATCACGCGCACGCTGTCGCAGGCGAGCTCGCCGTAGCGGTGCGTACCGATGCGCTGGAAGCCCAGCACCCGGGTGTGGAAGGCGAGCGGCGAGTGGGGATCGGACTCGAAGACGTCGGTGATCAGGTGCGAGTAGCCGCGCGCCACCACCTCTTCCACCGCCGTGCGCATCAGCGACAAGGCGACGCGGATCTGGCGCCGGTAGCGCGGCACGATCATGAAGCGGCCCACGTCGGCGAAGCGGCAGCCGGAGGCGAGCGCCGCCAGGTCGACGCCCTGCTCGAAGCGGAAGGCGAGCTCCGGCGGCGCCTCGAGCGGCGGATCGTAGGTCAGGCGGATGACGCCCGCCGGCCGACGGCCGACCCGCGCCAGGAACCACGAGGTCCTGGCCTGGGCCGCGCCGTCGAGCGAGATCTCCGCCTCGACGTCGTGGATCCAGCGCTTCTCCTCGAGGTAGACGTCGGCGATCACCTCCATGGCCGCCAGGCGATCGGCGGCGCTCTCGATTCGCACGGTGTGGATCTCGGATCGGCGCATGACTACCTCCTGCGTTAGGGTCTGGGCCTGCGTCTGGGGTCTGGGCCTGGGGTTGGGTCTGGGCCTGCGTCCGGTTCAGGGGTGGCTGGCGGCGAGCGGCGGTGCGGCCGTGGCGCGCGCCGGGCGCTCCGCGCAGGCCTTGCCGCAGAGTGCGGCGAGGCGCTGCATGACCTCGTGGCCGAGCGCCGCGGCCTGCCGGTGGTGACGCCTCGCGAGGCGGCCCGGCTCCGGCCTCGGCCCCAGCTCGCGGCGCAGCTCGACGCGCTCCTCGGCGAAGAACAGGGGCTCGCCGACGTGCAGCACCAGGCGGCCCAGGCGGGGCGGGCGGCCGAGGCGCCGGCCGGCCGGAAACTCGATGCCGATCGGCACCACCGGGGCCTCGGAGAGAAGGATCAACAGGCCCAGGCCCTGGCGCGCGCGCCGCAGTCGGGCGAGGTCGGCGTTGCGATGGCCTTCCGGGAAGAGGCCGAGCGATCCGCCGGCCTCGAGGCGGTCGAGCGCGGCGGCCAGCGGCGAGTCACCCTGGCGGGCCAGCCGGTAGCTCTCGAAGAGCCGCCAGCGGGCCGGCTTGGTGTAGACCGGCACCGGGTCGATGCGGCCGATCAGCCAGCCCACGAGCGGCAGGTGCAGGTACATCCAGTCGACCAGGAAGCACAGCGGCCGGCCGAGCTCCCGCATCAGCACCGGCGGCACGGCCCAGCACTCGAAGGTGCCGTTGTGATTGAAGACGAAGACCGCCGGGTCCGGCAGGCCGGTGAGACTGCGGGCGGGGTCGATCGTCACCCAGGGCCGGAAGCAGCGACCGAAGCCGGCCACCAGGCCTTGCGTCAGGCGGCTATGAGCCTTGCCGGTGTCGCTCCGCGGCACGATCCTCTCCCGGCTCTCCCACGGCCCCTGTTCTCCGGCTTCTGGGGGGAGCTCGCGCTCGAGGATCGGCGACCGAGGTGATCAGCGGATGGCCGCGCGCGGGCAGCCTGGTGACAAACGCTACTCGCGCTGCTCAGCGGGCCCGACGCGCAGCGACTCCCGCGCGCCAGGGTCCGAGACCCAGAGCACCTGCGAGCGCTCCTCGCCGAGCAGCCAGACGCCGGTGGTGGTGCCGTTCGCCGACACCCGCGGCACGGCCTCCAGCGGCCGGTTGCGCGCCCCACGCCCCAAGAGCGGTGCCAAGTCCGGGGGCAGCAGAGTGGCCTTCAGTGCGGAGGGCCGCTCGAGGCCGGTGAGCAGGGCCAGGCGCAGCGAGGCCGAGTCCGCGACCAGCACCGCGGTGGTGGCGCCGTCGCCGTCGCGCACCGGGGCGAGGGCGTAGCGCCGCGCCAGCGGCTGGCCTTCGGGGGCCGGGAAGAGGCTACCGAGCTGCGCCGTCGAGCGGGTCACGATCAGGCGATCGTCGCGCTCGGCGGAGAAGAAGATGAACACCACGCTGCCGTCCCCGTCGATCACCACGTAGCCGGTGGTGGTGCCGCTCTGGATCTCGAGCGGCACCACGTTGGAGGCCATCTGGAACGCAGGCAGGGACTCGCAGCGGCGCACGGGCGGGTCCTCTTCGAAGCGCTCGACGCTCGAGAAGAGCAGGCAGCCGCCGTTGGTGGCGCGGATCAGGTGGGCGCTCTCGGAACGGCG
>JBIOXV010000015.1:0-45456 GCA_044869805.1 Thermoanaerobaculia bacterium | reverse complement strand
ATCGGTTCATCCCCGCGCGCGCGGGGAACACTCTTCCTGGAAGTGCCGATGTCTAAAGGCGCTTCTCGATCGGCCGGATTCTACCGAGCTCAGGGCTGGGTCGGAGAGGTAGGCGGGACGAAGGGCTCGTCGAGATCTGGATCGGGTTCGGGCGGAAGGAAGGAGACGAGCTTGGCGCCGTCGAGCTCGACGGGGATGCGGCGGTTGGGGCCGAGGGTACGGAACTCGAAGCCGGACTCGTCCTGGGTGGCCCAGGCCATGACGGCGCTGCCCTCTTCGATGCCTGCCGCCACATTGTTCCAGATCCTCTCACGGGCTCGTATCGAATAGCGCCCCACGTACACACCTGCGCGCACCTCGAGGAGCCAGATCGCCAGCCGCCCGCGAAGACGCGGCGGCGCGTTCTCAACCACGATGACCAGCATCGCCGCTCGGCTCCGGCTCGGGGAGGGCTGGAGGCTGGGCGTCCGGGGGATCGGCCGGCGGCTCGAGCCCACCCGCGGCCAGGACCTCTTCGATGGTGGGGATCAGCCGCTTTAGGAGCTTGGTTTCCCGAAAGACTTCGCGGCAGCCGCGCCGCACCGCGCTCTCGGGTACGGAGGGCGCGCGGGCCGCGACTTGGAACGCGATCGGCACGACGGTCTGGAACTTGAACAGATCGGCGATGTCGTAGACGAAGGCCAGCGGCTTGCCCGAGTGCAGGAAGCCGATGGCCGGCGCATAGCCCGCCGCCAGAACCGCAGCCTCGGTCAGACCGTAGAGGCATGCGGTGGCGGCAGACAGGCAGCGGTTGGGGAGATCGGCGCGCTCCCACTGCGAGGGATCGTACCGCCTGTTTCCCCAGGTCACTCCGTGCTTCCTCGCCAGCGCCGCATAGAGCTCGCGCACCCGCACGCCTTCGATGCCCCGGAGCTGGTCGACACTGCGTCGGCTCGGAGGGGGCTCACCGAAGCGGATCTCGAACATCTTTCCCACTACCTTGAGGCGCGCCGTCTCGTCGAGGGCCAGGCGTGCCTGGTAGAGGAGGCGGTCCGAACGCGCCCCACCGGGCTGGCCCGAGGCGTAGAGGCGCACGCCCGCCTCGCCCACCCACACCAGGAGCGTGCCCACGCGGGCCGCAAGCGCGACCGCCGCGTGGGACACACGGATCCCCGGCTCGAGCATCAGGCACGCGACACCACCCAGAGGGATGTGGGTGCGAACGCCGGTCTTGTCGATCAGCACGAAGGCACCGTCCTTCACGTCGAGGCGGCCCTTCTCGAGAAAGAGCACCGAGCGTCGTTCGCGGATCGGGATCGGGCGCAGCGGAGGCAGCAGCTCGGCCACGGCGATCAGCCCGCGCGGGCGAGGAGCAGCAGCCCGCAGCCGAACCCCTTCGCGGGGCCGATGCCTGCCCACACCTGCCCCAGAAGAGTATCGGGCTCCCGCACCACGAGCACTCCGGTCAAGTCGAGCGTCGCGAGACTCACGTTCGCAGATCCGCGTGGAAACCGATGCACCTCGTAGCCGTCGGCACGCAGCGTGACCTCATCCAGCTCCACGCCGAGCTTCTCGGCACGCGGAAGCAGCCACTTCGTCCCCGCGGCCTGGACCAGCTCGGCCTCTCGCGGGCGCTCGGCCTGGACCACGCCCCGTGCGGTCAAGGCGGTCTTGGCGTCCATCACCACGTCGTGACGCTTGCCGTCGCGGGTGACGACCGGGTTGACCCGCACCAGGAAGCGCAGCCGGTCTCCTGCCCTGAGGCTGGGCTCGAACTCCTTCGGCTCGACCTTCCAGAGCTCCGAGGGTTCCGGCTTGCGCGCCGAGAGCGTCAGCAGGCGCGGGCGGCCACGCTCGAGGTCCAGGCGGTAGAGAAAGTCGCGGCGGCGCTCGCGGCCGTCGGAGAAGAGGTCCCAGACGGCCTGGTGCAGGCGGTAACCGTCGCGGAACATCCGCCAGAACCGGGGGGACTGTGCGGCGGCAGGCTGGAGCTCGATGCGGCTCAGGTACATGGGGGCTCCTCAGGGCAGCACGGCCGCGTGCTCAGGGCGCCGCTCGAAGGTCCAGGGCCGGCGAGAGCGGGGCTCGTCGCGCGGCGCCGTGATGCGGAGCGGGGCAACACCCGCGAGCTCCCTTTCCTCCTCCCAGAAGAGCCACACCGGCTCGCCGTTGCCCCCCGGCGCGCAGAGGCCGGTCGCAGGGTCGGGTGCGGCCTCGAGCGCCGCCAAGAGCGTCTCTGCCACTACGCGTCGAGGCGCCAGCGGCAGCGCCGGCGGGCAGGACTTGCGGCCGAGGTAGAGCGGGAAGCGCGGAGCGAGGAGCGCGGACTCCACCGCTTCCAGGCCCCACCTCCGCGAGCCCTCGGGCTGCCAGGCAACCACGCGGTAGCGGGCGTCGCAACGGTAGTGACGCTCCGAGAGGAGGGTCGTCAGGTCGTGACGAAGGGCGCCGAGCTGCTCGGCCCGGGAGGCGAAACTCCGGCCCCGCCGGGGCTGCCGGGTCTGGATGGTGTGGTAGTCGATCAGCGGGACACCGTTCGCGACCACCGCCACCGCGAAGCGCATCGAAGCCGCGATGTCCGCCTGACCGGCGTCGTCGCCTCTCTCGATGCCCAGCGCCGCGCCGATTAGGCCGAGGAGGGCGGAGCGCGTCGGCCGCGCGGCACTCGGCCGCACGTCTCCAACGGCCTCCTCACCCCACGAGGCAAGTGGTCCAAAGAGCTGAAAAACCAGGAACTCTCGCACGGCTACCCGCCTTCGCCAGCCGAAGCACGGGACACGAACTCCACGAGCTCCGCCGCCGTGCCCTCGCCCTGGGGCACCGAGAGCCTGTAGCACGAGGTGCAGGTGGCACCGTAGGCACGGTCCATCGTCTCCACTGTGTCCTCCAGCCGCTCGATCGCCTCGCGGAGGTAGTCGGCGCCGGCCACGGGCTTGTAGTACGCGACGGCAAGAGAGCGCGGCTGCTGGTGCCCGATCTCGGCGCGGCAGTAGGAGGCGTAGGCGCGCGAGGCGAAGCTGTTCTGCTTTCCGCTGGGAGCGATCTTGAGCGCCGCATCGGCCAGCGCGGCGAGAGTCCGGCGGGTTAGGGTCTCGTCGCCTCCGAGGTTGGCGAGGAGTGCATCGCGGTCGATACACAGGTAGAGGTAGAAGAGACCGGCCGCGAACGCCGCCTCGCCCACGTGCCCGGCGCCGGAGTCGCTGTCCTCCGCCTTCTCCCAGGGCCGGTTGAGGTCGTCGACGGCGGTGAAGTAGTCGTCCTCCACCTGGGTCCGGTGCACGGTCACGGCGTGCGCCACCTGAGCCGCAGCTTCCATGTTGAACTCGGGGTTGGCGGCGACCATGCGGCCGAAGAGGGCGATATCCGCTGCCTGGAAGTCCTTGCGCAGGAGGTTCAGCTCGTCCTCGGTCGGCTCGCGCTTCTCGGCGGCGAGCTTCGCGACCAGGGTGTCGATCGCTGCGAGTTCCTCGGGAGAGACGTGCACGAGCTGCTCGGTCGAAACTCCGTCGTCGGCCGCCTTGCCGAGCTTGGAGGCGATCGCTCCAGCCGCCTTCTTGGCCTTCTCCTCGCTCATCCCCAGGGCGCGGAGCTTCTCCGCCACCTCGCGGCCCACGCGCTTGGTGCGCGTGCCCACCTTGCCGGCGAGCGCCTGCTGAAAGATCTCGGAGGTCCGCCAGGCGCGCTTCAAGCTCTGCGAGGAGATGCGCAGGCGCGTGGCGCCGCCCATCACGGCCGTCTTCGGGCGGCCGAGGTCGTCGCGGTTCAAGTTGGCCGGTGGGTAGGCCGTCAACAGGTGGAGCTGGATGAACTGGCTCACTTGGAGTCTCCTTTCGCCTTCGTCTCGGGCGCCGCGGCGTAGTAGGCGTAGGCCCACTCACGGCGAACCCCGGGGCCTCGGTCCCAGTAGTAGAGGTCGCGCGCCAGGGCCAGCACGTCCAGTGGCCGATCGACCCGCGAGATCGCGCGCCGGAGCTGCGTGTAGACCGCCTCCGGCTGATCGGCTTCGAGCAGGCGCCGGACTCTCGGCTCGCTCACCGTGGCACGTGCCCCGCCCAGCGTGACCGGCTGTCCCATCGCGGCGGCGAGGCCGATGCCCGGCGCATCGCCGTGTCGCACCCTGGCCAGAAGACCGGCGATCAGAGCCCACCGCGGCCGAGCCGGGAAGGCGACCGCGCCTCCCAAGGAGGCGAGGAGCCGATGGAAGGCGGGCACCAGCACCACGTCCTCTGGGCTCTCGGCTCGGCGAAGGCGTGCTCGATCGCCGGTAGACCGCTTCTTGCCGTCGCCCCCCTCGGTCTGCAACCCGTGCAACTCGCGAAACCACGCCAGTAGGGCTACTCCCGCTGGCGCGTCACGTTTGAGCAGTTGTGCGTCCATTCTCCTTCGACCTCTTTCCGATCCTCGCCTTGCGCTGGTCCGCCGCCGCTGCGGGTGGTGGTGGCGTTAGCCCGAGCGCCGCTTGGAGCTTCTTGTTGTACGGGCTCAGCTTGAAGTCCAGAGACCTCCACGCGGAGGCGACCTGACGCGGGTCGCTACCCTGGAAGTAGCCGGCCTGCGCCGTGTCTTCGAAGATTCGCCTTGCTGCCTGCCTGAGCGTTGCGAGCCATGCACGCTTCAGTTCTTCGGTTGCCGCCAAGTCGTTGACGATCCCGCGGAGCCGAGAACCGGCTGCGTAGAAATCTGCCTCGGTTTCCCCCCAGAACCTCACCTGAACTCCTTCGAGACTGCCCTTGACATCCTTGGGACGGCGGGCGAAGAGCATCTTCACGGCGTAGGTGAGCTCGCTCGCCGCTAGGCGCGCCGTCCTGACCCAACGCGCCACCTCGTCCGCGAAGTAGCGCCTGATCTCCGGATCGAGAGTCCAGAGAGGCATCGTTCCGTCGCACCAGGCTGTTGTTTTCGCCTGCAAAGGCGGGACCTCGAAGCCGAACGCCCAGATCTTGAGCTCCTTGTCCGGCGCCTGGATCTGGCTCGCGCGGTGGACGACGACGGCCGGTTCTGTTCCTGCGGACTCGTCGCTCAACACCAGCCCCAGGTAGTGCTCGTAGGAGATCAGAGAGTGGTTGCCTTTGAGCGCCAGCGGCGTGCCGTCCAGGCTCCTGCGGTAGGGCGAGAGTGGGTGGCGCCAGGCTCCGACGTAGTTGACGCCGAGGTTCTTGGTCAGGAAGCCCGTGACAGGCGGCTGCCCAGGTTCCCCACAGAGGTCGCAGGCCGTGGCCGGAGAGTCGTGGTCCATCCGCAGGCGAACTCGGCGCGGCATGGCGAAGAACATCTGCGCGGGGTGGACCTCCAGGGCCGTGGTGTCGCGGCCGGTGCCCTTCTCGCTGGTACGGGTGGGTGCGAGCCACGGGAACGTATCCTCCGGCCGCGAGAGCTGCGGGTCGCCCGCCAGCTCCTGGAAGCGCTGCCGGGGCAGCACATTGAGCCAGAGACCGTGCCACAGCCCTGCATCCGACCAGGCGAGGGTGGTCAGCGGAGCGCCACCGCGCAGGCCGGTGCGGTAGCCGCGGCCGCCGCTGGGCGAGTTGACCTGCGCCGTCATGAGCGCGGACGCTGCGCAGGGCGGGCACAGGGACTCGATGACGCCGAGCTTCGCGAAGTGGTCGGTCCCCGGGGCGGTCAGCCGCTCGAGCAGCAACCGCTCGATCGGCAGGACCTCGCCGTCGTCCCCGAGTGTCAGATCCTGGAAGAAGCGCGGGCCTTCGCCGAACAGCTCGAATGCCCCTGCCAGAGGCTCGAACGAGGCGCGAAGCTCTTCGGGCGGCGGCGGTTGCCGCCAGCGCTCCCGCCAACTGCGCTCGTCCTCCGGGGCGAATGCGGTTTGGAGCAGGCCGATCCAGAGCTGCGCCAGGGCGCCGTCGAAGTCCGGCCGGGGGGCGGCGAGGTGGTGAATGGGGTCTCGCCGCAGATTCTCCGTGAGCTGCCAGGGCGCCACCCGCTCGCGCCGGCCCGAGGCGCGACGGACGGGGATCCAAGGTGAGTGGAGGAGGTTCATGAGGTCACCTCATCCGTAGATATCGAGAGCCCCTGGCTGGGGTCGTAGCTTAGAGACACGATCTCACCGCGAAGGTTGGTCGCGCGTCCCCAGCTAACGCTTGCTCCGCTGTGCAGGACGACCAGCTTGAGGTAGTCCAGCCCGGGCCGTTCGAGCCGCAGCGCTGCGAAGCGCTCGGCCTCGGCCGGATCTTCGTCGGAAACCAGGCTCTGGCGCACCTGGACCTCCGACTGCTCCCAGGCATAGGGCTCGCCTTTGTGCCATGGCAACAGGCGGCCGGCTTCCTCCCGCAGCAGGCAGAGCATGACGGTAGTTTCGCCCAGCCGGGTGGGGGTGAGGGCATCGTCCGGCCAGTCGATCGCTGTGGCTTGGTAGCCGGCTTCGAGCCGCAGCGCATTCTGGTGCGCCAGTGCTTTGTCGGCCAGGGATTCACCCTCAGCCCTGCGTGAGCGTGCCGCGAGCGCGGCTGGGATGGGGGCCTCGCGCGCGTAGACGTGCTCGATCATCTCGCGAGCATCCTCCGGCAACGAAAAACCGCTGTGCTCCTCGAGCCACTTCGCGCCGAGCCACAGCCGGCCGTGGTCCTCGTAAACGAAAGCGCCGCGCGGGAACATCTCGGCGAACCAGCGCTCGCCGGGCTCGGCGCCCGGCTCCGGCGCCAGAACCTCCAGCCCCACCGGCCCACGTTCCTCGTCTTCCTGTCGTCCTCCCGCCAAGCTCCGCCGGTGGCGCCTGAGGCGTCCGGCGCGCTGGATCAGGAGATCCACCGGCGCGAGGTCGGTCACCAGGAAGTCGAAGTCGAGATCGAGAGACTGCTCGACCACCTGTGTCGCCACCAGGAGCCTTCCCCGGCGCTCGGCCGGGCCGCTCTCCGGCCCGAATGCGGAGAGCACCTCGTCCTCTATCCGCCTCCGGTCGAAGACTGTGAATCGGCTGTGGAAGAGCCGGACCCGCGCTTCTCCGAACCTGGCCCTGGCGGCGTCGAAGCCCTCGAGGGCATCGCCGACCGTGTTCCGCACCCAGCAGGCACAGGCACCTGCGTCAAGGTGTTGCGCCAGCGAATCGAGCACCGCCTCGGCCGAGCGATGAAACCGCACCTCCACGCGCCGGCTCATCTCCGGCCGCGCCGCCACAGGGTGCTCCTCCAACCGTCCGGCCGCGAGATGTGTGAGCAGCGGATAGGCACTGCCGGCGGCGCTGGGCGCGCCGTAGCCGCGGCCGCGGGCAAAGGCTGCCGCGAGCTCCTGCCGCTGGTCGGCCGCCAGAGTGGCCGAGAGCAGCAGAGCACTGCCACCGAGTGCCGCGTGGAGCTCCAGCAGCCTGGCGAGGAGTCGCAGCACATAGGCGTCGCAGGCATGCACCTCGTCCACGATAAGGACCTTCGGGGCGAGTCCCAGCACGCGAAGGCTCTGGTGGCGGACAGGCAGCACGGCGAGCAGGGCCTGATCGATGGTGCCCACGCCCACCTGGGCCAGAAGCGCCTTCTTGCGGCTATCGGAGAGCCAGCGGGAACAGTCCTGTGAGGCCGTGGGCTCGGCCTCGGAGTCGCCCAGCCCCGGCCTGCTACGCTCGAGCGCGAAGTAGAGCCGCTGGCGGCTGTGCGCGAGCACCAGGGAGGGCGTGCCATCAGGCTCGAAGAGCTGGTGAAACACGGCTTGCAGCCGGCGGTGCATGGCGTTGGCGGTCGCCATGGTAGGTAACGCGAAGTAAAGGCCGGCCGCGAGGCCATTCGCCATCAAGCGGTGGGCAAGGACCAGCGCCGCCTCGGTCTTTCCCCCACCCGTCACCTCCTCGAGGACTAAGAGCTGCGGCTCTCCAGGGAGGGGCAGCGACTCCGCGAGGGCCTGGAGGGGGGTGGGCCGCGAGACGTGAGTAAACATCGCGGAGAGGCCGGGCGGCACCGCCGCTGCCACCTCGATCATCCCGCTCGCAGCCACCGCGTGCTCGGCGCGGGGTAGCGCGACAGAGCACCAGTACTCCGGCAGCGGAATCGGTTGGCTTTCGTAGGGGAACCAGTCGACATTCGACCCGATCCAGTCCGCGGCGGTAGCCCAGCCGGCAACCAGCCACGAGGCGCGGCGGATCTCGTCGTCATGGCCCTCGAAGACGCTCGCTGGTAGACCGTCTGGCAGGAAGATCACGGCGAGATCCGTCACCAAGCGCTCGGCCGCTTCGCGCACGAGCGAAGGGAACTGACGGCGAAGATCGCAGCCGGGATTGACCCACTTGGGCGGCCTGCCGTGGTGACCGCAGATCGGCTGCAACCACGCCGGAAGCACGTCCAGACGCCAGTCGTCGTTCTCAGGGGCCCAGAACCCCGGCCGATCTACCAGCGCAGGTGACAGAAGCTCGACCCAGAGGCGGTAGCCAAGCGTGTCATGCCGCTCCGGGTAGCCCGGGCAGCGCGAGGTGCCCTGCAGGCGATCCATCAGATCGGAGCGAAGACTTTGAAAGCCGTCGGCGAACTTGCCGATGTCGTGGGTGGCCAGCAGGAAGAGCAGCCACCCTCGAAGGTCCTGTCCAGCAAGATCGCAGGCACGTTCCAGGCGCGAACGCAGAAGCGGGCATCGCTCCAGGAGCACCACACCGCAGGCGGCGACGTCCAGGCTGTGAAAAGGCAAGAGGTGGTAAGTGCTGCCGGGCAGCCCGTGGTCTGCCTTGCCCCAGAAGCTGAAGAGGCTCAGTGATACGGCCTGCGCTGCTTGCACTCGGGCAAGCCCTCCTTTTTGCAATTGAAGGAACTCGGATTATAGGGTGACTCGGCCCGCATGTCACTGCTGGCTCATGCTCCGCAGGGCAAGCGTTCGAGGGCTGCGAGGCAAGCGCTACGCCGGTGGTTGGGTCTTGCTCTCGAGCATTAGTCTGACTAGACTTGACCAGTCCTCAGAGAACCACCATGGAATCCGTCAACGTCTACTACGCCAAGACCCACCTGTCCAAGTTGCTCGAGCGTGTGGCCAAGGGTGAAGAGGTGCTGATCGCCCGCAACGGCGAGCCCGTGGCCAAGCTCGTCGGCCTCAAGCCGGCGAAAAGGAAGCCTGGTCGCCTCAAGGGCCGGATTCGAATCGCTGCCGATTTCGATGCTCCGCTGCCGCCCGAGGTTCTGGCAGCTTTTTCGGGGGAGCACGAGTGAGGCTACTGCTGGATACCCACGCGCTCCTCTGGTGGTTCGCGGGGGAGAGAGGCCTCGCGGCTGTCGCTCGGAATGCGATTGCCGACGAGAGAGCTGTGGTCCACGTCAGCGCCGCTAGCCTGTGGGAGATCGCGATCAAATCGGCGCTCGGCAAGCTTAAAGTCGACGGCGACGAGCTGGTCACGGGGATCGAGGCCGATGGTTTCGTCGAGCTGCCGATCGGTGCTCGCCACGCCGTGGCGGCGGGCCGGCTGCCTCCTCACCACCAGGACCCATTCGACCGGATGCTCGTGGCGCAGGCGCAGGTCGAACGTCTCGTGGTGGTGACGCGCGACCCAGCGTTCTCGCGTTACGACGTTCAGACGCTCCCAGCCTGAGCCGGCGCCGCCTTCGCCCCCTACTTCTCCACCAACACCCCGTCGAACTCTTCCGACGCGATCATGGCGCGGATGACGTCGCGGTAGCGGCCGCGCTCCATGTCGTCGAGGTAGTTGCGCAGGCCGGAGCTGTCCGGCTCGCGGCTGAAGAGTCCGCGGTAGAAGCTGTCTAGGAGGTCGCGGGGCGGCAGGCCGGCGCGGTTGCGCCGGAACTCGTCGCTGCGCAGCATGCCCTCGGCCACGTCCTCGAGCTCGCCGCGCTGGATGTCGTTGGCCGCGGCGCGCAGCCCGGGCTCGTCCGGGGCGCGGCCGAGGATGCCGCGGTAGAGGCGTTCGGCGATCCTCTCGGCCTGGAAGCGCGAGAGGTTGTCGCGCGAGAGGCCGGCCACCTCGACCCGCACCGGCCACTCGAGGTTCAGGTTGCCCGGCACCCACAGCCAGAGGTCGCAGACGCCGCGCCGCGCGCCGGCACGGACCTGGAAGCGGCCTTGGTCCTCGCCCTCCTCGATGGACACGAGGTCGCGGCAGGAGCGGTCGAGGTCGAGGCCGTAGCGCATCCGCTCTTCCGGGAACTCGCGCCCGTACTGATCGCGGGCCTCGACCGCGAGCTCGACCCGCTGGCCGGCAGAGAGGGTCAGCACGCGGTCGAAGTCGAGCTGCTGGAACCGCTCGCCGGGCGAGGCGACGAAGACGCGCACCTCGCAGACCATGGCCTTGGAGCCCGCCGCCGGGCACGATTGGGCCGCGGCGGGCGCGCCGAAGAGGGCCGCAGCGAGCAGGCCGCCGAGCGAAACGATCGCGCCAGGCAAGAAGTGCCGTCGGGTGCGCGCTGGGGTCGACATGGGAGTCCTCCTTGAGGGCGGCGCCAGGCCGCCGATGCCATGACAGCCGGTGGTTGCAGCTCTCACGGCACCCGGAACGCCGCCTTCACCCGGGCGAGCGACTCCTGGTTCTGCTGCTCCCGGAAGCCGCCGATAATGGCGTCCTTCTCCTCGCGGGTGAGCTTCCACGACAGCGGCGACTCGACCTGCAGCACGAACTGGACATTGATCGGCTCGATGCCGAGCTCGGCGGTGAGCTGCTCCAGCATCAGCCGGACCTCGGTGGCGTTGCGCCCGCTCTGCGACGGGCCCATCACGTTGAGCAGCGTGATCATCGGCCCCAGGGTGGCGAAGAACCAGCCGCGGTCGGCGTCGGGGTCCGCGTCGTCCTCGCGCGGCGGGAAGGCCCGGATCTGGATCAGCAGCAGGCCGCGCTGCTTGATCTGCTCGAGCTCGCGTCGCTTGAGCTCGCCCAGCCAGTGGACGATGGTGACGATGCCGAAGTTGTCGAAGTAGCCGCCATCGGCGAAGTGGTAGCCGGGCCGTACCATGGCGCCGCCGGGCCCCAGGGCGCGGCTGATGGGGCTCACCCACGGGAAGGTGGCCGAGAGGCGGGCGGCGGTTGAGACCGGGAGGTCATACTCGGGAAAGGTCTGGAAGAAGGTCTTGCCGCCGGCCGAGGGTGAGAGGTCGAGGCCGGTGAGCCAGATCGGCTCGCCGTCCTCCACCACCGTAGAGTTGAGCACCGCCGCCGGCAGCCAGCCTTCGCGGATGCGCTGCTGCCAGCCGGCCAGCGTGAGGTCCGGGTTCTCGAGCCGTTCGCGCCATGCCTGCTCCAGCGCCCAGCCGCGATCGAGCGTCTTGTCGCGCAGCACGAAGCCGGCGAAGGTCCGCCACAGGTCCGGGTAGGCGAGGCCCCAGGCCACGGCGTCGAGGCTGGGGCTGGCGGCGGCGTCGACGATCGCCGCCAGCTTCTCGGCCGGGGGATGGCCCTGGCGATCGAAGCGGTCGAGGAAGAACAGGGTGCCGACGCTGCCGCCCGAGGCGGAGCTGATGAGGCGGATCGAGCGCGTGAAGTCGGTCCCCACTTCGGCCTGGAGCGCGGTGAGCACCCGAGCCGTCCACACCGCCGCGGTGATGCCGCCGCCGCTCGCCGCCACCACCACGACCGGCCGCCGGGGGACGTCCTGCGCGCTCTCGGCGGCGCGGAAAGCCTCGGTGGGCTCGGGTGGCGCGGCCGCCGGCTCGGCTGCGGCGGGGCCCTCGGCCGCGGGAGGCGGCGGAGGCGGGAGCGGCAGCACGCGGAAGTAGTGATCGGTCTGGAACAGCCAGCTCGAGGCGAAGGACAGAGCGACGAGCGGCAACAGCGTAGGCACGCGGTAGCGGTCGAGCAAGAAGGACAGGCCCGGCAGCGCCCAGCCCGCGAGCACCAGCATGAGCAGCACGTAGGCGAGGGCCGGCACCGGCGAGTCGGCGGCGTGGCGGAGCAGGTAGCCGGAGAAGAAGTAGCCCAGCAGGTACAGGGTGAAGGTGGTCGCCAGGAAGACGAAGGCCAGCAAGTGGCCCGGGTAGCGGTTCCCGGTCCTGGGGTCGACGTAGCCCCGCAGATGGGGCGGGACCTCGGCCGGTGGCGGCGCGCTGGCGACGGGCGCCCCGAGCGGGATGCGCGGCGCGAGCGCGGAGTGGAGGAAAAAGGTCTTGAGGCCGCCCGAGAGCACCGCCCTCGCCGTCGGGCCACCGTCGCCGAGCACCACCGGCAGCAGCAGCGAGAGGAAGAAGATCACCACCGCCGTCAGCCAGCCGCCGAGCGCCATGCCGAGCCTCGTCGCGAGCGGGCCTGGCGAGGCGTAGATCGCCGCCGCGGTGAGCGGCAGCGCCAGCAGCACGGCCGAGGGGAAACGCAGGTACAGCACCCAGGCCGGAAGCTCGATCCCCGGGGACTCGAAGCGCGCCGGGCCGTAGCGCAGGATCACCTCGAGCGTGATCAGCACCACCGCCGCCGAGCAGGCGGCGAGCAGCGAGACCAGGTAGATCCCCTGCGCCGAAAGCGCCAGCAGGTTGCGCAGGAGCGAGGCCGCCCAGGCGAGCGCCAGCGGCGCGACCAGCACTAGGGCCAGGCCGACGAGCAGCGGATAGCGGCAGAAGAACAGGTACTGGAGCACGGGGCGGCGCCGCTGCAAGCGGAGCAGCAGCGCGGCGAGCAACAGGATGGGCAGCAGCCAGAGGAGCCGCGGCATGGACGACGCGGGGAGTGTTTCTCGCTTCCCTCCTCGCGTCAAGGCAATGGCCGCGTCAAGACGCCGGCGGCGGCGGTCAGGGGGGCGAACCGTCGTCGATCCACTCCACGACGTCGGCCTGGTCGTCGGCGCTCACGCCGCCGCCCGGCGGCGGCATCGGATCGCCGCAGTCGATGCCGCCCGGGTTCGGCAGGTCGGAGCACGGCAGGCCGCCGAGGTTGCTGGCGATCTTGTTCACCAGGTAGGAGAGGCCCGAGTCACCGGCCACGATCCGCTTGCGGTTGTTGAGCAGCTCCTGGGCGTTGACCCCAACCGTGTCCCCGAACGTGTTGCCCGCCTGGAGGTCCATGTCGATCTGCGTGAAGTTCGGCGGGTTCGAGTGGCAGCCGGAGCAGCCGTTGTTGTCGAGGATGCTCTGCACGTCGCCCAGCGACACCGGCGGCTCGAGCAGGTCGTCGTCGGGGTCGGCCGGAGGAGCGCAGTTTCCGCCGAGCTGGACGTTCTCGCCGGCGGCGGCGAGCGCCGGCTCGACCACGCCTTCCAGGAAGGCCTTGAAGCGTGCCGGCTGGAAGGGGAAGATCGCCGGCTGTCCGACGTCGAAGCTGCCCCAGAAGCGGTTGTAGGTGGCGAAGGCGTGCGGCATCACCCGCTGGGTGCAGACCCGCAGGTTGGCGAAGCCGGCGATGCCGCCCTGGTTCGAGCGCGTGGTCCAGGGGCCGACCTGGTGCATGCGGATGTCCTTGGTGAAGCCGTTGCCGGCGTCCTCGAGCGGGCGCGAGGCGTGGCACACCCGGCACGCCGGCTTGATGACGTTCAAGTACATGTCGCGGTGGGCGTCGTTCGCGTCCCAGCCGGGGACGACGACGTCCTCTTCCTGCTCGGCCGGGTCGGCGTCGTACCACTCGGCGATCAGCTCCTCGGTCGCCTCGCCCGGCAGGGTGTCGACCACCATGGCGTTGAGCTGCGCGAACTCGAGCTGCTGCTGGGCCTTGGTGAAGTCCGGGGGCACGGCGCCGGTGAGCACGTAGCCGTGGAGGTCGAAGGGCAGCATCACCGAGCCGAGCTTGACGTTCTCGTTCAAGTCCGCGTCGCCGTCGTTGTCCTCGAAGCCCGGCACGCCGAGGTTGGGCCCCGCGGGATACAGGCCGCCGTGGCAGACCATGCAGAGCTGCGGGATCGGCCGTTGGCCGCGGGTGTCGAGGTTGGCGAAGAACACCGGGTCGCCCGCGGCGTTGTAGACGTAGAACTTGACCACGCGTTCGCCGTCGGTGAAACCGATCGGCGCGTTGGGGTCGTTGGGATCGGCGCCGGCGTCGGGGTCGTAGGCGTTGAAGGGGATGGCCGGCGGGTCCTCGATGCGCGACCACTCCATGGCCACGGTGGCGACCAGATCGGTCGGGTCCCGATCGGCCGCGTTCTCGAAGTCCCCCTCGTCGTCGGTGTCGTAGGAGCCGTAGTTCGAGACGTAGAAGGCGATGTCGAACTGGCCGTCGTCGGCCAGCGTGCGCTTGCCGTGCATGTCGCGGCCGAACCCCAGGTCGACGGCGTTGGCATAGGCGGCCCGCACCTCGTCCTGGTCGAGGTAGTTGGCCTGCGGCGGCAGGTCCCCTTCCGGGTCGAAGCCGTTGGTGCCCTTGAAGTCGGCGAAGGTCCGCCGCCGGCCGCGCGGGTCGATGGCGCCGTAGTAGTCGATCGTCGCCTCCACCAGCGGCCCATCGAGGTCGACGTCGCCGGCCAGCTCGCCCAGGTTGGTGGCCGCGAAGGAGTAAAGGCCGTGGAGGAAGGCGTCCGCGCCCGGCGGCAGTGGCTCCACCTCGCGTAGCACCACCTTGGCCTGGCACTCGAAGTAGTTGGGCGCCGTGGGGTTGCCGGTCTGCGCCCCGCCGGTGTCGACGGTGAAGACGCCGTAGGGGATGCCGCCTCCCGGCTGCGGCTGGTAGGCGGTCAAGGTGATCTCGGTGTCGTTGGGCAGGTTGACGATCGCCCAGTACTCGTCGTTGGCCGGGATCTCCTCGTCGCGCACCCGCGGCGCCTGGCCGGCGCCGAGCGGCACCACCACCTCGACGCGGAACGGCACCGGCAGCCCCTCGCTCTTGAAGCGCACGCAGGACTGGCCCTGCTTCAGCACGTCGGTGTTGATGGTCGAGAAGTGCTTCACGTCCGCCTCGTAGAAGCGGCCGGTCGCATCGAGCTTGAAGGTGCCCTCGGATTTCCACACCCCGGAGCTCGGCACGTAGTAGAGGCGCGGGATGACGGGCGGGATCGCACCGCCGGCCGCGAGCTGCACGTCGGCGACCGGTATGCGCAGCTTCGCCGTGGCGCCAGGCTTCAGGTTGTAGCTCTTGCCGCCGGCCTGAATGTCCACCGAGCCGGCGCCGTAGGAGATCATCCACTGCGGCGTCGAAGAGCCGTCAGTGGCGCTGTAGTCGCCGGGCATGGAGTCGGGGTCGAGGAGGTCGACGGTCCCCACCGCTACCTCGACGTTGGTTCCTGGCGGCGGAGGGTTGCCGCTCTTGTCGACCAGCGAGTTGGCGGGGATGGTGACCTCGGTCCCGGGGCCGCACTCGCCGCGGCGGCGCCGCTCGAGCAGTTGGCGGGGCAGCGGCGGTCGAGGGATCTCGCGGCTGATCTCGACGATGTTGCCCTTGCCGTCCTGGACCCGGGGCCGGACGCGCTGGCCGAACTTCTTCCAGTCGATCTCCATGCTCGCCGGGATCGAGCAGCCTTCCTTGCGTCGTGAGTCGTCACGCACCTGGATGTCGAGCGTCGGGTTGGCGGAGGCCACGGTGACCGGGGTCATCGTCCAGCGGCCGGAGGAGAGCCCTTTGCGGTAGACCTGCGAGACGAGGGCGAACCCCCACTTGCTGAGGTTGAGCACGTAGCGCTCCCGGGGCTCGACCTCGATCTGGAAGTAGCCCCGGGCATCGGTCGTCGTCTTCTTGCCGTTCACCTCGACGTGAACGGCGGCGAGCGGCGCACCGGCGCGATTGGAAACCCGCCCGGAGAACGAGGTCGAGTCCTGGCCCACGTTGAGGGTCAGCCTGGACTTGGCGTAGCCGCCCTTGCGGTCGGCGGCGATGGCGTAGACCGAGTAGGCGCCGGGGGTGACCGGCAGCTCCCAGGTCACGGAGGTGCCGGAGGTCGAGCTCAAGGTGCCGGCGCCACCCTCCGCGGTCCAGGTCACCTCCACGGGGTCGCCGTCGGGGTCTGCGGCCTCGAGGCGCAGGTCGACGATCTCGCCGGGCCCCGGGGTCGCGGTCTCGACGCCGGCGACCGAGGCCACCAGCTCGCCGATCACCGGCGCGCGGTTGCGCATTTCGATGTCGACGCGGTGCTGCGCGCGGGTTGCGAGGCGGCGGCCGTGGATTCCGCGCTCGGTGCGGCCGTTCTCGATCACCGCCGCGAGCTTGAACAGCGCATCCTTGTTCACCGGCACCGCCGGCACGATGTACTCCCCGAAGTTGTTGACCGGCACACGGTCGAAGGTCCGGCCGGTGGCGTCGATCGCCTCGACGGCTGCGAAGCGGTTGCGGTCGGCGGGAGGCTCGAGGAGGCGGGCCAGGTCGCCGTCGCGGCGCTGCACTTCGCCCCACACCGACACCCGGCGCTTGCCGTCGATGTCGGGCCGGATCTGGAGGGTGCCGACGTTGACCGGGCGCGACACCACGCTCAGGGCCTGGGGCGTGCACTCCGAGCGGAAGCCCGTTCGCTGCCAGCAGATCCAGTACTTGCCGGGTTTCTGCGGCCCGAAGGTGAAGCGCCCTGAGAGGTCGGTCTCGACCGTGCCCACCTTCTTGCCGCCGGTGGTGGCGAGCGTGACCTTTACGGCGGGTACGAAGACCTCGCGGCTGGGAATGGCTGCCGCGGTGGTGGCGCCTTGCTGGGTGCCGCCGACGCGGGCGGCGAGGTAGCCACGCACGTACTTGGCACCCGTGAGCTTCAGGATCGGTGGCAGCCCGGGGCGGGCGGGCCGGAGCGGCGGTTGGCCCCCGAGCGGCGCCTGGCCGGAAACCAGGGCGACGAAGGCCAGCACGGCGACGATACCGGCTGCCCAGACGGCGATTTTCGAGGCCAGCGAGCGGCGCAGTCGGGGAGCCGAAGGACGCATGGTCTACCTCCAGTCGATGGGCCGCGACATCGGTCCGCGGCGGGCCGGGGAATGCCTTTCGGGCAGTGAGGCTCGGGATGTTTGGCGCCCGCTGGAGGGATTCGTTACCGGCCGCCGCGCTACGATCGCCTGCTCTTGCCGTCCGACCCGAGGAGGAGACGCATGCGCCTGTCTTCCTGCTGCCTGAGCCTGGCCCTGCTGCTCGCGCCGGCGGCCCGAGCGGCCGCCGCCCAGCCTGCCGCGGAGCCGCCGATCGTCGCCGACCATCAGCCGCTGCCGGGGCCGGCGATCGAGCGCCTCGCCGGGCTGGCGAAGCTGTGGGGCAAGGTGAAGTACTTCCATCCCTTCCTCGCCTACCGGCCGATCGACTGGGACCAGGCGCTGCTGGAGGTGATCCCCGAGGTGGAGGCGGCGAAGAGCGCCGAGGACTACCGGCAGGCCCTCGGCGCGATGCTCGCCGCGCTCGGCGATCCGCAGACTCGCGTGGTGCCCGCGGGAGAAGCCCTGGACGAGCCGGCCGCGAGCGAGGACGCCCCCGCCGCCAAGCCGGCCGTCGTCTGGCTGGACGGCAACGTCGCGCACATCGACGCCCGCAACTACGCGGCCCTCCTGGCGACCGGCCTGTGGGAGGGCGGGGTGTTCACGGAGGCGTTCCAGGCGGCTTCCAAGGCCACGGGCGTGATCCTCGACCTGCGCGGTCCGCCGGGCGCGGGCAGCGAGCTCTCCCTCGCGAGCTACTTCCTGAGCATCGTCCTCCACGCCGACCTGCCGGCGCTGCTCGGCGAGGACCTGCTGCTTCCCGCCAAGCGCAGCCGCATGCACTCGGGCTACCGCCCGCAGGAGCCCGGTGCGTACGCGCATTACTACTCGGGCTTCGTGGTGCAGGACTTCCCGGTGCTGGCGGCCGCCGCCACTCCGATCCTTAAAGCCCCGCTCGTCATCCTCACCAACCGCGAGGTCGGTGAGAGCTGGCTGAGCCTGGCCGCCTTCCAGATCGCGGGCCTGGCGACGATCGTCCACGAAGGGCCGAACGAGCTCACCACCGGCGAGGGTTGGACCATGGCGGTCGAGCTGCCGGAGGGCATCGTGGCACGGGTGCGAACCGCCGAGCCCGTGCTGCCGGACGGCACGACCGGCTTCGAGCCTGCGTATCTCGCCGGGGTCGCGCGGCCGGCCGGCGAGGGCGGCACGGACGGGGACCTGGCGCTCGGTATCGGCCTCGGCGTGCTCCGAGGCGAGCTCCAGCCGGGCAGGCCCTCGGCCACCCGGCCAGAGCTGCCGCGGGTGCTCAAGGAGAAGACCTACGCCGAGCCAGCCTACCCGGCCCGCGCCCTCCGCCTCCTGGCGCTCTTCCGCTACTGGAACGTGATCGAGCACTTCTTTCCCTACAAGCAGCACCTCGACCGCCCTTGGGACACCGCGCTCTCCGACCTCGCGCCGCGCTTCGCCGAGGCGGCCGACGAGCTCGCCTACCACCTGGCCGCGGCCGAGCTGGTGGCCCGCATCCAGGACAGCCACGGCTCGCTCGGCAGCCCGGTGTTCCAGCGCTGGCTGGGTAGCCGCCTGCAAGGCCTCGAGACGCGCTTCGTCGAGGGCAAGCTGGTGGTGACCGCGGTGCTCGACGAGGAGCTCGAGCGCGCCGGGACGGTCGCGGTCGGGGACGTGGTGCTGGCAGTCGACGGCGAGCCGATCGAGGCCCGCCGCGCCCGGCTCGCGCCGTACCTCGCGGCTTCGACGCCGCAGGCGCTCGACGCCCGGCTGGCGCGCAATCTCCTCGCCGGCCCCAAGGATCAGCCGGCGCGGCTGCGCATCGAACGGGGCGACGGGCAGCAGCGTGAAGTGCTGGTGGAGCGCCGGACTCTCGATCCGGCGGCGCTCGAGAAGCGGCTGGCAGCGAAACGACTGCCGGTCTGGACGCGGCTACCCTCCGGCCTGGGCTACGTGGACTTGACCCGTCTCGAGCGCGCGCAGGTGGCCGAGGCCTTCGAGGCGGTCCGCGACACGCCGGGCCTGATCCTCGACATGCGCGGATACCCGCGCGGCACCGCCTGGTCGATCACCCCGTACTTCGCCGCCTCGTCCGGCGACGGCGCCCTCTTCCGGCGCCGCATGCACGTCGAGGTGGGGGAGGAGGCGACCTCGGACTACTCCTTCATTCAGCCCTATCCGGCCGGCGCGCCGTGGCAGTACCGCGGCCGCGTGGTGGTACTGATCGACGAGCGCGCCATCAGCCAGTCCGAGCACTCCTGCCTGCTCTTCGAGAGCGCCCTGCCCGGCATCACCTTCCTCGGCACGCCGACCAACGGCGCCAACGGCGACGTCACCGGCACCGTGCTCCCCGGCGGCATCTCGACTTACTTCTCGGGCCACGACGTGCGGCACGCCGACGGCCGCCAGCTCCAGCGCTTAGGGATCCAGCCCCACGTCGCCGTGGCGCCGACCATCGCCGGCATCCGCGCCGCGCGAGACGAGCTGTTGGAGGCGGCGGTAGAGCTGCTGGCCGGGAGTGGGTCGGCGAAGTAGCCGCCCCGCCCCTCACTCCCGCCCCACACCCAGCGCGTCGGCGACGCGGTTGATGTAGTTGAACCAGGAGGCGATGAGGGTGATCTGGAGGATCGCCCGGTCGTCGAAGCCGGCGGCGCGCAGGCGCTCGTGGTGCTCTCGCCCGATCCCCGTGGCGTCGCGGGTGAGCTGCACTACGTAGTCGAGCATCTCGCGCTCGGCGT
Organism: Thermoanaerobaculia bacterium; assembly: GCA_044869805.1. GTDB lineage: Bacteria > Acidobacteriota > Thermoanaerobaculia > Multivoradales > SZUA-115 > CAWDVR01. The sequence continues at coordinate 26,080 of JBIOXV010000015.1, read as the reverse complement.
CGGTGATCGGCGCCGTCCTGTAGTCGTGCTCGAGCGCCGCGACCAGCCCTTCGTCCAGCGTGACTCGACGCAGAAACTCTGCGTGCGATTCGATTCAATACTGGCAGCGGTTGGCGACCGAAACCATGGTGGCGATCATCTCGTGCTGGCGCCTCGCGAGCGGCAGCTCCGGCGACATCAACGCCCCGAAGGTCGCGAAGGCGTGGAAGAGCGCATCGGGGATCAGCGTGTGCGAGGCCACGATCCCCGAGGTGTCGTCCGCCGTCGGGTGCACCGGGGTGGCGTACTCGATAGGGTAAAGGTCGCGTTGCGCCTCGATGGCGCGCCGCAGCTTCTCGTCGGCCTCGGAGGCAGGAACGGTACGGATCCAGGTCATGGAGATCCTTTCTCGCCGCAAGGGGAGGTGAGCGACTCCAGTATTCTAGTGGCGGTGCTGCACACCATCCTCCAGGCCTTGACCTTCGCCTGGCCGATCTCCGAGATCGCGCTCGCCGTCCGGTTCAGGGCACGCGGCAAGGCCGCCGGGGTGAAAGACCGTGGCTCGACCGTGCTGCTGCTGGTGGTGATCGTCGCCGCCCTCGCGGTGGCGCCGGCCCTGCGCCACTACCCGCCGACGCGGGTCGAGCCCGCGAGCGCCGCCTACGACGCCGTGGCCCTGGCCTGCCTGCTCGCCGGCGTCGCGCTGCGCTGGTCGGCGATCCTCACTCTCGGCCGGCTCTTCACCATCAACGTGGCGATCGACAAGGATCACTCGCTGGTGCTGGTGGGCCCCTTCCGCTGGCTGCGCCACCCGGCGTACTCGGGATTGCTGCTGGCCTTCCTCGGCGTCGCCCTGTCGTTGCGCAACTGGCTGAGCGTGGCGATCGTCATGGTGCCGATCTCGCTCGCCCTGCTCTATCGCATGGAGGTGGAAGAGCAGGCGCTGCGCGAACGCTTCGGCGAGGCCTACGAGCGCTACGCGACGCGCACCCGGCGCCTGATCCCGTTTTTCTACTGAAGCGCGCCGGACTCGGCCACGGCCTGCCCGACCCGCATCAGGAGCGCCTCGGCCGCGGTCTGATCGGGGAACTTCTCGACACAGGCGGTGACCACGACGGCATTCTTCGAGCCCGGGTCGACGACGCCCATGTTGCAGATCCGACGCACCTGGGTCCCGGTCTTCTGGGCGAAGCGCACGCCTTGCGGCAGGCCGGCCTTGAGGCGGTCCTCGCCCGTGGTCATGGCCTGCATGTGGCGCAGCACCAGGGCGGTGTGCTCCGGCGACAGCAGCCTCCCTTCGGCCAGCTTCTCGAGCAGCTTGCCGAAGGCGACCAAGGAGGCCGAGTTCAGGCCCCGCTCGTAGTAGCGCTCGAAGGCCGCCTCGAGGCTCGGCGCCTCGAGCTCGTCCGGGCTCACGCCGATCTTCTTGGCGAAGAGCCGCCGGCGCGCTTCCCAGCTTTCCGCGCGCCGGATCTCAATGTAGTCGACGTTGCTGAGGCGGCTCGCGTCCGGGTGCAGCTCGCCATAGACGTCGAGCCGCACCTGGAGCAGAGTGGTGGCAGGGCCGAACCCCTCCCGCTTCAGGAGCGCATTGAGCTCCGGCAGGCCGACCTGCCGGATCAGCATGTCCGCCGCTGTGCTGTCGCTCTGCACCAGCATCTTCTCCAGCAGGTAGGCGACGCTCACCTTGGTTCCCGGCTTCATCCCCTGGACTTCGCCGGCGCCATCGACGAAATCGGAGGCCTGCAGGGTGAGCTCGCGGTCGAGGGAAAGCTCGCCGGCCTCGACTTTTCTCAGGAGCGCGATGGCGACCGGCACCTTGATGGTCGAGGAGAGGTACCACGGGCGCGTCGCCTGGTAGCCCATCTCCTCGTCGGTCGCCAGCCGTTTGACCCACACGCCGAGCTCTCCCGGGCTGCCGCGATCGAGCGCCTGGAGCCTGGCCTCGAGGCTCGCGGGCCAGCCCTTCGGCTCCTCGCGGCGCGAGAAGATCCCGGACTCCTGGAGCGCCGCGCCCACCAGCCGCAGCGCTCGCTCGGCCTGCTGCTGCGACGCGAACTCCGAGGCCACGGCCGCCACCACGACGCGGTGCTCCGGCGTCTCGGCCGGCCAGGCGACGCCGAAGTCGGCCACCCGGGCGCGCTGGGTGCCGGTCTTGTGCGCCCAGACGATGGCGGGCGGGAGGCCGGCGCGGATGCGCTGCTTCCCGGTCTCGACGCGGCTCATGAGGTCGAGCAGCAGCGCGGTCGCTTCCGGCCCGAGCGCCCTGCCCCCGGCGATGCCCGCCAGCAGCTCGGCATAGGCGGCCGGCGTGGCGGAGTTGAGACCGCTCGCGTAGTAGGCCGCGAAAGCCGCGGAGAGGTCCCTGGTGCGCGCCGCCTCGGGACTGGTGTGGAGCAGGCGAGCCAGGGTGCGGACCGTCTCCCGGTCTCCCCGCGCGGCGCCGAGCCTGAGGATCTCGTCGTTGGTCAGCCGAGCGGCCTCGGGGAAGATTCCGCTGTAGGCCCGTCGCCTCACGTCGGCGAGTGTCGTGATGTCGCGGAACCCCTCCGGCACCAGGCGCATCAGGCCGGCGTTGACGTTCTCCAGCCCCACCTGCCGGATCAGCAGGTCGGTCGCCGTGTTGTCGCTGTGGATCAGCATCTGCTCGAGCAGCTCGCGGAGGCTCACCAGGCTGCCCGGCTCGAGCAGGCTCAAGCACGGGCTGCCGTCGATCAAGTCCAAGGCCTCGAGCCGGATCGTCGCATCGAGCGACAGCGTCCCCTGCTGCACCTGCCGTAGCAGCTCGACCGCCACCGGCACCTTGACCCCGGAGGCGAGATAGCTGGTCTCCTCACCGCGCAACGAGAAGGCCTCGCCGGACTGCAGGTCTCTGACGTAGACCGCCAGCCGGCCGCCTCCGGCCTGAGGCAGCTCCGCCAGCCGGCGCTCGAGGCGCGCGGCCCACGCCGGTCCCGCCGCCTCCGCGGTGGAGGCGGCGAGGGGCGGTGCCCAGAGGACGGCGAGCAAGAGCGCGGCGACTAGGGGCGCTGCGTAAGGGGCGCCGGCCGTCGCGATCGGTCGAGCCATCTCAAGACCTCGATCCAGAGCCAGGTCAGAACAAGAACGATCAGCGTCAGACGAAGCGCCTGCGGATAGGAAACGGTGCGCCAGTATCCGAGCAGATCGCGGTAGAAAACACAGATCACGAGGATGTGGGCGACGAACGCCTGGAGCGCGTTCGTCCCGATCACCGTGACCGGCCGTAGTGCCTTTGCAAGACCCCTGCCGCCGAGGAAGGCCAACGCCAGGATCAGGCACGCTCCACCGATGCTGAACAGCATGAACTCGAGCACCGGGGGATGCTTCCCCTCGTTCCTCGCGATCGACACCAGCTCGGCGTGGAGGCGGCCGGAAGCCAGCACCAGGAAGGCCCCGAGGAGCACCGCGGAGGCCGTGGCGAAGACTGCGGCCGCGCGGTGCCGGTCCTTGCCCCGCTGGTGCCAGGAGAGCACTTGCTGGCCGAACAAGAGCCCGAGGAAGACGAGCGGTGCTCGACTGAGCTGGCCCCAGGTGTAGTGCTCCTCGTGCTCCACGAGGAGCGCCTGCAGAGAATCCAGGCCCCAGAAGTCGAAATGCGCTGAAAGCCACCATGCCAGCAGCGCGAGGCCGGGAGGAACCGCCAGCCGCGCGGCGACCGGAGCACGATACCAGAGCGGCAGCACCAGCGGGATCCACAGCAGGGCCAGGGCATAGAAGCCCAGGATCTCGACGAACACTGGAAAGGAGCGGTAGAGAAGCGCGTCCAGGACTTCCTGCGAGTCGTAGCGGCCGGCCATCTCGGCGATCGTCAGCACCTTGTACCAGAGGAGGATGATCAAGCCGCGCAGCCACAACCGCTTCCGCTTCGCCGGCCAGGTCGGCTGCCCGACGTGGGGCCCGTAGGCGACCGCCAGGGCGATGCCGAAGACCAGGATGAACAGCGACGAGGAGAACTTGGTGATCAGATGGATGGGAACCAGGCCCCAGGAAGGGATCTGCTCGAAGTCCAGCAGACCCTTGACCCCGTGGCTCAGGATCATGAGCGTGATCGCGACCCCGCGGGCGAAATCGATGGCGTCGATGCGCTCCGCGCGGGAGCTGGATGGAGCGTCGCTTCTCGAAGTCATGGAGGGTAAGCCTCCCGGCATTCGCCGGGAGCGCGCGGCTCGGACGGATGCAAGGGAGGCGCCACGGAATTGCCCGGCGCCGGGCGTTCGCCATCGGAAACCCTTGCCAGTGGCGGAGCGTAGACTCTCGGTCAAGCTTCGCGGAGGCATCTCATGAGACTGCCCACGATCGCCGCCACGATCATCGTCGTCGCGCTCCTCGCCTGTCCCTCGCCTGCCGCCCTCGGGGAGGGCAAGGAGAAGGTCGTCCCCAAAGACCTCGTCGAGCTGGAGGGCGAGATCCGCAAAGTGCTCACCGACGGCAAGGTGCCGGCCGTGGGGGTCACCCTGGTGTCGCGCGACCAGGTGCTGTGGGCCACCGGCCTCGGAGTCGCCGACGTGGCCTCCGGCCGGCCGGCCACGGCCGAGACGCTGTTTCGCATCGGCTCGATCTCCAAGAGCTTCGTGGCCCTCTCCGTGCTGGCGCTGGCGGAGGAGGGGCGCCTGCGCCTGGAAGATACCGTGCGCTCGCTGGCGCCGGAGGTAGCGTTCGAGAACCTGTGGGAGGCGAGCGACCCGGTGCGCGTCGTGCACGTGCTCGAGCACACGGCAGGCTTCGACGACATCCACCTGCGCGAGTACGCGCTCTCCGAGCCGCGCATCCCGCTCGCCGACGCCCTGGCCTTCGATCCCAAGAGCCGCGTCTCGCGCTGGCGGCCGGGCACCCGCGTCTCGTACTGCAACTCCGGCCCGCCGATCGCGGCGCACATCGTGGCGAAGCTCGCCGGCGTGCCGTTCGAGGACTTCGTCCAGGAGCGCTTCTTCGCGCCGCTTGGCATGGCGACGGCCACCTACTTCGAGAGCGAGGACGCCAAGCCCCGGCTGGCGACGCTCTACCACGCGGACGGCAAGACGCCTTTTCCTTACTGGCACATCTCGCTGCGGCCCTCGGGCAGCATCAACGCCTCGGCGGCGGAGATGGCCAACTACCTGCGCTTCTACCTCGGGCGCGGCAGCTTCGAGGGCCATACCCTCCTACAGCCGGCGTCGATCGAGCGGATGGAGCGGCCGGCCACCGCGTGGGGGGCCCGATCCGGCCTCGCTACCGGCTACGGCCTCAACAACTACACCACCCAGAGCCATGGCTTCGTCTTCCACGGCCACAATGGCGGCGTGAACGGCGGCCTGGCGGAGATGGCGTACCTGCCGGAGGAGGGCCTGGGCTACGCCTTCATGATCAACAGCGGGAACGGCAAAGCCTTCGGCGACATCAGCACGCTGATCCGCAACTATCTGACTCGCGACCTGCCGAGGCCGCCGCTACCGGCGCCGGCGATGGTGCCGGCCGAGCTCGTCAGCCGCTACACCGGCCACTACCGGCCGGTGAGCCCGCGCCAGGAGATGCTGCGCTTCTTGGAGCGGCTGCTCGGCGTGGTCGAGGTGGAGGTGCGCAGCGACGGCCTGACCGTGAAGAGCACCTTCGACGAGCCGCGGCGATTCGCCGCGGTGAGCGACCGCCTGTTCCGGGACCTGGGTGCGGACGATGCGGAAGAGGACCGCACGCCCTCGCTGGCGCTGATCGAGGACCCGCGCGAGGGCCGCTTCATCCAGGCCGGGTTCACGACCTTCCAGCCGGCCAGCACATCCGTCGTCTGGCTCGAGCGGCTGCTGGTCGTGGCCGCGCTCGCTCTCATGGTGGCGGCGCCGGTCTTCGCGCTGGTGTGGGTGCCGCGCGCCCTGTTCGGCCGGCTGCGCGGGCTGCGCACTCTGGTGGTGCGGTCGGTGCCGCTCGCCGCGGTGGTTTGCTTCGCCGCCCTCGTCGTGCTGTTGATCGCGGCCTCCGCCGATGCCATCCCTCGCCTCGGCAAGGTGACCGGCTGGTCGCTGGCCTTGACCGCGCTCTCCGTGCTCTTCGCCTTCTTTTCCCTGTTGGGCCTGGGTCTCGCCTGGCGCGCGCCGGCGCAGGAGATGAACCGCTGGGCTAGGGCGTACTGCGTGGCGCTCTCGCTCGCCAACGTCACTGTCGCCGCCTATCTCGCGTACTGGGGCTGGATCGGCATCAGGACTTGGGCGTGAGGCCGCCCACCTCGACCACGGAGGCCTCCTCTTCCTCCGCGGCCTCCTCGCCTCGGGGAGGGCTCGGGCGTTCCCCGGCACGCGACCGCTCCCTGGCCGCGCGCCGCCGCGCCAGCTTCTCCTCGACCGCGCGGTCCTTGTCGCGTGCCTCCTGGGCCGTGCGCACGTCGCGAACCCCCTGCTGAAAGAGCCGCATCAGCTCGCGCCGGGTGACGCCAGGGAACAGCTCCTCGTCGAGGTCGGCCAGGCGCGCCAAGCGGCCGCCCACGCCGTAGAGCTCTTCGAAGAAAGCCGCCGGCTGCACTTTGAGCGCGGCGAGGATGCCCAGCACGTGCTCGACCTTGAGCTCGAGGTTGCCGCGCAGGACCTGGTTGACGTAGTCGGGATGCTCACCCATGCGGCGCGCGACCTCGCGCTGCGAGACCTCGGACTCGGCGATCTTCACCCACAGCCGGTCGCGCAGCCGCTCGACCTCGAAGTCCACGTCCAGCGGCCGTGGCGGCGCCTCCCGCCGCGCCACCGACAGAGGTAGCAGGTCGGTGAAGCCGTAGAGGTCGGCAAAGAGCGCGACCGGCGCGAGCTCGACCTCGGCGCAGATCTTGAGCACCACGCGCAACGTCAGCCGCGCGCTGCCGCCCAAGAGCTGGGTGAGGTAGTGGGGATTGAAGCCGCAGCGCACCGAGAGCTCCTTGAGCGGCACTCTGGCCTTGCGGGCCGCCAGCTTGAGGCGCGCGATCAGGCCTTGGATTTCAGCGTCGAAGCCGACCACGACCTCACCGTAACATAGCCGTGAAAAATCGAACATCTCGCCGGTAAATAGCACTCTCCCGGCGTGCTTCGAGCTGCCGCCAAATCCTCACCGCTCAACGACTTCCCCCGCCGCGGCCCGCCTTCGGACGGGGTGAGAACACGGCCGCGTAAATTCGTTTCACCCCGTGCGCGCGGACCTCGTGGCCATGGTGGCGGCGGGCGTACCCGCGCCCGGAAGGAGGAACGTATGTCCTCTCGAAACGCGCGGCTCTTCGCCGTTGCCGCCTTGGTTCTGTGGATCGTGTTGGCGCCATCGGCCGCGCTCGCCTCGCCACGCACGCCCGGCGAGCAGGCAGGCGGCTGGCTCGCGCGATTGTGGAGCGAATTGACGTCGCTGTGGTCGAAGGACGGCTGCCAGATCCTGCCGGACGGTAGGGTCTACTGCCCGACCGAGCCGCCGCCGAGCGCGGAGCCGCAGCGCCACGAGAACCGACCGAACGCCAAGGCCGCGGCGGCCTGCGCCGCCCCGGTCCCCGGCGCCCTCCAGGCGACGCCAACCCCCGGCCGGCGATAGGCACGGCGGCGAAGCCCGGCGGCTGAGCCGCGCTAGATCCATGGGGGAAGGGGATTGACCCCTTCCCCCTCTTTCTCTCTTCCGGTAGACTCTTTCTTGCCGATGCGTGAACATCCCGCTACCTACGAAGAGGCTTTCACCTCTGCTCTGGAACGAGCGCTTGCCGAGGTGCCGGAGCCGCTCGATCGAGAAACGCTGGCGCGAGTTTGTAACCGTTTACTGCGCCGTCGTTCCTCGCATCTCAAGCTGATCGCATCGAACAGCCCTCTCGCGGGTAGGGTGCAGGTGGTGCGCGAGCTGGTGCGGCGCAGCGAATCTTACCGCTTCAGCGACCCGAAGCGGATGATGCTGCATGCACGGGCCGCGGTCACCGTGGCCGACGGCCTGCCGGCCGCAACCGCGACCGCCGCCGTCCTCGCCGACGCGCGGTCGGAAGCCTGGGCCTGCCTGGCGAACGCCCAGCGTTTGAGCGGCGACAGCCGGGCGGCCGAGGACTCCTGGAGCCAGGCCGAGGCCCACCTGCAGAGCGGCACCGGGGATGCGCTGCTGGCGGCGAAGCTGGCGCGCTTGAAGGGCGTGCTGCGCCTGCGCCAGCGCCGCTTCGACGACGCGGTCGAGCTCCTGGAGCGGGCGGCGACGGCTTATGAGAAAGCCGGCGAGAGCGACCAGGCGGGCCGCACCTGGATTACCCTCGGCGTCGCGCATCACGAGCGCGGCGACCTGGCGAGCGCCGCCCTGGGGGCGTTTCGCGGCGGCAAGCTGATCGACCGCGAGAAATCGCCCGAGCTGGTGATCGCGGCCCTCAACAACCTCGTCTTCTACCTCCATCAGGGCGGCTACCGGGAGGACGCCGAGTACTTCCTGGCCCTGATCCGTGATCTGGTGGCGCAGCAGGGACTGGAGCTCGAGACGCTGCGCCTGCGCTGGCTGGCCGCCAAGATGTCCGCCGCCGCCGGGCGCCAGGTGCAGGCGCGCTACGAGTTCGACGCGGTGCGCCGCGGCTTCATCGACAAGGGCCTGCCCTACGACGCGGCCCTGGTTTCGCTCGAGCTCGCCCTGCTCTACGCCGAGTCCGGCTCCAATGTCGAGGTCGAGCGCCTGGCCACCGAGATGTACCCCATCTTCCTCTCCTCCGATCTGCCGCGCGAAGCCTCGGCCGCCCTGCTGCTGTTCGTGCAGGCGGTCAACGACCGCGCCGCCAGCCCCGCTCGCATCCGCGAGCTGCTTTCGACGCTCGAAAGCCAGCGCCTCGTGCGCGAGTAAGCGCGCCCTGCGCCGGGCCCCGGGCCGCGGCGTCTCCGGCGGCGACGGGCTCTCGCGGTAGATGCATCCCCGCATGCAATTGGGCTCATGCAGTGAGTAATCATCGCTTCTGTTGACCCTCCTGCGATTCAGCGCTATAAGTGCTGCATGTCTCTCAGGCTGGTGTCGGCGCCGTCCTCCGGCGGGGGAGGCGGAGGAGGCGGCCCTGGCGCGACCTACGAGCAGGCCTTCGCCAGCGTGCGCAAGCGCCTCGCCGAGCGTGCGAAGCGAGCGGCTGAAGAAGTCGTCGACTGGCAAGGGATGGTCGACGGCTATCTCGCGCTGCCGCAGGAAGCGCGGCGCGACAGCCTGGCGGCCGACCCTCTCTGCGGGCGCCTCGAGCTCGGGCTGGCGCTCGCCGACCGCGCCTCGAACCTGCTCGGGCACTCCCGCGCCGACGCCCGAGACCTCGCGGACCTGGCGTTGCAGGCGGTGGATCGCACGCTGGCCGAGGGCCGGGCTCAGGGCGAGCCCGGCGCTCTCGCGGTGGCGCTGGACGCCGCCGCCACGGCCTGGTCCGTGCACGCGGAGGTGGCGCTCCTCGACGACGATCGCGAGCGCGCCGAGCTCGCCCTGATCACCGCCCGGCTGCTCGCCGACAACGGCTCGGGGGACCCGCTGGTGGCGGGCACGGTCGCCATGGCGCAGGCCCTCGCCCACTGGGTCGCCGGCGACCTGCAGCGAACCGCCGCCCACCTCGACGCGGCGGTCGCCCTCTACCGGCAGGTGGGTGAGGCGCGCCGCGAGGCCCTGGCGCTGCTGCGCAAGGCGATGCTCCTCGAGGGCGCCGGCCGCACCGAGGAGGCCTGGCAGGAGATCGCCCGCGTGGTCGAGCTCAGCCGGGCCGGCGAGTTGTCGCAGGATGCGCGCGAGCTGCTGGAGCAGCTTCTGCAGGAGCTCGGCTGAGCGTCCGTGAAAGCGGTCGGCAGAGGTCTACCTGCGGCGTCGCGGGCCGTCCCGGCGATCCTCACCTACTGTCGTGTACGCTCCGGTTGCGGGGCTCCCTTCGCAAGGTCACTGGTGCGCTGCTCCCAACCGCGGCGAGTCATACACTTACGGCGCGGCGCGATCTAGACGAAGTTGCTCACATCCGCTGAGCATGCGCGTGGCATGCGTTTTGTGGCCGTTCCACTTGGCCGATCAAGCACAGAGGCTGCGCAGAAGGCGGCGGGGTAGCGTCCGTGTCGGCGAGTCCTGCTCGACTGGAGAGCACGCTGCGACCTGGCCGCGGCTGCTACGATCCGGGCTCGAGGAGGACGCCATGGATCCGAGAGACAAGCCATCCAAGGACCCAGGACTGACGGTCGAAACCTCTCGCCGCGGCTTCCTGACCGGTGTCGGCACTGCCGTGCTCGGCGCGAGCATTGCCTCGCTGCGAGGTCCGGCCGCGTTCGCTGAAGTGGCTCCGAAGACCAACGAGCGCGCCGCCTTCCGCTTCGTCTACTTCCCCGACACGCACCTGCGCGACGAGTTCGGCTCGGCCGAGGGGCTGGCTGCGGCGCTCTAGGCAGTCGAGCGGCTTCAGCCCCGCCCCGCCTTCATCCTTACCGGAGGGGACCTCTGCCACGACCTGCGCGCCCTGGACCTCGCGCCGGCACAGCGGCGGGCGAACCTCTTCGTCGAGATCTGGCGGGCGAACACCTCGCTTCCCAGCTACCACATGCTGGGCAACCACGATCCCGCGGGCTGGGGGGCCGGCGAGGTGCCGGAGGACCACCCTGACTACGCCTTCGGGCTCATGCAGCGGGTGCTGGGGCTCGAACGCCGCTACTACAGCTTCGATCACGGCGGCTGGCACTTCGTGGTGCTGGACAACGTCCACCTCACGACGCCGGGGAAGCACGTCGGCTACGTGGACGAGGACCAGCTCGCTTGGCTGCGTGAGGATCTGCGCCAGAGCCGGGGACGGCCGGCGATCGTCGCCATGCACGTACCGCCGCTGACTGCGAGCGAGTTCCTGACCAGCCGGGCCAGCCAGGACGCAGAAAAGGGCCAGTGGCGCCTCGGCTTCGATCGCATGAGCCGCAACCCAGGAGAGCTGCTGGCGGCCCTGGGGGAGAGCGACGTGCGGGCGATCCTGTCGGGGCACCTGCACCTGGTTGAGCGCCTCGAGCTTTCGGGGCACACCTTCCTTTGCGCGGGATCGGTAAGCGGCCAGCAGTGGATGGGGCCGCGCCGGGGCAGGGACACGCCTGAGGGCTTTGGCGTGCTCGACCTCAAGCCGGACGGCACCTTCGACTGGACCTACCAGGCCTTCGGCTGGCAGGCCTCTGCCGAGGCCCTGAAGGCGCAGGGCGGGTGAGCGGGCAGTCGTAGATTTCAAACCAGGGAGGCGTTCCCCGGCTCCCCGATGGTCCCGCCCCGTCGTGGAGCCTCGGAGGCTGCCTAAGTCCAAGGGAAGGCTCCGTCAGCCCGCTTGCCGTCGAGTGCGCCAGCGTTGGCACCTGTCGTGCTCTTGCTCCCAGCATGGTTACCTCTCACGGGGCTAGATCCCTGCGGGGGTGCGAGTGGCTCTGGCGCGACCGCAGGCTGCATGCGCCGCCGCAGTCTGGCCGGTACTTCGTGGAGCTCACCGAGAGGGGTGTACCACACCTCACGATCGGGGTGCGCACCTGGGATCGGGACGGCAATGGGTACGGGCGATGGCTCGACGAGAACGGGACGGCGGAAGGAGTGTTCCTCGATGACTGCGATTGGTTCGTGCTGTTCTGGACGGAACCCCTCCCATCGTCGTACCCCACCTCCTCGACGCGGGCACGAAGCACCGCGAGCCCTTATGCGCGTAGCCTGGCCTCGGACCGGGTCCACGTGGCCAGCTCTAGAGCCTTGGCTTAGCCGCCTGCCGCCTCACCGCTCGATCAGCCCGATCGGCTCAATCTGAGCCGGTCTTCGCGCCACCTGCACGAGGTGACTGTGTAGCGACACAGACACCGCTCGCCGGAGCCGGTGTTGGCTATACTGGAACGCTCGAAAGAGCTCTCTCTCCCTGGGTCCGACGAGGCCTGGCGCGATCGGCGGCGATTTCTGCTCGTAGCCGCCCCCCGCCACGATCCTTGCTCGCAGGCCGCGCACGGAGTCGCGACACGGCCCCGTGTGAGTGCGAGCCTGACCCCAGAAGCTTGGAGCGAAACTTGCGTAAACGGGTGTCGCCGTGGCCGAGTTGTCTCGCGAGCTTCATGAGCTCATCGGGTCGAGGTTTGGCTCGATGGAGCAGATCGATGTATTCGTGCTCCTTTTCCGTGCTCCAGACCGAAAATGGTCGCCGCAGGAGGTCGCGACGGCCCTGGGCATGGCCCCGCAGTCAGCGGGCATGCGGCTCTTCCTGCTCAGCTCGGTAGGCTTGCTGGCCTCAGCCGGGTCTGCGGACGTCCAATACTGGTACATCTCCACGCCGGCTCTCGACGCGCTGGCCAAGGAGATCAGCGAGGCCTATGAAAGCCAGCGTGTGGCCCTGGCCGCGATCGTCGGTGGAGCTACAGCCGGCACACCGGCTCACCATTTCGCCGATGCCTTCCGAGTGAGGAAGCCATGATCTCGGTCGTCTACGTTCTCTGCGCCTTGACGAGCCTGCTCTGCGCGATCCTGCTGGTGCGCGCCTACCTGCGCATCCGGTCCCGGCTTCTCTTGTGGTCGGCCCTCTGCTTCACCGGGCTGGCACTGCAGAACGCAATCCTGCTGGTGGACAAGGCCACGCCCACGCTGGATCTGTCGGTGGCGCGGACTATGCCTGCGCTCGTTGGCCTGCTCATCCTGCTATACGGCTTGGTGTGGGAATCGACATGAGAGTGTCCGCAGCCTTCATCTCCGGGGCGCTCGCCATGGGCTATCTGGTAGCAGCGCTGTACTTCCTGCGTTTTTGGCGAGACACGCGCGACCGCCTTTTCCTCTTCTTCGTGGCGGCCTTCGGCCTCTTCGCCGTGCAGCGTACAGTGCTGACGCTGCTACAGGCCAGCGCTGCGGTCGAGCTCTCGAGCTACGGCCTACGCCTACTCGCCTTCCTGCTCATCCTCGCGGCCATCCTGGACAAGAACCTGCGGGCGTAGCGCTCCGAGTGCCTACTGGCCGCGCTTTCGAGTGGGTGCGGCGAATCCGGAGGAGGCGGCGGCCGAGCGGGCGGCGCGGTTTTCCAGGACCAGCTCGATACCAGCAAAGGCGTAGAGACGGGGCGCGTCGTCCCTTGCCTCCGCTTGACTGCCCTCGACATGCCGGAAGAAGCTGCCGCGGACGCGCGGCAAGGCCTGCATCCGCGAACGCAAGCGCAGTCAGAGTGAGCGGTGCGGCGAGGATGACCTCCGTCGCCGGCGAGGCCGTGACAGTGGGTCCAGGCCAATCCGTGAGGCGTCTCCTGTACCGCGTACAATCGCCGAAGTTCGATGCTCTACGAGAAGCTCAACTCGGACATGCAGCGCACGGTGGACGAGTTCACCGAGCGGATCCGACCCCTTCCCTGGTCGCGGAAGAGCGATCTCCTGGCAGAAGCCTCCCGGCCCTTCGCCGAGCAGTTCGAGGGCGACGCGGCACGCTTGGCCAGTAAGGCCTTCATGACCGCGGTGATGGAACGCCTGGGACCCGAGCCGGTCGATGATCCACGCCAAGCCTGCCTTCTCGCCCTCTCCCTCAACGCGGACCACCGAGCCATGGCCGACCGTTACCTGACGGCCCACCCGGAGGTGCGGGAGCTCCTGGAGCGGGATGGGCTCGACCCGGGTAAGCCCTGATCGTTGATCCCCGCATGCCTTGAGCCGGGTTCCAAGGATAGAGACGGTTGGAGACTCGGGCGTGCGAAGCCGAACGGTATTGCGCTGCCCAGGATCTACGACTCTGCCTTGCCTGTAAGCTGCCGCGTTCCAGGTGAGTACTTCACGATGCGCACCTTTTCCATGGTGACGAGCCCTTCCTGAACCATCTCGTCGAGGAGAGCGAGGAGAGCCTCGATCTTCTCGCTTGCTTCAACGATCTCGAGGACGACTGGAAGATCCTCGGACAGGCGCAGTATCTGAGTCGTGTGGAGGACGCTCCGGGCACCGAACCCGGCCGTGCCTCGGAAGACGGTCGCACCCGAGTAGCCTTCGCGCCGGAGCCGCTCCACGATCGAGAGTGCGAGCGGTTGGTGGTGCCACAGGTCACTCTCGCCGATGAAGACCCGAACCAACGTCGCTTCGCCGTCGAGTACTCGCATGGGGTGCCTCCGTCCCGACTAGCTCCCTACGAGCAGCCTGCCTACCAGGACACCACCCAACCCGGCAATGAGACATGCCAAGACTGTGACGCCAAGGTTGGTGAAAGCCAGCAGCAAGGCGTTGTCCTCGAAATAGCGGAGCGTCTCGTAGTTGAAGGTCGAATAGGTGGTGAAGCCGCCAAGCACGCCGGTAGTAAGGAAGAGTCGAAGCGTTGGAGGAATGGACTCAGTCGCCAGGGCGAGGTGCATGATGGCTCCCAGGAGAAAGGACCCGATGACGTTGGCTGCGAGCGTCCCATAGGGAAACCCTGGACCCGCGAGTCGCAGCAGCCATCCTGAGAGCAGATACCGGCACCCCGTGCCGACGGCCCCGCCCAGACAGACCCAAAGGAAGCGTGGCATCGCTCCTCCTCGCGGATCGGCGCCTCTCAGGACGAGTCCGAAGCGCCCTGCAGTCAGTAGGAGTCATTGCCCGCTCCGGGCGAAGCTGCGGTTGAGGGCGGACTCCACCGCCTCGAAGGAGCGAGCATAGCGGATCAGGCAGCCGAGCTTTCTCGGTCGGCTACCGAGCACCAAGGCCGAACGATTCCCGGTGAGATCCCTGTGTCAACGCCGGTCGAAAACTACACATTTAGGGCGGTCGTAAACTGCACACGCAGCGAGGGTGACGAGCCCTAGCTGGTCGACACCTCCTTGGCCCGCCGGGTGAGCGGCTTCGAGATCAGCGCCGGCAGGGCGCAGGGCCTGCGCTTCACGCGCTTGGCGGAGGGCCGGCCCTAGCCCAGCTCGGCCGCGTCCAGCAGCGCCTGGAAGCGCTCGAAAAAGCGGCCGACGTGGAGGCCATCCATCAGCGCGTGGTGGACTTCGACCGAGACCGGCATCAGGTGCCGGCCCCCGGCCGCGCGCCGCTTGCCGAACACCACCTTGGGCACCGAGTCGGTCTCGCGCTTCCGGCGCGCGTGCGCGAAGCTCGTAAACGACACCCAGGGGATCACCGAGTAGTGCAGCAGGTCGTCGCGGTCGTCGCTCGGCTGGAGGCGACCCGGGTCCGCCCGGATCTCGTCGAGCACCCGTGAGGCGGGCCCGGCAAAGCGCTGAAAGTCCGGCAGGTAGTCGAAGTAGGCGAAGGCGAAGGTCTCGTCCGGCAGCAGCACGGTCGAGCCGCCGTGCACCACCTCGTACACGATCACCCGCTCGCCGCGCAAGCGATAGCGGAACGGCTCGACCTCGTTGGCGGCTCTGAGCGAGAGGAAGAGCGAGGCCAGGAAAAAGGATGGGCCGCCGGGGACCGCGCAGCGCTCGGTCAGGTGTGTGACATCGACCTCGGCGCAGAGGTTGAAGAAGGGTTGGTCGTAGCGGCGGAAGAACTCGAAGTGCTGCCGCCGCGGCCAGCTCTCGAGATCCAGCTCTCTCGCCATCGCCACTCTCCAGTCTCCGCGTCGCGCGGAGTCTACCCGGACGCTCCCCGAGGGCGAAAGCCGGGCCGGCCCTGGCCTCGGCGCAATAACCGGTGGCTCTCATCTCGCCCGGTTGTGGTTTCGGGGTCGCCGTCGCCTGTTGAGCAGGCTCCCTCGGCCGCAGCCCCTTCCGGCCGCGGCCGGAACGCCCCGTTCAAGGAGGCATCGCATGACGACCGCTCGACTCGACCGACGGCGCCGTGGCCGACTGGCAGCCGGCGCTCTCGCCGGTGCCCTGCTCGGCGCCCCGGCTGTGGAGGCGACACCCGTGCCCATCCCGCAGCACTTCCTCGTCCAGGGCCTGGCCGAGATGACTCTCTCCGGCCCGAGCTGTTGCGATGGCTACCGCTTCCAGGGCGCCTTCGAGGCGGCCCTCGAGGTCGACCCCGGGGGCACGATCACCATTCACCGGTTTCGGGCCGACCTCTTTCCCATCGACATCGGGCACGTGGGTGTGTTCGGGCTGGGCACCCTGCCGCTGCGCTGCGCCGGGGCGGAGAACGACGGGCCGATCGTGGGCTCGGTCTCGGGCACGTCGATCGCCCTGCCGGCGGGCGGGGTGCCGCTCTTCGCCACCTCCTTCGCAACCCAGGCCGAGGACGGAAGCTGCTCGGGTCAGAATCTGGGGCTCGAAGCTCTCAACACCGCGCCGATCGCCGGCACCCACGACCCCGCGGGAAACCGCTTCTCGCTCGGCGGGGCCTTCGCCGCGACGGTGGAGGGCGGCGGTTACACGATCGCCGTTGCGCTGGAGGGCGTCTACGTCAACCGGCCGCCCGCGGCGCGCCTCGGCCTGGTGCTGCCGGGCTTCGAGCAGGGCGGCTGCCCGGCGGTGTGGTACGGCGGCAACCCTGCCGAGTGGCGCATCGAGGCCAACCACCCGCAGGGCTTGAAGGCGCCCTTGCGCTCGTCCTCGAACGACCCGGACACCGCGCTCGCCCCGCGCGCCGACCTGGCGCACGAGGTGTGGACCCATCGCCAGGACTCGGGTGCCGAGACCTTCCTGGGCTCCGGCGCCGAGCTCGGCGACCGGACCTTCGTCTACGGTCCCAGCCACCAGCTGCGCTTGCTGGCGGCCGACCGGCTCGGCGGCATGGCGATCGACGAGTGCATCTTCCGGGTGGTGGACTCGACGCCGCCGGCGGTCACGCCGCCGCCGCCCGCGTCGCTGCGCTGCAGCGAGCTCTGGGGCGCCACGCCGGCGAGCTCAGGCGAGCTCTCGGCCTTCCTCGCCGCGGCCAGCGCCACCGATGCCGGGGACGCGGCCCCGCTCGCGCTGCCGGCGCGGGTCGGGGGCGTCGAAGTCACGCCATCGACCCCCTTCTGGCTCGACGCCTGGGTAGGCGCGCTGCCGGTGGAATTCCGCTTTCGCGACGCCGCAGGCAACGTGGGAACCGCCGAGACCTCGGTGGCGATCTACGACGACGCGCCGCCCGCGCTCGCCGTCGCCGTGAGCCCGGCACTGACCAGCGCGGCGAGCTCGGCGTTCGTCACCGTGTCGGCCGAGGTCGCGGTGTCCGACGGCTGCAGCCCGGTGTGGGTGTGGCTCGAGAGCATCGCCTCGAATGCGCCCGCCTACGACGGCACGGACGTGCTCGATGCCGACCTCGGCACCGACGACCGCGGCTTCTCGCTGCGCGCCCGGCCGGCCGGGCCGACCACCGACCGCGTCTACACCGTGACCTACCGTGCCATGGACCTCTACGGCCACGGCGAGGTGGCCACCGCAACCTTCACCGTGAAGTACAAGTGAGGAGGCCGGCGATGACCATCACCCTCGAGAGCGGCGCCATGTTGCGCAGGTTCACCAGGCGTGCAACCCGCGTGGGCCTCCTCGCCAGCTTGGTCGTTATCCCACTGCTCGACTCCGGCTGCGGCTGGCCCCTCAGGCCGCGGCCCGTGCCGCCGCCGCTCTCTGAGTGCCGGATGCAGGTCCGGCTGGCGAGCGATCCGGCGATGGCGCCGATCACGATCTTCACCGGGCAGCTTCTGATGGACCCCTTCGGCTTCCAGATCACTGGCTGCGGCGATCCCAGCTCGGTCAACGCGCAGGACACCTGGGAGCGGCTGGTGGAGCGGACGCTCGCCGAGATCTGCGCCCCGGGGAGCGCGGCGCCGCCGGAGGCGCGGATGCGTTGGTGCTCGGGCGGCCCGTGGTGCATGGTGCCAGGCAGCTCCATGTGCTCCAACCACCCGCCGGTGTCTGCCACTTTCTGTACTCCGACTCCCCCGGGGATGCAGATCCAGGGCTGCCTCATGTCGCCGCCGCCCCCGGACGCGCCCCGCATCCAGGTGACACCCAACCCGGTGACCTTCATGGGCGATACGACGATCGGCACCATGCGCGGCCGGCTGGTGACGGTGCAGAACGCCGGCGGTGGCACGCTCACCGTGGGCTCGGCTCGGATCGTGACCACCGACCCGATGTCGCTGGGCAGCTTCTCGATCCCGGCCTCGACCTGTGGGCCGACTACGCCCTTGAGCGGCACGGCCTCCTGCACGGTGACCGTGCGCTTCCAGGCGCAGAGCCCTCCCGGCGCCAAGCAGGGCCGGCTGGAGATTCCCTACGACGACGGAAGGGGCCGCGTCGAGAGCGTGCTGGTTTCCGGCACGGCCGTGGCCGCCACCCTGGACTCCCCGGGCTGCACCACCGACCCCGCCACGGCCGGCGGCTCCCGGCGCCTCTGCTTCGGCTTAGGGATGCAGCGCTCGTTCACGCTGACGGCGACCGACGGCCCGGTTCCGGTGCGGCTCGCCGTGCCCGCCGGCTACACCCTGGTGGCGCCGGCCACCATCGCCTTCAGCGTCACCCCGGGAGCTCCGGTCACCGTGACCCTGCGGGGCTCGTCGGTGCCGGTCACCGCGGGCTTCCTGGTGATCAACCGCGACGACGGCGGCACGCCCGTGCGCCTCGAGGTCACCAGCGTCTGCCCGGTGCCGGCGGGATGTGGTTGAAGCGGGCGCCTGGAGCGCCGCGTGAAAGCCCGCCGCCTCAGCGCGGCGGCTCCTCCACGAAGCACTCGAAGGTCTCGGTGAAGTCCGTCCACTGGTCGCCGCTCTCGCGCCGGAAGAAAGACACGGTGCGGGCCTCGGGGTAGACGAAGGCGTCGCCGTCGAGGTGGTCGAACTTGACGTCCGCGATGGCCAGCGTGAGCGAGCCTTCCTTGCCCGCGCCGTCCCACCTGCGGCCGGCGGCCTGGTGCTCGGCGAAGAAGAAGATGAACGAGTTGCGGGTCCTCGCGTCGGTGGTCATGGTCTCACCTGGCTTGACCACCCACCAGCCACGGCTGATCCAGGAGTCGTCGATGTCCAGGTAGTGGAGCGCCACCGAGACGTCGTGGCTGCACTTGTTGTGCAGCAGGATGGTGTCGAAGCGACGCTCGCCGCCGACCTGGAGCTTCTCGGCCAGCGCTTCGATGCGCTGCTTGCGAAGGTCCATGCGCTCATCGTGGAGCTTGACCACCTCCGCCCGCGCCGCCTGGCTGTGCTCCTCGTAGAGCCGGCGCTGCTCCTCGAGGAGCTGCCTCAGGGTCTCGGTCTCGGGATCGGGCAGCACGCGGGTCGCGGCGGCAGGATCGCCCCCGGAGCGGAGCAGCCGGCCGATGAGCGCCTGCACCGCCGGCACCGAGAGCAGCACCGCGGTGCAGGTCAGAGCCCCGACCACCAGGCTGAAGAACCCGATCTTCTCCCCTCGGCTCCAGGCACGCATGACGGCGGCGGAAGTCTACAGCGCCGGCACCCGAGAGGCCGCTGACACCAACTCCTAAGAAATTAGTTGACACGGGCCGGGGCCGGGTCTATGATCCTAAGAAATTAGGAGGACGGCATGGCGAGACCCAAAGCCTCTCAGCTCACCCCGCTCGAGCTCGCCATCATGAAGGTGCTGTGGGAAGGAGGGCCGGCGACCGTGCAGACGGTGCGCGAGCGGCTGGCCGGCGAGCGCGACCTGGCCTACAACTCGGTGCAGACCATGCTCAACGTGCTGCACAAGAAAGGCAAGGTGCGCCGCCTCCGTCAGGGGCGTGCGTTCGAGTACGCGCCGGTGGTGAGCCGCCTGCAGGCGGCGCGGCAGGCCACCACCGACCTCGTGCAGCGCATGTTCGACGGCTCGGCCGAGAGCCTGGTGATGAGCCTGGTCGAGGCCCGGCACCTGACTCCCGAGCGGCTGGCGCGGCTCTCGGAGCTGGTCGAGGAGAAGAAGGGAGGCAGCGATGCGTAGCCTGGTCGAGATCGCGATCGCCATCCCCATTCTCGCCATATCGGTCCTCGCCAATGGGCTCTGGCAACTGCCGCTGCTGGTGGCGGCGGGGAAGCTCGCGGCACGGCTGCTGCGCCGGGCGCCCGCCGCGCACCTGCACGGGCTGTGGCTCGTGGTGCTGCTCGCCGCGGTCGCCCTGCCGGTGGCGAGCCCCTTCCTCGCCGCCCGCCGCTCGGTTGCGGAGGCCAGGAGCGCGCCACCGATCGCGTTGGCTGGCGAGCCGCTGGCCGCTGCCGCCGGCGAGGGCTCGGCGGTACCGAGGGCCGCGGCAGGGCCGGCAACTCTTCCTCCTGTCGCCGTGGGCGGCGCCGGGCGCATGGTGCTCTTCGTCTACCTGGCGCTGGTCGCCGTCGCAGGCCTTCGCCTCGCGCTGGCGGTGCGGCGTGCCGCCGGCCTGCGCCGGCGGGCCGAGCCCATCCCGGCCGGCTCCCCGGCCTCTGCTCTCGCCTCTCGCCTCGCTCGCGAGCTCGGCGTGCGCCGCGTGGACCTGCTGATGAGCGGCGAGGTCGCCGGCCCGGTGGCGGTCGGCACCCGGCGGCCGGCCGTGCTGCTGCCGCCCTGGCTGCTGGCCGGCGCCGGGCGCGGCGAGCTCGAGTCGGTGCTCGGCCACGAGCTGGCGCACGTGGCGCGCCGCGACTGCGCCGTGCAGCTCGCGGTGGAAGCGCTGCTGCTGCCGCTCGCCCCCCATCCCGCCGCCTGGTGGCTGCGCGCCGAGCTGGCGAAGGCCCGTGAGATGGCCTGCGACGAGACCGCCGCGGCCCTCGCCGGCGGCCGCGCCTATGCCCGCTCGCTGCTCGGCCTGGCAGTGTCCATCGCCGGCCGTGCCAACCCTGCCGCAACCCTCGGCGCCTTCGACGCCGACAACCTGGAGGAACGTATGAAACGACTGCTCGACGGCACGCGACGCCTCTCTCGCTCCCGCGCTCGCTGGGCGCTCGCCGGGTGCATCCTGGCGCTCCTCGCCGGCGCCTGGTCGGCCGCCGGGTTCGCGCTGGCGGCGCCGGCCTCGACGGCGGACCTCTCGCGCTTGGTCGGCGTCTGGCGCGGCGACTACGACGAGGGCTGGGGCAAGGGCATGCCGGGCGCCACCCTCACCGTGACCACCGTCGACGGCCAGCCACGGGTCGCCATCCTGATGTACCGTCACCTGAAGCAGGATGACGGCTCGGTGCGGTCGGCCGCGACCGGCTTCCCGGTGGGCGACGTGGCCTTCTCCCGAGGGAGGCTCACCTTCCGCAGCCGCGACGACAACTTCCGCTTCAAAGGCGGGCCCAAGGAGAGCGTGGACTACGAGTGGGCCTTCGAGGTGACGGGCGAGAACGAGGGGCTGCTCTCGCTGGTACACAACTCGCGCTTCAAGACGCAGGCCGAGCGCGGCGAGCACGTGCCCCCCGGCCCGCCGCCGATCGAGATGCGCAAGGACCCCTGAGTGCTTCGAGGAGCCCTCGGGCTGCCGGTGCTCAACAGCAGGTGATGCCGGCGCTGCAGAACCCACCCGGGCCGCAATCCGCGTGCGTCGTGCAGGGGTAGCCACAGCTACACCGACACGTGCGGCGCAGGAACGGAGGCGCGGTCTCGTGCGCGCCGAAGAGCGGGTCGAGCGTGTCTGCCGAAGCCGCGGGCGACAGGTCGGGCGCCAGCAGCACGTCGATCGAGCCCGTGGCCGCGCACGGGTTCTCCGGCGCCGTGGCCGCGGCGGGCTGCGGCACATCCTCGGCCGCGGCGCAAGGCGGTGCCAGGGCCACGAGAGCGGCGAGCGCCAGGCCCGCCCAGAGGAGCGTGCTGCCAAATCCCTTTTGCGGAGTCATGATCCAGCTCCTTTCGATGGCAGAGGTGCAAAGGGTGTAGCGGGCCGCGGGAGCGCGACTCAGGCCGCGCCTCCGGCCCGGGCCCCCCTTCTTCTTCAGTGCACCTCTCGGGTTGTCCCGGGACGCCGCGGCTGGGGTGCGATTCCGAGTCCAGCCAGAAGAGGGCGAGAAGGTGGGCCGGCCGAGGAGAGTGAGCCCCGGCCACCACGAGATAGGATCCGCGCGCTTCCAGCACGCCGAGCCGTGAAGGGCCGTAGCTCACTACGTGCTGAACCCTCCATGCCCGAAACGCCCCCAGCCCTGCGCACCGCCCTCCTCACCACCCTCGCCCTCCTCTGCTTCGCCGCCAACTCGCTGCTCTGCCGGCTGGCGCTGGGCATGGGGACGATCGACGCGGCGAGCTTCTCGAGCTTGCGGCTGGCCTCCGGCGCGATCACTCTCTGGCTGCTCGCCGAGGCGTCGTCGGCCGGGCGGCTCGAGGCGCGGCCGGGCCGCTGGCGCGCGGGCTTGATGCTGTGCCTCTACGCCGTGGCGTTCTCGTTCGCATACCTCAGCCTCTCGACGGGCACCGGGGCGCTGATCCTCTTCGGCTCGGTGCAGGTGACGATGATCGCCGTCGCGCTGGCCTCCGGCGAACGGCCGCGCCTGCTCGAATGGGCGGGGCTCGCGATCGCACT
Organism: Thermoanaerobaculia bacterium; assembly: GCA_044869805.1. Taxonomy (GTDB): domain Bacteria; phylum Acidobacteriota; class Thermoanaerobaculia; order Multivoradales; family SZUA-115; genus CAWDVR01. The sequence continues at coordinate 3,893 of JBIOXV010000015.1, read as the reverse complement.
CGCCGGCCTGGTGGCGCTGGTGCTGCCCGGCTTGACGGCGCCGCCCCTTCTCGGCACCGCGCTGATGGCCACGGCCGGGATCGCCTGGGGCGTCTACTCGCTCCTCGGCCGCGGCGCGGTAGACCCGCTGGGCGAGACGGCGGGCAACTTCCTTCGCTCCGTGCCGCTCGCCGTCGCGGTAAGCCTCGCGACCCTCGACCAGGCGCACCTCTCGCCGCGAGGCATCGTGCTCGCCGTCGTCTCCGGCGCCCTCACCTCGGGCCTCGGCTATGTGGTGTGGTTCGCGGCCCTTCGCGGCCTCACCGCCACGCGCGCCGCCACGGTGCAACTTGCCGTGCCGGTCCTCGCCGCGCTCGGCGGCGTGGCCATGCTCGCCGAGACCATCTCGCTCCGCCTCACTCTCTCCGCGCTTCTCATCCTCGGCGGCATCGGTCTCGCCGTCCTGGGCCGGCGCCCGCCACCCCCTCGAGAAGCGGCCAGCACCACCTGATCGCTTCGCTAGCGCCGGATGCAGCGGTCCTGGGCGGGTCGGGTCCGAGGGCGCCGGCAAGCTCGGGAGCGCGCGCGTCCGCGGCGCTAGAAGGTGCACCATCTACCGGCGCGCGCGGACGCGCAGGAGAGCGCGAGCCCTCCCAAACACGACAGGCGCGAGCCGGTTGCCGGCGCCCTCGGACCCGCCCCGCCCGGGACCGCGGGCCCAGCGGCTCTTTCTTTCTCTTCCCCCTCCGTCCGCTCCCGGAATCCTTGCTTCCCGAAAGCGGACGGCGGTCGATCATGAGACGCGCACTGCGCGCCGCTCCCCGGGCATCTTCCCGCTGGCACGCCAGTTGCCCCTCGCTTCCTCCCGGAGGGCTTCCTCATGGGCACCTGGCTACAAGATCTTCGCTACTCGCTGCGCACCCTGGCCGCGCGGCCGGGCTTCACCGCCCTGGTCATCGGCATCCTGGCCCTGGGGCTGGGCGCCAACATCACGGTCTTCAGCGTCGCCTACGGCGTGCTGATGCGGCCGCTGCCCATGGCCGAGCCCGAGCGCCTGGTGCGGCTCTTCTCCTCCTACCCCGTCCAGGGCCTCGCGCGGCGGGCCGTCGCGCGCCTCGACGCCGAGGACTGGGCCGCAGGCAGCCACGAGCTCACCGGAATCGGCCTCTACAGCACTCTGCCGAGCGGCCTGGTTCTCCTCGCCGAGCCACCGGCCCAGGTCCTGACCGCCTACGTCTCCGGCAGCTTCTTCCCGACGATCGGCTCGAAGGCCGCCCGCGGCCGCGTGTTGACGCCCGAGGACGAGCGCGGCAACGACCGCGTCGTGGTGCTCTCCGACTCGTGCTGGCGCCGGCGCTTCGGCGCCGACCCGGCCCTGGTGGGCTCGACCATCACCTTGAACGGCGAGCCTTTCCTCGTAGCCGGGGTGATGCCGCCCGCCTTCACCTTCCCATCCGCCCGCGTGGAGATGTGGGCACCGCTCACCCTGATCCCGGAGAGCGGGATCCCGCGCACCCGCCAGGTGCGCTGGCTGGGTGCGGTGGGGCGCCTGGCGCCGGGCTCGACGGCCGAGCGGGCCGAGGCCGAGCTCACCTCGATCGCCCGGGGCCTGGCCGAGCGCTATCCGGACTCGAACGCCGGTCTGCTCGGCGTCGAGGCCGTCCCGCTCCAGGAGCACGTGACCGGAAACGTCGCGGCGCCGCTCTTCGCGCTGCTCGCGGCGGTCGGGCTGGTGCTGCTCATCGCCTGCGCCAACGTGGCAAACCTGCTCCTGGCCCGCGGCCTCGCCGGGCAGCGGCGCCTGACCATCGCCTCCGCCCTGGGCGCGAGCCGCGGCCGCCTCGTCCGCCAGCTCCTGACAGAGAGCCTGCTGCTGGCCGTGGCCGGATGCGCGTTGGGCCTCCTCGCCGCCGGCTGGGCGCTCGACGCCCTGACCGCGCTCGCCGGCGATCTGCTGCCGCGGGTCGCGGAGGTGACGCTCGACAGCCGCGTCCTGGGATTCGGGATCGCGGCGGCGCTCGCCACTGCGCTGCTCTGTGGCTTGGCGCCTGCCCTGCGCCTGACCCGGCCGGAGCTTGCCAACGGCCTGCGCCCCCAGGGCACGGCGGCCGCGGGCTCCTCGCGTCTGCACGGCGGCCTGGTGGTGGCGGAGGTCGCGCTCGCCTTGATGCTGATGATCGGCGCCGGGCTGGTGATCCGCAGCCTCGAGCGACTGGTGCGTGTCGACCCGGGCTTCGAGCCCGAGCGCCTGCTGGCCGTGAGCTTCACCTTCCCCAACCACCGCTACCCGGAGCGGGCTGCGGCCGAGGCGGCCTACGCGGCCCTGCTCGAGCGGGTGCGGGCGCTGCCCGGCGTCGAGTCCGCGGCCACCATCAAGACGCTGCCGCTGGCCCAGGAGGGCGAGCGCTTCACCTTTACCCTGGCAGACGAGCCGGCTCCCGCGCCCGGCTCCGAGCTCATGGCGCAAGCTTTCATGGTGAGCCCCGGTCTGTTCCTCACGCTGGGCACGCCGCTCCTCGCCGGCCGCGACTTCACCCTGGATGACGACAGGGAGGCGCCGCGGGTGGTGTTGGTGAGCCAGGCCTTCGCCCGGCGCCACTTCCCGGGCGTCGATCCCGTGGGCAAGCGTCTACGGGTCGGGGAGAACACGGTCGAGATCGTGGGCCTGGTGGGCGACCTCAAGGGCACCAACCTGGCCGAGGAGCCGCAGCCGATCCTCTACTTCCACCAGCAGCAGGTGTGGCGGGTAGTGAACACCCTGGTGGTGCGGGCGAGCGGCGACCCGGCTCAGCTCGTCAAGCCGGTGCAGCAGGCGATCTGGGAGGTCGATCCCCAGCAGCCCATTGCCCACGCCGCCACGCTCGAGGACATGCTGTCGGAGTCGCTGGCGGCCTCGCGCTTCTTCACCCTGCTGCTGGCGGCCTTCGCCGCCCTGGCCCTGGCGCTCGCGGCGCTGGGGATCTATGGCGTGGTGGCCTTCGCCGTGGCGCGCCGCACGCGGGAGATCGGCGTGCGGGTGGCGGTCGGGGCCCGCCGCCAACAGGTGCTCCGCCTGGTCATCGGCCGCGGCATGATGCTCGTCCTACCGGGCCTCGCCGCCGGCGCGGCCCTCGCCTTCGCGCTCACCCGGGTGGCCGCCGCCAAGCTCTCCGGTCTGCTCTACGGCGTCGAGGCGACCGACCCCCTCACCTTCGTCGCCGTGCCCGTGCTGCTGGCGCTGGTGGCGCTTCTCGCCTGCTATCTGCCAGGCCGCAGGGCCACCCGCATCGACCCGCTGGAGGCGCTGCGCTCGGAGTAGAGCACGCCGTCTGGACGCGGATGGGAAGAGGCCTTCAATCCCGGTTGCTTCTCCTACGGCGCACTCGCCGCGGGCGTCGTCCGCCCTCTAATACCGATCCTCCTCCTCCTCGTCACGGTAGAGGAAGCCCGCATCCCAGGGCTCATTCAACCGTCCCGGCAAGGCCGGGATTCAAGGAGGAGTCTCATGTTTCGCCGAGTTGCATGGTGTGCTCTGTTTAGTGTCGCGTCCGGTCTCGTGGTGCCACCCGGTGCCGTGGGAGAAGGCCGCGGCGCTCTCCAGGTCGTGGCCCAGAAGACGCTTCGCCTGCCGTACACCGGGCGCGAGCTGACCGCGATCAAGACCCTCGACCCCGAGACCGGCGCGCTCGAGTCGCTGGCCTTCGAGCGTGGCTCCGAGGTGGACGCCGCGGCGGCGCTCGCCGCCGAAGAGGAGGCGCGCTTCGCCGCCATCGGCAACCTGCTGCCGTCGCTGGCCAAGCGGCTCCCCGCCGGTGGCCAGGAGCCCGTGAAGGTGCTGATGCGTTTCGCCATCGAGGAGCCTTTCCTCGACAAGAGCAGAGTGCTTTCGGCGGATGACGAGGCCCGCTTCACCCTGGCGGCGCGCGCCGCCCGCC
>JBIOXV010000014.1:0-10395 GCA_044869805.1 Thermoanaerobaculia bacterium | reverse complement strand
CTTCCACTCCTCGAGCTTGTCCCCCTTGATCCGCGTCACGCCCTTGGGCTCACCGTTATCGTAGCTCGTGGTGGTAGAGGTGCCCTTGCCATCGGTTTCGGTCACTTTCGTGGGCTTGCCGTCCTTGTCGTACTCGACCTCGGTCTTGGACTGCGTCTTTCCACCCTTGGTGGTCTCGCGGACCACCCGGCTACCGCCCCCGGCCGCCGGGTAGCGGCGCGTCTGGACGATCGGGCCGTTCTTCTCGGCCTGCTCCTCGCGGGCCTTACCCACTTCCTCTTCTTTCGTCTCGGTGCTCCCCGCGTCCGCGCAGCGGGACCTGCGGAAGATCTTGCCCTCCCGCCAGCGGCTGCCGTCGGCCCGCTCGTTCCACGGGCCCCACTCGATGCGCTCGCCGTCCACCACCCAGTGCTTGCACTCGTCCTGGTCGGCGGCCTGCCCCACGGGCCCTGCCAGCGGCACCTGGGCCGTGATGTGGAAGGGCCCGGGAGAGAGGCCGGTGAGAGTGCGTTCCGCCTGGTACACGCCGTCCGCGCCGACTCCCGAAGGATCGATCTCCCACTGCTGGCGAGCGCCGCCTTCGAGGCTCACGGTGCTCACGGTCTGGTTGGCGAGGGTGAGCGGCAGGGGCTCCCGCAGGCCCGAGAGGCCGGCGACCTCGACGGTCATCACCGTCCGCTCGCCGCGGTCGAGGCGCGCCTCGGGCGCCGAGAGGCGGACGGCGACGTTGCGGTAGGGCGCGACGTGCGTGTCCTCGCCCTCCCGCACCACGAGCTCCGCCGGCCCGATCTGCTCGACCGGCGACGCGAACACCACGCCGCGGGGCGACTCGGCCAGCAGCTCGATCGGCCGGCCGCCCAGGGTGATCTCGGTGGAGTCGAAGGAGCCGTCGAACGGCCCCACGATGCGGTTGGGGTTTCCGGCCTGGCCGCAGGAGGGCAGCTCGAAGCCGCCGTCGGTGCCCGCCGGCGAGGCCGGCGCTACCGGCACCGCCTGCCGGCCGACCACCTTGCCGGAGGGGTCGCGCAGCGCGAGATCGAGGGCGGTCGCCGCGGCGGGTAAGGCCCAGCGCAGGCGGCCCTTTCCGACCGCCTGGCGCTCGCCGCCGGTGTCCACGACCAGGCCCTCGAGCTGGCCGAGGTTGTGCGCGCGCTCGCGGTCGGTCTTGCCGGTGGGCTCGGCGACCACCGTGCCGGACAAGGTGTCGCCGGCCACGAGGCCGCCCGGCAGGCGCACGGTCAGGCCGCCGTACGGCGTTTCGAAGCGGGCGGTTGTAAGCAGCGAATCATCTCTCCCGCCGGGGGGCTGCGCCGCCGCGGGAGACGGGTGGCCGAGGGCGAGAGGCCCCAGGGCGGCGAGAGCGAGGCAGACGCTGGCGAAGCGTGAGGCGCGATCGAGTCTGAGGGTCATGGCGCTCTCCTTTCACGCCCTCAGTCGAGCCGCGCTGCCGAAATGTTCAATCGGAGGGCGGCGCCGGGCTCCGTTGCCGAACCGCCTCGTAGAGCACCGCCGCGGCGGCGGTGGCGAGGTTCAGGGACTCGACCCGGCCACGCATCGGCAAGCCGATCGCACGGTCGCAGCGCTGCCGGGTGAGCGCGCGCAGGCCCTTCTCCTCGCCGCCGAAGCAGAGCACCACCTTGCCCTCGAGGTCGACCTCCCAGGGCGGGTCGCCGCCCGCCGCCACGGCGTACACCCAGAAGCCCTGCCGCTGCAGCTCCTCGATGCTGCGCGCCGTGTTGGTGATGCGCTCGGTGGGCAGCCACTCGGCCGCGCCGGCCGAGGTCTTGGCCACGGTGGGTGAGAGCGGCGCCGAGCCGCGGTCGCGGATCAGCACCCGGCCGACGCCCGCTCCCTCGCAGACCCGCAGCAGGGCCCCCAGGTTGCGCGGGTCCTGCACGTCCTCGACCAGGACCAAGAGGTCCGGGTCGCCGGCGGGCTCCCGCCCCTCTTCCCGGGCCGCGGCTCGCAGCTCGGCCACGAAGCCGTTGTGGACCGCCCCGGCCAGCTCTTCGAGCAGGCGTTCGGAGGCGGCCTCGACCGGCACGCCGTGGCGCCGGCAGAGGTCCTCGATCTCGCGCCGCCTCCCGCCGCCGCGCGAGGCGCTCAGATAGACGCGCACCACCTCCTGCGGCCGGTGCCGCAGGGCCTCGCGTACCGGATGGAAGCCGAAGACGCGCACCGGGCGAACTTATCGGACGAGCGAGGCCAGCAGCTCCGCCGCCACCTCGCGTTCCGTGGGGGTGGTGATCTCGAGGGTGGCGGCGCTCGTCATCGCTTCTTCCTCACTTGGCTTTTCGGGTGAGATCCCGGAGCACGTCCTTCCCCACCCACCGCGGTGCCGGCTGCGGCGAGGCCGCGAGGCGCCGCGCCAGGGCAACCGTCGCGGCGTGGAGCTTGGCGTTGCGCCGCCCGATGCCGCGCAAGGCCCAGCTCACGCCCTTCTTGACGAAGTTCCGCTCGTCGGCGGCGGCGTCCTCGACCAGCGGCAGGCAGCGGAGGAACAGCTCGTCGCCGGCGGCCTTCTCGTGCAGGGCGAGGCAGGCGAGGAGCGCGAAGGCCCCGCGCTTCTGGATCTCGTCCCGCCGGCCGGCCCACTGCTCGACCTTGCCGAAGGCGTGCGGCGTGCGGTCGAAGAGGTGGAAGCAAACGGTGTCGCAGATCGCCCAGTTGTCGAAGTCCCGGCACCAGCGATCCATCTGCGCCGCGGTGACGCGCGCCGGCTCCTCGACGAACGCCGCCACGGTGCGGGCCTCGTACCAGCCGGTGGCCCAGAGCGCGGCGGCGAGCTCGTGGTTCCGCCCCAGGCCCTTCGCCACCTTCTGCATCGCGGACATCGGCACGCCGAACGCCTTGTCCGTGTAGATGCCGTAGCGGGACTCCATGTCGTCGCGTACCCGCTTCGAGCTCAGGCCCTCGAGCGCCGCGAGCACCCCCTGGACCTCCGCATCGAGCGCGCCCTTCGCCCGCTTGCCGACGGGCACGACCGGGGCGCGCTTGCCCGCCGGCGGCTGGCGTGCGGCAGGGCGCTTCTCGCTCATCAGCTCGCCTCGCCGGCCGCGAGCGACGCCAGCAGGTCGTCGAGCCGATCGTAGCCGGCAGCCACGCCCTCCGCCATGCCGGTCTTGAGCGCGGCGTCGCGGGCCTCCTGCGACGAGTAGAGAATGGTGTTGGTGACCGTCGTCTTGCCGTCCCGCTCGACGAGCAGGAGCGTTCCCACGGTCTCGCCGCCGGTCCAGTCCTGGTCGAAGAGCTCGGTGGTGACGATCCGCTCGGGCCGCGCGATCTCGCGATACTCGCCGCCCATGCCCATCTCGGTCCCGTCCGGGCCCCGCCACACGAAACGATAGCGGCCGCCCACGCGGAGATCGATCTCGCAGACCGGCATCGTCCAGCCGGGCGGCCCGAGCAGCCAACGCTGCACCAGCTCAGGCTTGGTCCAGGCGTCGAAGACCAGGCTCCGTGGCGCGTCGAAGACCCGTGTCATCTCGATTGCTCGGTCGCTGGGCGTGGTGACTTGCAGTCCCCCGGCACTCTTCATCGGCGGTCTCCTGTGGCACGCTTGCGTTTCCGTTTCCCTTGCTGGGTCTTCAGCTCGTCGAGCAGGGCATCGAGGCGCTGGAAGCTCGCCTCCCAGAACTGGCGGTAGGTCTCCAGCCATCCGGTGACCTCGGCCAGCGGCTGAGCTTCGAGGCGGCAGGGTCGCCGCTGGGCGTCGCGGCCGCGCGAGATCAGGCCGGCCCGCTCCAGCACCTTGAGGTGCTTCGAGATCGCCGGCTGGCTCATCGCGAAGGGCTCGGCGAGCTCCATCACCGAGGCCTCGCCTTCGGTCAGCCGCGCCAGGATCGCGCGCCGCGTGGGGTCCGCCAGGGCCGCGAAGGTCGCGTCGAGGCGATCGGGGGTGAAGGCTCGATAACCGCTGAGTTGCATAACCGACAGGTAATATACAGATGGAGGGGCCCGCTGTCAAGCAGCGGCGGGCAGCCGGTCTCGGAGTTACCGGCAGGACCGAGGGAGCGAGATCGGGACCCGCTCAGTGCTCGAGGATCTGGCCTTCCTTGGCCTCGAGGGAGTGGTTGATCTCGCCGATGTAGTGGTCGTGGAGCTTCTGGATCTCCTCCAGGCCGCGGTGCTCGTCGTCCTGGCCGATCTCCTTGTCCTTCTCCTTCTTCTTGAGCTTCTCGTTGCCCTCCCGGCGGGCCTGGCGCACCGCGTTGCGCGCGTGCTCGGCCATGTCGTGGGCGCGCTTCACCATCTCCTTGCGCCGCTCCTCGGTCAGCGGCGGCACCGGGATGCGGACCACACGGCCGTCGTTCGAAGGGTTGAGGCCGAGGTCGGACTTCAGGATAGCGCGCTCGATGGCGGAGATCTGCGACGGGTCCCAGGGCTGGGCCACGATCATGCTGGCGTCAGCCACCGAGAGCGTGGCGAGCTGGTTGATCGGCGTCGGCGTGCCGTAGTAGTCGACCGTCACGCCCTCGAGCAGCGAGATCGACGCCCGGCCGGTGCGGATCGACTTCAGCTCATGGTGGAGGTGGTCCACCGCGTGCTTCATGTGGATCTCGGTTTCGCGGAATAGCTCTTTCACGATGCTCCCCCCGCCGGCCCATGCGGCCGCATGGTGAATCGTGAGCCAAGGATAGCGAAACGGCGGCCCGGACGGGCAGCCCCCCTCCCCTCCGCCCCTAGCTTTCCACCACCACGCTGCCCACCGGGTCGCCGCAGACCACGCGCCGGATGTTGCCCGGGGTCATCAGGTTGAAGATCGCGATCGGAATGTGGTTCTCGCGGCACAGGCTGATCGCCGCCGCGTCCATGACCCGCAGGTTCCGCTCCAGCACCTGCTGGTAGGTCAGCCGCGGCAGCAGCTCGGCATCGCGGTCGAGGTTGGGGTCGGCGGTGTAGACGCCGTCGACCTGCGTGGCCTTGAGCAGCACCTCGGCGTGGATCTCGCTGGCGCGCAGCGCCGCCGCCGAGTCGGTGGTGAAGAAGGGGTTGCCGGTGCCGGCGCCGAAGATCACGGCGCGGCCCTTCTCCAGGTGGCGGATCGCCCGCCGGCGGATGAAGGGCTCGGCCACGGCGCGGATGTCGATCGCGGTCTGCACCCGGGTGGTGACCCCCCGCTTCTCGAGCGCGTCCTGCAGCGCCAGGGCGTTGATCACTGTCGCCAGCATGCCCATGTGGTCGCCGGTCACGCGGTCGATGCCACGGTGGCTGGCAGCGAGGCCGCGGATGATGTTGCCGCCGCCGATGACGATCGCGACCTGCACCCCCAGGGCGTGCACCTCGCGCACTTCCTCGGCGATCTTCACCACCACCGGCTCGTCGATGCCGAAGCTCTGGGCGCCCATCAGGGCCTCGCCCGAGAGCTTCAGCAGGACGCGGCGGTAAACCGGCGACTGGCCCAAGGATCTAGGCCTTCACCTGCGCCATGACCTCGGCGGCGAAGTCGGTCGCGCGCTTCTCGATGCCTTCGCCGAGCTTGAAGCGGGCGAAGCGGCGGACCTTGATGTTCTCGCCGACCTTGGCCACCTTGGCGACGATCAGGTCGCCCACCGTCTGGTCCGGGTCCTTGATGAACGGCTGCTCGAGGAGCACGGTCTCGGCGTAGAACTTGCCGATCTTGCCGTCCACGATGCGGTCCACCACCGCCGCCGGCTTGCCGGACTCGAGCGCCTGCTGGCGGTAGATCTCGCGCTCGCGATCGAGGTCCTCCGGCCGCACTTCCTCGCGCCCCACGTAGCGCGGCTCGGCCGCCGCGATGTGCATGGCGATGTCCTTGACCAGCTCCTGGAACTCCTCGGTGCGGGCCACGAAGTCGGTTTCGCAGTTGACCTCCACCAGCACGCCGATCTTGCCGCCGGCGTGGATGTAGGAGGAGACAGCGCCATCGGCGGCCACGCGCCCGGCCTTCTTGGCCGCCGCGGCGAGGCCCTTCTTGCGCAGCAGGTCGACCGCCTTCTCCAGGTCGCCGTCCGCCTCGGTGAGCATCGACTTGCAATCCATCATCGGGGCGCCGGTGCGCTCCCGCAGGTCTTTCACCATCTGTGCCGTGATGTTCATGTGCGCTCGCCCCCTTGCTGTGACTGGACGAAAGAAGACAAAAGAAAAGGTCAGCTCGCGGGGAGGGGCTAAACCCCTCATCGGACTGACCTCTCCGGCGAAACCCGGCGCCGAAGCGCCAAGGTCTCGCCCTCTGGCGCTGCTGCCCCTGCTGCGCTACGCCGGGGCCGGGGCCGCGGCGGCCTCGGTGCCGCCGGCCGGCGGCGCCACCACCGGGGCAGCGGGCGCTCGCCCGCGCTCCCGGCTCTCGGCGACACCGCGCTCGAACTCGCGGGTGCCGTCGAGGTAGGCGTCCGCGACCTTGGAAGCGAACAGGCGGATGGCGCGGATGGCGTCGTCGTTGCCCGGGATCACGTAGTCGATGAGCTCCGGGTCGCAGTTGGTGTCGACGATGGCGATCACCGGGACGCCGAGGCGGTTGGCCTCGGCGATGGCGATCGACTCTTTCTTCGGGTCGACCACGAACAGCGCGTCCGGCAGCTCCTGCATGTCGCGGATGCCGTCCAGGTTGCGCACCATCTTGGACTGCTCGCGCTCGAAGCGCAGGCGCTCCTTCTTGGAGAGCGCCGAGTCCTTCTCCGCCAAACGCGCCTCGGTCTCCTTCAGGCGCTGGATCGAGGCCCGCAGGGTCACGAAGTTGGTCAGCGTGCCGCCCAGCCAGCGATGGGTGACGAAGAAGCCGCCGCAGCGGCGTGCCTCCTCGGCAATCGCCTCCTGCGCCTGCCGCTTGGTGCCCACGAAGAGCAGCCGCTTGCCCTCGGCGGCAAGGCTATGCGCGAACTCCAGCGCCTCCTTGGCCAGCTTCAGGGTGCGCTGCAGGTCGATGATGTAGATGCCGTTGCGCTTGCCGAAGATATAAGGCTTCATCTTCGGGTTCCAGCGCCGCGTCTGGTGCCCGAAGTGCACGCCAGCTTCGAGCAGCTCCTGCATGGTGATGTCGGCCAACGCGATCTCCTTGTGCCCGTTACCGCTTACTGCCCTGTTACCGCTTACTGCCCTGTTAGCGCTTACTGAACTGGAAGCGCTTGCGGGCGCCCTTCTGACCGTACTTCTTGCGTTCCTTCTTGCGCGGGTCGCGGGTCAGGAAGCCCGCGCCCTTCAGGCGCTCGCGCAGCTCGCCGTTGAAGACGCACAGGGCGCGGGAGATGCCATGCCGGATGGCGCCGGCCTGACCGCTCGCGCCGCCGCCCTCGACAGAGGCCACGATGTCGAACTTCTCGGCCGTCTCGGTGAGCAGCAGCGGCTGCTTGATGATCATCTTCAGCACGTCGTTGGGGAAGAAGACGTCGAAGCCGCGGCCATTGACCGTCAGCTCGCCGGTTCCGGGCCGCAGGTAGACGCGCGCCGCCGCGGTCTTGCGGCGCCCGGTGCCGTAGTACTGGACCTCGCTCAAGACTGTCTCCTCGTATGCCTCGACTTAAGGGCTAGGCCTGGGCGGCCTTGAAGCCGTTGGCGGCCAGGGCGGCGCCCTCGAGATGGGCGGGCTTCTGGGCCGCGTGAGGGTGCTCCGGGCCGGCGTAGACCTTGAGCTTCTTCAACTGATGGCGGCCCAGCTTGTTCTTCGGCAGCATGCCCTTGACCGCCTCTTCGACGATCTTCACCGGCCGCCGCTGGCGCAGCTTGCCGGCCGTCTCGCGGTGCATCTTGCCGGGCTGGCCGCTGTGGCGGTAGTAGACCTTCTGCTCTTCCTTGCGGCCGCTGAGCGTCACCTTCTCGGCGTTGACCACGATCACGAAGTCGCCGACGTCGAAGTGTGGGGCGTAGGTGGGCTTGTGCTTGCCGGTCAGGATCTTGGCGACCTGCGACGACAGCCGGCCGAGTGCCACGCCGGCGGCGTCGACGACGTACCAGCTCCGCTCCGCGCCGGGATCGGATGGCTTCGGGGTGTAAGTCTTCTGCATGGACCTCGATCTCCTAGAACGTACCAGGGGGACGTACAGGGGCCGCCCCTCGCGGCGCGAAGAGTCCGGGATGTTAGAGCGGCGGAGCAGGGGTTGTCAAGCTCGCGGACCCCAACGAGGCCGATGAACGACGATCGTGTCGTGCGGCGTGGCAGGCGGCGCTCCGCTACACTCCCCGCCCATGGCCGAGGCGGCGGGGGCACTCGACAAGAGCGGCAAGACGATCCAGGCGATGTTCGCCGGCGTGGCGCCGCGCTACGACCTGCTGAACCGGGTGCTCTCGGTGCGCCTCGACGGCCTGTGGCGGCGCGCCGTCGCCCGAGCCGTGGGCGCCGCGCCGGGGCAGGAGGTGCTCGACCTCTGCTGTGGCACGGGGGATCAGGCGGTGGCGATCGCCCGGCGGGGAGCGCGGGTGGTGGCCGCCGACTTCTGCCTTCCGATGCTCGCCCTGGCCCAGCGAAAGCTCGCCTCCGGCCCCTCCCGGGCTCAGCCCTTCGGCTCGCCCCGGCTGGCCACGGCGGACGCCCTGTCGCTCCCCTTCGGGAGCGAGCGGTTCGACGGCGTGACGGTTTCCTTCGGCCTGCGCAACGTGGCCGATCTGGACGCCGCGTTGGCCGAGATCCTGCGCGTGCTCAAGCCCGGCGGGCGCCTGGTGGTGCTCGAGTGCGGCGTGCCGCGCAGCGCGCTGGTGCGCGGGCCCTACATGTTCTATTTCACGCGCATCCTGCCGCGGATCGGCGCCCTGCTCTCGCCGCGCGGCTCGGCCTACGTGTACCTGCCCAACTCCGTGCTCGCCTTCCCGTTGCGCGACGCCTTCACCGGTCGCCTGCGCGGCGCCGGCTTCGCCGAGGCCGAGTGGCGCGACCTGACGGCAGGGACGGTTTGTTTGTACGTTGGGCAAAAGGGCTTGTATGTGGGGAGGAAGGCGGCATGACGCCAAGTCTCGATCTGGAACAGACCGTAGGCAGGGCACGGATCCTCGACGGGCAAGCGGTGGCGAAAGAGATCCGCGCCGAGGTGGCGGCCCAGGTGGCGGCGCTGGTGGCCTCGGGCCACCGTGCGCCCGGCCTGGCGGTGGTGCTGGCCGGCGACGACCCGGCCTCGCAGGTCTACGTGGGCTCGAAGACCAAGGCCTGCGAGGAGGCGGGCATGGGCGGCAGGACAGTGCTGCTCCCGTCGACCGCCAGCGAGGCCGAGATCGCCGCCGCGGTCGACGAGCTCAACGCGGACCCGGCGACCGACGGAATCCTGGTGCAGCTCCCGCTGCCGGCGGGCATCCCCGAGCGCCGCATCCTGGAGCGGGTCGATCCTGCCAAGGACGTCGACGGTTTCCACAGCGCGAGCGTCGGCCGCATGTGGCTGGGCGAGGACGGGTTCACGCCGGCGACGCCGTCCGGGATCATGGAGCTTCTGCGCCGCTCGGGCGTCGCGGTCGAAGGCAGCGAGGCGGTGGTGGTGGGCCGCAGCACGATCGTGGGCAAGCCGATGGCGGCGCTGCTGCTCGCCGCCAACGCCACGGTCACCGTCTGCCACTCGCGGACCCGCGACCTCGCCGCCGTCTGCCGGCGGGCGGACATCCTGGTCGCCGCCCTCGGCCGCCCCGCGCTGATCGGGCCCGACCACGTCAAGGAGGGCGCGGTGGTGATCGACGTCGGCACCAGCCGCGTCGCCGACCGCGCGGTGGTCGAGCGCCTGTTCCCGGGCAACGCCTCGCGCCTCGCCGGCCTCGAGAAGCGCGGCTGGACGCTGGTGGGGGACGTGGACTTCGGCCGCGTTGCACCCCGCGCCGCGGCGATCACGCCGGTGCCGGGGGGCGTCGGCCCGCTGACCGTGGCCATGCTGCTAGTCAATACGGTGAAGGCAGCGCGCCGGCGACAGGGGCTGGCATGAGCCCCGTCCGCATCGGCCTGACCGGCGGCCTGGCCTCCGGCAAGTCGACGGTGGCGAAGCTGCTTGCCGAGCAAGGCTTCAAGGTGGTCGACGCCGACCGCCTGGTGGCCGAGCTCTACGCCCCTGGCGGCGCGGGCGCCACCGCGGTCAAGGAGCTGTTCGGCCCCTTCTATCTCGACGACACGGGCGCCGTGGACCGCCAGCGCCTCTCCGAGCTGGTGTTCGCCGACCCGGCCGCGCGCCGCCGGCTAGAGGAGCGCATCCACCCGCTGGTCCGCCGCCGCTTCGCGGAGCTCGCCGCCGTCGCCGGCGTGCCGGCGGTGCTCGAGGCCACGCTGCTGACCGAGGCCGGCTACGTGCCGGACTTCGATCTCCTGGTAACGGTCGAGGCGAGCGAGGCCGCGCGCCGCGAGCGCGCCATCGCCCGCGGCCTCTCCCCCGCCGAGGCCGACGCCCGCCTCGCTGCCCAGGGCACGGGAGAGCAGCGCCGCGCCGTCGCCCATCGTGTGATCGAGAACGACGGCTCGCTCACCGAGCTCGAGGC
>JBIOXV010000013.1:0-76102 GCA_044869805.1 Thermoanaerobaculia bacterium | reverse complement strand
GCGCGGACCTCTCGACCAAGGTCTACGACGGTGTCGCCAACTTGATGCGCTCGACCTACGTGCGCTACGAGTGGGACGGTGGGGCCGGGGGGACGACCGAGCAGCCGCCGCGCGCCAACCAGCGGCTCGCCTTCACCAACACCGTCCACCACGACGACGGCAATCGGTTTGCCAACCAGACTTTCGGGGACTTCGACGGCTTCGGCCACTACCGCAAGGCGACACTCAACGGCAGCTTCGGCTCCGGGGACGTGCGCGAGACGGTCGTCACGTACAACCCGACCTACCCGAGCTTCCTCCACGACAGCACGGCTGCGAGGACGCCGTGGCCCACGGGCTCGAAGTGGCTGCTCGGCACCTACACGGAGAAGAAGGCCTGCGAAGGAGCGGTGTTCGACGCCTCCGGCGGCTGCCCGGCCTCCGGCCAGCTCGCCAAGGAGCAGTTCTGCTTCGATCCCAACACCGGGTTCCTGGCCCGGCACCGGGTGCTCGCCGGTGCCGCCCCGCAGGGCAACGACCTCCTCGCCCTCTTCACCCACTCGGGCGGCTTCGTCACCCGCGAGCAGTACTACGGCGGCGACGGCGCGGGCCTCGCCACCACGGCGGACCTCTGCGCGCTGGCGATCCCGGCGGCCGACACCTACCGTATCGACCACACCTACCAGAGCCGGGTGCGGGCGAGCTCGAAGTACTTCCCGCTGGGCTTCTTCACCCTGGACGAGACGATCGACCCCTCGACCGGCCTGCCGGTGGTGAGCCGGGACGCCTCCGGGATCGCCACCAGCCTGGAGTACGACCGCCAGGGCCGCCTCACCTGGGCCAAGCCGGCCGTGGGCCACGGCGGCTGGACCGAGGTCACCTACAACAACGCCACCTCGACCCCGAGCGTCAAGGCGTCGGTGGTGATCGAGCGCCACGACAACGGCTCCGAGTCGGCTCCGGTCCTTACCAGCTCGAGCGTGGTCTTCGACGATCTCGGCCGCGTGTACCGGGAGTTTGTCGATCTGCCGGACGGCACCACGGGAAGGCGGCAGACGCTCTACAACGCCATGGGGTGGAAGCAGTACGTCTCCGAGCAGGCGACGCCCAACGAGGGCAACTTCAACACCCAGTACGGCAACTACGATCCCTTCGGCCGGCCGCGCTCGATCACGCCGCCCGACAGCGCGGCGCACGCGGTGCAGCTCGCCTACGCGGGTGACCGGCTGGTGACCCGGACGGTGAAGATCGGCACCAGCCGGGACGGGGCCGGGGCGATCGTCGAGCAATCCGTGGCGACGACCGAGACCTACGACCGCCAGGGGCGCCTCGCGCAGGTGCAGGAGCTCTCGGGCACAGGAGCGGCGGCCACCACCACGGTCTACAAGTACGACGTGGGCGGCCGGCTGAAGCAGGTTGCGACCAGCGGCCAGAACCGCTTCTTCACCTACGACGCCCGCGGATTCCTGACCTCCGAGACCCATCCCGAGAAGGGCACCACCGGCCACGGCACGGTGAGCTATGGCGGCTACGACGCCCGTGGCCATGCGACCACCAAGACCGACGGGCCGTTCGCTCTGACTTACGCTTACGACCGCGCGGAGCGCCTGCTCTCGGTGCGCGAGACCGGCGGAGCGCAGCGCCTGCTCAAGGAGTGGCAGTACGACACGGGCTCCTGGGCCGGGAGCTACCCTCTCGGGAAGGTCACCCAGGCCATCCGCCACAACTGGGTCACCCTGCCGTGGCAGGGCACGGTGACCGACGTGGCGATCACCGAGCAGCACACCTACTCGGGCCGCGACGGCAGGCTCTCGGCCCGCGCCACCTCGGCGAGCTTGAACGGCTACTCCTTCTCCCAGGGCTGGACCTACAACGCCCTGGGCCAGGTCACCTCGCTCACCTACCCGGTCTGCACGCACTCGACCTGCACGGCGAGCCCGGGGGCGGCCACCGGCCGCACTGTCAACCTGGGCTACACCAAGGGCTGGCTGACCTCGATCGCTCCGCCCTCGGGCACGGCCTTCGGCAATCTCACCTACCATTCGAACGGCCTCGTGAACCAGGTGATCCACGGCAACGGGGTCGTCGACACCCAGGCCAACGACCCGGTCAAGATGCGCCGGCCGCTCTCGATCACGACCTCGGCCGTGCCCGCCGTGCTCGGGCCTTACAAGTACGACGGAGCCGGCAACATCACCGACATCGGCAACAACCGCTTCCTCTACGACCGGGTGAGCCGGATCACCGAGTACAAGTTTGACTCCGGTCACCTCCAGACGTATACCTACGACGTGTTTGGGAACCTGACCGGGATCACCACCATGCCGCCCGGCGGCGGCTCGGTCCCGCGCTCGCTCCCCGTGCTGGGCTCGACCAACCGGCTCTCGGGAGGCATCTACGACGCGGCGGGAAACCTCACCTCGTGGGGGGCCTACACCTACCAGCAAGACGCCTTCGGGATGATGAGCCGGATGCAGGGCGCCGGCAACGACAACACCCACCTCTACACCGCCGACGACGAGCGGGTCTGGACCATCGACGCCATCCTCGGAGGAGGCGAGGCCGGGGCCACCCACACCTTCCGGCTCCGGGGCTCCGACGCCCAAGTGCTGCGCGAGTACCGGCTTCTCGGCACCAACGTCCCCGGCCACTGGTCGCAGGTCAAGGACTACCTCTACCGCGACGGCGGCAACCTGCTGGCCTCGATCTCCCCCTCCGCAAGCACCGTCCACTACACCCTCGACCACCTCGGCACCCCGCGGCTGGTGACCAACGCGACCGGCGGCTACCTCTCCGACCACCACTACTACGCCTACGGCGAAGAGCTCAACCCGAGCACCAGCGAGGTGAAGAAGTTTACCGGCCACGAGCGGGACTTCAACGAGGCGGGGCAAGGGACGACCGACGATTTGGACTACATGCATGCGAGGTACGAGAGCCCGATCACGGGGAGGTTTCTCAGTGTGGACCCACTGCTCGACCCTTCCCGATCCTCTCGGGCTCCTCAGTTGTGGAACCGATACGCCTACGCCGCGGGGAACCCGCTCAAGTTCGTGGACCCTACCGGCAGGTCGATCTGGGGTCTGGCCTGGAGGATCATCAAGCGGACTCCAGATGCCAGAGAAATTGTCGTGGCAACCATCCGGAATCGCTCGAAGCAGAAAACCATAGAACGGACCAAGGCGGCACTGGATACTGTCGACAATCGGCAGCGAAGTCAGGGAGTAAGGCGGGTCGTGGAGGCGGAAACACCTGAAGCGCGTGACGCGATGGCTCGTCAGCTCTCTACGAACCGGAAGCTGCGTGGCCCAGAGCGATCGGGCAACGGCCCCGAGCATGTCCACCCGCAAGAAGGACAGTATTCCGATGTTCACGTCCAGACGCGGGCTGTAGGTCTGGTGGCGACAGGGATGGCCCTACTGGGAGAGATCGTCGCCCCCACAACTTCGGAGGTGGCAAAGTCGCCTGATGCGACGCCCAAGGAGCTGTTGAGCGCAGCCGCATGGGACTTGACGTCCAACTTGGACCCAACGGGCGCTTCAGACCTGATCAATTCGTACTTCGACATCGACTGAACGGAGGAGTGACGGTGCCCTCTCGCGATGCTTCTGCTCCAAGCTGTTGGAAGCTGCCGATGGATGTGGAGCTCGAGCCTGTGCTCGTCTGGTGCACCGAGACAAGGTCCGTAAACCGGCTCCTTGTAACGATAAGGTTCGCGGCGGACGCGAAGGGAAGGCGCGACGAACCAAGCAAGGCCATGCTGAGATCGATCGAGTCCCTGTTCAGTGATCGGATACTGAAGAGTCGCCTCGCGAGAGAGTGGCCTGGTACCAGGCTAATCGGTCACGAAGGCGCCATCGTTGTGATCGATTTCGGTAGCGCCTTGATTGGACCAATGCTGCGCGCAGGAAGGCGACTTCAGGACTGGACGGAGCGGAACTCGCCCCCTCTTCCAGAGGACCTGTGCCTGTACCGGCAAGGTGACGAGTGGCCAGCGCTAGTCAGCGTGACTCACGAAGCGGATGCCTGGTTGATCGGGGACACACCTCCCGCGATCGAGGGAGCGGTCCCGTGCCCACTCGACGCAGATTACCTGGGCATTCCCACGGGACAGGAGGATTTTCTCGTAGGAGCTCGTCCGTGGGTGCCCGGGTCCTTGCCGACGGACGCCCAATCTCCGGCAAGACCGAGTGGAGCGGGCCGTCGACGCGGCAAGTGAGCGGCGGCGCTGGTTGCCCTCGCGGATGCGCGCGCGGCTCTTCGGCCTCAGGGCGCTGGCCCGAGTCTGGCAGCATCGCTGCTTTTCCGGTTGGGATGACCCGCGCCTCCCTACCGCTGCAAAAACTCCGCGACCTGCACCACGGTCACCTTCGCCGGGTTGATGCGCAGCGGGTACTTCTCGATCTCCTTGTCTTCCGCCAGCAACGCCGCGGGCTTCTCGTCGCCGTAGGTCATCGGGCTCGGCGCCTCGGAGACGAGCGCGGCTTTGAGGCCCTCGGCGTCGCCGGTGACCATGGCGATCTTCAGGTTCTCGGGCTCGAAGTGTCGCTTCAGAGCGGCGTTTACCTCGTCACGGGTAAGGGAAGCCATCATCGCCTGGAAGCGCGCGAGATGGCCGTCGCCCGCGACGCCGTAGAAGCGGTCGTCGAGGGCGTAGCCCAGGCGCTGGGCGGTGGTCTCGGCAAAGTGGAGCGCGTACTTGGCGAGGAAGGCGCGGCTGAGCTGGAACTCCTCCTCGCTCATGCCCCCGGATACCAGGTCCTCGAGCTCGCGCAGCGCGGCGCGCAGAGCGAAGTGGGCGTTCTCGTTGGGCAGAGTGCGAATCCAGACCTCGAAGAGCTGGCGCCTCCTGGGCACGTTGTGGGGCGGCATGCTGCGGGCGCCTCCCTCGGGGAAGACCTCGATGTAGGAGTAGTCGCCGTAGTTCATGCCACGCGCTTCGCGGATTACCTGATAGAGGTGGCTCACGGTGCTGCGGTGCTCGCCGAGCCAGGAGTTGGCGATCCACAGGGCATAGAAGTCGCGCTCCCCGCGGTGCACGTCCAGGGGGAAGCCGAAGCTGATCGAGGCATCCGCGCCCGGCTTCGCCACCAGCAGCAGCTCGCGGCCGGCGATCGGGGCGGGCAGCGGCGCGGGCGTCGCCGCGGGCCGGCCCTGCGGCAGCTTCGCCACCGCGGCCTCCATCTGCGCCACCAGGCCTGGCGGATAGCCGCCGCCCACGGCCACCACCGCGCGGTCGCGGGTGAAGCGCTGGCGGTAGAAGGCTTCGACGTCGGCGAGGGTGATCGCGGCGACGCCTTCGACGGTGCCCTGCGGCGGGTGAGCGTAGGGCGTACCGGCGAACACGAAGCCGTGCAGGGCGGCCTTGGCCAGCTCCTCGTCGGAGGAGAAGCGTAGGGTCTTCTCGAGGAAGGTCGTCTGGCTGGCCTTCAGGCGCTCGAAGTCGGCCGGGTCGAAGCGGGGCTCGAGGAAGGCCGCCGTGAAGAGGCCGGCGTAGACCTCGAGGTTGTCGCCGTGGGTGCGGCCGGAGAGGGTGGTCATCTCCTTGTCCACCCGCACGTCGTAGGTCGCGGCCAGCGGGTAGAGGGCGGCCAGGATCTCCGGGTAGGAGCGGCTCCGGGTGCCGCCCTCGGCGAGCAGCGAGGCGGTCAGGTACGCCAGCCCTTCCTTGCCCTTGGGGTCGTCTTGCGAGCCTGCGGCGAAGGAGACGGCGAGCGACACCGTGGGGTCGCCCGGCACGGCGAGCAGCACCGGGCCGGCGGCGGCCTGGCTGGCGGCCGGGGAGATGGCGGGGGCACGGCCTCCGGCGGAGGCGCAGGAGAGGGCCACGCCGAAGACGGCGGCGGCCGGGAGCACTGACAGCACGGTTCTCATCGTCACGAGCGCGCTCCTCGCAGGATGCCGACCGTGCGGCGGCCGGGAACCAGATAGCGGCGGGCGGCTGCCTGCACGTCCTCGGGGGTGACGGCGGCGAGAGTCGTGAACAGGGTTTCGATCGCCTCGATGCCGCCCGGCGGCGTGCCGCCGGTCCCTGTTCCGTTCGTCAGGGCCACGATCCGCGCCAGGCTGCGGGTCACACGGTCGGGGGTGTCGAGGTTCATGAGAAACGAGTAGCGCTGCCGCGACTTGATCTCGGCCAGGCGCGCGGGGTCGGGCGGCGCGGCCTGGAGGCGGGCGATGGCCTCGCCGATCGCCGCTTCCACCTCGGCGATGCGGTCCTCGTCTTTCACCGCGGCGACGACGTCGAAGAGGCCCGGGTCGCGGTTGCCGCCGACCTCGGCGGAGAGCTGCTCGACGCTCTGCTCTTCGAGCACCAGGCGCCGGTAGAGCTCGCTGGTCTCGCCGAACGCCAGCTCGGCGAGCAGGGTGAGGGCGGCCATGGAGCGGCTCGCGGGATCGAAGCGGTCCTCCTTGTAGGCGAGCCAGAGGATGGGCAGCGCCTGGCCGGGAAAGCTGACCTCGAGGCGGCGCTCCGCGTTCTGCTCCGGCTCGGGCGGCACGACCGACGCCGCGAGGCCCGGCTTCCAGAGGCCGTAGTGCCGGCGGATCAGCGCTAGGGTAGGTGCCACCTCCACGTCCCCTGCCACCAGCACCACGCAATTCTCCGGCCGGTAGAAGCGGGAGAAGAAGGAGCGCGAGTAGTCGTACATGGTGGGCATGGCCTGGATATCGGCCTCGAAGCCGATCACCGTGTGGCCGTAGGTGTGAGTGGTGAACGCCTTGGCGCGCAGCGCCTCGTGCAGCACGGAGATGGGGCTGGTCTTCGACTTCCGGTACTCGCCGTAGACCGCGCCCGCCTCGGTCTTGAAAGCGCGCTCCGGGTACGAGAGGTTCATGAAGCGGTCGCTCTCCAGCTCGACGACCGTGGGCAGGTCCTCGGCGGCCACCCCCATGAAGTAGCCGGTGTAGTCGTCCCAGGTCGCGGCGTTGTCGTTGGCGCCGATCGCCGTCAGCTTGGCGTTGTAGACCTCGGCAGGGTACTTCTCGGTGCCGCGGAACATCATGTGCTCGAAGAAGTGGGCGAAGCCCGAGTGGCCGGGCTCGACCTCGTCGCGCGCGCCGGTGCGCACGATCGTCCAGTAGGAGACCAGGCCCCCGGAGCTCATCGGCACCACGATCACGGTAAGGCCGTTGTCCAGTTTCTCGGTGTGCGCCGGATAGGGAAAGAGGCGCGCACCGCCGGCCGTGGGGCCTGCCGCGCGCGCCGCCGGCGCCGCCAGCAGCAGCGCGGCGAAGGCGGCCAGGAAGGCGATCTTGGTCAAGGCTTCCTCCTCGCTCGAAGGGTCGTGCCGCGAGCCGTGAGAGAGCGGCCCGCGGCGCACGGATGATATCCGAGCGGATGCCTCGCGAGCGCCTGTAACAGCAAGAGCCGACGCCGTTTCGGGGCGCTTTCCGGCGCTCGTCGCCATGCTACGATCGCGCGGCCATGGAAGAGGTCGCGGCCCGCCGTCTCGAGCGTCTGACCGACACGCTGCGCAAGCTCGTCAGGCGCGCTGCGCGGCCCAACCTCGCCAAGCTGCTGGGCAAGATGCGGCCCGGCGACGTGGCCATCGCGATGCGGGCGATGACCCCTGCCGAGCGCTTCGCCATCTTCCGCGTGCTGATCGACGACTACCCGGACCCGGCGGGCGACGTGCTCACCGACCTCGAGGTCTCGCAGCGCGTCGAGCTGCTGGAGAAGCTCGAGCTGGAGGAGATCGCCGGCATCCTGCGGCGGCTGGCGGTCGACGACGCGGTGTTCCTGGTCGACTCGCTGCCCTCGGACCTGCGCGAGAAGCTCATGGAGCTGGTCGACCTGCAGCGCGACCTCGAGGACGTCCAGACGCAGCTCACCTACGAGGAGGGCACGGCCGGCCGCCTGATGGACACGGCCTTCTTCGCCCTGCCCGAGACCACCACTGTCGCCGAGGCGATCGCCGCCATCCAGAGTCAGGAGCAGGTGGAGATGATCTTCTATCTCTACGTGGTCGACGGCGCCGGCCGTCTGGTGGGCGTGACCTCGCTGCGGCAACTCCTGCTCTCGGCGCCCAAGAAGACCCTCGCCGAGATCATGCAGCGCGACGTGATCCAGGTGCACACCGCCACCGACCAGGAAGAGGTGGCGCAGCTCGCGGCGCGCTACGACCTGCTGGCCATCCCGGTGGTCAACGACGCCAACGAGCTGGTGGGCATCGTCACCGTGGACGACATCGTGGACGTGGTCAAGGAGGAAGCCACCGAGGACTTGTTCAAGATGGTGGGCTCCTCGGCGGACGAGCTGCTCTACCAGGACCGCTCCTGGCGCGTGGCCGGCATCCGCCTGCCGTGGCTGCTGGTCAACCTGGTGGGCGGCCTGGTGACCGGCTGGCTCCTCGCCCACTTCCAGTTCACCTTCCGCGAAGCCCTGTTTCTGCTCGCCTTCGTGCCGGTGATCATGGGCACCGGCGGCAACGGCGGCACCCAGACCTCGACCATCACGGTGCGCGGCCTGGCCACCGGCCGCATCGGCCTCGGCCAGGGGCGAATCGTGCCCTTTCTCTTCCAGCAGGTGAAGGTGGGAGCCTTCCTCGGCCTCGCCACCGGGCTGGTGGTGGGCGGCGTGGCGCTCGCGGTGCGGGCCAATCTGTACTACGGCTTGGTGGTGGGGGCGGCATTGTTCTTCGCCTTGATCTTGTCGTCGTTGAACGGCGCGCTGATCCCCATCCTGTTCCAGAAGATCGGCGTCGACCCGGCGATCGCGGCCGGGCCGCTGGTGACCACCTCGAGCGACATCACCGGCATCCTGGTCTACTTCTCCCTGGCCGGCCTGATGATCGATCACCTGATCCACTAGCAGCTAGCCGTTGCGAAGCCTAGCCGCGCCCGCCATCCTGCTCGACGTCTTCGACCTCCACGACCGCGACCGCGTGGTCGCGTTCCTGACCGCCGAGCACGGCAAGAAGCGAGGGGTTGCACGGGGCGCGCGGCGCAAGTACAGTCGCTTCTCCGGCCGCCTGCAACCCCTGTCCAAGGTGCGCATCGCTTGGTTCGAGAAGGACGGGCGGGACCTGGTGCGGATCGAGGACGCGGACCTGCTGCGGCCCGCCGTCCACCTGCAATCGACGCTGGAGGGCCTTCTGCTGTCCGCCGCCATGGCTGACCACATGCTGGAGTTCGCGCAGGAGAACGAGGCCAGCGGGCCTTTCTTCCGGCTGCTCGACTCGAGCCTGGCCGCGCTCGAGGCGGGCGCCGGCCTGAACTTGGCGGCGCGCTACTACGAGACCTGGGTGCTGCGCCTGGCGGGGATCTTCCCGCCGCCCAGGGAGTGCCCGCTGTGCGGCCGCGAGCTCGGCGAGGGAGAGCCGGCGGCCCTCGCCACCGCCGGCGACGCGCTGGTCTGCACGCGCTGCGCCGGGCTCGGGGACGCGCCCCAGGGAACGCTCAGGGTGAGCCCCGAGGCGCTCGGCTTCCTGCGCCGCTCGGCGCGCGAGAGCCTGGTGGCGATGACCGCCGCGCCGCCGCCGCGCGCGGTGCTCGCCGAGGTGGAGGAGGTGACCGGCAAGGTGCGCCGCGCCTTCCTCGGCCACGAGCTCAAGAGCTATGCGGTGATCCGGCAGACGCTGGGCGGGGCGCCGCTGCCGTAGCCGTCACGAGGACTCCATGCCAGCCCCGCGCTCCTTCCAGGACCTGATCCTCCGCCTCTCCGGCTTCTGGGCCGCGCAGGGCTGCGTGCTGCAGCAGCCCTACGACCTCGAGGTCGGGGCCGGCACCATGCACCCGGACACCTTCCTGCGCGTGCTCGGCCCGGAGCCCTGGAGGGTGGCCTACGTGCAGCCGTCGCGGCGGCCGGCCGACGGGCGCTACGGCGAGAACCCTTTCCGGCTCGGCAAGCACTACCAGCTCCAGGTGATCCTGAAACCGGAGCCCGAGGACATCCAGAGCCTCTACGTGCAGAGCCTCGAAGCCCTGGGGCTCGATCTCGAGGTCCACGACCTGCGCTTCGAGGAGGACAACTGGGAGGCACCGACGCTCGGCGCCTGGGGCGTGGGCTGGCAGGTGATGCTCGACGGCATGGAGATCACCCAGTTCACCTACTTCCAGCAGGCCGGTGGCCTCGACCTGAAGCCGATCTCGGCCGAGATCACCTACGGGCTCGAGCGCATCACCATGTTCCTGGGGCTCACGCGCTCGGTGTACGACATCGACTGGGTGGCGCCGAGCGACAGGCTGCGCAGCGGCATCAAGTATGGCCAGGTGCGCCACCAGGACGAGGTCGAAACCTCGAAGTACTACTTCGAGCTCGCCGACGTCGAGTTCCTGACCCAGCAGTTCGACGGCTGGGAGCGCGAGGCCGGGCGCTGCCTCGAGGCCGGCCTGGTGATCCCGGCCTACGAGTGCGCTCTCAAGTGCTCGCACCTCTTCAACGTGCTCGACGCCCGCGGCGCGGTGTCGGTCACCGGCCGCGTGGCGTTCATCAAGCGGGTGCGCGACCTGGCGGTCGGCGCGGCCCGCGCCTATGTCGAGAGCCGCGAGGCCCTGGGCTGGCCGCTGCTCGGTGGCTCGTCTGGTGGGCCGGCCACGCCCGCGGGCGGGGGGACGGGCCATGGTTGAGGCCCCGGTGCTCAAGACGGGGGGCGAGCTGCTGCTCGAGGTGCGGGCCGAGGAGATCCCCGCCCGCATGCTCGAGCCGGCGGTCAAGGAGCTTGCCACCCGCCTGTTCGAGGAGCTGGTGGCGAGGAGCCTGGCGCCGCGCGAGGTCGAGACCGGCTTCACGCCGCGGCGCCTGCTGATCGTGCTCCAGGGCCTCCCGCAGCGCGAGCCGGACAGCGAGGAACGGGTGGTGGGCCCGCCGGTACGCGCCGCCTATGCGGCCGACGGCTCGCCCACGCCGGCCCTCACCGGCTTCGCGCGCCGCTGCGGCGTCGAGCCGCAGGCGCTCGAGCGCATCGCGACCGACAAGGGCGAGTACCTGTCGCACCTCCAGCGCAGAGTCGGCAAGAGCACGGCCGAGGTGCTGTCCGAGGTGGTGCCCCGGCTCGTCGCCGGTCTCTCCTGGCCCAAGACCATGGTGTGGGGCGACGGCCACGGCCCCTGGGCGCGGCCGGTGCACGGCCTGGTGGCGCTGCTCGACGGCGAGGTGGTGCCGATGACCCTCTTCGGAATCGAGAGCGGGCGCGCGACCCGCGGCCACCCGGTGCTGTCGCCGGAGCCGTTCGAGGTGGCCGGCGCCGCCGACTACCGCGCCCGGCTCGCGGCGCGCGGCATCGTGCCCTCGCCCGGCGAGCGGCGCAAGGCCCTGCTGGCGGCGATGCACGAGGCCGCGGGCGCGCTTGGCGGTCGCCTGGTCGACGACCCGCCGCTCGCTTCCAAGCTGGCCGCGATCTGCGAGATCCCGGGCCTCGTGCAAGGCTCCTTCGACGAGGGCTTTCTCGAGCTGCCGCGCGAGGTCCTGGTCACCAGCCTGCGCGATCATCAGAGCGCCTTCACGGTGGAGAAGGACGGCGCGCTCCTGCCCGCGTTCCTGACCGTGATGGACCGGCCCGACGACCCGATCGGCAGAGTTCGGGCCGGCAACGAGTGGGTGGTTGCGGCGCGGCTGGCCGATGCCCGCTTCTTCTTCCACGAGGACGGCAAGCGGGCGTTCGTCGAGCGGCGCCCGGCCCTCGAGCATTTGACCTTCCACGCCCAGCTGGGAAGCTACGCCGCCAAGGCGGCACGGGTGGAGAAGCTCTCCGGCTGGCTTTGCGACGCCCTGGGCTGGGGCGAGCTGACGGCCGCGGCCGAGGAGGCGGCACGCCTGCTCAAGGTGGACCTGGCCTCCGAGATGGTCAAGGAGTTCACCTCGCTCCAGGGCGTCGTGGGCGGCCTCTACGCGCGAGCGCAGGGGCACTCCGAGGAAGTGTGGCAAGCGATCTACGACCAGTACCTGCCGGCCTCGATGGAAGACCCGCTGCCGCGCGGCCGCGTGGGGCAGGTGGTGGGGCTCGCCGACCGCATCGACACCATCGTCGGCATGTTCGGCCTCGGCCTCGTGCCCTCCGGCAGCCGCGACCCCTTCGGCCTGCGGCGCGCGGCCCAGGGCGTGGTGCGCATCTGCATCGAGGGCGGCCTGCCGCTCGACCTCGACGCCGCGGCGCGCGAGGTCGGGACGCTCTACGAGGGCAAGCTCAAGGTGGCGGTCGAGAAGATGGCCGCCACTCTGCGCTCCTTCCTCGACGACCGCATCCGCTTCGTGCTCGGCACGCGGGGCTACGCCTACGACGAGATCGAGGCGGCGCTCGCCGCGGGCACCGAGGACCTGCCTGACCTCGAGCGCCGCGTCGAAGCCCTGCACCGGGTGCGCGAGGGCAAGGATTTCCTCTCCCTGGTGCTGGCCGCCAAGCGCATCGCCAACATCGTCAAGGACGCGCCCCGGGAGACGCTGGTCGAGAGCGCCCTCGCCGAGCCCGCGGAGCGCGCGCTGTACGCGGCCTTCCGGCGCGTCGAGGCGGAGGTGGAGCGCGCCGCGGAGCAGGGCGAGCACGAGCGCTGCCTGGAGCGCACGGCCGAGCTGGCCGGCGACCTCGACCGCTTCTTCGTCGAGGTGATGGTGATG
Organism: Thermoanaerobaculia bacterium; assembly: GCA_044869805.1. Taxonomy (GTDB): domain Bacteria; phylum Acidobacteriota; class Thermoanaerobaculia; order Multivoradales; family SZUA-115; genus CAWDVR01. Next base: position 63,570 of record JBIOXV010000013.1, on the reverse strand, counting down.
GTCGACGACGAGCTGCTGCGCCGCAATCGCATCGCCCTCCTGCAGGCCATCGAGAGGGTGGCGAACCGCGTGGCTCGGCTCACCGAGATGGTGGTCGACCGCGCCGAGCACCGGGCAAAGCACGGATCGTAGGATGGTTGGGCGGCCCCCCGTGGCCGCCCTCCAACGAGTGCGTCGAGAGCAGATTCGAGATGTAGGGGCGGCCCTCGTGGCCGCCCGGTGCAGGCGACCACGAGGGTCGCCCCTACACGAGCGGCGAGGGAAAGAGCTCATGGCTGAGAAATTCATCTACGCGTTCGGCGGCGGCACGGCCGAGGGGCGGGGCGACCAGAAGGAGCTGCTGGGCGGCAAGGGCTCGGGGCTAGCCGAGATGAGCCGGCTCGGCACCCCGGTGCCGCCCGGCTTCACCATCACCACCGAGGTCTGCACCTACTTCCAGGCGAACGGCGGAACGTACCCGGCCGGCCTGGTGGAGGAGCTCGACCGCCACCTGGCGTTGCTCGAGGAGCGCCTGGGGCGCGGCTTTGGCGCCGCCGCCAATCCGCTCCTCGTCTCGGTGCGCTCGGGGGCCGCGGTCTCCATGCCCGGGATGATGGACACAGTGCTCAACCTGGGCTTGAACGACGCCGCGGTGGCGGCGCTGACCGCGGCCGGGGTGGACGCCCGCTTCGTGCGCGACTCCTACCGGCGCCTGCTGTCGATGTACGGCGACGTGGTGCTCGGCGCGCCGCACGAGGAGTTCGAGGCCGCCATCGCCGCGGCGCGAGAGAAGGCCGGGGTGGCCACCGACGCCGAGCTGCCGGCCGCGGCCCTCGACGAGCTGATCGCGCGCTACCAGCAGATCATCGCCGAGCACGGCCGCCGGCCCTTCCCGCAGGACGCCCGCGAGCAGCTCTGGGGCGCGGTGGGGGCGGTGTTCGAGAGCTGGAACATCGACCGCGCCAAGGCCTACCGCAAGATCCACGGCATCGCCGACGACATGGGCACCGCGGTCAACGTGCAGGCCATGGTGTTCGGCAACCGGGGTCCCGACTGCGCCACCGGCGTCGCCTTCACCCGCGACCCTTCGACCGGCGAGCCACGGCTCTACGGCGAGTACCTGGTCAACGCCCAGGGCGAGGACGTGGTGGCCGGCATCCGCACGCCGCACCCGATCGTGCCCGGCGACGGCAGGCCGGGCCTGCAAGCGGAGTTCCCCGAGGCCTTCGCCACCTTTCAGCGCGTGTCGAAGGCCCTCGAGGACCACTTCGGCGACATGCTCGACCTCGAGTTCACCATCGAGCACGGCAAGCTCTTCATGCTGCAGACCCGCACCGGCAAGCGCACCGGCCCGGCCGCGGTGCGCATCGCCGTCGACATGGTGAAGGAGGGGCGCATCGACGAGCGCAAGGCGCTGTCGCGCGTCGAGGCGTCGCAGCTCGCGCAGATGCTGGCCCCGGTCTTCGACCCGGCGCAGAAGGCGGCGGCGGTCGCCGCCGGACGCCTCTTGGCACGCGGCCTGGGCGCCGGCCCGGGCGCCGCCGCGGGCCGCATCGCCACCACCGCCGACCGCGCCGCCGAGATGGCCCCCTCCGGGCCGGTGCTGCTGGTGCGCGAGGAGACCTCGCCGGACGACATCGTGGGCATGCACGCCGCCAAGGGCATCCTCACCTCGCGCGGCGGCATGACCTCGCACGCCGCGGTGGTGGCCCGTGGCATGGGCAAGCCGTGCATCGTCGGCGCCGGGGCGCTCTCCGTCGACAGCGAGAAGGGCGAGGTGCGGGTGGGTGACCGCGTCTTCCGCGAGGGCGACGAGCTGTCGATCGACGGCTCGACCGGCGAGGTGATCGCCGGGGCGCTCGCGGCGCGCGACTCCGAGGTGGTGCAGGTGATGCTCGAAGGCCGCCAGGACGGCTCGCCGGCCGTCGACGCCTTCTTGAAGCTCCTGGCCTGGGCCGACACCGCGCGGCGCCTCAAGGTGCGCGCCAATGCCGACACCCCGCACGACGCGCGGGTGGCGCGCGCCTTCGGGGCGGAAGGCATCGGGCTCTGCCGCACCGAGCACATGTTCTTCGAGGCCGACCGCATCCCCTGGGTGCAGCGCATGATCCTGGCCGCCACCCCGGAGGACCGGCTCGCGGCCCTCGCCCACCTGCTGCCGCTCCAGCAGGCCGACTTCGAGGGCATCTTCGAGGCCCTGGAGGGCCTGCCGGTCACCGTCCGCCTGCTCGACCCGCCGCTGCACGAGTTCCTGCCGCGCGAGCAGGAGGACATCGAGGCGCTGGCCAAGGACATCGGCATCCCGGTCGCGGAGGTGGCGCAGAAGGTGTCGGCGCTGCACGAGCTCAACCCCATGCTCGGACACCGCGGCTGCCGGCTGGGGATGACGGCGCCCGAGATCTACGACATGCAGGTCGAGGCCATCGCCCGCGCCGCCTGCTCGCGGGTCAAGGCGGGGATCGAGGTGCGGCCGGAGATCATGCTGCCGCTGGTCGGCACCGAGGAGGAGATCAAGCGCCTGCGCCGGCGCACCGCCGAGATCGTCGAGCGCGTGCTGGCCGAGGAGGGGGTCGAGCTGGCGGTGCTGATCGGCACCATGATCGAGGTGCCGCGCGCCGCCCTGGTGGCCGACAAGATCGCCCGCCACACCGACTTCTTCTCCTTCGGCACCAACGACCTGACGCAGATGACCTACGGCTACTCGCGCGACGACGCCGGCAGCTTCCTGCCGCAGTACGTCGAGGACGGCGTGCTCGCCCACGATCCCTTCGAGCGGCTGGACACCGAGGGCGTGGGCATGCTGGTCGAGATGGCCTGCAAGAAGGGCCGCGAGACGCGCCCTGACTTGAAGCTCGGCATCTGCGGCGAGCACGGCGGCGACCCCAGCTCGGTCGAGTTCTTCGACCGCGCCGGCCTCGACTACGTCTCCTGCTCGCCCTACCGCATCCCGGTCGCGAGACTGGCCGCGGCCCGCGCGCGGCTCACCGGCGGCGGGCTTGCGGACCAGGCGGGCGGATAGCGCGGTGGAGGGCCGGCAGCCGGGCGATGGATTGACCCGTGACGAGCGCCGGTGCCTGGCGGGCCTCAGGACCCCCGCCCAGGTGCAGGCCTACCTGGACGGCCTCGACTACAGCGCCGACGAGCTCTACCGCTCGCCGCGCAGCGTGATCCGCGACCGCAAGGCGCACTGCGCGGACGGCGCGCTGTTCGGGGCCGCGGCGCTACGGCGGCTGGGGCACCGGCCGTTGATCCTCAACCTGCTCCCCAACGGCCGCGACGACGAGCATCTGGTGGCTCTCTTCCGCGTGGATGGTCTGTGGGGCGCGGTCTCGAAGTCGAACTTCTCGGGCCTGCGCTTCCGCGAGCCGGTCTACCGCACCCTGCGCGAGCTCGCGATGTCCTATTTCGAGGCGTATTACAACGTGGCGCGCGAGAAGACCCTGCGCGGCTACCGGGCGCCGCTCGACCTCTCGCGGTTCGACCACCTCGGCTGGGAGACCTCGGAAGAGCACCTCGAGCACGTCGTCGACCAGACCGACCGGTGCCGTCGCTTCGAGCTCGTGCCGCGGGGCATCGAGCGACGCCTGGCGCCGGTCGACGAGCGCTCCTACCAGGCAGGGCTCATGGGGGCCAACGCCGCGGGCCTGTTCCAGCCCGCGGAGGCGTCCGCCCGCCGGCGCTCTTAGCGCACTTCCACTTCCCAGCGCGCGAAGCTCCTCGCGCGCCGAAGCCTCTGCGCTCACTCCACAACGACCGCCAGGTCACCGATCCCGGGATGGGTCACAGCGACCTCCCAGGTGCGGCCGTCGGGAGCCTCCACCAGCAGGTGCCACGTCCCGGCTGGGACGTTCGCGATGACGCCTCGCCCACCGATGAGCGCCCAGCTCTCCTCGACCTGACCACCCATGCCCAAGGTCCGGAGGAGCTGGCCCTGCATATCGAACAAGCGCATAGTGGCCAGGAGATTGGTGGCCGCCAGGCCGAGGACCGACACGGAGAGCTTGCCGGCTGGTGGCAGCGTGACGGCCACGGCCTCGCCCGGAACGGAGACGTTGATCACCGAGAGCGCGCCACCATCGGCGCCCACCAGGAGAGTCCAGGAGCCGGCCGCGAGACTGGAGAGAAGGAAGCTGCCGTCCGGCTCACGGGTTCGTGTCTCGGCCAGCCCCGGGTGGCCATCCGCTGCCAAGGCCGCGAGATGGATGGTCGGTGGATCTCGGCCGTCTGCCAAATGCACGACGAGCCGGAGCCCCGTCGCGGGCTCGAGCTCGACGTCCAATCCCGTACGCTCTTCCTGCGAGTTGATGCTTAGGTCCAGTGTGGAGGAACTGTAGCCGGCCGCCCGGAAGAGCAGCCGATAGCTGCCAGCGGGCACGCGAGACAGCCGGAAGGTGCCATCCGCGCGACTCGCGCCCGTCATCAAGAACTCGGCAGCGCTGCCAGGCACGGGACGCAGCTCGAGGACGGCGCCGCCGACTGGTTGTCCGGAGATCCCGTCGGCGACCGAGCCGGTGATCGAAGCCGCAGATAGAGTCACTACGATCTCCCGATCGCCGGTCACCTCGACGGTTTCGTTGTGCACCAGTTGCAGCACGACGTGGTCCACTCCCAGCCAATAGGTGTCGGCCTCCAGCTCCTCGAAGCGGAACCCTCCCTGCCAGTCGGTCGTCATGCTGCGTGCCAGCGCGTGGAGATGCGCACGCAGAGAGACGGTCGCTTCCGCGAGCGGTTCGCCATCGAAGATCACCACGCCGCGGAGCGCGGACCGCCCGCCGAACTCTAGATCGCGCTCCACCTGCTGGCCAGGTGCGAGCGAGACGAAGGCCTCGACCTGCCGCTCATCCGATCGCAGGGTGGCGCGGACCCGCCAATCACCGCCCGGCAGAGCACGGATCTCATACTGGCCACCGGAGTCGAGCCGCGCGGGGGCTGCCACGCCTCCGTTGCTGAGAGCCTGCACCGTGACCTCCGCCAGCTCTGACGCGTCGAGGCCTAGGACGTGGCCCCGGATAACCGCCTCGTCGAGCATGACGACCTCGAGCCCCGCGATCGGCTCACCGGCCACCTCCACGGCGGCTTCAGTCTCGACCGGAGCGTGCGCCGAATCCTGGGCGCGAAGTCGGTAGCTGGCCGGTGCGACCTGCGAGAACTGAAACAGACCGTCGCTCTGCGAGAGGGCGCGGTAGTCGAGCTGGTTGCCGTTGCTGCGGGCAGCAAGCTGGACTAGCGCACCAGCGATCCTCTCGCCCCTGGTGTCGACCACCCGGCCGCTGACCGAGATGCCATCGGCAAGCTCGAAGTCCAGCCGCGTCAGCGGAGAGTCGACGAGAATCTGCTTGCGGGTGCGAGGGAAGTGGGGATGGACGACCTCGACGACGGTGGGGCCGGGCGCGAGTCCGGCAAGGGCATAGGCGCCGTCGTCGTCCGTCGCGGCTCCGACTCCCGAGGCGCGGACGCGCGCTCCCGAGACCGGCTCCCCGGAGGCTCGCCGGACGGTCCCCTCGATCGTCGCCCCCGGCTTCAGCACCACGACCAGCTCCGGCTCGCCGGCCGGTTGTGGCAGCTCGACGGGCAGCTCTTCGACCGGCTCGAAACCCGAGGCAGTCACCGCCAGCTTGGCGTTGCGCGCCGGCACGTTGTGCAGCTCGAAGCGGCCCTGGCGGTCGCTGGTCGCGGCACGCACCGTGAGCGGGCCCACGGATCGAGTTCCTTCCGCTTGGGCATGGGCCACCTGCAGGGCCGAGCTGAGCTCCACGAGCCCGCCCGGAACCGGCTCGCCGGCGGCATCGACGAGGCGGCCTCGTAGGTCGGTCCCGGCCTCCAGCCGGAGGCTGACGCGCTCCGCTGGCGGCCGCACCCCTCGTACCGCGGCCGGCATGAATCCCTCGGCCTCAGCGGCGATCTGGACCGGTGTGCCCTGCTCCAAGTCCCGCAGCTCGAACTGCCCGTCGGCTCGCGAAACGGCATCCGCCACCCGTTGGCGCAGCGCCGGCTCCAGGGCCGCGCCAGGGCGCAGCTCCTTCAGACGGTAAACGGTGGCTCCCGCGATCGGCCGGCCCTTCATGTCCACGATTTGACCGGCGATCCGCGAGCCCGGGGAGAGCACCACGGTCCCGAGGTTCGCGGGCCCCTGTTCCCCCGCGACGCTGATTCCCCGGCGATATGCCGGCGCGAACCCCGGCTTGCGCACCGTCAGGTCGAGCTGAGCGGCGGGAAGCCCTGCAATCCAGAACTGGCCCTTGGCGTCGGTGGTGATCGCCTTACTACCCGGCATGAGCGCGCGGAGGGCGGAAGCCAGCTCGCGCGAGGCCGGTGCTACCTCTACTTCGGCGCCGGGCACGACTACGCCGTCCTCATCCTCAACCCAGCCCTGTCCGGCACGCGAACGCGTCAAGACCAGGCGAAGGGCAGCCCCCTCCGAGCCGGGTGCGGAGGCGATGCTCCTCATCGAGGAAGAGAAGAACCCGGCGCGTGCGGCGACGACTCGATAGGGCAGACCTTGGCGCAGGGAGCGGAGCCGAAACCAGCCCTGGGCATCGCTACTGGCTCGCTGCAGCACCGCCGCGTTCCCAGGCGGGGAATCCGCCTGGGGCTCTGCAAAGGCAAAGAGTCGAGCGCTCTCCAACGGGCTGCCGTCAGCGTCGACAACCCGGCCGGCGAGGCTGGCGGAGCGCACGAGGGCGAGTGTGGGAAACCGGCCTCCACTCAGGCGCCCGGCCTCGAGACGGGCTCGCCTGGGAAGAAACCCCGCCGCCAATGCCTGTAGCTGAAAGCCACCAGCAGGGGACACCAACTCGTAGTTGCCTTGGGCGTCGCTGTGCACGAAGCGGGCAGGCTCGTGACTCGCCCAAACGAGAGCTTCCCCGAGCGGGCGCTGGTCGGCCTCCCTGATCACGCGGCCCCGCACGCGCCGAGCCTCCGCCAGAATCAGGATGTCGCCGCCTTCTGGCGGAGGGTTGGCGAGCTCGAAAGACTGCCGCCGGCCATCATCGGCCAGGAGCCCCAGGCGGACCGGCCCAGAGGGTAGTGCCACGTCGAGACTGCCGTCCTCGCCAGTGAGCCCGAGCGGCCAGAGGCGCTCGCCGGTGGCGATCAAGATGCCCCCGAGAGGCTTTCGGTCCGAGCCCATCACCCGGATCCGCCTCGGCGGGCCACTGAGCTGTTGAACCGAGATCGCCTGGCCCTCGAAGCTCGCGATCTGGTTCTCACCCCGACCCGGGGCGAAGACCGTGAGATCCAGCTCTTCGCCGGCCGCGCGCGGCAGGTCGATCTCGCCATTGTCCCCGCTGAGAAGCAGCCGGAGGTCTTCGCGCCAGCCGGCCAGCGATCCTCTCGCCGACCGCGGCTCAGCGCTCCGCGTGGCGAGGACCCACGCTCCCGCGATGGGCTGCCCTCGCGCGTCCAGCACGCGCACGGCGGTCTGTGCCGCAGGTTGCAGCGCCACTTCGGGCAGCTCCTCGTCTTCGACCAGAGCCAGCGGGGCGTACTGCATGGGAAGGTGCCCAGGCGAGCGGACCACAACGCGGAAGATCCCGGCGGGCGCCGCGAGGCGGAAGCGGCCCGAGGCGTCGGTGTGAGCGAGGGCGATGGGCATGGGCTCGGCCTGCCCGCGCAGGCGGAGGCGGCCGGCCTCGAAGGAGGTCAGGAGCGGCAGCAGCGCCGCTTCGACATCTGGAAGCGGCCGCGCGCCGGCATCCAGTACCGCGCCACTCACTGCCGCAGAGTGCATTGGGGAGGCCGAGAGGAAGCAGAGGGCTCCGATGAGGGCCAGGGCTTGGCCAACAGGGCCTTTGAGCATGGCGGTGCTCCGCGGCCGGTCGCGCTTTCGCCGGCCCGACGTAGAGGCTACCGGGGCAGACGGCAAAGAGCGCCGCGACCGCTCCGGTTACGGCACGCCGACGACCGTCTCGCAGGTGTCGGCGGTGTCAATTCCGAAGCCGCCGTCGCAATAGTCGGTACCTCCTTCGCCATGCAGATCGTCGTCGTTGCCGTTTCCGTAGATAAAGTCGTTCCCCTCGAAACCCCAGAGCGAATCCCCTCCTCCCTCTCCCTGCAGGAGGTCGTCCCCGTACCAGCCGTCGTGAAGGTCAAAGCCGCCTGCTCCATAGATCTCGTCGTCACCGTCCCCGCCGTTCTCGCAGTCATTACCAGTGGCGCCGAAGAGGGTGTCGTTTCCCCCTTCACCGAAGAGGAAGTCGCCGCTCTCCGCGCCCCAGATGGTGTCGTTGCCACCTCGGCCGTAGATGCAGTCGATCGCGGGAGTGCCGTTCAGGACGTCGTTCCCGGCGCCGCCCACGATGACGTTGCAGCCGGCTGGTTCGTCCCCCCAGCAGAAGCCCTGAGCCGTCGCCGGAGTCACCAGTAGAAGGAGAAGCGCAGCTGCCCCAAGCATGGCCGTGAGACGAGCGATCCTGGTGTTCATCGAGTTCTCCTTTGTATGATACCTGCACAGGCACCCGTGCGTATCTGAAGATAGTCTATCAGGCTAAGAAATACAAAGTCAAGATTTCGATGAGAGTGAGAGGCGGCGAGTCAATGCGTGGAAGTGGGGAGCCACCGGCATTGAGATAACCGAGGCCGGCGCGCCCCGGAGGTGAGGATAGGGCGCGCCGGCCTCGGTCGGAGACGCGGGAGATCAGCCTGCTACGGGCAGATCTTCCATTCGCCGCCGAAGGTACCGATTACGGGGAAGGCAGGATCGTCGCGGAACGTGCCGCTGATCTTGCCCACCGGGGTGGCGGAGAGCGGTGAGGTGTAGATGTAGCCCCCCCACGCGCCGTGGGTGGGCGGGAAGGTGTAACTCCAGGAGCCAAAGACGTAGTAGTCCGGGTCCGGCGCGAGGCCGTCGGAGAGGGTGGCGGAGAGCCGCCCGCTCGCCGTGGTCGAGCCATGAATCTTGTAGACCCCGACCCCGAACGGGTCGAAGAGCGTGCCGCTGAAGGTACCGTTGGTTGCCGCCGTGGCCTGGTTCCAACTGCCGCTCGTCAGCCCGGTGCGGCAGTCGAAGCAGCCGGAGGTGTCGAAGGCTGAGCAGTCGGCCGCGCAGCCCAAGGTCCCCATCTCGAAGCCGAAGTCCTGGCAGGTCTGGCCGCCGAGATCGGGCGCGTCGCAGACCTCGAAGGGGTCGATCACGCCATTGCCGCACTGCGACACCATGCCCGTCGAGCAACCGAAGGAGACCACCTGCAGCGTGTGCTCGGTGCCGGTGAAGCCTTCGTTGGTGGCGAACTGGTCGTTGATGAAGTCGACGTCGATGTCGTCGGCGGTGCCGAAGGTGCCGTCCGGCCCAATGCCGGTGATGTTCGCCATGCTGCCGCCCGAATCCATGATGCAGGGGAAGGCGTTCAGCCGGTTGGTGTGCCAGTTGCCGATGTAGTGGCCGGCCTCGTGCGCCGTGATGTTGCCCACGCCGACGCCGATCAGGTCCAGGATCGGCACCCCGGGGGCGCGCGGGATGGTGTTGAGCGAGTTGGGGTTGGGGGCCGGCGCCGAGAGCAGGTCGAGGAGGATCACCGCGGTCTCCCCGGCCTCGTAGTTGCCGGGGTCGATCGACTCGGCGATACCGATGGTCGAGATGCCGAGCTGGGAGATGGTGCCGCCGACGATCAGCCGGCTGACGTTGGGCTGGCCGAAGGGGTCGGCATGGTCGCGGCTGTTTAAGATCTCGACGTCGAACTGGCCGTGGATGCCGCTCGCCTCGAAGTCGCCGTTGGCGCCCAGCAGCTTCACGTCGTCGTCGATGTTCTCGGCCACCACCGCGAGGACGGCGTCGATCACCGCGTTCTCGTCACCGGCGGTCAGGCCCCAGCCGGCGAGGAACGAGGATAGCGGCGAGAGCACGGCGTTGGTGCTGCCCTGGCCGAAGATCGCCTGCGCGTTGATGGTGGCGCCGTCGAAGTCCACGAACAGGGTCTGGTGGGTGCCCAGCACCTCGTCCTGGAGACCGGGGCGGAAGAGGCGCACCTGCAGCGTGTAGGCGCCGGTGCCGCCGGAAACCCGCAGCGCGAGGGTGCCGGGGGCGTCCACCACCCAGGCAAAGGCCCGCCCGCCGCCGCCCGGCAGCGGCGAAGCCACGGGGTAGATGAAGGTGTTGTCGGCGGAGCTGCCGATGAAGAGGGCTCCCGCGGGGTCGAGGAGCTGGAGCAGCGAGCCCACGCCCTGCCGGTTGACGCCCAACACATCCCCCGGCAGCACGTCGAAGCTGAAGAAGTCGATGTCGCCGGCGGTCAGGGTGCCCGAGACGTCGTATTCCGGGTCCTCGCCGGGATCGAATCCCAGGCCGATGAAGTTGGCCGTTGCCTGGGTGTTGTTGGGCTCGAGCTCGGTGAAGGGCGTGAGCCGCAGGAAATCCGAGGGCTCGGGCGCCGGCCGCTGGCGGGTGGGCAGCACGCAGAAGCTCTCGAGGCGGGCCCCGCTGTTGGCGAGACTCGGGGGATCCTGGTCCCTCGGCCCCGCCGGCTCCCCGGCCGCGGGCAAGCTCGAAGCGAGGAGGAGAGCGGAGAGGGCCACCCGGCACGCCAAGGCGCGGGTCGCCCGGGTGCCGGTCGCGAGAGAAACCTGTCCAGACATGGGACCTCCTTTCAATGGAGTGTTGCAAGTCTCTCTATCGAGGAGTACGGCAGGCGCGGTTTTGCCCTGGCCACTAGAATCCGCGGCGCATGCCCGTCATCCGCCTGCTCCCCGACTCCCTGGTCAGCCAGATCGCGGCCGGCGAGGTCGTGGAGCGGCCGAGCTCGGTGGTCAAGGAGCTGCTGGAGAACGCGCTCGACGCCGGAGCGCGGAGCGTGCGGGTGGAGCTCGAGGCCGGGGGCAAGGGCCGCATCGTGGTGGCCGACGACGGCTGCGGCATGGACCGCGACGACGCGCTCCTCGCCTTCGACCGCCACGCGACGAGCAAGATCGGCAGCTTCGACGACCTCGAGCGGGTGGCGACGCTGGGCTTCCGCGGCGAGGCCCTGGCGGCGATCGCCGCGGTGTCGCGGGTCGACGTGGTGACCGCCACCGAGGCGGGGGCCGGCCACCGCGTGCGCATCGAGGGCGGCCGGGTGCGGCTCGCCGAGCCCGCGGCGCGGGCCCGGGGCACGACGATCGAGGTGGCGTCGCTGTTTTTCAACGTGCCGGCGCGGCGCAAGTTCCTCAAAGGCCCGGCCACCGAGCTCAGGCGCTGCCTCGAGGTGGTGCAGGGCTACGCCCTGGCGCGGCCCGACGTGGGGCTCACGGTTCTGCACGAGGGCCGGGCTCTGCTCGAGGCGCCGCCGGTGGGGGGCGACGGAGGCGCCGGCCTGGAGGGCGCCCGGCAGCGCATCGGCCAGATCTTCGGCAACGCCTTCGCCGCCGGGCTGGCGGCGATCCCGCCGGCGTACCCCGGCTCCGGCCCCGCCGGCGAGCGCATCGCCGGCTTCGTGGGCTCGCCCGAGACGGCGCGCAGCCGGCGACTGTTCCTCTTCGTCAACCGGCGCCTGGTGCGCGACCGGGCGCTCAGCAGTGCCTTCTACCGCGCGGTGCGCGAGGAGTGGCGCAGCGAGGAGTTCCCGGCCTTGTTCCTGTTCCTGGACCTGCCGCCCGAGGAGGTGGACGTCAACGTCCACCCGCAGAAGGCCGAGGTGCGCTTCCGCGACCCGGCCCTGCCCGATCGTGTGCTGATGGCCTTGCGAGCGGCCTTGGCTACGGCGGTGGGCGATTCCCCGGCGCCGCTCAAGGCCGTTTCCGGGCCGATTGCGGGCGCCTTTGCCTGGCAGGGGCTGGGGGAGCGGCGGCCGCTGGGCGCTCCGGGAGGAGCCTACCCCGTGGGCGGCGGCGAGCCGTCCTGGGAGGTCCGGGAGCCGCCCGCTCCCGGCTACGAGGCCGGCCTGCCGTCGCGGCTCGCCGGGGCCTCGATCGCGCCCCTCGACCGGCCGTTCGTCGACCTGCCGCCCCTCGACCGGGCGTCACAGCCGCTCGCGGCTCCCGCCCCCGGCGCCTCGCCCCTATCCGGCCGTTCCGGCGAGGCGCGGCCGTTTCGCCTGCTGGGCCAGTACAAAGGCACGCTGATCCTGCTCGAAGGGCCGGACGGCCTCTACCTGATCGACCAGCACGTGGCCCACGAGCGCATCCTCTACGAGCGCCTGAAGCGGGTGCTCGAGCGCGAGCGGCCGGCGAGCCAGGGCCTGCTGGCGCCGATCCTCCTCGAGCTCGGCGCGGCCGAGCGGCTGCGGCTGGCGGAGCTCTCCGCCCAGCTCGAGCCGCTCGGCTTCGGCCTCGCCGAGCTCTCCGGCGAGACCCTGGCACTGACCGCGGTGCCGGCGGTGCTCTCCGCCGAAGAGGGCGAGAAGCTGGTCATGGCACTGGCGGCCGGCGGGCTCCTGGAGCGCGAGAGCCCGGCGGCGGTGCGCCGCGGCATCCTCGACGCGCTGGCCGCGAGCCTGGCCTGCAAGGCCGCGGTCAAGATGCACCACCCGCTGCGGCCGCAGGAGATGGAGGCGCTGGTGGGGGAGCTGTTCGCCGCCCAGCAGCCCTACGCCTGCCCGCACGGCCGGCCGATCGTGCTCAAGCTCGGCGACCCCGACCTCGAGCGGCGGTTCGGGAGGCGGTAGCCGCAGGGGCAGCGGCGGTCTCGCGATGAAGTGTCCGAAGTGCCAGTTCGAGCAGGCGGACGGCGGCGCGGAGTGCCTGCGCTGCGGCGTGCTCTTCGCCCGCCTCGCGGAGGCCCACGACCAGGAAGGAGGGATCTACCGCCCCTTGGCGGTCGAGGCAGTGGAGCCGGCCTTCAGTTGGAAGGAGCTGCTGCTGGAAGAGCGGGCCGACGCCGAGCCGGCCCGGTTCTGGGGCCGATCGGTGCTGCTGGCCGTCCTCGTCGTGTGGGGCTGGCGGTTCATCACTTCCTCGGTGGCGAGGAACTACGTGGGCGAGTCCTTCCTGCACTGGGTGAACCTTCCGTTCCACGAGGCGGGGCACCTCCTGTTCGGGTTCTTCGGCGACTTCCTCCAGGCGCTCGGCGGGACGCTGGGGCAGCTCCTCGTTCCCGCGGTCTGCCTGGGCGCCTTCCTGCTCCGCAACCGCGATCCTTTCGGCGCCTCGGTGGCTGCGTGGTGGCTGGCCGAGAACCTCATGGACATCGCACCCTACATCGCCGATGCCCGTTCGGGCGAGCTGTTGCTCCTGGGCGGCGTCACCGGCCGGGAGGCGCCCGGGTACCACGACTGGGAGAACATCCTGGGGGACCTCGGCCTACTCGCCTACGACCAGAGGCTCGGGTCGCTCTCCTACGCCTTCGGGCGCCTGCTCATGGGCGCCGCTCTGGTCTGGGGTGGCTGGCTCCTGCAGCGCCAGTGGCGCGAGCTGAAGGCAGCGCGGTCAGCACGCGATCCCGACTCGCGGTAGCGTCGAAGCTCAGGGTTTCGTTGCTGCGCTGCAGCGTATCTCTTCTCCCAGCTCCAACACGGCGTCGACCAGCGCGTCGAGGTCCGCCTTCCGGGTCCGGTGGTTGGTGATCGCGACGCGCAGAGCGAACCGGCCGTCGCGCCGGGTGCTCGAAGGGATGGCGATGCCGCGCTCCTGGATCTGGAGCAGGATCTCGCGGTTGATCGCATCGAGCGCGTCGCCCTCCAAGCCCGGGGCGCCCTCCTCGGCCACACCGAGGTAGCGGAAGCACACCACGTTGAGGGTCACGGGAGCCAGCAGCTCGAGCCGCGGCTCGGCCTCGACCCGCTGCGCCAGGTGGCGCGCCTGGTCCACGTTCTGCTCGATCACGCGGCCGATCTTCTCGACGCCGTGGGTTTGGAGCGAGATCCAGACTTTGAGCGCGCGAAAGCCGCGGCTGAGCTGGACGCCCAGCTCGGCGAACTCCAGGGCTGCCGGTTGCAGGCCGCGGCCGGGCGACTCGAGGTACCCGGCGCTGGTCCGGAAGGTGTCGCGATGGGCCTCGCGGTCGCGCACCAGGACGCAGCCCGCTTCGTACGGCAGGTAGCCCCACTTGTGCAGGTCGAAGGCCAGCGAGTCGGAGCGCTCCATCCCCCGCAGCCGGCCCTTGAGCGCGGGTGCCAGCGCGACCAGCGCCCCGAACGCTCCGTCGACGTGGAGCCACAGGTCCTCCTCGTGGCAGAGGTCGGCCAGCGCCTCGAGGTCGTCGATCGCGCCGGTGTCGACCGTGCCGGCTTTGCCGACCACGCAGATCGGGCGCTCGCCGCGGTCGCGGTCCTCGCGCACGGCGCGGCGGATCGCCTCTGGCAGCACCCGGCCCTCGCGGTCCGCGGCGACGCGGCGGAAGGCGTCCCGCCCGAGGCCCAGCACATCGCAGCACTTCTCCGCCCAGCTATGGCTCTCGACCGAGCCGTAGGCGGTGAGCCGCGGCCCTCCGGCGAGGCCGGGCCCGCGCACGTCGAAGCCGGCCTTCTCGCGCCGCGCCACCGCGAGGCCGATCAGGTTGGCCATGGTGCCGCCGCTCACCAGCAGCCCGCTCGCGGTCGCGGGATAGCCCATCAGCTCGACCAGCCAGGCGATCACCTGGCGCTCGATCGCCGAGGCGCTCTGGTCGTAGCCGCCGAGGTGCGGGTTCATGGCCGAGGCCAGCAGCTCGGCGATCACGCTCTCGGGCGTGCCATTGCCCATCACCCAGCCCCAGAAGCGGGGGTGGGCGTTGCCGGTAGGGAACGGGAGCACCGAGCGCTCGACGCGGGCCAGGATCTCCGCCAGGTCGCCCGGCGCGCGCGGCACGGGCCCTTCGATGTCGGAACGCGCGGCGTCGGTGAGCGGGCGCCACGGCGCCCCCTGCACCGCGCTCCGCATGTGATCGAGAGCCGCGTCGAGCGCCGAGTGCGCGAGGCGCGAAAACGCGCTCCAGTCATCAGGGTCGAGCGAGATCTCCGGCGCACCGCCCATCAGCCGATCCTCCGCCGCTAGAGTGCACGATCCTCGAGCGGATGATCTTGCACGGCCCGAGCGTCTCTTGGACGGGCGCAACACCCGCAAGCGCGAAGCCCGCCAGGGCACGCGTGCTACGATCGCCGCGCTGCGAGCAACCCGCCCAGCAACCCGTGTGAATCAGCGCTACGCACCCGTTCCAGTCCTCGAAACCGAGCTACTCAAGGAGCTCTCCGCACCGGGCCTGCGCGTCACCGAGTCGTGGCACCCGGCCTCGTCGACCATCGCCCGCCACGCGCACCGGCAAGCGACGCTGACCATCCTGCTCGACGGCTCGTTCGAGGAGTCGTACTCCGTGCGGCGCGCCATGACCTGCGAGGCGCCGGCGCTCCACGTGCGGCCGCCGGGCGAGCCGCACCGCGACCGCCTGGGCAGCGTGGGCGCCCACAACCTGGTGCTCGAGCTCGACGACGGGCGGCTGGATGCGGTCCGCCGCTACAGCACGCTGTTCGACGAGGTCCGCCACCTGCGCAGCACCGAGCTCATCGCCGTGGCCCGCCGGCTGCAGCTCGAGCTGGCGATCGACGACGCCGCTACCTCGCTCGCCATCGAAGGGTTGGCGATGGAGCTCCTGGCGGCGGCCAGCCGCAGCAACGGGCGCACGCTCCATCAGCCCGCCGCCTGGCTCGGCCGCGTCCGCGACCTCCTGCACGACCGCTTCCGCGAGCCCACCCTCGGCCTCGACGAGCTTGCCGCGGTCGCCGGCGTCCACCCCGTGCACCTGGCGCGCGCCTTCCGCTCCACGTACGGCGCCAGCCCCGGCGAGTACCTACGCCAGCGCCGCGTCTGCTGGGCCGCCGACGAGCTGCGGACCACCGAGCGCCCCATCGCCGACGTGGCCCTCGACGCCGGCTTCGCCGACCAGAGCCATCTGTCGCGCGTATTCAAGGCGGTCTACGGCACGCCGCCCGGAGCCTGGCGGCGAAGGCACAGGCGCCCGTGCTGAGCTTCTTCCGCTCCGCGACCCCCATCGAGGAGCGGCTCGGGCACCGCTTCAGGCGGCCCGAGCTGCTGGCGCTGGCCCTCACGCACCGCTCCTACGCCAACGAGCAGGGCCTGCCCGGCAACTCGGAGCGGCTCGAGTTCCTGGGCGACTCCGTGCTGGGCGCGATGACCGCCGAGTGGCTCTTCGAGCGCTACCCCGATCTGCCCGAGGGCGAGCTGTCGAAAGCCAAGAGCGTGCTGGTGTCGGAGCCTTCGCTGGCCGAGCACGCCTCGGCGCTCGGCCTTGGGGAAGCCCTGCGGCTGGGGGTCGGAGAGGAGCGATCGGGCGGCCGTGCCAAGCCGTCGCTGCTAGCCGACGCACTGGAGGCGGTGTTCGGGGCGCTGTGGTTGGACGGCGGGCTCGAGGCCGCGCGGCCGGCGGTGCGGCGCTTCCTCGCCGGTGCCGGCGCCGCTCCGGGGAGCGTCGAGGACGGCGACGCCAAGACCCGCCTCCAGGAGCTGGTGCAGAGCCGGGGCTGGGAGCGACCGTCCTACCGGGTGGTGGCGGAGGAGGGGCCGGACCACCAGAAACGCTTCGAGGTCGAGTGCCTGGTGCAGGATCGGGTCGCGGGCCGCGGCAACGGGCGCAGCAAGAAGGCGGCGGAGCAGAAGGCCGCCGCCGCGGCGCTCGCCGGGCTCCAGGTTTGACCTGTCTCCAACCCGCCACTAAGATTCCCGACTTCATCATGGCTACCGAATACCCCGTCGTTCTCATTCGCGACCTGCCTGGCCACGTCGGGGAGGAAGTACGGCTGCAAGGCTGGGTTACAGGCCAGCGTTCGAGCGGCAAGATCGCTTTCCTCCAGGTGCGCGACGGCAGCGGCTCGGTGCAGGCGGTGGCCAGCCGCGCCGAGGCCTCGGAGGAGACCTGGGCCGAGGTGCAGCGCGCGACCCAGGAGTCGACGGTGGAGCTCGCGGGCGTGGTACGCGAGGACAAGCGGGCGCCCTCCGGTGTCGAGCTGCAGTTGCAGAGCCTCGCGATCCGCTTCCTCACTCAGGACTACCCGATCACGCCCAAGGAGCACGGCATCGCGTTCCTGATGGAGCACCGGCACCTGTGGCTGCGCTCCAGCAAGCAGGTGGCGGCCCTGCGGGTGCGGAGCGAAGTGTCGCAGGCGATCCGCGACTTCTATTACCAGCGCGGCTTCGTCAACATCGACTCGCCGATCTTGACGCCCGCCGCCTGCGAGGGCACCTCGACCCTCTTCGAGACCGACTACTTCGGCGACAAGGCGTACCTCTCGCAGTCCGGCCAGCTCTACCTCGAGCCGGCGGCGGCGGCGTTCGGCAAGGTCTACTGCTTCGGGCCTACCTTCCGGGCGGAGAAGTCGAAGACCCGCCGCCACCTGATGGAGTTCTGGATGGTCGAGCCCGAGGTCGCATTCCTCGAGTTCGAGGGCCTGTGCGACCTGGCGGAGGAGTTCATCTGCTTCCTGGTGGCCCGCGTGCTGGAGCGCTGCCGGCCGGAGCTCAAGGCCCTGGAGCGCGACGCCGCGGCCCTGGAGCGCATCGTGCCGCCGTTCCCACGCATCGACTACACGGCGGCGATCGAGATCCTGAAGGGCGAGGGCGCCGAGATCGCCTTCGGCGACGACCTCGGCGGCGACGAGGAGACGCTGCTCGCCAACCATTTCGAGAAGCCGGTGATGGTGCGCCGCTACCCGGCGGCGATCAAGGCCTTCTACATGCAGCCCGATCCGACCGACCCGGCGCTGGCCCTGGCCCTGGACGTGCTGGCGCCCGAGGGCTACGGCGAGATCATCGGCGGCAGCCAGCGCATCCACGACCACGACCTGCTGCTCCAGCGCCTGAAGGAGCACGAGCTGCCGATCGAGGCTTTCCAGTGGTACCTCGACATCCGCAAGTACGGCTCGTTCCCGCACAGCGGCTTCGGCATGGGGCTCGAGCGCTTCGTGTCGTGGATGTGCGGGCTGTCGCACCTGCGGGAGGCCACGGCCTACCCGCGTCTCCTGTACAAGATCTATCCGTAAGGAGGCGGGTTGGCTCCCCGCCACCACCTGGGCATCCTCGCCCTACTCACGCTGATCTGGGGCACCACCTGGGCGGCGATCCGCATCGGCCTCGCGGGTGTGCCGCCGCTGACCGGCGCCGCGCTGCGCTTCGCCCTCGCCTCGCTGGTGCTGCTCGGCGTGGCGAAGGCGCTCAAGGTGCGGCTCGGCGCCACGGCGGTCGAGCGCCGCCTGTGGCTCGCCAGCGGCGTCCTCAACTTCGCGGTCTCCTACGGCTTGGTCTACTGGTCGGAGCAGTACCTGCCCTCGGCGCTGGCGTCGGTAATCTTCGCCTCCTTCCCCCTGTTCGTGGCGGTGCTGGCGCACTTCTTCCTGCCCGGCGAGCGGCTGACGCCGGCCGGCGCGGTGGGCGTGGTGCTCGGCTTCGCGGGCATCGTGATCCTGTTCTCGGAAGACCTGACGGCGATCGGCGGCCCGCAGGCGGCCTTCGCCGCGGCCGTGCTGCCGATCGCGCCGTTCGCCGCTTCGATCGGGCAGGTGCTGGTCAAGCGCTGGGGCGGTGGAGTGCACCCGCTGTCGCTCGCCGCGCTGCCGATGGGAATCTGCGCGCTGATTCTCGGCGCGCTCGCCCTGCTGCTCGAGCGTGGCAGGCCGGTGGTGCTCGACGCCGCCTCGGTGGGCAGCATCCTCTACCTCTCACTGGTCGGCTCGGCGCTCGCCTTCTCGCTCTACTTCTACCTGCTCAACCGCCGGCCGGCGAGCTGGGTGGCGCTGGTGGCCTACACCTCGCCGGCGGTCGCCGTGCTGGTGGGAGTGGTGTTTCTCGACGAGCCTTTCACCCTGCGGCTGGTCGCCGGCACGGCGGCGGTGCTGGGCGGGGTGCTGCTGTCGGTCCGCGCCCATCGCTCTCGCCCGTGAATGAACCTGCTGCGCGGGCGGGCGCCCGCCTTTTTGCCGCGCAGCGGCATGGTTCATGCCGCGCCGCGTTGTGGTAATATGCCGCAGTCGGTCGAAACCAGATCCCCCCAGGGGGAGGTTCGGGAGGTTCGCATGAGTCGCCACGAGGCCGGGAACGTCACCGAGATGGAGTCGCGGAAGGTCGCCGAGGCATCGCGCGAGACCGCCTGGGAAAAGCCGGCCTTCCTGCGCGAGCTGTTCCTGGGCAACTTCCGGCTCGATCTGCTCCACCCCTATCCCACCCCGCGGCCCGAGCGCCCCGAGTTCGCCGCCTTCTACCAGGCGTTCAGGACCTTCCTCCGCGACGAGGTCGATTCGATCGCCATCGACACCACGGGCGAGTACCCGCCGCACGTTATCGACGGTCTGGCCAAGCTCGGCGCCTTCGGCATGAAGATCCCCAAGGAGTACGGCGGCCTGGGCTTCACCAACGCCGAATACCAGCTCGTCATGGAATTGGTGGGCTCGGTGGACGGCAACATCTCGGCCCTGCTCTCGGCCCACCAGTCGATCGGCGTGCCGCAGCCCTTGAAGCTCTTCGGCAGCGATGTCCTGCGCAAGAAGTACCTGCCGCGTTGTGCCGCCGGCGAGATCTCCGCCTTCGCCTTGACCGAGACCAACGTCGGCTCCGACCCGGCGCGGCTGACCACCAGCTACGAGCGCACGCCCGAGGGCGACTACCTGTTGAACGGCGAGAAGCTGTGGTGCACCAACGGCACGCTCGCCAAGCTGCTGGTGGTGATGGCAGCCGACGCCACCACGCGAAAGATCAGCGCCTTCGTGGTCGAGACGGGGTGGGCCGGAGTCAGGGTCGAGCACCGCTGCCGGTTCATGGGCCTCAAGGCGCTGGCCAACGCGGTGATCAGCTTCAAGGACGTGCGCATCCCCGCCGAGAACCTGATCGGCCAGGAAGGCCGCGGCCTGAAGATCGCGCTCACCACGCTCAACGACGGCCGGCTCTCGATCCCCAACGGCTCGGTGGGCACCTCCAAGCAGTGCCTGGCGATCGTGCGCAAGTGGGCCAGCGAGCGCGTGCAGTGGGGCAAGCCGGTGGGCAAGCACGAGGCGATCGCCCACAAAGTGGCTGACATGGCCGCCACCACCTTCGCCATGGAGGCGATCGTCAAGCTGGCGACCACGATGGCGGACAGGGGCGAGTCGGATATCCGCCTGGAGGCCGCAGCCTGCAAGGAGTGGATCTCCTGCCGCACCTGGGAGATCGTCGACGACACGATGCAGATCCGCGGCGGCCGCGGCTACGAGACCGAGACCTCGCTCGCCGCCCGCGGCGAGCAGCCGATCGGCGTCGAGCGCATGATGCGGGACTACCGCATCAACCGCATCTTCGAGGGCTCGAGCGAGATCATGCACCTGCTGATGGCGCGCGAGGCGGTGGACAAGCACCTGGAGATCGCCGGCGCGCTGATCGACCCCGACAAGCCGCTCGGCGCCAAGCTCGGCGCGCTGCCGCGGATGACCGCCTTCTATGCCGCCTGGTACCCGACGCGCTGGCTGGGCTGGGGCCGCTGGCCTCGCTACGCCGGCTTCGGGCCGCTCGCCGCGCACCTGCGCTTCGTGGAGCGGAGCTGCCGCAAGCTCTCGCGGCAGGTGTTCCACGGCATGCTGGCCCACCAGGCCAAGTTGCAGCACAAGCAGGGCTTCCTCTTCCGCCTGGTGGACATCGGCAACGAGCTCTTCGCCATGGCGGCCTCGGTGTCGCGCGCGCACACCATGGCGCAGGAGAGGCACGCCGAGGCGACAAGCGCGGCGGAGCTGGCCGACCTCTTCTGCCGCAACGCCCGGCGCCGCGTGAAGCAGCTCTTCCACGAGCTGTGGTCCAACGACGACGCCTACAAGTACAAGCAGGCGCTCGCGGTGCTCGACGGCCGCCACGCCTGGCAGGAGGACCTGCTCCTCGAGCACGCGGACGCGCTCCGGCCCGAGCGCAGGCCGGCGCGGGAGGAGGAGAAGGTACCCGCGGTGGCTGCCACCACGCGGCCGGCGGAGGCGGTGTAACGGCTACGTTGCCTCGCTTGCGTTCTCGCTGCCAGCCCTGCGCATGCCGCAGTCGGTGAGCAGGTCAGGAGAAATGGCCGCGCTTCGGGCGGCCGCGCGCGCGATGCGAGAGAACCGCGCCTTCGCCGACGCGGCGAGAGCGGTATTGGGGGCGTGCAGGACGATCGTCGGCGCCGATGCCGGCCTCGTCGCCGTGTGCGCGACGGGCGGAAGGGGCCTCGAAGTGGTCGCCCTCGATCCCGGCGGCCTCGAGCTCGACGGTGCTGCCGGCCTTCCCGCTCCGCTCCGCCGCCTGAGCGCCCGCGCCGCCAAGGTTGGCCGGTCCGTCTTCGCGAACAACCTGTCGAAAAACACTGCAAGTGGGCCCCCTCGCGGCCGGCGCTCAGTGCCGGAGAGCGCCCTGCTCACGCCGTTCATCATCGCGGGCGAGGTGGCAGGGCTCGTCGGCCTGATCGACAAGCCAGGGGGCTTCTCTGCGGCCGACGCCCAACTCGCCGAGGTCTTCGCCGAGCTGACTGCCGTGGCAATGGTCGATAGCAGCACCGTCGACGGCCTCGAGACGGGCCTCCGACTCGCGCGCGAGGCCGAGCAGCGCACGCGGTCGGTCGACGAAGCCCTCCGCGAGGCGACCGTGGCGCTCACCCGCAGCCTCGACCGCGAGACCGTGGTGGTGACCCTGCTCGACCGCCTGCGACGGATGATCCCTTTCGACCGCGCCAGCGTCATGCTGGTCGAGGAGGCGTCACGGCTCTCCGTCCGGGCGGTCTTCGACGGTGAGCGCGTAGTTCCCCTCCCGATCGAGGGGCGGCCGGAGCTCGAGGCGAACGATCACCCGATCGTTCACGGCATCCTGACCACCGGCGCCGCGGTCCTGATCCCCGACGTTCGTGCGCACCACGGCTGGAGCTTGCCGACGGACCGCCTCGCCGAGGCGAGTTGGATGGGGGTTCCGCTGTTCGCGCGGGGCGACGCGGCCGGGTTGTTCTCGCTGTCCAAGCGCGAGGCCGGCTACTTCAACGAAGAGCACCTGAGGTTGGCCGAGGCGATGTCGTCTCAGGCCTCGGTAGCTGTCGAGAACGCGGTGCTCTTCGAGCAGATGCAGGCATCGACGGCGAGGATGCAGTCGCTCTCGCGCCGCCTCGTCGAGGTGCAGGAGAGCGAGCGGCGCCACATCAGCCGGGAGCTTCACGACGAGGCGGGTCAGGCCCTGGCATCGCTGCGCTACGGGCTCCGGCTGCTGGAGCGGGAGATCGACGAGGGCGGAAGCGCCACCGAACGGGTGGCGGAGCTGATGCACAGGACCGATGCCGTCATCGAAGGCCTGCACCGTCTGGCCGCGGACCTGCGACCGGCGAGCCTCGATCATCTGGGGCTGGAGGCGGCCCTCCGCCAGTACTCGCGATCGGCAGGGCCCAAGTTCGGCCTCACCGTCCGTTTCAAGGCGCGCGGGTTCACGAGCGAGCGTCTCCCGACGGTGGTGGAGACGGCTCTCTACCGCGTGGTCCAGGAGGCGATGACCAACGTCGTGCGCCACGCTCGCGCGACCCAGGTCGACGTGTTGGCGGAGCGTCGCGGCGACCGGGTCATCGTCATGGTCGAGGACGACGGCGTCGGCTTCGATCCGGACCAGGATCAGCGCGGGGATCACTGCGGCCTCTTGGGTTTGAGGGAGCGCGCCGAGGGCCTGGGCGGGAGCCTGACGGTGGAGAGCGCGCCCGGGGCAGGCACCACGATCGTGGTGGAGGTGGCAAGTGCCGATCCGCATCCTGATCGCTGACGACCACGCCATCGTCCGTTCCGGCCTCCGGGCCTTGCTCCGCGCCGACCCCGAGCTCGAGGTGGTCGGCGAAGCAGAGGATGGAGTGGAGACGCTGCACCTCGCCGAGACCTTGCGCCCCGACACGGTCCTGCTCGACATCGCCATGCCCCCCGAGAACGGCATCAGGACCGCGCAGCGGCTGAAGGAAGAGCATCCGGAGATCATCGTGCTCATCCTCACCATGCACGAGGACGAGAGCCTGCTGCACGAAGCGCTACGCGCCGGCGCTTCCGGCTACGTGATCAAGCGAGCCGAGGAGTCCGAGATCATCCAGGCGATCCACGCGACGAGCCTTGGCGACATCTACGTGCACCCCGCGATGACCCGCGCGCTCCTCCACCAGCCCGTCACCACGGAGCACCGGCGCGGGTCGCCGGCAGATGCGCTGACCTCGCGCGAGCTCGACGTCTTGCGCCTCCTCGCCAAGGGCAACACCAACCGCCAGATCGCCGGCCTGCTCGGCCTCTCGGTGCGCACCGTCGAGAACCACCGTGCCAATCTGATGGGCAAGCTCGGGCTGGTCAGTCGGGTCGAGCTGGTGAACTACGCCGAGGAGCACAAGCTGCTCTGAGCGCCACGCCCGACCCGAGAGCTCGACGCTCCGGAGAAACGACCCGGGCCCGCCCGGGTTGCCCCGAGCGGGCCCTATGTGCTGCACTCCCTCTCAGGGAAGCTTTACGCCTTGTGGACGGAGAGAACCTTGGTCACGCCCGGGACGTCCTTGACGGCCTTGGCCGCCTTTTCGCGTCGCGCGGCGGAGAAATCCTGGCCGAACCTGAGCGTCACCACGCCGTTGGCGGCCTCGGTACCGATCTTGAACCCATCCGCGCTCATCTTCTTGACCAACGCCAGGCGGACCCGCGTCGCGAGAACGGCATCCTTCATCTCGGCCTCGGCCTCACCGGCCGCAACACCAGCCTGGTCGGGATTCTCCACGCTGGCTTCGAGGAGGATGTCGTTCTTCACGCTGGTCACTCCGGCGACCGAGTTGGCGACTGTCTCGGCGAGCTCGCGGGTTTCGCGCTTGTCCACCGTACCCTTGAGCATCAGGGCTCCGGCGTCAGAATCGACGTCCACGTGCAGGCTGTCGGTGCCCAGCTTGTTGAGCAGCGCGAGCTTGACGTTCAGTGTAGTGGTCCAATCCGCCTGGTTGTCCGCGGCGTACGCCGCGCTTCCGCCGATCAGCACCGCGCCGACCAGAGCCATCTTGACGAGCGTCTTCAGTTGCATGAGGTACCGTCCTTTCAGGAACGGCTTCCAATCTAGTCCCTTGATCCTCCGACGGTAAGAGCACTAACTACCCGAGAGCCAGACGGCGGCGTAGGTAGAAACTACGCTTCTGAGAGCTGCACCAGTTGCTTTCCCTGATTCCTCCCGTGCAGCATTCCGATGAAGGCCTGAGGCGCGGCTTCGATGCCCTGGGCGACATCCTCCCGGTACTTCAGCTTCCCCTGCTTCAGCCACCGGGCCAGATGCTCGAGCCCTTCGGGGAAGCGCTCGGCGTAGCTGGAGACGAGGAAGCCCTGCACCTTCGCCTGCTTGACGATCAACTGACCCAGCCAGCGCGGTCCCACCTCGGGCTCCGCCAGGTTGTACTGCGAGATCTGTCCGCAGACGGAGATCCGCGCCCTGGCGTTGATCCGTCGCACGACCGCATCGGAAATCGCCCCGCCCACGTTATCGAAATAGACGTCGATGCCGTCGGGGCAGAGTTCCTCGAGCTTGCCGTCGAGATCCCCGGCAGCCTGGCAGTCGAATGCCGCGTCGAAACCGAGCTCGTCGAGCAACCACGAGAGCTTGGCGTCGACGCCCGCCACTCCCACGACGCGGCAACCCTTGAGCTTCGCGATCTGGCCGGCGAGCATTCCGACCGCTGCTGCCGCTCCGGACACCACGACGGTTTCCCCTGGTTGCGGGTCGCAGATATCCAGCAGGCCGAAGTACGCCGTGAGCCCAGGCATGCCCAGCACTCCGAGAGCCGTCGAAATCGGCGCGTGGGCGGGGTCGAGCTTCCTCAGCGCGCGCCCCTGGGCGACGGCGTACTCCTGCCAGCCCAGCATCCCTTCGACCGCATCACCGGCCCGGAACCTCGGATCCTCGGACTCCACTACGAAGCCGACCGCTCCACCGGGCATGACTTCACCGATCGCAACCGGCCGGGCAGAGGAGTCGGCATCGCTCATCCGCACTCGCAGGTAGGGATCGAGCGACAAGTAGATCGACCGAGCCAGCACTTCGCCTGCGGCGGGTGAAGGCACCGGAGAGTAGACCAGGTGGAAGTCCGACACCCTGGGGAAGCCCACCGGCCGTGATGCGAGGGTGATTTTCCTGTTCACTGTTGTCATTGGATTCGGACGCCCTTCCCCGAACGTGCCTCGAGCCTAGCCCTCGTGTCGCCTACCGGGAAGAGCACTTACTACCCGGGTGCAGGACCGCCAGGTAGGTAGAAACCACGCCCTGCTACTTCTGGCCGTGCAGTTTCGCGGGCTGTAGGATCGACAGTTCTCGCCAGCGCTCGCTCGAAGGGCGGCGCCTCAGAGCCACTTCAGCAGGCGGGAATGGACGAAGCCCCAGACGACCATCACCGCCAGCAGGCAGACCACCGCCAGGAAGCCGAACTTCCATTCGCTGGCCGGGAAGAGGTGGGCGAAATTCATGCCGTAGATGCTGGCCACGAAGTTCGGCACCATGATGATGACCGTGATCGCGGTCAGGCGCTGCATGATGTGGCCCAGGCGGGTGAAGGAGTAGAAGATCTGCACGTCGAGCGCCGCGCTCAGCAGGTCCCGGTAGGTGTCGAGCTCGGCGAGCACGTGCAACGCGTGGTCCTGCACGTCGCTGAAATAGGGCCGTAGCGCCTCGGGGATCGCCCGGTCGCGGCGCATCACCTCGGCCAGCACGTGACTGGTCGGAGCCAGCAGCCGGGGAACGCGCAGCAGCTCCTTGCGCAGCCGGAAGAGGTCGGCCGCGGCGCCCTCCTCTCCCTTGAAGATCGCCTCCTCGATGCGCTCGATCCGCTCGCGGACGCGGTCCTGCACGGTGAAGTAGCCGTCTACGAGGCTCTCGAACAAGGTGTAGGCGAGGCACGCGACGCCGTACCCCTGGCGCCCCTCGTGCTGCACCCAGCTCTTCCGCGCCTCCTCCAACACGGCCAGCACGGCGGCGGGCCGGCGGTGGATGGTCACCAGGTAGTTCTGGCCCCAGAAGAGATTGAGCTCGCGCGGCAGGAACTCCTCGCCAGTGTGCTCGGCGGCGTAGACTACGATGAAGTAGTAGCCGCCGTAGGCGTTGCAGCGGGGCCGCTCGTGCGGCTTGGTGACCTCTTCGAGCGCCAGCTCGTGGAAGCCGAAGTGGCGGCGCAGCAGCTCGACCTCAGACTCTCCGGGGTCGCTCAAGTCGAGCCAGAGGCGGTTCTGGGGGTTGGCGAGGACCTCGGCGAGCCGGTCGAGGCTTTCCTCCCGCGGGTGGCCCTCGTCGCCCGCGTCCACGATCAGCCGTATGGTCCCCATGGCCGTCAGAGACCGCGAACCTGGACCGCGAGCAGCAGGAGGGCGTAGCCGATGATCCACGCCCAGTCGGCGAGATCGCCGCGAATCTGGATGACCCGGAACTGAGCCAGTACCGCGACCAAGTAAAGCAGCAGACAGACGATCCAGGTGACCTGCCGTGGCGCCTTGCCTCGAGTAGCCATGATCACCTCCTGTGGAATGAGAGCGGGGGGAAGGGTACCACGCTCCGCCGCGGCTCGCGGAGGTCGTCGCGGGCGCGTCCCGAAGCTGTCACGCGCAGCCCTCGCAGTCACCATTCCTCTCATAAACTGGCGCCGTGCGCGCCGTCGCCCCCTTCTCCCCAGGGTCGGATTCCGTTCCCCATCTCGTCGAGCTGCCGGACCCCGTCGCGGGGCCCGGCGAGGTCCTGGTGCGGGTGGCCGCCGCCGGCCTCAACCGTGCCGACCTGGTGCAGATGCGCGGCCTCTACCCGCCGCCGCCCGGCGAGAGCCCGGTGCCGGGACTCGAGGGCTCGGGGGTGATCGAGGCGCTGGGGGAAGGCGTACAGGGTTTCGCCCCGGGCCAGCGCGTGATGGCGCTCCTCGCTGGCGGTGGCCAGGCCGAGCGGGTGGCGGTGCCGGCCGGGCAGATGATGCCGCTGCCGGACGGCCTGAGCCTCGTCGAGGGCGGCAGCATCCCCGAGGTCGGCCTCACCGCGTGGACGAACCTGGTGGCGGAGGGCGGCCTCCAGGCCGGCGAGACCGTGCTGATCACCGGCGCGGCCTCAGGGGTCGGCACCTTCGCCGTGCAGCTCGCGCGCGAGCTGGGCGCTCGCGTGCTGGTGGCCGGCCGGTCGCCCGAGCGGCTGGCAGCGCTCAAGGAGCTGGGAGCCCAGGCCTGCCTGCAGCTC
The DNA here is from genome assembly GCA_044869805.1 of Thermoanaerobaculia bacterium. GTDB lineage: Bacteria > Acidobacteriota > Thermoanaerobaculia > Multivoradales > SZUA-115 > CAWDVR01. Next base: position 36,549 of record JBIOXV010000013.1, on the reverse strand, counting down.
GCAGCAGACCTGCCCGCTCGGCTGCGGGAGGCGAACGGCGGCCGCGGTGCCGATCTGGTGCTCGACCTGGTGGGCGGCCCCTGGCTGCCGGGCCATCTGGCGGCCCTCGAGACCCGCGGCCGGCTGGTGCTGGTGGGCCTCATGGCCGGGGTAAGGGCCGAGCTCGACCTCGGCGTGGTGCTGTCACGGCGGCTGAAGATCGTAGGCTCGCTGCTCCGGCCACGCAGCCGCGCCGAGAAGGCGGCGCTGGTCGGCGCGTTCTCCGGCTTCGCCTTGCCGCGGCTGACGGACGGGCGGTTGAAGCCGGTGATCGCCCGCGTGGTGCCCTTCGAGCGCGTGGCGGAGGCCTACGCGGCGCTCGAGGGTGGAGGAGCGTTGGGGAAAGTGGTGTTGGAGGTCAGCGCCTCACCCTAGCCCGAGGCTTGCCACCGCGCCGAGGCTTCGCCTTCGGCTTCTCCTGCGGCGCCGGGGTCGCCACGCCTCGGAGTCCCTCGTACAACCCCTCGAAGAGCGCCACGCCGTGACGCTCCAGCTCCTGGTCGCTCCAGCCGGCGCCCGCCCAGCCGCGGAGCGCGGCGTCCACGCCGGGGACCTCGGGCCGGGCGGAGAGGCCGTCGCGCAGGTCGATCTCGTGCACGATCTCGGCGAGGCTGGCGAGCCCCGGTTCGCCGCCCAGCCCGAAGGAGGCGAGCAGCGTCTCGAAGGTGCAGCGGCTCCCCCGGTGCCCGAACTCGGCGCCGCGCATGTCGAAAGAGACCTCTCCCTCCTCCGGCGTGTCGGAGTAGCGGATCTCCGCTGCGGGATCGATGAAGCGGCGGATCAGCCAGGCGCTGGCCAGGCGATCCACGTGCGGCCGCGGGCGGGTCACCCAGCGCCGGCCACGGTAGCGCGCGGGCTCGGCGGGGGCCACGGTGGGCGCCCCTCCCGCGTCCGGCTGGAGCGCGGCTGCCAGACGGACGAGGGCGGAGTCGGCGAGCGCGCGGTCCGGCGCCTGGAAGAAGTCGATCCGCACCACCTCGGCGAGGCGGCGCCGCAGCCTCTCCAGCGGCACGTGCGCTGGGTGCACTTTCTCCGGGTGCACTCTCTCCGGGTGCACTCTCTCTTGGTGCACTCTCTCTGGGCGCGCGCTGTCTGCGCGCTCGCGAGGCTGGGAGCGGTCGGTGCGGCGCGTAGCCTTGCGACCAGCGGCGCCGCCCGTGATCTGGGCCACCGCCTCCGCGGCCTCAGCGGCGATGACGCGGTAGTCCTCGGCGCGGGCGGTGCGGGAGAGCTCGATCAGCCGGCCTTCCGCCTCGCCCTCGAGACGGTCGATGCGCAGCACCAGCGCTTCGCCGCCGGCGCCGCGGACCTCCTCGGCGAGCCACTCCAGGGCCTCCAGGCTCTCGCCACCCTCCGGCAGCAGACAGAACGAGGCGGTCGGCGAAACCGCGCCGAGCTGCTTCTGCCGGCGCCATACCGCTACCCGCGGGCTCGAGGAGCCCGAGGGCAGCGAGTAGCTGAGGCCGATCCAACGCATGCGGCGATCGTAGCAAGCCCGGGGGAGAGGCGCTCCCGCTCTTCGGGGTTCGCCTCAGGGCGCCTTGAACCTGCCTGCCGGGCGCTCGCTGCGCACCATCTCCTGGCAGTAGGCGTAGAGCGCGTCGTAGACGATCCACTCGGCGCGGTTGATCGCGTAGTCGTCGCCGAGCCCGAGGTGGCGGAAGCCTTCGGCCACGGCCGCCAGGCCGGGCCCCTCCGGCTGGCCCCAGAGTGAGTTGTCGGTGTCGGCGCCGTTGACGATCCTGCCCAGCAGGGCGAGCGCCGCGTCGCCATCCAGGCTGTGGTAGTGGAGGATGGCCTCGAACGAGCACTCGCTGCCGTGGTGCCCGAGCTCGACTCCCTCGACGTCGAAGGGGATGGCGCCCTCGCGCGCGGCGGTCGCCTGCACTTCGCCGCGCGGCACGAAGAGGAACTCGGCTTCCGGGTCCACGAACCTGCGGATCAGCCAGGGGCAGGCCACGCGGTCGACTTTGACGCGCTCGCGGGTGATCCATTTCATGGGGTGCTCCTTTCGAGGGTGAGGGGCCGCGGCGGCCCGTGTCTCAGGTTGGTGGGCCGCGGCGGCCCGGGTGGCCCCCAGCGTGCGTGTACCAGGCAGCCGGCCACTCCGACGGCGAAAGCGACGAAGAAGGGCAGCCGGCGGTCGAGCGCCCAGAGCCAGCCGCCGACGAGGGAAGCGGGGAAGACGGCGAGCCCGCGCAACAGGTAGTACAGGCCCACCGACCTGCCGCGCGCGCCGGCCGCGGCGAGGTCGACGATCAGGGCCTTGCGCGCCGGCTCGCCGGTCTCGCGCAGCCCGGCGATGACGAAGGCGAGCGCCAGCCCCAACGGGCCGGACGAGGCGACCAACGCCAGGGGGAAGAGAGCGAAGAAGCCGAAGGTCGCGAGCACGAAGGGCTTGCGGTCCATGCGGTCGGCGAGCTTGGCGAGCGGGAGGTAGACCAGGGTGGCGGCGAGCATCTGCAGGCTGGTGAGCCAGCCGAAGTGGGAGGCGCTGGCACCGAGCCCGTCGATCACCCACAGGAGGATGAAGACCTTGGGGATGCCCTCCGCCCAGCGCGCCAGGCAGTCGGCCAGGAGCAGACGCTTGAGGCCGCCGTCCATGCCCCGCCAGAGCTCTCCGATGCGGTCGGCAGCGGGCGCCGGCGGCGCCGCCTCGACGAAGCAGCGCCGCAGGAAGAGGAGAGCGGCGAGTGCCAGGACGACGGTGATGGCGAGCCCGGCCTGCACGCCGAGGCCAAGCCCCAGCGTGGCGATCAGCCAGCCGCCCAGCGGCGGGGCGACGATGATCGGCACCCGCTTGAGGATCGACTGGGTCGCGAAGGCGGTGGCGCGCCGCCCCGGAGGCAGGCTGTCCCCCAGGACGGAGAAGATGGCGGGCAGCGTGAGGCTGCTCCAGGCCATGACCAGGACGGTGCCCGCGAGCACCCATGGCCAGCTCGGCGCCAGGAGATACAGCAGGTAGCCGGCGATGGCGAGACCGGCGAAGAGCGCCAGGGCCGCGCGCCGCCCGAGCCGATCCGCGAGCCAGCCGCCGGGGTAAGGGTAGACGGCCTCCAGCAGGTCGCGCAGCGTGCCGTAAGCGGCCAGCACCCAGACGCCGGCGCCCAGCAGCTCGAGGTACTTGGGGATGAAGCGCACCCACAGCTCCTCGCCCATCCCGAAGACCAGGAAGGTGAGCAGCATGACCAGGACGTTCGACTCCAACCCAAGCCACGAACGGACCCGGGCGAGCGTCGGCTCGGCAGTCGCCACGAGCGACAGTGTAACACTAGTTACAATCTACTGGATCTATAGTTTCTTGTGCCCTACCCGCAGCTCACGCCCCAGGCCGGGTGGTCGAGCACGAAGCCGTCGTCCTCGCTGTAATCGAGGGTGGCGCCGTCGAGCTCGCTGGCGGCGCGGTGGTCGAGGACCAGGGGGATGCCCTCGACCTCCAGGCGCACATCGTCCTCGTCGGCCCTGCGGCTGGCGGCGAGGCGGAAGCCCATGGCGCCGCAGCCACCCGCGAAGGCGATGCGCAGCGCGCTCCCGGGAGGCAGGTCCCGCTCGGCGGCTTCCAGGGCGGCGGGGGTGAGGCGCAGTCTCACGAACGGAATTCTACGCCCGCCGCCTGCTGTTGCGAGCCCCCGGAGCGGCCGCGTGGCGAGTTTCTCCGAGCACGCATAAGTGCTGCTGCCACCGTGTCTTCGGCGCTTGTGCCGGGCAGCACAAGCGTTTGGAGGCGCCCCGTCGCTGATGGTAGAGTCGCCGAGCAAGGGGGCATCGATGAGCGACAAGTTGAAGGTCCTGGGCTCCGCGGAGGGCCGCGCGAGCGCCGGCGGCCTAATGGGTGAGTCCTGGGTGACGACCCGCTACGAGAAACTCGAGGATTGGGCCCTCCGCCACTCCTTCTGGCCTTTCCCGTTCGGCACGGCTTGCTGCGCCATCGAGTTCATGAGCACGGTGTCGGCCCACTACGACATGTCGCGCTTCGGCTCCGAGGTGGTGCGCTTCTCGCCCCGGCAGAGCGACATGCTGATCGTCGCCGGCACCATCAACGACAAGATGGGGCCGGTGCTGAAGAAGATCTACGACCAGATGGCCGACCCCAAGTGGGTGATCTCGATGGGCGCCTGCGCCTGCTCGGGCGGCTTCTACCGCGCCTACCACGTGATGCAGGGCATCGACGAGATCATCCCCGTGGACGTCTACGTCCCCGGCTGCCCGCCGACCCCCGAGGGGCTGATCTACGGCGTGCTGACGCTCAAGGAAAAAGTGATCCGCGACCGCGAGAAGCACCACCAGCGGCTCGCCAAGGAGAGACAGTCCAGTGGCCGTCGAGACGCTGCCGCAGCCGCCTCTGCCTAAGGCCCTGACCGATAAGTACCCCCCCGGCTCGATCGCGGTCGAGGCGGGGCTGGACCAGGAGACCTGGGTCGTCCGCCGCGAGGTGCTTGCCGAGCTGGCCCGCGACCTGGCCGAGGGCCCGGAGACGCGGTTCGACCTGCTGCTGGATCTCTGCGGCGTCGACTACCCGGACCGCGCCGAGCGCTTCGAGGCCGTCTACCACCTCTACTCGCTGCCGCGCGGCAAGCGCCTGCGCCTCAAGGTGCCGGTCGCCGCCTCCGATCCCGTGCTGCCGTCGCTCGTCCCGGTGTGGAAGGCGGCCAACTGGTTCGAGCGCGAGGCCTACGAGATGTTCGGCCTGCGCTTCACCGGCCATCCCAACCTGCGGCGCCTGCTGACCCACGAGGCCTTCCAGGGCCACCCGCTGCGCAAAGACTACGACCCGGCCCGGCGCTGGATCCTGACCGAGGACAAGATGTACCGGCCGCAGCTCTCGGTGCCGCAGGGCGCCGACGACATGTTCGAGCGCATGACGATCAACATCGGGCCCTCGCATCCCGCCATGCACGGCACCTTCCGGCTGGTGGCGGAGCTCGACGGCGAGATCATCGTCGCCTCGGAGATCGAGACCGGCTACCTGCACCGCTGCTTCGAGAAAATGGCGGAGACCCACAACTGGCAGCAGGTGATCCCCTACACCGACCGTCTCAACTACTGCTCCTCGTTCATCAACAACGTCGCCTACTGCCGCACGGTAGAGAAGATGCTCGGCATCCAGGCGCCGCCCAGGGCGGTGTGGGCGAGCATGGTGCTCTCCGAGTTCTCGCGCATCATGGACCACTGCGTGTGCAACGGCACGACCCTGGTCGACGCCGGGGCGCTGACCAACTTCTGGTACATGTTCCAGCCGCGCGAGGAGATCTACGGTCTGCTCGAGTCCTGCTGCGGCGCGCGCCTGACGGTGTCCTACGGCCGCATCGGCGGCCTGGCGCAGGATCTGCCGCCGGACTTCATGGACCGCGCGCGGCGCCTCTTGGAGATCATCCCGCCGTTCCTCGACGATGTCGAGAAGCTGATCAACAGGAACCGCATCTGGCTCGACCGCGCCGTGGGCGTGGCGGTGATGAACGCCGCCGACGCCGTCAACTGGGGCTGGACCGGCCCCTGCCTGCGCGCCTCGGGCGTGCAGTGGGACCTGCGCCGCGCTCGAGCCTACGACCTCTACCCGGAGCTCGACTTCGAGGTGCCGGTGCTCTACGGCGGCGACATCCACGACCGCTATCGCATCCGCATGCTGGAGTGCCGCGAGTCGCTGAAGATGATCCGCCAGCTCCTCGACCGCGGCATCCCCGAGGGGCCCTACATCGTCGACGACCCGCACGTCGCCCTGCCGCCGAAAGAGGCCTGCTACAACCAGATGGAGGCCATGATCTACCACTTCAAGCTGATTATGGACGGCATCCAGGTGCCCGCCGGCGAAATCTACTCGGCGGTCGAGGGCGCCAACGGTGAGCTCGGCTTCTACGCCATCTCGGACGGCTCGGCGAAGCCCTACCGCCTCAAGTGCCGGCCGCCCTGCTTCCCGATCTTCTCTTCCTTCTCCGAGCTGATCCAGGGCGGCACGCTGTCGGACGCCGTGATCTCGCTGGGCGGCTTGAACGTCATTGCCGGGGAGCTCGAGCGATGAGCCAGCCGTCCACCGCTACTACCCATTCCACCCAGGTCACGCCGTACCGGCAGAGCCTGGCCGAGAAGCTGTACCTGCCGCTCCTCGGCGGCCTGATGGTGACCGCCAAGCACTTCTTCCGCACCCTGTTCCGCGGCCCGAAATACACCATCGAGTACCCCGAAGAGCGCCGCGAGTACAGCCACCGCTTCCGTGGCCACCACATCCTCACCACCCGGCCCGACGGCTCGTTGCGCTGCGTGGCCTGCTTCCTCTGCGCCCAGAACTGCCCGGCCGAGTGCATCACCATCGAGGCCGGCGAGCACCCGGACGTCAACATCGAGAAGTACCCGGTGGTCTACGAGATCGACATGCTGCGCTGCGTGTTCTGCGGCTACTGCGTCGACGCCTGCCCGGAAGAAGCGATCATCATGAGCAACAACTACGACATGGCCTACTACACCCGCGAGCAGTCGATCGTCGGCAAGGAAGACCTGATGAAGCCCTTCACCTTCGACGAGAGCCGGCTCGGCTATCGGCCGCGCTTCCCCGAGGAGGACGCGCGGCGCGCGAGGATGCGGCGCGAGGCCTTCGATTCGTTGCATTTCAATCTGGTGGACGCCGCGCGCCGGGCCGGCGCCCCCGAAGCACGGGCGGCGGCGTCCTAGGAGAGTGCAGGCCATGACCACGCCCGCCACCGCCGCCCACGACGCCGAGCCGACCCCCGAGCGTCCCACCCCCGAGCGACAGGTCCGGCTGGAAAAACTCGAGGACGTCGTCATCCGCTTCGCCGGTGACTCCGGCGACGGCATGCAATTGACCGGCGGCCAGTTCACCAACACCTCGGCGCTGCTCGGCAACGACCTCTCGACGCTGCCCGACTTCCCGGCCGAGATCCGTGCCCCGGCCGGCACCTTCGCCGGCGTCTCGGCCTTCCAGGTACGCATTGCCGACTACGACATCCACACCCCGGGCGACGCGCCCGACGTGCTGGTGGCGATGAACCCGGCGGCGCTCAGCAAAGAGATCAAGGACTTGAAGCCCAACGGCGTGGTGATCGTCAACACCGACGAGTTCCACGAGCGCAACTTCAAGAAGGCGGGCCTGGCGACCAACCCGCTGGAGGACGGCAGCCTTTCGGGCTACCGCGTCTACCAGGCGGCGCTCACCACCATGACCCGCCGCACCCTCGAGGCGAGCGGCCTCGACGCCAAGAGCGTCGAGCGGGCGAAGAACATGTTCGCCTTAGGCATGGCCTACTGGCTGTTCTCGCGGCCGCTGGATTCGACCGTCGGCTGGATCGGCAACCGCTTCAAGTCCAAGCCGGAGCTCGCCGACGCCAACATCAAGGTGCTCAAGGCGGGCTGGAACTTCTGCAACATCACCGAGGCCTTCCAGGTCCGCTACGAGGTGGACAAGGCCGACCTCGAGCCCGGCCTCTATCGCAACATCAACGGCAACTCGGCGCTGTCGATCGGCCTGATCGCCGCCAGCCGCAGGAGCGGCCTGCCGCTGTTCCTGGGCGCCTACCCGATCACCCCGGCCTCGGGCGTGCTCGAGGAGCTCGCCGCCTACAAGCACTTCGGGGTCACCACCTTCCAGGCCGAGGACGAGATCGCCGCCATCTGCGCGGCGATCGGCGCCGCCTTCGGGGGCGCGCTCGGCGTAACCACCTCGAGCGGCCCGGGCATCGCGCTCAAGGCCGAGGCCATGAACCTGGCGCTGATGGTGGAGCTGCCGATCGTGGTCTGCGACATCCAGCGCAGCGGCCCCTCGACCGGCATGCCCACCAAGACCGAGCAGTCCGACCTGCTGCAGGTCATGTTCGGCAGGAACGGCGAGTCGCCGCTGCCGGTGGTGGCCTGCGCCTCGCCCAAGGACTGCTTCGACACCGCCATCGAGGCCTGCCGGCTGGCCTTGAGGTACATGGTGCCGGTGGTGCTGCTCTCCGACGGCTACATCGCCAACGGCTCCGAGCCATGGAAGCTGCCGCGGGTCGAGGACCTGCCCGACTTGCAGATCGCCTTCCGCGACGACCCGCAGGGGTTCCATCCCTACGTGCGCAACCCCGAGACCCTGGCCCGTGCCTGGGCGATCCCCGGCACGCCGGGGCTCGAGCACCGGATCGGCGGCATCGAGAAGCAGGACGTGACCGGCAACGTCTCCTACGACGCCGACAACCACGAGCGCATGGTGCGCCTGCGGGCGGAGAAGGTGGCGCGGATCGCGAACGACATTCCGCCGGTGGTGGTCGAGGGCGACCCGGGCGGCGGCGAGCTCCTGGTGCTGGGGTGGGGATCGACGGCCGGCGCCATCACCGGCGCTGTCAACCTGGCGCGGCGCCAGGGCCTGCCTGTATCCCGCGCCCACCTGCGCCACCTGAACCCCTTCCCGGACAACCTGGGCGAGGTGCTGGCGCGATTCGACCACGTGCTGGTGCCGGAAATGAACTCCGGCCAGCTCGCCCTGCTGCTGCGCGCCCGCTACTTGAAGGACGTCATCACCTTCAGCAAGGTACAGGGCAAGCCGTTCTTCCGCCAGGAGCTCTACCACCGGATCTGCGAGCTGCTGGGGGTGCCCCATGCCCACTGAGGCGACGGCCCTGACCAAGAAGGACTTCCAGACCGACCAGGAAGTGCGCTGGTGCCCCGGCTGCGGGGACTACGCCATCCTCTCCGCCGTGCAGACGGTATTCCCCGAGCTCGGTATCCCGAAAGAGAAGTTCGTGGTGGTGTCGGGCATCGGCTGCTCGAGCCGCTTCCCGTACTACATGAACACCTATGGCTTCCACACCATCCACGGCCGGGCGCCGGCGGTGGCCACCGGCCTCAAACTGGCGCGGCCGGACCTCGAGGTGTGGATCGCGACCGGCGACGGCGACGCCATGTCGATCGGCGGCAACCACTTCATCCACCTGATCCGCCGGAACGTCGGGGTCAAGGTGCTGATGTTCAACAACCGCATCTACGGCCTGACCAAGGGCCAGTACTCGCCGACCAGCGAGGTGGGCAAGAAGACCAAGTCGACGCCGATGGGCTCGCTCGACCACCCGTTCAACCCGCTGGCGCTCGCCATCGGCGCCGGCGCCACCTTCGTGGCGCGCAGCGTCGACATCTTCCAGCCCCACCTGCGCGAGGTGCTGCGCCGCGCCAATCAGCACCAGGGCACGGCGTTCATCGAGATCTACCAGAACTGCAACATCTTCAACGACCACGCCTTCACCTACATGACCGAGAAGGAGAACCGCGACGACGGCGTGCTCTACCTCGAGCACGGCAAGCCGCTGGTCTTCGGCGCCGGCCGCAACAAGGGAATCCGCCTCGCCGGCACCCGGCTCGAGGTGATCGAGCTGGGCGGCGAGCACACGATCGACGACTGCCTGGTGTGGGACGAGCACCAGCCGGACGCCATCTTCGCCTTCCTGATGTCGCAGCTCCTGCCGCCCCGGTTCCCGACACCGATCGGCGTGGTGCGCGCCGTGGACCTTCCGACCTACGACGCCGCCGTGGTGGCGCAGGTGGAGGAGGCTCGAGGCCGCCGGCCCGCCAAGCTCGAGGACCTGATCCGGGGCCCGGAGACCTGGGTCGTGGGGGAGCCGGCGGCGTAGGGAGAGCTCCCCACCCAGATCCTTCTCTTCGCTCAGGATGACAGGGGAAGACAGGTGCCCCGCATGTCATCCTGAGCGAAGCGAAGGATCTGGGCGGGTGGCGAATTGCGTGTCATGGCCAGCACCCTCCTCATCCTCGCCCACGCCGGCCACTGGGAGGGCCGCTTCCAGATCTCGTCGCTGGCGGCGAGCCGCGCGGCGGGCGGCGACCGGGTGGACATCGCGCTCTTCTTCGGCGCTCTCAAAGCGTGGGTCGACGGCGCCTGGGACGCCCTCGACCCCCAGCCACCGCTCACCGCCGAGCGCCTGGAGGGCCTCGACCTGCCGCCGCTCACCGAGCTCCTCGCAGCGAGCCGCAAGAGCGGCCTGGTCCGCCTCTACGCCTGCAGCGCTTCCACCCGCTTCTACGACCTCGACCGCGCCAAGGTGCAGGCCGCGGTCGACGCCATCCTCGGCTGGCAGACCTTTTCGCAGATGATCTTCGAGGCCGGCCGCGTCGTCTCCCTCTAGCGGCCGGGCCTGCTCGGCCGCTACGACCCCGGTCTGAGGGATTCTCCTCTCCGCGCCTGAGGGATTCCCCCGCTTCCCGCCGCTCGCACCGCCGCCCAAGATCGGGGAGCGGCCGGGGCCCACGCTCGGCCTGCACGAAAGGAGTTGCGACCATGCTGCGGACCTCTCTCAGCCTCTGCGCGGCGCTCGGCCTCGGGCTGGTCGTCGCCGCGCCCGCGGCGGCGGCCACCCCGGCCTCGGGCACCGTCTCGCCCTCGTCCTCGGCCGCCTGGCAGGGCAAGACCTACCTGACCTCGAACCCGACCTCCCTGATCGACAGCGGGCTCGGCTGCCGCAACAACGCGACCCGTACGCTCGACCCGGCGTGCGACACCTTCAAGCTGACCGTGTCGCCGCCGCTCTCCGGGCTCTACCTCGTCGAGATCGCCATTCAGGCGGCCGACGGCAACGACTTCGACCTCTTCGTCTTCAACTCCGCCGGCACCCTCCTCGGCCTGTCGGCGGGTGGCACCGGCAACGAGGCAGTGGCGCTTTCCGACCTGCCGGCGGGGACCTACGACGTGGTCGTCGAGGCCTGGCTGGTGGTGCCTCTGGCGAGCTATTCCGCGACGGCGGCGATCAACACCAACGTGACGGAGGAGGCCACCGCGCGCACCTACCAGGCGGTGCAGGTTCCCGAGGTGCTCTATGCCCAGGGGGCCCCGGCCAACTCGCCGGGCGGCGGGGGCGGCCAGCCGCTGCGCGTACGGACGACCGAGGTGGGCCGCGAGGCGGCCGAGCCGACGGTCGGCGTCAACCAGGCCGGCACCGCCTTCTACGCCGCCGCCACCTTCGACGCGCTGCCAGGGGCCCCGCCGACCAACTTGGCACGCACCGAGATGTTGCGCTCGCGCGACGGCGGCCTCACCTGGGTGACGGTGCAGCCGCCGCTGCTCGACACCACCGAGCCGCCGACCACCCTCGACCCGTACGTCTACGTCGAGGAGGACAGCGGCCGGGTCTTCGCCATCGACCTCTACGTCGGCTGCTCGTACCTGCTGTTCTCGGACAACGAAGGGGAGAGCTGGCGGCGCAACCCGCTCGCCTGCGGCGACTTCGTCAACGACCACCAGACGCTCTTTGCCGGGCCGCCGCCGGCCGGCCTTACGACCCAGGGCTTCCCGGAGGTCGTCTACTACTGCTTCAACCGGGTCGCCGACTCCTCCTGCGGCCGCAGCCTCGACGGCGGAAGGACTTTCCTGCCCACCGTCGACCCCGCCTACATCGGCGTCGATGGCGGCGTCTGCGGCGGCCTCCACGCCCACGGCTCAACCGACAGCGCGGGCCGCGTCTTCCTGCCCAAGGGGCACTGCGGCATCGCCACGGTGGCGATCTCCGGGGACGGCGCCGACTCCTGGACGCGGGTCGAGATCAACGGCTACATCGCGACCGCCGACCACGAGGTCAACGTCGCGGTCGACGCGGCCGACAACCTCTATGCCGTGTGGTGGGACGACCGCGACCGGCTGCCCTATCTCGCCACCTCCACCGACCACGGGGCGACCTGGAGCACGCCGGTGATGATCGCGCCGCCGGGGGTGCACGAGGTGAACTTCCCGACCCTCGCGGCCGGCGACGCGGGGCGCATCGCCATCAGCTTCCCGGGTACCACCTCGCAGGCGCAGGGCGACCTGACCCGGCCCTGGAACTACTACGTCCTGGTCTCGACCAATGCCCTCGACTCCAGCCCCAAGTTCACCTGGACGACGGCCAACGCCTCGGCGGACCCCATCCACCGCGGCAACTGCGGGCCGGGCCGCTGCGCCGGCATGCTCGACTTCCTCGACATCATCGTCTCGCCGCACGACGGCAGCGTCTGGGCGACGGCGGTCGATACCTGCACCGGCGCCTGCGTGACCGACTCGACCGCGGAGGCGGACGCCATGAAGGGCCTCATCGTGCGCCAGACGAAGGGCCCGTCGATGTGGGTGCGGCGCCGGTAGCGAAGCGCCAGTAACCGCGTCCCTCTCCCGCTCCGCGCGGGAGAGGGCGCCACTTCAGGCCGCCTCGAGCCGGTTGCGTCGTCACCTTCTGACCTCGACGCCGCACTCCCTTCTCTAGAGAATTCTCTCTAGGAGGTGAGCTGATGCGCAAAGCTTTGGACAGAGGTGTCGCTTGTCTCGCGGTTCTGGCCTCCCTGATCCTGGTGTCGTCGCTCGCCGCCGACGACGCCGGCCGGCGCGGCCCAGCGCTGACCTCGGACCGAGAGCTCGCTCGCATCGCCGAGCACACGCCCGGCTTCGGGGGGCTGTTCTACGACGCCGAGGGCATCGCCAACGTGTACTTGAAGGACTTGCGGATGGCGCCGCAGTTCCAGAAGGCCGGCGGGCCGCCGGTCCGCATCCACCGCGGCGACTACGACTTCCGCGACCTGGTGACCTACAAGCAGCGACTCACGGACCTGATGGCGCTACCGGGCGTGGTGATGCTCGACGCCGACGAGGGCCGCAACCGGGTGCGCGTGGGCGTGGAGCGCGAGGCCGGCACCGCGGCCATCGACCAGGTGTCGGCGGCGCTGTCGAGCTTCGGCGTGCCCAAGCGCGCGGTGATCGTCGAGGCCGTCGATCCCATCTTCCAGCTCGCCACGGTGCGCGACCGCGTGCGGCCGGTGCCGGCCGGCGTGCAGATCGCCTTCGGCGGCTTCGTCTGCTCGGGCGGCTTCAACGCCACCCGCGCCGGCGTGGCGGGGCTGGTCACCGCCTCGCACTGCACCAACACCCAGGGTGGCGTCGAGGGCACGGTCCTCTACCAGAACACCAACACCAGCAGCAACCGCATCGGCGTCGAGACCGCCGACCCGACCTACTTCACGGGCAGCCCCTGCCCGTCGGGCCGCCGCTGCCGCTACAGCGACAGCGCGTTCTATCGCTACGACTCCTCCAGCCTGCGGGAGCTCGCCCGCATCGCGCGCACCACCGGCGTGGGCTCGCTCACCATCAGCACCACGGCGCCGCGCTTCACCATCACCGGCACCGCGAACTTCCCCAGCCAGGGCCAGACCCTCAACAAGGTGGGGCGCACCACCGGCTGGAGCCGGGGCTCGGTCTCCTTCACCTGCACCAACATCAACGTCTCGGGCACCAACATCACGCAGCTCTGCCAGGACGGCGTCAATGCCACGGTGGCCGGTGGCGACAGCGGCTCGGACGTGTTCTCGGGCTCGACCTCGAGCAGCAACACCAATGCCACGCTCTACGGCGTGCTGTGGGGCGGCAGCTCGGCCGGCAACCTGTTCATCTTCAGCGCCTGGGAAAACGTGACCGACGAGCTGGGCTCGATGACGGTGCGATAGTCGCGTGAGCCCGTCGGACGGGCGACCACGAGGGTCGCCCCTACACCAGAGACGGGATCACGCATTGTAGGGGCGGCCCTCGTGGCCGCCCCTCGGCAGGGCGACCACAAGGGTCGCCTCTACCGGCTAGGGGAAGGTGAGCGACCAGGCCGACGTGTTCCCCGACTCGAAGCCGTCGGCGAAGATCGAGCTGATCGCGGTCGGCACCACCGCCACCGGGAGGTGCGCCAACGGGATCGAGAGGTCGCTCGGCGTCAGCGTCACCTGCCCGAAAACGTAGCTCCCCAGCGGCAGCAGGTAGCTGATCTGCGCCTGGATGGTGAGCGCCTGGCTGGCGCCCGCCCCGAGGGCGAACGACGGCGGCGTCACCGAGAGCAGCAGGCCGGTCGGCCCGCTGACCGTCGCCGTCCAGGTCACCGACGAAGCCGCGACGCTGTCCACGGTGCGCGACCAGGAGCAGGAGCCGGCGCAGGCCGAGTGCTGCATGCTGGGCACGTTGAGCGTCCGCGGGTCGCCAGCGGACGCCGGGTCGGCGGCCAGGAAGTTGACGGCCGTCTCGTCGAGCGTCAATCCCACCTTGCCGGCTTTCCCGAGGTCCACCCTACCGGCGCCCATGTCGAAGGCGTCGGCGGGCGTCGCGGCGTCCTCCTTGAGCACCGTGGTGTCGCTGCTGGTCATCAGCGCGGACTTGATCTCGGCGGGCGTCCAGGTGGGGTGCAGGGCGTGGAGCAGGATGCCGGAGCCGGCGGTGTGCGGGCTCGACATCGAGGTGCCGGAGAGGTTGCCGAAGTCCGGAGTGAAGCCGGGCACCGAGTTCTCGTGCACCGCGGCGAAGATGCTCGACCCCGGGTTGGTGACGTCCGGCTTGAGCCCGTCGAAAGCCACGTTCGGCCCGCGCGAGCTGAAGCTCGCCATGATGTCCGCCACCGCCGGGTCGGTCTCGACCGCCGAGGCGGTGATGGTGCCGGTGTGGCCGCTGCCGGAGGCCAGCCAGGTGCGCAACGCGTTGGCCTCGGTCTGGTCGACGTGGATGGCGGGGATGACGTGGGGGTCGGCCACCACCCCGGTCTCGGTCAGGTTGCCCAGGATGCAGCCGGCGGCGCCGCCCGCCTGCACGTTGGCGCACTTGAGGACCCGCGCGATGGTGCCGCGGTCGCACATTACGATCTCGCCGCCGCTCCAGGTGCCGCCCGGGAAGGCCGTCAGGCACTGGCCGTCGCTGGGGTCGCCGGGCGGGAAGGCATCGAAGTCGCGGGCGTGGACGATCGAATCCGGGCCGTAGGCGCCGGTGCGGCTGGCGCCCTGCATGTCGGCCGGCGGCGAGGTGCCGCCGCTCATCCCCGTCAGGTCGTTGAACACGTTGACCCGGTCGTGGGTGCTGGCGCCGACAGTGATCATCCAGGGCCCGAGATGGGCGACGGTCGAGGGCCCGGGGCCGGAGTTGCCGGCGCTCGCCGAGACGAAGACGCCGGCCGCCACGGCGTCGAGGAAGAAGGTGTCGATGTCGCCGCCCCAGGGGTTGGTGCCGCCGGCGATCGAGTAGTTGATCACGTCGACGGCGTCGAGCACCGCCTGCTCGACGCTGGCCGAGGTGGCGGCGAAGGGGCAGAGGCCCTGGCCCCCCGAGGTGTAGCAGGCGTCGTAGGTGATGAGGCTGGCGTGAGGGGCCACGCCGGACACCGCCGGGCTCAGGAGAGTGTTGCCGGCCGCGGTCGAGGCGGTGTGGCTGCCGTGGCCGTTGTCGTCCTCGGGCCCGTCCGCCTCGGTGATCCCGGGCACCGCCTCGACGAAGTCCCAGGCGCCGATCAGCTTGTCGTTGCAGGTGTAGGACGGGTCGTAGTCGGGGTTCAGCGGGTCGCACCAGCCGGCGTAGTTCCCGGAGCCGAAGGGATTGACGTAGGAGTGGCCGTCCGCCGGGGAGTCGGAGAACGAGGGGTGGAGCATGTTCACCCCGGTGTCGATGTCGCCGAAGATGACGCCCTCGCCCTTGGTGGCCGGCAGGCCGCCGGTCTCGGTGCCATTCCAGATGCCGGGAGCGCCGATCCAGATCGGGCCGCGGTCGGTGTGCAGCGGATAGTGCACGTCCGGGAGCACGCTGACCACACCGGGAAGCGCGGCCACGCGGTCGGCCTCGGCGGCGCTCATGCGCAGCGCGGCGCCGTTGTAAACCGCCCGAAAACGGAAGACCGCGACCACCGAGCGGCCGAGGGCGCCTTCGATCGCCGCCAGGTGCTCGCCCTGCCGGCGGTCGAGATGGGCGAGATAGGCGCGGCTCTGGGGGCTCGCGGGGTCGAGCTTCACCTCGCCGCGGGCCCTCGGGTTAGTGGCTTCGAGGCCGGGGAGGTCGCCGGCGTAGCGCGCCAGCGAGGGCTCGGCGAAGCGGACCACGTAGAAGTCCCGGGTGACCGGCAGGCCGGCCACTGGCGAGGCCAGCGCGGGTAGCGCGGCGGCGAGAACCGGCAGCAAGGCGGCGGCGAACCGAAGGCGAGAGCTGCTGAGCATCGGTACGGCTCCTTTGCGTTGCGACCCGCCGGGGCCTGGAGGCCCTGCCGCGGGTCCGGCCACTCGGTCTGTCAAGTAGACGACGCCAGTCTAGCAGGCTGCTAGGCTTCGCGGGATGACCCGCAAGCGCTCCACTCCCATCGTCCTTACCTACATCCTTTCGCTGATGGCGACCATCGCCCTGCTGGTGGTGTGGGTGGTGTACGTGGTGCAGGCCAGCGCCCGCATCAACCAGATGGCCGACCAGGTGCGACCGGGGGCCGCCTCCTTCCACTGGGTGGTGCTGGCCATCGGCTGCACACTGCTCTTCCTGCTCATCGTCGGCCTCACCTATCAGCTCGCGCAGGTGATCGCGGCGCGGCGCTATGCGGAGAAGCAGGACGAGTTCGTGTCCAACATCACACACGAGATGAAGTCGCCGCTCGCCGGCATCAAGCTGCACGCCCAGACCCTCGAGCAGCCGGGGCTGTCGGAGGGCCAGCGCCGCCGCTCGGTGGCCTTCATCCTCGAGGAGGCGGAGCGCATGGGGGTGCTGGTCGACAACGTGCTCGAGAGCAGCCGCCTGCTGGCGCGGAAGAAGCGGCTCGCCCTCGAGCCGGTGGATCTCGAGAGCTTCTTCGCCACCTACTTCTCGGCGGCGCGCCCCCGCGTCGAGAGCCAGGGCGTGCACCTGGCAGTGGTCGGCGGCACGCGCGCCGTGGTGCGGGCCAGCGAGGACGCCCTGGAGCGGGTGATGACCAACCTGCTCGACAACGCGGTGCGCTTCTCGGCTCGGGGCGGCGAGGTGCGCTGCCGGCTCGCCGACCTGCCCGGCAAGGTGGCGATCGAGGTGGAGGACGACGGCGTCGGCATTCCGAAGAACGAGCTCGGGAAGATCTTCGACCGCTTCTACCAGATCCGCCGCGAGCTCAGCGACCGCCGCAAGGGCACCGGGCTGGGCCTCGCCATCGTCTCCGGCCTGGTGCGCGAGATGAGGGGCACGGTGCGCGCCTTCTCCCAGGAAGGCAGGCCCGGCACCCGCTTCCGCATCGAGCTGCCGAGCGTCGAGGCTGCGGCATGAGCGAGCGCTCGCGCGTGCTGGTGGTCGAGGACGAGGAGGCGCTCGCCGCCGGCCTGGTGCTCAATCTGGAGCTCAAGGGCCACGAGGTCGATCTGGCGCGCGACGGCCGCGAGGCGCTCGAAATGGTGGGGGCCCAGCGCTACGACCTGATCGTGCTCGACGTGCGCCTGCCCGAGATCGATGGCTTCGAGGTCTGCCAGCGGCTGCGCCACGAGCGCAACTTCACCCCCATCCTGATGCTCACCGCCCGCAGCCAGCCCGACGACGTGGTCTACGGCCTGAAAGTCGGTGCCGACGACTACGTGGTCAAGCCCTTCGACCTGGCCGAGCTGCTGGCGCGGGTGGAGGTGCTACTGCGCCGCCGCGCGTGGACCCGCCAGGCGGCGGCCACCCCGGCGTCGGGTGGGCCGGAGGCGCCGGCCAGCCGGCTCTCCTTCGGCGACTACTGGGTGGACTTCGAGACCTTCGAGGCGAAGACCCGCGCCGGGCTGGTGGAGCTGTCGAAGAAGGAGGTGGCGGTGATGAAGATCTTCGCCACCCGGCCGCACCAGGTGATCAACCGCCGCGAGCTGCTGGCCGAGGTGTGGGAGCTGCCCAACCATCCCAATACGAGGGTGGTGGACAACGTCATCGTCTCCTTGCGCCGCGCCTTCGAGGAGGACGCCTGGCGGCCGCGGCACATCCTGTCGGTGCGGGGGGTCGGTTATCGATTCGTACCCTAGCCCAGCTCGGTGCTCGGCTGTGCGCGGTCGAGGATGGCGCTGCGCACCTCACCGCCGCAGTGGCGCTCGACGAGCTCACGCAGCTCGCAGGTCGCGGACTCGAGCAGCGAGCGCTCGACCGGTGGCAGGGCCTCGAGCACCAGCACGGCGTCGCGGGTCCCCGTCGTGAGCTTGGTACGGTCGGCTTCCTTCCAGTTCCAGCGCCGGCAGACGGCCCCGAGGTCGTCGGTGTAGATCACCTCACCGGGCTTGGGAGAGCGCTCCTCGGCCTCTCCCAGGAGCCGCACGGGCGGCTCGGCCTCACCGGCGAAGGTCAGCCGCAGGTCGCCGCGGAGCTCGCCCAGGTCCTCGCCGCCCACCGGCAGCAGGAAGGTGAGCGAAACCGCGTTGTAGAGGTCGACCAGCTTGCTGATGCTCGGCAGGGGGTTGCCCTTGAGCACGCGGCGGGTGAGGTTCTCGATCGAGGAGGGGTGGTCCTTGGGCTTGGCGCCGAAGGCGCGGTAGGCCTCGCGCCAGGGCGCGATCGCCGGGTGCTCGGGCACCGGTGTCGAGCCGAACCGAGCCGGCAGGGCGGCCTCGGCCTCGCGCAGCAGGGCGGTGACCTCGGGCGCCGTGCCGGAGTTGTCGATGCCGTGGGCCACCACCACGCCCAGCACGACGCCGGGGAAGCGGTCGAAGATGGCGGGGTCGATGACGAGTCGCACGGCGGCGGGATTGTAGCTTGCGCTGGGAGACCCGCCCGCCGCGGCTTTGTGCCTCGGGGGGTTTTCGTTGCGAGGCTCGGCGTTCCCCGCCCCGCCGCGGCCTGATGCCGAGGGGTATCTCTCGCTGCGGTGCTCGAGCTCCCTGGCGGGCGGCCTGCGCTCCTCACGAGAGATACCCCTCGGCCGCCGCGGCCCCCCGGGGATAGCAGCCCCGACTTGTCGTCCTGAGCGGAGCGAAGGACCTGGGAAGATGGGCTCGCGCATTGAGTCCCCGCCCCCAGATCCTTCACCTCGTTCAGGGAGGCTCCGGCCCAGGCTCCCTGGGGGGCTGCGGGCGCGAGGGCGGCTCTCCTGGGCGGAGCGCAGGCCGCCCGAAGGGAGCTCGAGCACCGCACCAGGAGAGCGCCGGAGCACATGCCCGCAGCAGGGTGGGTCCGCTCCGCCTCTGGAAACCGGCTAACTGCTACCCTCCGCGCCGTGCCTCGCCGCTTCTCCAACCTCGACCCACGGCACCGTCCCCAGGGCTTCAGCGCGGTGCTGCGCTGGGGCGTATGGGACCGGCTCAGTGGGCGGCGGCAGATCGCCCCGCCCGGCCCGCCCGCGCCGCGCGTCGAGCCCGACCTCGCGCTCATCCACTCGACCGCTCCCGAGCCGCGCCTCACCTGGATTGGCCACTCCTCGTTCCTTGTCTCGCTCGGCGGCGAGCACGTGCTGATCGACCCGGTGTTCTCGCGCCGCATCGGCTGGCTCTACCGCCGCCACGGCGAGCCGGGGCTCGGGGTCGGCCGGTTGCCGCCGCTCACGGCCGTGCTCGTCTCCCACAACCACTACGACCACCTCGACACGCCCTCGCTCGCCGCCTTGCGCCGGCCGTTGCCGGCGATCGTCCCGCTCGGCCTCGGCCGCAGGCTCGCTCGCCTCGGCTTCGAGGACGTTCGCGAGCTCGGCTGGTGGCAGGCGGCCGAGTTCGGCTCGCTCCGCGTGACCTTGGTGCCGGCGCGGCACTGGTCGCACCGCGTGCCTTTGGATACCAACCGCTCGTTGTGGGGAGGCTTCGTGGTCGAACGCGCCGGCGTCGCGATCTACCACGCGGGCGACACAGCCGACTTCGCCGGCTTCGAGGAGATCGGCCGCCGCTTCCCCGACCTCGCGGCCGCCCTGCTGCCAATCGGCGGCTACGAGCCGGGCTGGTTCATGGGCAGCAACCACATGAGCCCCGAGGAGGCCGGGCGCTCCTTCCTCGCCCTGGGCGCCCGCCACCTCGTCCCCATGCACTGGGGCGCCTTCCAGCTCACCGACGAATCGCTCTGCGAGCCCGCGGAGCGCTTGCGGAGATGGTGGGATCGCGAAGGCCCGCGCGAAGGCCGCCGCCTCCACCTGCTGGCGGTGGGGGAGACGGCCGTGCTGGGGTGACCCGCCACAGTCCAGGTCGTCTTAGAATGCAGGCAGGAGCGAAGAATGGCCGAGCGACATTCCCCTGAGCGCGTGGGTCTCCTGCTACCCACCGACGAGATCCGGTCCCTCTGCCGCAAGCACGGGGTCCGCGAGCTGTACCTTTTCGGCTCGGCCCTCGGATCGGACCTCCGAAGCGACAGCGACGTGGATTTCCTCGTGGTCTTCGAGCCGGGCGCTGAGAGACCCTGGGCAGGGCACTATCAGGCGCTCGAGGAGGATCTGTCTCGGCTGCTGGGGCGTAAGGTCGACCTCGTGAGCAGGCGGGCGGTCGAGGAGAGCCGCAACTGGATCCGCCGGCGCTCTATCCTCGGGAGTGCGCGGCTGCTCTATGCAGCGTGACCACGGCTGGGCCCTCGATATCGTCCTGGCCTGCCGGGACATCCACGAGTCACCAGCGGGATGACAAGAGAGGCGTTTCTCGCCAATGAGCTCGTGCGCTCGGCGGTGGTGCGCAAGATCGAGGTCATCGGAGAGGCTACGAAGCGACTGTCACCCGAGTTCCGGGCTCGACACCCCGACATCCTCTGGCAGGCGATGGCCGGAATGCGGGACCGTCTGATCCACGGGTACGAGAAGATCGACTGGGAAAGGGTCTGGGAAGTAGTGGAGCGGAGTGCCGGGGAGCTACTCGTGGCGCTCGGCCCGATTGCAGATCGGGAGCGTGAGGATTGACTCTATCGGACAGATCCCGGCCGCCCTCCCGGTCAGAGGGAGAGGGAGAAGGCGGCCGGACCGATCAGATGGTAGCGCTCAGAAGCTCCACAGAATCTGGCCGGTGATCTTGCGGCTGATGATGTCGCCGAAGACGTGCTGCTGCACCTCTTCGTCGAAGACGTTGCTGCCGATCACCGAGAGCTGGAGGCGGTCGTCGACCAGCCGCACGCCGAGCGTGAGGTTGACCTGCGTGTACTCCTCCGTGGGGCCGTGGAAGCGGGAGTCGAGAACGTCGGTCCAGAATGCCTCGTCGACGTAGTTGACGTTGCCGCTGGTGAAGAACCTGTCGCCGTTGTAGCCGAGGCTGAAGTTGGCACGGTGGCGCGGCGGCGTGTTGACCTGCTCGCGTGGGATTCCCTTGACCTCGGGGTCGGCCTGGTAGGAGTAGTTGACCGACCAGGACCAGGGCGAGCCCGTCCGGTACATGAGCGACGCCTCGACGCCCTCGTCCGTGACCTCGCCGATGTTGCGATAGGAGAACAGCGACGGCAGCAAGCCCGCGAGGCCCTGCGGCGGCGGGATGGCGAGCACGAACGCCGGCAACGGGAAGCCGGGCGGCGGATTGGCGGCGGTGTAGGTGGCGGCGGTGAAGAAGTCCTGGGAGTTCTTGGTCTCGTTGTGGTACACGGCGAGCGAGAAGGTGGTCGGGCCGAAGGTCCCCACGTAGCCCACCTCGTAGGCGTCGAGCCGCTCCTCCTCGAGATCCTCGTTGCCGCGCACCGCCGAGGGGAAGATGTAGGGGCCGGTGGGCAGCGTGACCAGGTTGACGATGGTGATGTCGAGGAAGTTCTGGATCACCGACGGCGCCTTGAAGGCGCGGTTGTATGACAACCGGAAGGTGTGGTTGCCGCTCGGCGTGATGGCCAGGCTGGTGCGCGGCGAGAACACGTTGCCGATGGGGTCGAGGTTGTCCACCCGGCCGCCGATCAGCCAGCGGGCCTTGAGGCCGAAGAGAATCTCGTCCTGCACGAAGAGGCCGTACTCGTCGCGGCTGTCGCCCTCCGGTGCGATGGTGAGGTCGAAGGTGTTGTGGCGGGCGTTGGCGCCGTAGGTGAAGACGTTGCTCTGCCCGGCCAGGGTGACGTTCGAGAAGTCCAGGTTGTAGGTCTTGCTGTCGAAACCGAGCTTGATCGGCCGGCCGTCGGCACCCACGGTCAGCAGATTGTCCGCCTCGCCGTCGAGGATGTTGGTGAAGAAGCCGGCGCGCATCGCCTGCCGCGTCCAGCCGACCTTGGCGTAGCTCATCTTGGTGCCCTTGTCGATGTCGAAGGGCCCGATGCCGGAGTGGATGATGCCGTCGGTGCCCGCCGTGCCGGCGCCGAAGGTCCACTCCGACTCCGGGTTCTGGTCGAGATCCACCCGCAGATCGAGCTTGGGCTGCTCGGTGCCCTGGTTCTCGAAGGGCGGGTAGGGCGTGGGCTTGCCCGGGATGTTGCCCGTCGGCCGATCGTAGGGGTCCTGCTCGTAGTAGGCGCCGGCGATCTTGAAGGCCGCCTTGTCGCCCGCCGCCGCGTAGCTGGCGCTGCCGTAGAGGGTGCCGAGCTCGCCGGCTCCGACCTGGACCGCGCCGCCCGCCGACTCGCGCGGGGTCTTGGTGATGAGGTTGATGACGCCGCTCAAGGCGTTGGCGCCCCACACCGCGCTCCCCGGGCCGCGCACGACCTCGATCTGCTTGATCTCTCGCGGGTTGATGGGCAGCAGGTCCCACATCACGAAGCCGAAGAAGTCGAGGTACACGGTGCGGCCGTCGAGCAGCACCAGCTCGGAGGCCGCCAGGCTGTTGGTGGAGGCGCGGCCGGTGATCTGGATGTCGCGGGCGCTCATCTGCGACACGTTCAGGCCCGGCACGTTGCGCAGGATGTCGCCGTAGTCGTCGGCCGGCGCCGTCTCCAGCTCCTCGCCGGTGATCACCGTCATGGTGGCCGGCGCGTCCTGCAGGCGCTGCTCAGCGTTCGAGGCGGTGACGACGATGATGTCCTCGACGGTCGCCGTCTCTTCTTCCGCGGCCGCCTCGCCCTCCTGCGGCGCCGCCTCCTGCTGTGCCAGCGCAACCGGCACCATCAGCGCCACGACCAGCAAGCAGAGCAGCCATCGACTGTGCTTCAGCATCTCCATGTCTCCCTCCTCGGCCGGGCGGGCCGATGCCCTTGCCCCCGCGGGTTGGACCACCATTTTCCGTCGGTTCCTTGTGCCGCGAGGATAGCGGCGGGCACGAACAGAAGCAAAGCCGCAGCGCGGCAACATGGCGCGCCTGTCAGGCGCGGTCGATGGGGAAGGCGAGCACCTCGGACAGGGAACCGGCGCCTGCCGCCAGCATCACCAGGCGGTCGACGCCGAGCGCCACGCCGGCGCAGGGAGGCAGGCCGGAGGCGAGGGCCGCGAGCAGCCGCTCGTCGAGCGGCACCTCGGGCAGGCCGCGCTCGCGCCGGCGCTCGAGGTCGCGCTCGAAGCGGCGCCGCTGCTCGGCGGCATCGGTCAGCTCGTGGAAGCCGTTGGCCAGCTCCAGCCCCTCGACATAGACCTCGAAGCGCTCGGCCACCGGCGGCGGCCCCGGCCGCACCCGTGCCAGGGCCGCTTGGCTGGCAGGGAAGTCGTAGAGGAAGGTGGGCCGGCCGCGGCCGAGACCGGGCTCGAGAACCACGGAGAGCAGCAGGTCGAGCCAGGCATCGCGCTCCAGGTCGAGCGTGTCGGCGACGCCCGCGGCGCGCGCCGCCGACTCGAGCTCGGCCGCTCCGGCCTGGTACGGGTCGATCCCCAGGCGCCCCGCGAACAGCTCGCCGTAGCTCAGGCGCTCCGCCGGCGGCAGGCCCAGGACTTCGCCCAGCAGGGCGTCCATCTCGTCCATCAGGCCGTGGTGGTCGAGGCCGGGGCGGTACCACTCGAGGAGGGTGAACTCGGGGTTGTGGCGGCGGCCCGCCTCGCCGTCGCGGAAGGCCCTGGCGATCTGGTAGATCGGCCCGCTGCCGGCGGCGAGCAGCCGCTTCATGGCGAACTCGGGCGAGGTCTGGAGGTAGAGGGCGAGCTCGCCCTCCGCCTCGGCGCGGCAGCGGGTCTCGAGGCTGGCGAGGTGGAGGTCGGTGACTGTGGCGGCCGCGAGCGCCGGCGTCTCGACCTCCAGCACCCCGCGGGCGGCGAAGAAGGCGCGGATCTGGGCGAGGATCGCGGCCCGCAGCCGGAGGTTGTCGAGTGGCGCCGAGGGTCGCCAGTCGCCGCTCACGCTCGGGACACGTACTCGCCCGTGCGGGTGTCCACGCGGATGACCTCGCCCTCCTGCACGAAGAGCGGCACCTTGACCACGGCGCCGGTCTCGAGCTTGGCCGGTTTGGTGCCGCCGCTCGAGGTGTCGCCGCGCACGCCGGGGTCGGTCTCGACGATCTTGAGCGTCACGAAAGCCGGGGGGACGACCAGCAGCGGCCGCCCGTCCCACAGGGTCACGTAGCAGACGTCCTGCTCCTTGAGCCACTGCGCCGCGTCGCCCAAGACCAGCGCGTCGGCCTCGTGCTGCTCGTAGGTCGAGGGCACCATGAAGTGCCACCTCTCGCCGTCGTTGTACAGGTACTGCATCTCGGTCTCGATGACGTCGGCGCCCTCCACCGAGTCGCCGGACTTCCAGGTCTTCTCGACCGTGCGGCCGGTCTTCAGGTTCTTGACCCGCACGCGGTTGAAGGCCTGGCCCTTGCCCGGCTTCACCATCTCGTTCTCGACGATGGTGTAGGGGTCGCCATCGATCATAATCTTGAGGCCGGACTTGAACTGGTTGGTGTAATACGTCGCCATGGGAACCCTCATCGAAAGCGAAAGCGGGATGATAGCGCGAACCGCCGCGGAGCGGCAGGCGGCCGACGTACCGCGGCCCCGGCCAGGCGCCTGGCGCCGCAGGCTCGCCGAGGCGGTGACCGACCCGGCCGAGCTGCTCTCGCTGCTCGAGCTTCCTGCCTCGAGCGTGGACGGGCTGCTCGACGGCATGCGGCGCGCCGGGCGCCTCTTCCCGCTGCGCGTGCCGCGGAGCTTCGTCGCCCGTATGCGCAAAGGCGACCCTGCCGACCCGCTGCTCGCCCAGGTGCTGCCCGTCGCCGCCGAGCTCGACCCAGTGCCGGGCTTCACCGCCGATCCGGTGGGCGAGCTCGCCGCGGCACCGGTGCCCGGGCTGCTGCACAAGTACCAGGGGCGCGCGCTGCTGGTGGCGACCGGCGCCTGCGCCGTGCACTGCCGCTACTGCTTCCGCCGCGCTTTCCCGTACGCCGAGCAGGGAGCGTCGGCCGCTGGCTTCGAGCCGGCCCTGGCCTACGTGGCGGCCGACCCGACGATCGAGGAGGTGATCCTCTCGGGCGGCGACCCGCTGCTGCTGCCGGATGCCCGGCTCGCGCGGCTGGCCGAGGCCCTGGCCGCGATCCCGCACGTCGTGCGGCTCCGGGTCCACACCCGCACTCCGATCGTGCTCCCCGACCGGGTGGACGACGACCTCCTCGCCTGGCTCACCGGCACGCGGCTGGCGCCGGTTATGGTCTTGCACGCCAACCACGCGCGCGAGATCGACCGCGAGGTGACCGCTGCCATGGCGCGCCTAGCCGAGGCGGGCGTGCCGCTGCTCAATCAATCCGTGCTGCTCAAGGGGGTGAACGACTCGGTGGAGGCGCTGGCAGACCTCTCGCGAGCGCTCTTCGAGGCCGGCGTGATGCCTTACTACCTACACCTCCTCGACCACGTGACCGGCGCCGCACACTTCGAGGTGGAGGAGGGCGAGGCGCGGCGCCTGGCCGCCGCGCTCGCGGCGCGCCTCCCCGGCTACCTCGTGCCGCGCCTGGTGCGGGAGGTGGAGGGAGCGGCGGGGAAGGTGGGAATCGGGAGCTGGCCGGGCTGACAGAAAGGGCGGGCACGAGGCCCGCCCCTACAGCTCGCGATTGCCTACACGTAGGGGCAACCCTCGTGGTCGCCCTGCACCGTTCCCTACTCCAGCTTCTTCCTCGCCGCCCGGAACAGCAGGAAGCACAGCGCCAGGAATGCCAGGCTTCCCAGCACGTCGGCCCAGCCGCCCAGGCTCTCGAAGCCGTGCACGCCCACGCTGTCGAGGATCCAGTCGTACATCCGTACCTGCGTGGCGACGCCGTCGACCATCACCGTCTTCTCGAGCACCTGGAGAGCGGCAATGGCGACACCCAGGAGCGAACCGCCGGCCACCAGACCCGTCGCGTAGAGCATGCCGGGCGACACCTCGGACTCGTTGTCGGACTTGGTGCCGCTCATCCTTTCGAAGATCCCACGCACCGCGCCGCCGAGGAAGATCGGCAACGTGGTCGAGAGCGGCAGGTAGACGCCGACAGCGAAAGACAGCGAGCGCACGCCGCACAGCTCGACGACTACCGAGATGAAAGCGCCGGCCAGCACCAGGCCCCAGGGCAGGTCCTGCGCCAGCACGCCCTGGATGATGGTGGCCATCAGCGTGGCCTGGGGGGCCGGATAGGCGGTGCTGCCGATGGCGTGCTCTACCCCTTGCAGGCGCTGGGTGCTGTCGATCAGGTTGAGCGTGAAGCCCACGGCGAACACCGAGGCCAGCACGCCGACGATCAGGCCGAGCTGCTGCCAGAGCGGGGTGGCGCCCACGATGTAGCCGGTCTTCAGGTCCTGGCTGGTGTTGCCGGCGTTGGCGGCCGCGATGCACACGATGCCGCCGACGCAGAGCGCCATGGCCTGGTAGGCGTCGCCCGTCCAGCCGATGGCCACGAAGAGCGCGCAGGTCGCCATCAGGGTGGCAATGGTCATGCCTGAAATCGGGTTGGAGGTGGAGCCGATCAGGCCGACGATGCGCGAGCTGACGGTGACGAAGAAGAAGCCGAAGACCACCACCAGGATGCCCATGAAGAGGGTGCCCGGGAAGGTGCCGGGGAGCTGCGGCAGCAGGGCGATGATGCCCATCAGGATCAGCGAGCCGACGATGACGTAGGTGATGGGGATGTCGCGCTCGGTGCGCGCCGGGCTGCGGCCGGCCTTCAGATCCTGCAGGTTCTTGAAGCTGTCCCTGACCGCGGAGGCGATGGTGGGGATGGTGCGCATCAGCGTCAGGAGGCCGCCGGCCGCCACCGCCCCGGCGCCGATGTAGCGGGTGTAGCCGAGACGGATCTCGTCCGGACCCATCTGGCTGATCAGCATCGGGGCTTCGCCCGGTTCGGGGGTGATCCCCGGCGGGATCGCCGCCGCGAGAGCATCGCCGATGTAGGCCACCAGCGGGATCAGCACCAGGTAGGTGAGCACGCCGCCGGCGACCAGCACGCCGCCGATCTTGGGCCCGATGATGTAGCCCACGCCCAGGTACTCGGGGGTGATCTCGCAGGCCACCGAGGCGCGGGGGAAGGCGCCGCCGCGGCCGGCGACCAGGGCCGGCACCTCCTTCCACAGGCCGAGGATGCTCATCAGGGTCTTGTAGGCGGCGCCGATGCCGAGGCCGGCGAAGACTCTGCTGGCGAGCGAGCCGCCCTTCTGGCCCGCGATCAGCAGCTCGGCGCAGGCCGTGCCCTCGGGGTAGGGCAGGGTGGCGTGCTCCTTGACGATCAGCGAGCGGCGCAGCGGCACCATGAACAGCACACCCAGAATGCCGCCCACCAGGGCCATGGTGAAGATGTTGAAGTAGTTGAAGAACTCGACGCCGCCGGCGAGGAAGACCAGCGCCGGGATGGTGAAGGCCACACCGGCGGCGATCGACTCACCGGCCGAGCCCACGGTTTGCACGATGTTGTTCTCGAGGATGGACGCCCGGCCGAGCTTGCCCAGGATGGCGATCGCCAACACGGCGATGGGGATCGACGCCGAGACGGTCTGGCCGGCGCGCAGCGCGAGGTAGACCGTGGAAGCGCCGAAGATGATGCCGAAGATCGCGCCCAGCACGACGGCCCGCACGGTGAACTCGGGCAGCACGGTCGAGGCGGGGACGAACGGCGTGAATTGCTTCTCGCTGGTCTCGGCCATAAGGCTCCCTAGCGCCGCGCAGGCGGCGGATCGAAGGCTTGAGTTGCGCCGGATTGTAGCGGAAAAGTGCCACCGATCCCCGGCTAGCGCCACACAGTGCTCGGCGGAACGGCTCGATGCCGGTGATACCATCGCACTCCGTGATCGGGAGGTCGGCATGAGCTTCGTTTCGCAGCTTTCGCCGCAGGCGCTGTGGCGGCACTTCGACGAGATCCTCGGCATCCCGCGCGGCTCCGGCAAGGAGGAGGGGATGCGGCGCTACGTGCTCGGTGTGGCCGGCCGCCACGGCCTCGAGCACCGCGCCGACGCCACCGGCAACCTGCTGGTGGTGAAGCCCGGGAGCGCCGGCCGCGAGGCGGCGCCGGCGACCATCCTCCAGTCGCACCTCGACATGGTGAACGAGAAGAACTCGGACGTCACCCACGACTTCGAGCGCGATCCCATCGTGCCGCGGCGCGACGGCGAGTTCCTGGCGGCGACCGGCACCACGCTGGGCTCGGACAACGGTATCGGGGTCGCCGCCATGCTGGCGGTGGCCGAGGACGCGAGCCTGGTGCACGGCCCCCTCGAGCTGCTGTTCACCATCGACGAGGAGCGCGGCCTGACCGGCGCCTCGGGGCTCGACCCGAGCCTGCTCACCGGCACCCGCCTGCTCAACCTCGACTCCGAGGAAGAGGGCGTGCTCACCGTCGGCTGCGCCGGCGGCGCCGACAGCCGGCTGGCGCTGCCGCTCGCCTCCTCTCCGGTGGCGACGGGCTCGGCGGGGCTGGCGGTGCGCGTCGCGGGCTTGAAGGGCGGCCACTCCGGGGTCGATATCCACCTGCAGCGGGGCAACGCCCTGAAGCTCCTGGCGCGGGCCCTGTTCGGCGCCTCGCTCGAGGTGCCGTTGCGGCTCGCCGGCCTGGCCGGCGGCGACAAGACCAACGCCATCCCACGCGAGGGCACGGCGCACCTGGTGCTGGCCGCGGCCGATCGTGACCGCTGCCGCGATCTCCTCGAGCGCGAGCTGGCGGCGATCCGCGAGGAGCTCCGCCCGGCCGAGCCCGGCCTGACCTGGGAGATCGGCGCCGAGGAGTCGCCGGGCGCGGCCTGGGACGCGGCCTCGTCGAGCGGCGCGCTCGCCCTGCTCAACGCTCTGCCGCACGGCGTGCTGGCGATGAGCTACGACATCCCGGGGCTGGTCGAGACCTCGACCAACCTGGCGCGGGTCACGGAGGCCGACGGCAAGCTGGCGATCGCGATGAGCAACCGCAGCTCCGTGGCCTCGGCGCTCAAGGCAGTGCGCCAGCGCAACCGGGCGATCGCCCGCCTCGCCGGCGCCGAGGTGGCCGAGGGCGCGGGCTACCCGGGCTGGAAGCCCAACCTCGACTCGCCGCTGCTGGCGGTGATGAAGCGCACGCACCAGGAGGTGCTGGGCTTCGAGCCGCAGGTGGGCGCCATCCATGCCGGGCTCGAGTGCGGCATCATCGGCGAGAAGCAGCCGGGCCTGGACATGATCTCCTTCGGCCCCACCATCCAGTTCCCGCACTCGCCCGACGAGAGGGTGAAGATCGACACGGTCGGCCGCTTCTACGAGCTCCTGACCGCCACGCTCGAGACGCTCGCTGCGTAGGGGAGCGTGCGTGGGCGGGAAGCGGGAGGGCGAGGCTGGCTGGGCGCGGGAGGGTCTGCTCCTCCTGCTCGCCGGGGCCTGCGTGGCGGCGGTCCTTCTCGGCGTGGACCTGGCGCCGCGCGTCGAGAGCGACTTCTTCTTCTCGACCGACGACCGAGAGCTCCAGGCCTCCGAGGCCATCGGCCAGCGCTTCCCGTCACGGCCGCAGCTCATCCTGCGCGCCGCGGGCGAGGTGCGTTCGCCGGAGTACGCCGAGCAGATCCGGCGCTTGAGCGACGCGCTCGCCGCCACCCCTGGCGTCGCCGGCGTCAACAGCCTGACCCGTGGGCCGTCCCAGCCCGCCGCGGCCTTCGACAGCCCCTTCTGGCGGCGCCTGCTGGTGCCGCGCACCGAGCAGGCCACCAACCTCGTGGTGCAGCTCGGCGAGGGCGAGCCCGGCACGGCAGTGCGGGCGGTGGAAGAGGCGGCCGGGCACTCGGGCCTCGCGGTGGTGATCTCCGGCGTGCCCTACGTGGTGGAGCTCATCCGCCGCTATCTGCTGCGCGACCTGACGCTCTTTTCCGCCGGCGCGATCCTGGTCTTCGGGGTGGTGATCGGCATCCTCTTCCGCTCGCCGAGGATCGTGGCCGGGACGCTCGCCGCCTGCCTGACGGCCTGCGCGCTCACCCTCGGCCTGCTCGGCCTGGCAGGCTTCCACCTCGGCATCCTGACCGCCAACCTGGTGACCATCGTCTTCGTGCTCACCTTGTCGCACGCCGTTTTCCTGTCCACCAACTGGCGCCGGCTGGCGGCGAGCGCGGGGGCCGACGCCGACCCCGACGCCGTGGTCAAGGAGGCCGTGCGCCTCACCCTGCCGGCCTCGTTCTGGTGCATGGCGGCGACCCTGCTGTCGTTTCTGTCGCTGCTCTTCGCCTCGGCCAAGCCGCTGCGCGAGCTGGGCCTGGCGGGCGCGGTGGGCACGGCGCTGGCGATCGCCACCGCCTACACCTTCTATCCGCCGTTCTTGCGCGGCGCCAGGGCGCCGGCCGGCACCGGCCTGGGGCCGGGCGCCGCGGCCTCGAGCTGGAGGCCGGCGCTGCTGCTGGCGATCCTCTGCCTGGCCGTCGGGCTCGGCGCCCTGCGCCTGTCGACCGACCCCAGCCTGCTCTCCTTCTTCCGCACCGGCTCGGAGCTACGCCAGGGGCTCGAGCTGATCGACGCCGACGGCGGCTCGAGCCCGCTCTCGGTGGTGGTGCGCGACCCGGCGGGCGTGCCGCTCGACAGCGAGCCGGCAGTGGCCAAGCTGCGCGCCCTGCAGTCCGCGCTGGAGGAGGAGCCGGCCGCCGGCACCGTGCTCTCGGCGGCGCCGCTGCTCGAAGAGGCGCGGCGCGCCTCGCCGTTCGCGGCGGCTCTGCCCTCGCAGACGCTGCTGGCGGTGCTCGAAGGGCCTACCTACGATCGCGTGGCCCTCGCCTTCGTGACCGCCGACCACAAGAGCGCGCACTTCTTCCTGCGCATGCGGGAGGCGGGACGCACCGAGCCGCGGCAGGCGGTGATCGAGCGCGTGGCGGCCAAGGCGCGGCAGGTAGGCCTCGAGCCGGAGCTGGTGGGCGGCCTCTACGAGCTCCAGGGCAAGCTCGGCGAGCTGGTGGCGTCGAGTCTGGCGACCGGCCTCGCCGGACTGCTGGCACTGTTCTTCGCCATCGGGAGCTGGGTCTCGCGCTCGCTCCGGGCGGGCCTCGCCATGGTGGTCTCGCTCGCCCTGGTGCCGATCTTCCTGGTGGGCGGCATGGGTCTCCTCGGCATGCCGCTCGACTTCATCTCCTCGCCCGCGGCGCAGGTGGCGATCGGGATCGGGGTGGACTCGATGATCCAGCTCGCCGCCGCCGCCCGGCGCGCCCGCCGCGAGGGCCTCGCGACCGCCGCGGCCTGGCTCCGCGCGCGCACCGAGATGGGGAGCGCGGTGGTCAGCGCGACGCTGATCGTGGCCCTGGGCTTCGCCCTCTTCGCGCTGTCGAGTTTTCCGCCCACCCAGCGCTTCGGCCTCGCCGTGGCGCTCGGCACGTTGATGTCCGGTGCCGTGGCGCTCTACGTGCTGCCGCCGCTCGCGGCCCGCGGCAGAGGTTGAGTGCGCTTCACATGGAGGCCCTATGAAGAGCACGACTTCCTTTCTGGCCTTGGCGGTGGCTCTGCTCCTCGCCGGCAAACCCTTCCGATGCCCGAGCCGCGGGAAGCGACGCCGGCACGGGAAGCCTCCCTTCGCTGGGTCTCCTCCAGCCGGCGCCGACCCTCATGGGCAACTGCACGCTCTACGGCCGCTGCATCTGCCAGTGCCAGCAGCAAGGCATCTGCTGCCGCAACGGCTGCTGGTCCCAGCCCGACGTGAGCACCTGCACGAACCAGTGCTACGAGGCCGAGTACGCCTGCGAGGACGTCTGTATCGACAGGTTCGTCTCCGAC
Organism: Thermoanaerobaculia bacterium; assembly: GCA_044869805.1. Classification (GTDB taxonomy): domain Bacteria; phylum Acidobacteriota; class Thermoanaerobaculia; order Multivoradales; family SZUA-115; genus CAWDVR01. The sequence goes on along the minus strand of JBIOXV010000013.1, from coordinate 4,899 downwards.
GGGACGGTGTGCGAGACGACGGTCTGCTCGCTCAATCCGTTCTGCAACGCGCCGTAGCAGTAAGTCGAGCCGCGCCGCCGATCCTGCGGGTCGGCGGCCTGGGCGCTAGATGCCTCTGACTTGGCCCCGATCCTGCTGGAGAGCATTGCCGGCCCGACCTGCCGCGCGGGCGGCCGGGCGCCGAGCCCCGGTTTTCACCGTTTCCCGGGGTGAGCCGCTTCCGAAGGAGAACGGTGTCAGGAAGCGGAGGCGCCCTCGGGCCGTGACTTCGAGGCAGGCCCCGAGCCTGCAAGGGCCAGGGCCATTTCGTGGAGCACCTCCCGCAGGGGCCGGGCCAGGGCATCCTGCGCGGACGAGTTGACTTGCATCGCCAGACTGATCCCCGCTTCGGGATACCAGAGCACGAGCGACAGGTAGCCGGGGAAGAAACCGCCATGCCCGTAGGCGAGCCCCAGCGGTGTCTGGACGATCTCCACTCCCAGCCCCGACAGCGCGTCCTTGCCGACATCGAGCTGTCCGGCGGGAACAACGCGCCGCACGTCGGAAAGCAACGAAGCGGGGTAGACCTTGCCTTCCGCGAAGAGCGGCATCCACCGCGCGAGGTCGCCCGCGTTGGTGACGAATCCGCCGCCACCGCCCTCGAACGCGGGGTCGAGGACGAGACTGCCCTTCACCAGGACGGCATCGAAACCGAGGAAGCTGCCTTCGCCGGCGTAGCCCTGGACCAACCCCGGGATCCTCTTCGTGTCCGCGGGCACCACGCCCGAAAGGCGATACGGCTCGAGGATCCGGCGCTGGATCTCCAGGTACGCCGGCTGCCCGGTCACTTGCTCGGCGAGCAGTTGCAGCAGTTGATAATTGACGTCCGTGTACCCGAAAGCGGTCCCGGCGGGGAAGCGCGCACCGGCGCCGACGACGGACCTCACGGCATCGAGCGGCTGACGGGCACGCCCAGGCTCTTCGACGAGGGAGCCCATGAAGTCCCCTCCGAACCCGGGGAGACCGCTCGTGTGGTCGAGCAGCATCCGCACGGTGATGGCCTCGTGGTTGGGGACCCCGGCGTACCACGGCTCCGCGCCGAGGTAGCGGCTCACCGGGTCGTCGAGCCCGACGCGCCCCTCGCCCACGAGCTGCAGGATCAGCGCCGCGAAGAACGTCTTGCCGACACTGCCGGCGTGCAGGAGTGCCCCGTCCGTCATCGGCGACCGGAGATCGCGATCCGCGAGACCCGCGGCGACCACCACGGAGGAGCCGTCCGCGAACCAGGCCCCGACGACGGCGCCGGGAAACCGGCTCTCGGAGCGGAATTCCTCGAGGGCCGTCCGAAGCGTTGCGGCACGACTGTCTCGAAGGCGGCTCGCGGGGGTCTCGGCGGACATACACCCGAAAAGCAGAGATGCCAGCACGATGAAAAAAGGAGCGCGCTTCACCATGTCACGTCCTCCATGGCTCTCTAGGACGCGACACGACGCCGCTGGTTAGCGTGCGCGCTCTGCTGACGCTCGGAGACGGCCCGCGCGGTAGGTCTCTTTCACCCGAGCTGGGAGTCGTGGTCGGCCCAGACCAGCCCGGAGAACACCTTCGGCAAGAAGCGCGTCGACTTGGGCGGCAGCAGGTCGCCGTTGCCGATCGCGGCGGCGAAGGCGGCCGGCTCCATCGGCGGCAGCAGCAGCCCCACGGCCAGGTCGCCGGAGGCCAGCTCGGCCGCCAGCTTGTCGGGGCCCGAGCGGTAGACGATCGTGCCGTCGGTCGCGCTCTCGGGCGCGAAGCCGAGCGCCGGCAGCACCATTCCGTGGAGCAGTGAGACGGAGAGCTCGCGCGCGCCGGCCGGGATGGAGGCCGGGGCCTGCGAGGCGTCGAGCTGCCAGACCTCCGGCTTCGCGCCACTCGGCCAGACCCCGAGCGACGGCTGCGGCGCCGCGGCCACCGCCGCCGCGACCTCGGCGCCGGTCCCGGCGTCGATCGTCCGCCGCGCGACGACGAGCCGCTGGGCCGGGCCGAGGTCGAGCGGCTTCGAGAGCGCGCGGTGGATGGGGTCGATGGTGAGGCCGGGGGAGGCGATGCTGGTGACCACGGTCAGCTTGGACGCGGCCGCGGTACCGGGCGCGGCGCCGGTCTTGGCGGCGTAGAGGCTGGCCGTCTTGTAGCGGTGGTGGCCGTCGGCGATCGCCACCGAGAGCGGTGCGAGGAGCGATCGGTAGCGGGCGATGCGCCGCGGGTCGTCGATGCGGTAAAGGTGATGGAGGTTCCCGTCCGGGTCGTGGTGCTCGGCCACCGGCTCGGCGCCGGCCATGTCCTCGGCGAGGAGCGCGTCGAGCGCCCCGCCGTCCTCGGCGAGGAAGAAGATCGGCTCGAGGTCGACGCGGTTCGCCTTGAGCAGCGCCACGCGGTCGGCCAGCGGCTTGTCGAGCGTCGCCTCGTGCGCGCGGATGACGCCGCTTGCCGGGTCCTCGACCCCGGCCAGGCAGGCGATCCCCAGCCGCCGCCCGCCGGAGGCCAGGTCGATGGCGTAGGCGTAGAGCGAGGGCTCCTCGTCGCGGACCACCGCGCCGCTCGCCATCCACTCGCGGTGCAGCCAGGCCGACTGCTGGTAGGGATCGCGGCCGTCGCCGGCCACCGGCTTGGTGAGCCAGGAGAACTGCTGCGGTGACCTGGCGTGCAGCTCGTCGCGCAGCCGGTCGTCGATCTGGTCGTAGGCCGGGGCGACCAGCGGGTCGACCTGGCTGGCCGGCCGGTTGTAGCGCAGTCCCTGGAAAGCGTACAGGCGCATGCAGAGCCTCCTCGTCGAGCGCGCATTGTACCCGCGCGCCGAAGGGAGGCCGCGGGTCTCAGGAGGCGAACACGTCTTCGAGGCGTCGCGCCCGCACCAAGCGTTCGCCCCAGGCGAGGAGCTGCTCGGAATCGGCGCCTTCCACCCGAGCGCGCGCCTGAGGGGGCAGCTCTCCAAACCGCGCTGCGAGCTGGCGCAGCAGCATCCGCGCCTCGCCTTTTTGGCGGCCCTCCTCGAGCCCCTCCCGGCGGCCCTCCCTGATCCCCTCCTGGCGGCCCTCCCTGAGCCCCTCCTGGCGGCCCTCTTCCAGCCCCATTTCTTTCGCCTGACGAGTCCAGTCCAGCACGGTCTCTTCGAGCATCGTCTTGCACTCCTCCAGATCGTCGACCTCGGGCAGCACCGCGCCCGGCATTCGCGCCGGCAACAGCACCCGGCGCAACCAGATCGCGAAGGCTCGCCGCAGCTCCCGCTGCTCCGGCTCGGGGAGCCAGCGCAGCAGCCTGGCCAGCACCCGCTGCACCTCCTCGAGCGTGCGGCCGCGTTCCAGCTCGAAGAGGGCCGAAGCGAGGTTCGGACCCGGAGCGATCTCTGTCGACTCGAGCGCCTGCTCCTCGATCAGCCGGTAGCGCAGCCGGGGCCGAGAGTGGCCGAGCCCGCCCGGGACTCTCGCTATCAGGTCGCTGACCTCCAGGGCGGCCCTCCACTCTCGCCGGCCATTGTAGAGCACCAGCGGCAGGACCGGTGGCAGCCGGCCGCCGGGCGCCAGGTCCCGGCGGCGGATCAGATCCTGGTAGAGCAGGCCGACGTAGGTCAGGATGCGCACCGCCATGTAGGGATCGACCTCGGACTGGAACTCCAGGATCAAGTAGACGTAGAGCCACCGCTTTCCTCCCTGGCGGAGCCGCCACACGAGGTCGTCCTCACGGTGCCGCAGGTCGTCGCTGACGAAGGCGGGGTTGATCTTCTCGAGAGTCGTGAAATCCAGTCGCTCGACCCAGGGCTCGCGCACAAAGCCGCGCAGCAGGTCCTCGACCAGCCGCGGCTGCGAGAAGAGCACCTTGTAGGCTCCATCCTGGCTTCGCTCCAACCGGCCCTCCCCGCTTCTCGAGCAAGAGACGCGTCTCGATCCAGAAGACGCGATCGGGGCCGGCTCCCTTGCATCGGAAGCGGGCGAGGGCCGGGGCGCAGCATAGAATCCGCTCGATGGCCGCCACCCGCGAGACCTTCCATTCGCTCTACGCCCAGGGCTTCCTGCGGGTCGCGGTCTGCGTGCCGAAGGTCAGGGTGGCGGACCCCGCCTACAACGCCGAGCGCACGCTCGAGCTCGCCGAGGGGGTGTCGAGGCTGGGGGCCGCCGTGGCCCTGTTCCCCGAGCTGGGGCTTTCCGCCTACTCGAACCAGGACCTCTTCCACCAGCAGGCGCTGCTCGACGCCTCGACAGCGGCCCTTGGGCGGGTGCTCGAGGCGAGCCGCGGCCTGGCACCGGTGCTGGTCGTCGGCGTGCCGCTGGAGCTCGAGAGCAAAGTCTTCAACTGCGCCGCGGTGCTCTACCGCGGGCGCCTCTTGGGCGTGGTGCCCAAGACTTACCTACCCAACTACCGCGAGTTCTACGAGGCCCGGCACTTCGCGCCGGCCTCCGCCGCGGTGGCGCGCACCGCCGTCGTCCTCGGCCAGGAGGTAGCGGTCGGCAACGACCTGCTGTTCGCCGCCGAGAGCGTGCCGGGGTTCGTCCTCCACGCCGAGATCTGCGAGGACTTCTGGCTGCCGCTGCCGCCCTCCAGCTTCGCGGCGCTCGGCGGCGCCACCGTGCTCTGCAACCTCTCGGCGAGCAACGTCACCGTCGCCAAGGCGGACTACCGGCGCCTGCTCTGCGCCTCACAGTCGGGACGCTGCGCCGCCGCCTACCTCTACGCCGCGGCGGGCGCCGGCGAGTCGACCACCGACCTCGCCTGGGACGGCCACGCCATGATCTGGGAGAACGCCACGCTGCTCGCCGAGAGCGTGCGCTTCTCCCCCGGCGAGCAGGTGCTGGTCGAGGACGTGGACCTCGACCGCCTGGCGGCCGAGCGGCTGCGGCTGACCCCCTTCCACCAGGCGGCGCAGGAGCACCGCGCAACGCTCACCGCGCT
>JBIOXV010000012.1:0-55028 GCA_044869805.1 Thermoanaerobaculia bacterium | reverse complement strand
TCATCGCCAGCGACCACGCCCCCCATCACCGCGACGAGAAAGATCAGGAGTTCAGCCTGGCGCCGTTCGGCATCGTGGGGCTGGAGACCACGGTCAGCCTGTGCCTCGACCGGCTGGTGCGGCCCGGTCTGATCTCGCTCGCCCGCCTGGTCGAGCTGCTGTCGGCCGCGCCGGCCCGCCTCCTGAGGCTCGCGGGTGGAACGCTCCGCAAGGGTTCGGTGGCGGACGTCACGCTGCTCGATCTGGACCGCCGGGTGACCGTGGACCCCGACTCGTTCCGCAGCAAGTCGCGCAACACTCCGTTCGGCGGCTGGCAGGCGACCGGCGCGCCGGTGGGGACCTTCCTGGCAGGAAAGCGCATCTCCACGAGCTAGCTCCGGCGCCGAGTCTCGGGCTCCGCCCTTGAACCTCTCGCGGGTGCCGGGGGATTCACTCGCGAGGAGGACTTCATGCGCCAGCTAACCTTTGCCCTCGTCGTCGCCATCCTGCTCTCGCCGGCCGCCGCCCGCGCTGGCGACTACGACGATCCACCGGACCCACAACCGGGCGCCAACTGCCAGGCGGGGGACGTGATCGTCGCCACCACCGCCAGCAACACCTTCAACCCCGCGAACGTCACCATCGCCAGCGGCCAGACGGTCTGCGTCCGCAACAGCTCGAGCATGCCCCACAACTTCCACGCGCCGGGGGTCATCCGTTGCTCCACGAGCTGCGCCAGCCCCTACAGCGCCAGCGACCCCGGCTCGGGGCCGGCTGGCAACTGGGTGGTGCGACTCACCTACACGGAGGCGGGAACGCTGCCCTATCAGTGCGATGCTCACGCCGGCCTCGGCATGACCGGCTCGATCACCGTGACCGGCGGAGGCGGGGGCGGGGGTCCGGGCAACCTTGCCTTCACCAGCGGGACCTACAACTCCGGGGAGACCGGCAACGCCACGATCACCGTGCGCCGCGCGGGCGGCGACGACGGCGCGGTGTCGGTCGAGTACGCCACTGCCAACGGCTCGGCGACCGCGGGCTCCGACTACACGACCCGCACCGGTACGCTCTCCTGGGCGGCCGGCCAGGACGGCAACAAGACCTTCACCGTCCCCATCCTCGGTGATTCGACCGACGAGGCCAACGAGACGGTGCTGCTCTCGCTGTCCGGCCCCACCGGCGGCGCGACCCTCGGCAGCCCGGCCGCGGCGACGCTGACCATCGTCGACGACGACGGTGGCACGGCGCCCCCGGCCCCCGCCGCCCCTTCGGGCTTGTCGGCCGAGCCTCTCTCCACCTCCGAGATCCACCTCGGCTGGACCGACAACTCGTCGAACGAGTCGCAGTTCCTGGTCGAGGCCAAGACGCTGGGCGGCGCTTTCGCCCAAGTGGGGACCAGCCCGGCCGGTACGCCCACCTACACCGAGGGCGGCCTGGACCCGGCCACCTACTACATCTTCCGCGTGCGGGCGACCAACGCCGGCGGGAGCTCCGCCTACTCGAACGAGGCGGCGGCCACTACCGACGGCCCGACCGGCCCCTGCGTGGCCGATGCCGACACCTTGTGCTTCAACGGTGGCCGCTTCCGGGTGGAGCTCGACTGGCGCTTCGCCAACGGCCAGTCCGGCCCCGGCCAAGCAGTGCCGTTGACCGATAACTCCGGCGCCTTCTACTTCCTGAACCCAAACAACCTGGAGATGCTGATCAAGGTGCTCAGCGGCTGCCCGGTGAATGACCGCTATTGGGTGTTCTATGCCGCCACCACCAACGTGGAGCTCACGGTGACGGTCACCGACACGCAGAACGGGAGCACCAAGACCTACTTCAACCCGCTGGGCACGCCGGCACCGCCGGTGCAGGACACGACCGCGTTCGATACCTGCCCGTAGGAACGTTCTCTGGCGGACGGCCCCGCTCCCGGATGAAGTCCCAGGAGCGGGGCTGTCCACTCTTCCGGCCATCGGCCTGACGTATGGATTCCCGCGGAACCGGGAATCCATCTGCCTCGCGGCTGGGCTCGGGGTCACCAACCACCTGGTCTCGTCTTAGCATAGAGGTCGGTGCAGACCTCCGTAGTCGCTCTCCTCCTGGGTTTCGTGGCAGCGCCGCTCGCGGCCGAGCTGCCTGCCGCTCCCTTGCTTGCCTTCTCCGGCCGCGCCGTACGGCTGTCGGTGCGCCTGCCAGCCAAGGCAAGCCCCGATCTGGCCAAGCTCGGCGCCGATCTCGACGCCGCGGTGGCCGTGATGGCACCGCGGGTGCCGGTGGCGCTCGAACGCCCGATCGCCGTGATCGTCGAGCCGGACTACGTGGCTCAAGCGCGCGAGACCGGCAATGTCGGCGAGGCGGTGCCCGGCCGCGGGGACGGCGGCGGCACAGACTACGACCTCCACCTGGTGTTCGACGCGCGCGACGCCGCGGCCTACCGCTTCGCGCTCGCGCGGGCGCTGCTGGCGCGCGCGGGCCTGGCCGGCGGAGAGCGGCCGTGGATCGAGCGCGGGGCGGCGCTGTGGCTCTCGGGGGGCTGGTATGGGCGGCCTTATGGCGAGTGGCTGCCGGTGCTCGCGGCGGCCGGGACGCTCCCCATGGCCGCGGAGCTGCTCGCCGAGAGCGAGCAGCGCGACGCCACGGCCCTGCTGTGGACGCCGGCCGCGGCCGCGGTGATCGACGGGCTGCCGGGCGAGACGCTCGCGGCCAAGCTCGCGCAGGCGCCGGAGGCGGCGCGGGTCGAGGCCGTGCTGAGCCGGCTCGCGGCGCGTGCCGTGGAAGCACGACCGCTCGCCGGCCCCGCGCCCTTGCCGCGCGCCGGCGGGCTGCGCTACCGCGGCGTCAGCCTGGCGATGCTCAACAGCGTGGACCAGGGCTACCACGCGCCGAGCGTCGAGGCCCAGCTCGACCGCCTGCGCGCGCTCGGCGCGGACTCGGTGTCGATCATGCCCTTCGCCTACCAGCCGGCGCCGGACCGGCCGGAGATGGCCTACCTGCTGCGCGGGCCGCGCTCCGAGACCGACATCGGCTGCCTGCACGCGGCGCGGCGCGCCCAGGCCCAGGGCTTCACCGTGCTGTGGAAGCCGCACGTCTGGGTGTCGCACGACTCCTGGCCCGGCGAGATCGCGATGGCGAGCGAGGCCGACTGGCAGGCCTGGTGGAAGTCCTATCGCCGCTACGTGCTGCACCAGGCCTTCCTCGCCCGCTGGGCCGGAGCCGAGCTGTTGGCGATCGGGGTCGAGCTCGACAAGACCCTGGTCCGGCGACAGGAGTGGCTGGAGCTGATCGCCGCCGTGCGGCGCCTCTACCCGGGGATCGTGACCTACGCCGCCAACTGGTACGGCGGGCTCGAGAGCGTCCCGTTTTGGGACCGACTCGACGCCGTGGGGGTCGACGCCTACTACCCGCTGGCGGCGACGCTCGAGGCCACGCCCGGGGAGCTTGCCGCCGGCGCACGGAAGGTGGCCGAGCGTCTGGGCGCCGCCGCGGCGCGCTTCGGCAAGCCGCTGATCCTGACCGAGGTGGGTTTCGCCGCCCAGCGGGCTGCTTGGCTCGAGCCCCACCGGGAGGGAGGCGAGCTCGCGGAAGGCGACCAGGCCGCGGCCTTCCGCGCGCTGCTCGGAGCGCTCGACGGCAAGCCCTGGCTCGCCGGCCTTTTCGTGTGGAAGGCGTTCAGCGGCGAGGTGGCGAGCCCGCGGCCGGACTTCCGGTTCCTCGGCCGGCCGGCGGAGGCCGAGATCGGGCGCTTCTTTCGCGTGGAATAATGCTGCCTCTCCCGGGGCCGCCCCGCGGTCCCCGTCCCGGAGCCTCCCGCCACGATGCCCTCCATGCTCCTCGACTCCGCCATCGCCGCGGTCCGCGCGGGCGGCGAGGTGCTGCTCTCGCACTTCGGCTCCCACGACCTCGGCGCGGTCGCCAAGGGCGCCAACGACTTCGTCACCCGCGCCGACCACGACAGCGAGGCGGTAATGGTGGCGGAGATCTGCCGCCGCCACCCCGACCACCGGGTGCTGGCCGAGGAGGGGGGCGGCCAGGCCGAGGGCGGCGACCACCAGTGGCTGATCGACCCCCTGGACGGCACCTCGAACTTCATGCAGGGCCTGCGCTTCTTCTGCGTATCGGCGGCGGTGCGGCATGGCGACGCGCTGGTGGCCGGGGCGGTCTACGACCCGCTGGGCGGGGAGCTGTTCACCGCCGCCAAGGGAGAGGGGGCGTTTCGCAACGGCGAGCCGATCCGCGTCTCGGGCCACCGCGGCCTGGCCGGCGCCTTCCTCGCCACCGGCTACCCCTACCGCTCGCACGCCGCGCTCGACGTCTACCTCGCCGCCTTCCGCGAGGTGTTCCTCCAGGCGCGCGGCGTCCGGCGCTGCGGCGCCGCGGCCCTCGACCTCGCCTACACCGCGGCCGGCATCTTCGACGGCTTCTTCGAGTACGCGCTGGCACCCTGGGACCTGGCGGCCGGCGCGCTGCTGGTCACCGAGGCCGGCGGCAGGATCACCGACCTCGACGGCGGCGACGGCTTCCTCGAGGGCGGCAACGTGATCGCCGGCAGCCCGGCGGTACATGGCGAGCTGCGCTCGGCCGTGGCGCGGCACGGCAGCGAGGCCGAGGTGCGGCGTCTCACCCGCGGTGTCGAGGTCGCCGCGGCTCCGGCCGGAGGCGGGGGACCGTGAGCGCCGCCGGCCCCGGCGCGGCCGGGCACGAGGCCCCGGCCTCGTCGCCGAGCGCCCCGTCGCAAGGCTCAGCACCGGGCACCGGGGGAGGAGCCGGGGCCGCCGCACCCGACCGCGCGCGACAGAGCGGCTCCTGGCCGGCCACGAAACGGCGGACGGATACCTGGGAGCTTCAAGTCCACCCGCCGGCCGGGCGCGGCCGCGTGCGCATGCTGTCCGTGACCCGCGGCTGGCGCCGGCTGGTCGCGCTGGGCCTGGCGGTGCTCGCAGTGTTCGTCGGCCTCGGGCTCTCGCTGCTGCCCTGGGCGTGGCGGGAGGCCGGGAGCCCCTACCCGCACGGCGCGGCGGGCGCCGAGCGGGCGCAGGAGGCGCGGCGGCTGCAGGCGCTGGTGCAGCGGCTGGAGGAGCTGCTGCCCCGCAGCCAGGACGTGCGTTTCGAGGCGCAGAAGCTGATCGTCGCCTACGACCTGGCGGCGAACGATCCCGGCGCAGGCCCGGAGCCGGCGGGCGGGGCCGCCGACCGCATCGACCACGGGGAGCGGCTGGTCGCCGACATCGAGCGCGAGCTCGACCGCACCGCCGCCTGGACGGTCGAGGTCGAGCGCTACCAGGCCGCCCATCCCGACTTCGTGCGCCTGACGCCCTCGATCCGGCCGCTCGCCGCGGACAGCGACGGCTTCGTGCTGACCAGCGGCTTCGGCGAGCGCCGCGACCCCTTCACGCAAGGGCGCGAGATGCACGCCGGCATCGACCTCGCGGCGCCCGAGGGCACGCCCGTGGTGGCCACCGCCGACGGCACCGTCGCCTTCGCCGGCAGCTTCGCGGCCAGGCCCGGCCATCGCTGGTGGCGCTTCGGCAAGCTCGTGGCGCTCTCCCACGGCGAGGACTTCCTCACCCTCTACGGGCATTGCGGAGAGCTCCTGGTGCGCGCCGGCCAGCGGGTCAAACGCGGCGAGCGGATCGCCACCGTGGGCTCGACCGGCTGGAGCGTGGCGCCCCACCTGCACTACGAGGTGCGCCGCAAGGCGGGTGGCGAGCTCCGGCCGCTCGACCCGCGCCTCTTCGTGCTCGACCAGCGCTGGGGTGACCCGGATCGCCTGCTGGCCGCGGCCGAGGAGACCTTGCGGGCTTCCGGCTTCGAGGCGCTGCCGCCAGGCCTACAGAAGTGACGAGGCCGACCCCCGGCCGGCGCCGCTGCGACGCAGTGCCACGGACCTCCGAGACACGACACTAGAATCCGCGAATGGAAGCTCCCCCCGACCCTGCCGGCGGCGACCGCCTGGCCGCCTTGCGCCAGCGCCTCGACGCGGTCGATGAGCGCATCCTCGACCTGCTCGCCGAGCGCAACGAGATCGTGCGCGAGGTGACGCAGGCCAAGCTCGACCGCGCCGTGCCGGTCTTCGTGCGCGAGCGCGAGGGCGACAAGGTGGAGCGCTTCCGCCGCCAGGCCGACGAGCACGGCCTCGACCCCGAGTGGGCCGAGGACTTCCTGCGCATGATCATGAGCGCCTCGCGGGCCAGTCAGTCCGTAGACCGCTTCCCGCGCGCCACGCCGGAGGCCCGGACGGTGCTGCTGGTGGGCGGCCACGGCGGCATGGGCACCCTCTACGCCAGGGTGCTCGCGGCGAGCGGCCACGCGGTGCGCAAGCTGGGCCGTGGCGATTGGGGGCAGGTCGACGAGCTGGCGCGCGACGCCGACGTGGCGATCGTCACGGTGCCGATCCGCGACACCGGCGAGGTAATCGAGCGCCTCTGCCCGCACCTCGCGGCCGGCACCGTGCTCGCCGACTTCACCAGCAACAAGGGCGAGGTGATGCCACGGATGCTCGCCTCGCACCCCGGCCCGGTGGTCGGCCTCCATCCCATGCACGGGCCGGACGTCGGCAACCTCTCCAAGCAGCTCATGCTGGTCTGCCCGGGCCGCGGCGAGGAGCAGTACGCCTGGCTGCTCGCCCAGTGCGAGCTGTGGGGCATGCGCCTGAAGGCGGTCGACCCGCTGCGTCACGACCGGGCCATGCACCTGATCCAGGGCATGCGCCACTTCCTGGCGCTGATCCACGGCTCGTTTCTGAAGACGGTGGGCATGGGCCCGGCCGAGATCCTAGACTTCTCGAGCCCCATCTACCGCGCCGAGCTGATGATGACCGGCCGCATCTTCGCCCAGGACGCCGAGCTCTACGCCGACATCGTGCTCGCCAACCAGGAGCGCCGCAACCTGCTGCGGCGCTTCCTCGAGCACCACGAGCGGCTGATCGCCATGGTGGAGCGCGACGACAAGGACGGCTTCGTCGCCGAGTTCCGCTCGATCGGCGAGTTCTTCGGTCCCTTCGCCGAGCAGGCCCTCGCCGAGAGCGGCTACCTGATCCACCGGCTGGCGGATCGTTTCTCCTAGCGCCGGCCGCCCTCCCGCCGTCCGGTAACGAAGCGCCGGCGCCCCGCCCTAACTCCAGCGATCGCGGTGCTCTCCGTCGCCGCGGTCGAGCGCGACTCGATCCGTGCGGAGGCGGATCGGCGGCCATCCCTCGCGAGAAAAGGAGCCTTCATCGATGAGATTCAAGACCAAGGATCTCCTGGTCACGGTGTTGCCAAAGACAGAGATCGGCCGCGAGGAGCTGGCGAAGATCTGCCTCTTGCACACCCACATCTGCAAAGCCCCGACACTCTGTCCAGCACCCACGCTCTGCCTTGCACCCACGCAGTGTCAACCGACCCTCTGTCATCAGCCCAGCCTCTGTCAGCGGCCCACCTTCTGTCATCAGCCCACGTTCTGCCACGCGCCCACGGTGTGCGGCGCGTGCTCGCAGTTCATCAGTTGTGCCTGCACGCACCTGGGGTCGATCCCCTGCGGCGGGAACTCCTGCGGCGCCGGCGGATCGGCCTGCGACTTCACCGATCTGCCGATCGATTGGACGATCGACTGGGTGATCCGGGACCAGGAAGACCTGGCCACGGTGAAGCGCGAGCTGCAGGAGACGTTGCAGCGGCTCGACGCGCTGGAGAAGGAAGGGTTGCCCGACGCGATTCAGTCCCGCGAGCAGGCCGAGGCCCTGGAGCGCAGCCTTACCGAGGCGCTCGAGCAGGTCCGCGCCGCCAAGAAGAACCTCAAGTAACCGAACCGCGATGGATGCCGCTCTCTCCCTCCGACGGATCGAAGCGCGCCCCGAATTGCAATCAGCAGCGACCCGCGAGCCGCAACTGCCGAGGAGACCCGCCGATGACTACGCCTGAACCGGACTCGATCCTCGACCGGAGGTTCCGTGCCAGCCAGGCGTTCGACCTGATCGTCTTCGACCGCCTGCCGGTCGAGGAGCAGGCCCTGCTCGCGGAGCTGCGCCAGGACCCGGACCTCTTCGGCGTGCTCAAGCCGCGCGAGGGCAGCGGCTTCACCGTCAAGGCCGTCGATCGGGAGACGGCCCTCCTCCTCTTGAGCCTGCGCGAGGCCGGCACCTTGCCGTTCTTCGTCCGCGAGGCGGCGGACGCCGCGACGGCGGCGGCGGTCGAGCGGCTGGTCCTCGACGGCGTGCTCGAGGTCGAGCTCGAAGGCCGCTTCCTGGCCGGCCCGGCCGCCGCGCCGGCGTTGGCCCCGGCGGACGAGGCGGTGGTGCAAGGCCGCCTCGCCAGGCTCTCCACCGCGGCGCTCCAGCACGGCCAGGCCGCGGGCGTGGACGACCCGCTGCGGCTGGCGGCGCTGCTCTATGGTTTCAACCGCGAGCCCCTGTCGCCGGCATGGGCGGCGCGGCTGCCGGACGCCGATGCGGTGCTCGCCTTCCTCGGCGCGGGCCCCGGGACCGAGCTGCGGCGGCGGCTCGATCGAGGCTGGGAGCTGGGCGAGCGCGAGACCGCCCGTGGCTGGATCGTGTTCACCCCGCGCAAGTCGCCGGCTCCCGTGCGGGCCGGTGGCAGCTACAAGCTCTACGTGAGCCCGGCGATCGCCGACCTGCCCCGAGCGTTCGCGGCGGTGGTGGCAACCCTGTCGTCGAGGCCCGCGGGCCACTTCAAGATCGGGAGCGACGCCGGCGGGCTGCTGCGCCCCGACAAGCTGGTGCTCTACTTTGGCTCGCTCGAGGATCTGCACTCCACCGCCCGCGACCTCGAGGCGCCGCTCACCGGCGTGGCCGCGCAGGGCGTGCCGTTCTCGGCACCGATCGACGCCGCGGGGCTCTTGTCCTGGGGCATGGACCCGCCGCGCTCCGAGCGCCTGCTCTCCTGGCAGGAGCCGGAGAGCTGGCGGCTGTGGGTCGTCCGGCGCCTGGCCGCAGCGCTGGTCGCGGCGCGCGGCAGCGGCTCGCCCGATCTCCCCGGCTGGCGTTTCGCCCTCGAGCGCCTGCGGCGCGAGGGCGTGGACGTCGATCGCTGGACCCCCTCGGCCGCCTTGTGGGCGGCCTGAGCCTGGAGGACGCTATGGATCTCTCGACCCCCCTGGCCTGGAACGACGACGTCCTGCTGCTGCCCGTGGCCGAGCTGCCGGAGGAGCTGCGCTCGAAGCTCGACTGCGCCCCCGAGGACTTCGCCCTGTCGCGCCCGCAGGCGCGCTCCGGCTCGAAGATCCTGGACGCCGACGCGGCGGAGCTGGTGCGCCGTTTCCGCGAGCCACGCACCGTGGTCGAGGCCGTCATCCTGTTTGGCCGCGCCCGCGGGCTCGACCCCGAGCAGGTGCTCGAAGGCGCCTTCCCGCTGCTCAAGGGGCTGGTCCAGAGCCGCTTCCTGGTGCCGGCCGAGGAGGAGCGCGCGGCCGCGGCCGGCCAGGGCCTCGCCGCCCGCTGGGAACCGGGCGATCGCCTGCTCGAGGCCTCGGTGGTGCGCGTGCTGCAGGTGCTGGAGGACACCGAGGTCTACCTGCTCGAACGGCCGGGCGGCCGGCGGTCGGTGGCCAAGGTGGAGCGGCGGCTGGCAGCGGCCGCGGGAGGGACCGGAGCCCGCCTGCGCCGCGAAGCGGCGTTCCTCGCGCACCTGGACGGCGCCGGGGCACCCCGCCTGCTGCGCCTCGACACCGTCGACGATCTCGTCTGCCTGGAGCTCGAGCTCGTGGCCGGCGTCGACGCCGGGGAGGCGGCCGCCGAGTGGCGCCTCCGGGGCGATGGCGCGAGCCGGCGCCACCTGCTCGCTCTCTGCCGCTCGGTGGCCGAGGCCTACGCCGGCCTGCACGCGAGGGGCGTCCTCCACGGCGACGTCCATCCGCGCAACGTGCTGGTCGAGGGCGACGGGAGCGTCAAGCTGATCGACTTCGGAGTGGGGACCGCGGCCCTGCCCGAGAGCGGCTTGCCGGTGACCCGGGAGCGCGGCGGCATCCCGTTCTTCTTCGAGCCCGAGCTGGCCCGCGCCTATGCCGCCGGCCGCCACCCGCCGCCGGCCAGCGCGGCCGGGGAGCAGCACGCGGTGGGCGTCCTGCTCTACGTGCTCGCCACCGGCGCGCAGCCGCAGGACTTCAGCCTGGGCCGCGAGGAGATGCTCGCCGAGCTCGCCACCGGCAAGCCGTTGCCGTTCGCCAAGCGAGGCGCCACGCCCTGGCCGGCGCTCGAAGACGTGCTCTACCGTGCCCTGGCCAAACATCCGGAGGACCGCTTCGCCTCCATGGCCGAGCTGGCCGCCGCCGTGGCGAAGGTGGAGCCGCCCCCGGTAGTGCCCCGGAAAGCGCTCACGGAGACCCCGGCGCTCGCCACCGGGCCCGAGCTCGATCGCCTGGTGGAGCGCGCGGTGTCGCAGGCCGCGCTCGACGGCCCCTGGATGCGCGACGGGCTCCAGCCCGCGCCCACCGCCTCGATCAACTACGGGGCCGCAGGGATCGGCCTCGGGATGCTCGAGATGGCCCTGGCGCGCGGCGACAGCGGCCTGCTCTCGATGGCCGATCTCTGGGCCCGGCGCGCGGCCCGCGACATCGGACGCGACTCCGGCTTCTACAACCCCGAGATCGACATCTCGCGCGAGATCGTGGGGGAGTGCTCGCCCTACCATTCGGCGAGCGGCATCCACGCGCTGTCCGCGCTGGTGGCGCGCGCCGCGCACGACCAGGCCTCGCAGGCCGAGGCCCTCGGCCGCTTCCTGGTGGCGGTCGAGCAGCCGGCGGCCGGGCTCGACCTGACTCTCGGCCGGTCGAGCACGCTCCTCGGGGCGGCGATCCTGCTCGACGTCGTGCCAGCCCGCTCGTTCGACCCTTCGCCCTTGAGGGCTTTCGGCGACGGCGTCGTGGGCGACCTCTGGCGCCAGCTCGACGCCAAGCCCGCCATCCCCGAGGCCGACGTCGAGTACCTGGGAATCGCCCACGGCTGGGCCGGCTTCCTCTACGCCACGCTGGTGTGGTGCGAGGTCTCCGGCCATCCCATCCCCGCCGGGGTCGAGCGGCGCCTCGCCGAGCTGGCCGAGCTGGCGGTGCCGTCCGGCCGCGGCCTGCAATGGCCGTGGACGCTGGCCGGTGGCGGCGGCTTCATGCCGGGCTGGTGCAACGGCGCCTGCGGCTACGTGTTCCTGTGGACCCTGGCCCATCGCCTGCTGGGGGAGCCGCGGTACCTGGGCCTGGCGGCCGGCGCCGCCTTCGAGTCCTGGGACTCCCCCCAACCGGGAGGCACGCTGTGCTGTGGCCTGGCCGGCCGCTCCTACGCTCTGCTCAATCTCTATCGCACGACCGGGGACGGCCTCTGGCTGGCTCGCGCCCGCGACCTCGCCCGCCGCGCCGCCAAGGGCAGCCCGACGCAGGAGGACTACCCGCACAGCCTGTGGAAAGGTGAGCTGGGCTTGGCGGTCCTCGCCGCCGGCCTCGAGCGGCCGGAAGCGGCCCGCATGCCGATGTTCGAGCCGCTGGGGTACGGTGGGAAGTAGCGCTACAGCGCCGTGACCCTGACCACTTCCTCGAAGCTGGTCTGTCCCTCGGCGAGCTTGCGCAGGGCGGACTGGCGCAGGGTGCGCATGCCGTTCTTCACCGCCTCGCGCTTGATGCGCGGCGCGTCGGCGGCTTCCTGGATCAGCGGCTTGATGGCGTCGTCGATGGGCAGGATCTCGAAGATGCCGGTGCGGCCGAGGTAGCCGGTCGAGCGGCACTCGAAGCAGCCGGCGCCTTCCTTGACCTTCACTCGCTTGCCGGCCGGCACCGCGAGGCGCAGAGTCTGCGCCTCCTCGGCGGTGAGCGAGCGCTCGACGGCGCAGTGCGGGCAGATCTTGCGCACCAGGCGCTGCGCCATGGTGCCGATCAGCGTCGAGCTGATCAGGAAGCGCTCGATGCCGAGGTCGGCGAGGCGGGTGATCGAGGTGGCGGCGTCGTTGGTGTGCAGGGTGGAGAAGACCAGGTGGCCGGTCAGCGCCGCCTGCACGGTGTAGTGGGCGGTGTCGTGGTCGCGGATCTCGCCCACCATGATGATGTCCGGGTCCTGGCGCAGGATGTGGCGCAGGGCGTTGGCGAAGGTGACGTCGATCTTGGCGTGCACCGCCGTCTGGTTGAACTCGTCGTAGACCATCTCGATCGGGTCTTCGATGGTGGTGATGTTCTGCTCGTGGTTCGAGATGGCGCGCAAGGCGGAGTAGAGGGTCGTCGTCTTGCCCGAGCCGGTGGGGCCGGTGACCAGCACGATGCCGTGCGGGCGGCGGATGAAGTCCTGGAACAGCGCCAGCTCGTCGGCGTAGAAGCCGAGGCCGGTCAGGTCCTGCATCAGAACCTCGGGGTCGAAGATGCGCATCACCACCTTCTCGCCGAAGGCCACCGGCAGGGTCGCGATGCGCAGCTCGACCTCCCGCCCGCCGCGGGTGGTCTTGACGCGGCCGTCCTGCGGCCGCCGCTTCTCCGCGATGTCGAGCCGCGCCATGGTCTTGATGCGCGACACCACGGCACGGTGCACCACCTTGGGCATGCGCTGGATGTCGTGCAGCACGCCGTCGATGCGGAAGCGGATCAGGCTGTCGTCGCGCTTGGGCTCGATGTGGATGTCGCTCGCCCGGCTGTCGTAGGAGTGCTGGAGCATGAACTCCACGGCGTTGACCACGTGCTGGTCGCTGGACTCGAGCTCGGCCTCGCTCTTCATCGAGACGAGCTGCTCGAGGTTGCTGATGTCGATGCCCGAAACCAGGTCGCGCTCCGCCTTCTTGACCGAGTGGCGCAGGCCGTAGAACTCGGTGATCGCCTTCAGCACCTCGGGCTCGGAGGCCACGGCGAGCTCGATCTCGCGGCCGGCGATGCGCCGGAACTGGTCGATGCCCTCGAGGTCGAAGGGGTTGGCGCAGGCCACCTTGAGCTTGCCGTTGACGAACTCGAGCGGGATCATGCGATGGCGCTTGGCGAACGGCCGCGACATCTTCGACTCGATGAGATCCGCGTTCAGGCTCAGGGTGTCGATGCGCACGTAGGCGAGCCCGGCGTCCTTGGCGATCGCCTCGCCGATGTCCACCTCGTTGACGAAACCGCTCGCCCGGCCGAGGACCGGCAGCCGCAGGCCCTGGATCAGGTCGTAGGCGACCGAGGTCTGCTCGAAAGTCTGCTGCGACTTGACGCGGTTGGGGAGGAGCTTGGCCTCCTTCTTGATCTCGAAGGCCTGCTCGGGAGTGACCTTGCCCTGGCGGGCCAGGATGTCGGCGACCAGCTCGGGAGCGAGTCTCAACGGTCACTCCTACCTGTAGGGGCAGGCCTTGTGCCTGCCCTCCGCCGGGCGGTCACGAGGGCCGCCCCTAGGTCCGGAGCACTGCAGCACAGTAGATCTCCCATCGACCGAGAAGTGTACCAGCCACCAACGCTCGGGGTATTGGCGGGTGATACGCTGGCCGGCCCATGGACAGCCTGCCCGTCGTGGGGGGCCTCGCGGCCCTCGTGATCTCGAGCCTTGCCTGGAGCGGCCTCGACCCGCTGCGCAAGCTGCTGCTCGAGAAGGTGCCGCCTGTCGCCGTGCTCTTCGTCATGACCCTCGGGCTGGTGCCGGCTTTCGCCCTGTGGGTGTGGGCGGGCGATCCGGTCACCATCCAGCCGGGCTACTACCTGCCGGCCCTGGGATCGATCGTGCTCAACGTCGGGGCCAACCTCGCCTATCTCGAGTCGGTGCGGCGCTCGCCGCTGTCGACCACCATCCCGCTCCTCAGCCTGACCCCGGTGTTCGCCACTCTCTTCGGCCTGGCGCTGCTGCGCGAGCTGCCGGGAAGCCTCGAGCTGCTGGGCATCGGGCTGGTGGTGGTCGGAGCGCTGGCCCTCCATCTGCGGCCCCGCGGCACCGGCGGGGGCGCGTTCACGGCTCTGTTCTCCGAGACCGGCAGCCTGCTGATGATGCTGGTGGCCCTGCTGTGGGCGGCCGCGATCGGCCTCGACAAGCTCGCGATCGCCGCCGCCAGCGGGCCGGTCCACGGTCTGGTGGTGATGGCCGGCATCGGCGTGGCGACCTTTCTGATGCTCGTCGCCCGCGGCCAGGTCCACGACCTCGCGCGCTTCCGCCAGGCGCCCGGCCTGACCCTCGGCTCCCTCGCCGTGGGCTTCGTCGCCTTCGGCGCCCAGGTGCTCGCGCTGCAGACCATCCTGGTCGGCGTGGTCGAAACCGTGAAGCGCGGCATCGGCAACGTGCTCGCCGTGGCGATGGGCCGCGCCATCTTTGGCGAGCCCGTGACGCCACTCAAGGTGATCTCGGTGCTGATGATGGCGCTCGGCGTGGCCCTGGTCCTGCTGCGCTAGCGCTGCTCACCGGGGCCAAGTCCGTGGCCCCGGTGAGCAGCCTACCCTCGCACTCAAGGGGCGCACTCAAGGGGCGCCCTCAAGGGCAGGTGGCGAAAGCGTCGGTATCGAGGATCGGCACGTAGGCGTTGCCCAACGGGTTGACCCGCGTCCAGGTGGTCCCCGTCTTGGTGTCGGTCACGGTCAGCGTCACCTCGACGTTGGTCAGGCCGCTGACGAAAACCCAGTAGCGGCCGAAGCCGGCGCAGGCGTTCAGCACCTTCACCACCAGCTCGGTGTTCTTGGGGTTGAAGAAGGTGAAGTAGCCCGAGTCGCCGGCGAGCTCGATGCCCAGCCCGGCGCCGGAAGAGGCGTCCGTGCGCCACCCCGCGGTCACCGCGAAGCGGTCGTTGCCGAGGCAGAGCTGCGTCGTCGAGGGAATGCAGGTGCCCTCCGTCACCCCGATCGCCAGGCCGACCAGGCCGGTGACCGCCGGCGTGCCGATGGAGCCCAGCCGGCGCACGCCGCCGACGTCGAGGCTGACGCGGTAGAGGCCGAAGCCGCTGCCGGCGTCGAGCGCCGCATAGGCGGTGCCGGTCTGGCCCGAGATGTCGAAGCCCACCGAGGCGTCGACCGGCACCACTCCCAGCGCACCCACGGTGTTGAGCTTGCCGTCGTTGGGCGGCGCCTGGGTGACCAGCACGTTGTTGCCGAGCTCGAAGTCGTAGAGCGTGGTGGTAGTCACCCCGGCAAGGTTGTTGGTGTATCCCGCCCCGGTGACGCTCGGCGTGTCGCCGAGGTTGGGGTCGCTGGTGTTGAACGCCAGGGCGGTGTCGGTCGCCGCCACCGCGCCGGTGTCCGGGTGCAGGCGGAGGTTCTGGCCGCTGTCCGACACCACTCGGATGCGGTCCACCGTGGGGTTGAAGTCGAAGCCGAAGCGGGTGCCGGAGAGGGCGTAGGTGGTGGTGCCGACCTGGGTCGCGGCGCCGGTGGCGAGCGAGATCGAGTACAGCCGGCCGCTCGAGCCGAGCGCGAAGAGCGCCGCCGTCTTCGGCCGGAAGTCGATGCCGAGCAGGGACTCGCCGCCTTGCAGCCCGGTCACGGTCACCGTGTTGGTGAGCGTCGCAGGGGAGGCGGAATCGAAGGACGAGAGCTGGTTGGAACCGTGGGCAACCCAGATCGTCTCGGCACTCACGGCCGAGGTCCAAGTGAGAATCGTGAAGGCCAGAATGGATACAACTCTCCTCATCATCGCGGGGATCTCCTTTCCTGCCAGGCAGATAGCCCGGCAGCGTCTCGATACCCCGGAGTACGAGGCGAAGCACTATGCGGATGAATCTATGGATGGTGGGCGGGCGGCGTTCGGCGGCTGAGAGCGGCTATCAGGCGCGGCGGAAGTTAGCTTGCGCCGGGCACCTTTTCGGCGACGCGGGCGGAGTCGCCGCGCTGTTGCAGTCCGTCGCGGAGCCCCTCACCGCGGCCAGGCCGCCTGCTGCGCCACCGTGGCCTCGAAGTGGGCCTTCAGCTCGGCCATGGAGTCGCCGCCCAGCTTGTCGAGCGCCGCGTCGGCGAGCACCAGGGCCACCATGGCCTCGGCGATCACGCCGGCGGCGGGCAGGGCGGTGATGTCGCTGCGCTCGTACTGCGAGGTCACCGGCGCTAGGGTGTCGAGGTCGACGCTCGGCATGCCCTGGATCAGCGTCGAGATCGGCTTCTTGTAAGCGGTGACCACCAGGTCGGCGCCGTTGGTGACGCCGCCCTCGAGCCCGCCGGCGCGGTTGGTGGGGCGGTGCCAGCGGCCCTCGGAGGTGCGCTCGATGGCGTCGTGCGCCCGGCTTCCGAACGAGGCCGAGGCCGCGAGGCCGCCGCCGATCTCGACCGCCTTGACCGCGGGGACCGACATCACGGCCTGCGCCAGGCGCCCGTCGAGCTTCTGGTCCCAGGCGACGTGGGAGCCGAGGCCCGGCGGCACGCCGCGGGCGATCACCGTCACCGCACCGCCCAGCGTGTCGCCCTCCTTCTTGGCGCGCTCGACGAGCGCCATCATCTCGGGCTCGCGCTCGCGGTCGATGGCGCGCAGCGGCGAGGAGTCGTCCACCTGCTCGAGCTCCTCCCAGGTGGGGGTCGGGCGATCGGCACCGATCGGGCCCAGCGAGCGGACGCCGCTCTTGATCTCGACGCCCAGCTCGGCGAGCAGCAGCTTGGCGAAGGCCCCGGCCGCCACCCGTGCCGCGGTCTCGCGGGCCGAAGCGCGCTCGAGCACGTCGCGCAGGTCGGTGCGCAGGTACTTGAGCCCGCCCGCGAGGTCGGCGTGGCCGGGGCGCGGAGTCTTGAGCCGGCGCTGCGCGCTCTTCTGCGGGTCGTTCTCGAGCGGGTTCATCACCGCGTCCCAGGAGCGGTAGTCGCGGTTCTCGATCCACAGCACGATGGGCGAGCCCAGGGTCTCGCCGCCGCGCACGCCGCCGCGGATCTCGGTCTCGTCCTGCTCGATCTGCATGCGCCGGCCACGGCCAAAGCCGTGCTGCCGCCGCGCCATCTCACGGCGCACGAAGGCGGGGTCCACCCGCAGGCCGGCCGGCATGCCGGAGAGCACCGCGGTCAAGCCGGGGCCGTGGCTCTCGCCGCCGGTGGTGAGGACGAGCCGAGGCATGTCGGAAGGACGATATCAGCCGGCCGGCTCGGCCCCGCGCAGGCGCTCGAAGCCCGGCCGCAGCACCTCGGGGATGCGGCAGGGTCGGCCGCTCGCGGCCTCGACCCATACGTGCTCGGTGCTGCCGGTGACCAGCAGCTCGGCGCCGCGCCGCACCTCGTAGCCGAACGTGAGGCCGCGGCTGACGAGCCGGGTCAGCGAGCAGACCACGGTCACCGTGTCGCCGTAGCGGGCACCCTGGCGGTAGCGCAGCTCGGCGCCGGTCACCACCAGCCAAGTGCCCATGGCCTCGATCTCCGCGTAGTGGTAGCCGCTCTCCAGGCAGAGCTTGGTGCGCGCAATCTCGAACCACACCAGATAACGCGAGTGGTGCACCCAGCCCATCTGGTCGGTCTCGGCGTAGCGGACCTCGACCGGCACCTCGACCCGGGGCAGGGTCACGGGCAGCGTATCGGCGTGGCTCTGGCGGTCGCTCATCGAGGTCTCCAGGAGTGCTTGAACACGGTCCACAGGATCTTGTAGCCGGCGCGCACCGTGCCGACCACGGTGCCGGTGATCTTCGACACCCCGACCCGGCGGCGATAGGAGACCGGCACCTCGGCCACCGAGAGCGGCAAGCGCAGAGCCTTGACCTGCATCTCCGCGGTCCAGCCGAAGTCGGGATCGCCCATGGCCAGCCGCTCGAGCGCCTCCCAGCGCGCGGCGCGGAAGGGCCCGAGGTCGGTGTAGCGGTGGCCGTAGAGCAGGCGGATCAGCCAGCAAGCCACCAGGTTGCCGGCCCGCGCCTGGGGCAGCAGCGCGCCCCGCTCGCGCCGGCCGAGGATGCGCGAGCCGATCACCAGCTCGGCCTCGCCGGCGAGGATCGGCGCCACCAGGTCGGGGAGCTCCTCGGGATGGTCGGAGTAGTCGGCGTCGATGAACACCACCACCTCCGGCGGGCCGGTGGCGCGCAGGTGCGCGAGCCCCGCCAGGCAGGCGCTGCCATAGCCGGGACGCGACGCGGGCACCACCTCCGCCCCGGCGGCGCGCGCCACCTCGGCGGTCTTGTCCCGCGAGCCGTTGTCGGCCACCACGATGCGGCGCACGGGCGGCCGCGGCAGCTCGGCGAGCACCAGGCCGATCGACGTCTCTTCGTTGAGGGCCGGGATCACGACGTCGATCGTCACCGGCGCAGGGGCGGGGCCGGGCATGGAGCCAGACGGTATCGAGCCGGAAAGTATGGAGCCAGAAGGTATGGAGCCAGAAGGTATGGAGTCAGACATGAGGGGGCACGGGATCATATCCGCCGCATGCTAGATTCCACGTTTTCGGCGCGGGTGCCGAGGAGCTCAATGCCGATCCATCCCTATCGCGGCCGGCTTCCGAAGCTGGGAGAGCGGGTGTTCTTGGCGCCCTCCGCGCACCTGGCCGGCGACGTGGAGCTGGGCGACGACGTGTCGTTCTGGTTCCACACCGCGGCGCGCGGCGACGTGAATACGATCTCGATCGGCGCTGGCACCAACGTGCAGGACGGCACCGTGCTGCACGTCACCTATCGCACGCACCCGCTGACGATCGGCGCCGGGGTGGTGATCGGCCACAGCGCCATGGTGCACGGCTGCACCATCGAGGACGGCGCCCTGATCGGCATCGGCGCCCGCGTGCTCGACGGCGCGGTGATCGAGTCCGGCGCGCAGGTGGGTGCGGGAGCCCTGGTGGCGCCCGGCAAGCGGGTGCCGGCCGGCCATCTCGCGCTCGGCGTGCCGGCCAAGGTGGTGCGGCCGCTGACCCCCGACGAGGCGCGCACCATCCTCGAGATCCGCGACCGCTACGTGGCGCTCAAGGACGAGTATTTGTTGGCCCTTGGTTCGGGTTTGGCACTGGGCTCGGGGTCGGCGCAGGGCTCTGGGGAAGCCCTGGGGCCCGCAGGCTGAGGCGGAGAAGGAGTCGAGGACATGGAGCGGCGAGGCGCCGGCACCCTGCGAGAGACCGACATCGGAAGCCCCGTGCTGCTCTCCGGCTGGGTGCACCGCCGCCGTGATCTCGGCGGCGTGATGTTCCTCGACCTGCGCGACAGGAGCGGCCTGGCGCAGGTGCTGGTGCGGCCGGACGAGCGGCCCGAGGTGGCCGCGGCCCTGGCCGAGGTGCGCTCGGAGTGGGTGGTGGAGGTCGAAGGCGTGGTCGCGGCGCGCGAGAACCCCAACCCGCGCATCCCGACCGGGCTGGTGGAGGTGATCCCGGACCGCGCCCTGGTGCTCAACCGTTCCGAGCCGCCGCCGTTCACGCCCGACACCGCGGCCGACGCCTCGGAAGAAACTAGGCTGCGCTACCGCTTCCTGGACCTCAGGCGGCCGGAGCTGCAAGCCAACTTCCTGCTCCGCGACCGGGTGACGATGGCGGCGCGCGCCTACTTCCACGAGCAGGGTTTCGTCGACCTCGAGACGCCGATCCTCACCCGCTCGACGCCGGAGGGAGCGCGCGACTACCTGGTGCCCTCGCGGGTGCATCGCGGCTCGTTCTACGCGCTGCCGCAGTCGCCGCAGCTCTTCAAGCAGATCCTGCAAGTGGCGGGCTTCGAGCGCTACGTGCAGATCGCGCGCTGCTTCCGCGACGAGGACCTGCGCGGCGATCGCCAGCCGGAGTTCACCCAGATCGACCTCGAGATGTCGTTCGTCGACGAGGGCGACGTCATGCGGCTGGTCGAGGGCCTGTTCGCGCGCCTCTTCCCGCTCGCCGGCATCGAGCCGCCGGCGTCCTTCCCGCGGTTGACCTACTCCGAGGCCATGGCCCGCTACGGCTCGGACAAGCCCGACCTGCGCTACGAGCTGCCGATCCACGACCTCTCCGCGCGGCTCGGCGAGAGCGGCTTCCGCGGCTTCCGCGAGACCGTGGCGGCGGGCGGCGTGGTACGCGGATTCGCCGTGCCCGGCGCCGCCGAGGCGAGCCGCAAGCAGGTCGACGAGTGGGCGGCCCTGGCGCGGCGCAGCGGCGCGGCCGGCGTGCTCACCCTGCGCCGCCGCGGCGGCGAGATCCAGTTCCAGGTCAAAGAGGCCCTCAACCGCGCCGAGCTCGAGGGCGCCGCCGGCGACCTCGGCCTGGAGGAGGGCGGCCTCGCGCTGCTGGTGGCGGCACCGCGCAAGGTCGCGGAGGACGCGCTCGGAGCGCTGCGGCAGGAGCTCGCGCGCGCCCACGGCCTGATCCCGGTGGGCAAGTTCGCCTTCCTGTGGGTGACCGAGTTCCCGCTCCTCGACTACGACGCGGAGGAGAAGCGCTGGGCGGCGGTGCACCACCCGTTCACCAGCCCGGACCCGCGCGACCTCGACCTCCTGGCGACCGATCCCGGTGCCGTGCGCTCGCGCGCCTACGACGTGGTGCTCAACGGCACCGAGCTCGGCGGCGGCTCGATCCGAATCCATCGCCAGGAGGTGCAGAGCCGCATGTTCGAGCTGCTGGGGATCGGCGCCGAGGAGGCCCAGGCGCGCTTCGGCTTCCTGCTCGAGGCGCTGCGCTACGGCGCGCCGCCCCATGGCGGCATCGCCCTCGGCCTCGACCGGCTGGTGATGCTGATGGCGGGCGCCGCCTCGCTGCGCGACGTGATCGCCTTCCCCAAGACCGGCTCGGCCACCTGCCTGATGACCGAGGCGCCCTCCGCGGTCGAGGCACTGCAGCTCGAGCAACTGGGCATCGCCGTCCGCGAGTAGAGCGCGCGGTCCGGCAACGGGCACCGCGGCAGAGGATCGATCGCCATGAGCGCCGCCGAGTCCAGTCCGAGCGCGCGCTTCGATCTCCGCCACCCGACGGGCTCGACCCCGATCTGGATCGGGCACGGCGCGCTCGAAGACGCCGCGCTGGAGCTCGCGACCTGGGCGCGCGGCCGGGCCCTGTTCGTGGTCTCGACGCCGCGGGTGATGGGCCTCCACGGCGAGCGCCTGGCCGCCTTGCGCGCCGCCGCGGCGCGCTCCGAGGTCTTCGAAGTCGCGGAGGGCGAGCCCGCCAAGACCCTGGCCACGGCCGGCGAGCTGTGGAACCGGCTGCTGGCCGCCGGCGGCAGGCGCGACAGCCGCATCGTGGCCTTCGGCGGCGGCAGCGTGGGCGACCTGGCCGGGTTCGTGGCCGGTGCGTACCTCCGCGGCGTCGAGGTGGGGCAGCTTCCCACCACGCTGCTGGCGCAAGTCGACGCCGCGATCGGCGGCAAGACCGGCATCGACCTGCCGGCGGCCAAGAACGCGGTCGGGCTGTTCCATCACCCGGCCTTCGTGGTGGGGGACACGGGCCTGCTCTCGACCCTGCCGCGCGGCGAGCTGCGCTCCGGCCTCGCCGAGGTGGTGAAGATGGCGGTGCTCCTCGATGCGGAGCTCTTCGCCCTCGTGGAGCGAGACCTCGAGCGCCTGCTCGCCGGTGACGGTGAGGCGCTGGCCCCGGTGGTGGCGGCCGCGGCGCGGGCCAAGGTCAAGGTGGTGGAGCGCGACCCAGCCGAGCACGGCGAGCGCCAGCTCCTGAACTTCGGCCACACCCTGGGCCACGCGCTGGAGTCGGTGGCGGCCTACCGGGGCCTGCGCCACGGCGAGGCCGTGGCCTACGGCATGCTCTTCGCCGTCCGCCTGGCTCTGCGGCGAGACCTGGACCCGGTGCCGGCCGGCCGCCTGGCGGCGCTCGTGCGCCGCTTCGAGCTGCCGCCGCTGCCCGACCTCGCGATCGCGGACCTGATGGCCGCCATGGGGCGCGACAAGAAGGCGCGCGAGGCCGGCCTCGCCTGGGTGCTGCCGGCGGCCCTCGGCCATGGCAAGATCGGCGTCGCGGTGCCCCTGTCGGAGGTCGAGGCCGAGCTCGGGAGCTTCCTTGCTTCGCCTTTTGGTTGAGCTGTGGAGCACGAAACAGTCGGCTATAATGCGCCGCGGAGCGTAACCAACTTGCCCTCACTCAGCCCGCCCGGTGCCAGCACGACCGGTCGCGGCGTGGCGCGTGCCGCGGCGCCGGGCGGCTTGTCCTCGTTGACCCCCCGCAGCTCGCCGGAGGCCCGCCGCCCGCACGCGGCAGGGGCTGCTCCCGAGCCCGGCCGCAAGGCCGACTCGCGCCGCCTCAAGCTCGGCCACCTCCTCTTCCTCTGCCTGCTGCTCTCCGGAATCATCCCGCTCGCCATCTCCAGCGCGCTGCTGATCCAGCAGAACCGCGGCCTGCTGGTGGAGCAGGAGCGCCGCTTCCTGGCGCAGTCGGCGGCCTCGCTGTCGCAGGGCCTCGAAGGTCGGCTGGGAGCCCTGCGCCGCCAGATCCAACAGTGTGGCGAGGCGTTCGCGGCGATGCCGGGCCCGGCCGCGGTGGCCGAGCGCCTGCGCCAGCCCTGGATCCAGGACTACCTCGGGACCTGCCTCGAGCACGGCGAGCTGGACGTGCTGCGGCTGCTCGACGCCGTGGGCGCGGGGCCCACGGCGCGGCGCGCCGAGCTCTCGCCGCAGGCCGATGCCGAGCTGGTAGCGGCGTTCCAGGCGGTGCGCGCCCGCCCGGTGCCTTACTTCGCCCTGGCGCGCGCCCTCCGCGGCGACCCGCTGGCGGTGGCGGCGGTGCCGATCACCACGGCCGGCGACGCGGCTGCGGGTGAGCCGCCGGCGACGCTGGTGATCGAGGCCACCGCGCGCCTGCCGCTGGGCGAGGCGCTGGTCGACCAGGGCGGCTCCGCCGCCGTCTACCTGGTCGACTCCTCGGGCCGCTTGCTGTGGGCCAACCTCCACGGTGAGCGGTTGCGGGAGGCGGTCGAGGCCTCGGGCCTGCTGGCGGACGCCGGCAAGAGCCCGGACAGCTTCACCCAGGCGTTCACCGCCAGCTTCGAGGGCGGCCGGCGCGAGCTGCAGATGACGGTTTCCCGCATCCGCTTGACGGGCTGGTCGGTGGCGGTGGTGAAGCCCACCATCGCCGCCTCGGCGGCGGTCGACCGCATGATCTACAACACGTTGCTCTCCTCGCTGGTGCTGGTGGCCCTGGCCCTGCTCTTCGCGGTCACCGTGTCGCGAAAGATCGGCGAGCCCCTCCATCGCCTGACCGCCACCACCGCCGAGATCGCGGCCGGCAACTTCGGGCACCGGGTGGAGGTCGGGGGCCTGGCCTTCGAGATGGCCGACCTGGCCGAGCACTTCAACCGCATGAGCGCCACGCTGGAGAGCTACATCGACCAGCTCCGGCGCGCGGCGGCGGCGAACCGCGAGCTGTTCATCGGCTCGATCCGCGCCTTCGCGGCGGCGATCGACGCCAAGGACCCCTACACCCGCGGCCACTCGGAGCGGGTGGCGGCGCTGAGCCGCGCCGTGGCCCGCCACCTGGGCTACGACGAGGAGTTCCAGCAGCGAGTCTGGCTGGGGGCGCTGCTGCACGACGTGGGCAAGATCGGGGTCGACGACCGCATCCTCAAGAAAGGCGAGCTGCTGACCGCCGAGGAGTACGAGCAGATGAAGCTGCACACGGTGATCGGCGCCGAGATCATGGGCCGCATCGAGCAGCTCAAGGAGATCGTCCCCGCCATCCGCTGGCACCACGAGGCGTGGAACGGACGCGGCTACCCGGACGCCCTGAAGAGCGAGCAGATCCCGTTGATCGCCCGCATCGTCTCGGTGGCCGACACCTTCGACGCGGTCACCACCACCCGCCCCTACCAGCAGGCCTACACGCCGGAGTTCGCCGTCGAGACCATCAAGAAGCTCGCCGGCACTCGCTTCGACGCCAAGGTCGTCACCGCCTTCCTCTCCGCTTTCCACGCCGGTCAGGTAGAGTCCGCCATCCAGCGGCCGCCGGGGCCGAGCGAGGAGATGCGAGTGAGCGCCGCCATGCTCGCCTGAGCCGCCGAGGAGCCAGGATGCCTTTCCGCTACGTGCTCGCCAACCTGTTGGCCAACAACGAGAACGCCATCGGCGTCCTGTTCCTCGACCCCAGCGGCGAGACCATCGAGCTCTCCTGCACCGAGATCAGCCCCTACCAGCTGCGCGTCCTCGGCGCTTACCTCGGCATCCATCTGCGGCAGGTGGAGCGCATCGCCTCCTCCAACTGGCTCGGCGAGCCCTCGCTGTTGCAGTTCGAGCAGGACGACCTGCTGATCCACGCCGTGCCGCTGCCCGACGGCTACTATCTGGTGCTGGTGCAGCGGCCGCCGGTGCGCTCCGCGGTAGCCCGGCGCGAGCTGCAGAACGCGGCGCTGCTCTTGGCCGGCGAAGCCTTCGCCAGGCGGTAGCGCTAGAGGTACTTCTCCTCGATGACCCGCCGGTGGTGCAGCTCGTGCCCGGCGGTGATGTAGGGGTAGGCGCAGGCGCGGAACTCGCCGCCGCTCGCCTCCCCTCGGCGATCCCAGGCCTCCTCCGAGAAGCTCGCCCAGAGGCGCAGGTTGGCCTCCCGCCCGAGGCGGAAGACTTCCACCAGCTCGCCCCAGGGCACGGCGTCGAAGCCGGCGCCGGCCACCAGATCGTCGGGCTCGAAGCCGGGCAGGGGAGTCGAGTCGCCGCGCGCGAAGCGCAGGGCGCGGTAGGAGTGGATGCGCTCGACGTCGGCGAGGTGGCCGAGCACCTCTTTGATGCTCCACTTGCCAGCCGCGTAGCGGTAGAGCGAGCGCGGCTCGTCGATGCGCTCGAAGATCGCCAGGCTCTCTCCGAGCTGCCGCTGGAGATGGGCCAGGATGTCGCCCTCGGGCGCCAGCCCCACGTAGTAGTCGTAGTACGGCGGGTGGTCGCCGGTCGTGGGACGAGGGACGGCCATCGGGAGCTCTCCTTTTCGCGCCGCGAGGACCGTCCTCGCGGGCCGGGGCTACAATAGCCGGCCGATGAGCGATCGCCAACCCACCCTCGAGCTCGCCGCCGAGCGCGAGCTGCCCACCGCCGAGCCCGAGCAGGGCTTCTGGAAGAAGCTCAAGCGCGGGCTGTTCATGACCCACACCGAGATCATCGAGAAGGTGGGGGCCGCGGTCGCCGGCCGCGCCAGCCTGGACGAGAGCACGCTGGAAGCGCTGGAGGAGCTGCTGCTCGCGGCCGACCTCGGAGTCAAGGCGTCCCTCGAGGTGGTGGAGCGGGTGCGCCGCGATCCAGGTCCTCGGGGCGGCCCGCGCGGCGAGCTGGACCCGGCCCGCCTGCGCCAGCGGCTGGCCGAAGAGGTCCGCGGCCTGCTCGAGTCCGCGCCTTCCCCGGCTCCGCCGCCGGCCGGCCCCACGGTGGTCCTCGTGGTCGGGGTCAACGGGGTCGGCAAGACGACCTCGATCGCCAAGCTCGCCCGGCGCGCCCAGCTCGAAGGGCACAAGGTGGTGCTCGCCGCCGCCGACACCTTCCGTGCCGCCGCCATCGAGCAGCTCGCGCTGTGGGGCGAGCGGCTGGAGGTGGACGTCATCCGCCAGGCGGCGGGCGCCGACCCGGCGGCCGTCGTCTACGACGCCTTGCACGCCGCCCGAGCGCGAGGCGCCACCCGCGTCTTCGTCGACACCGCCGGCCGGCTGCACACCAAGGACAACTTGATGGCCGAGCTCGCCAAAGTGCGGCGGGTGATCGAGCGCGAGGCCGCCGGCTGGGAGCAACGGACGCTCCTGGTGCTCGACGCCACCACCGGCCAGAACGCCCTCACTCAGGCGCAGCGCTTCCTCGAGGTGGCGAAGGTCGACGGCGTGCTGCTCGCCAAGCTCGACGGCACGGCCAAGGGCGGCATGGCCGTGGCCCTGGCCTGCGAGCTCAAGCTGCCGATCCTCTATCTCGGGGTCGGCGAGGCGCCGGGAGACCTGGTGGAGTTCCGGCCGCGGGAGTTCGCCTCTGCGCTGGTCGGCTGAGCGGGCGCTCTCCCGGGCCCTCGTTCTCGCGGCGCGCGGCCGCTACCGAACCTCTCCCAACCCGCGGGTTGGGGCCCTGGTGGTGGCCGGCGACGAGGTGGTGGGTGAGGGCTTCCATCCCGCGGCCGGAGGCCCGCACGCCGAGACCGTGGCGCTGCGGCAGGCGGGGTCCCGCGCCGCCGGCGCCACCCTCTACGTCACCCTCGAGCCGTGCAGCCACTACGGTCGCACCCCACCCTGCACCGAGGCGGTGATCGCCGCCGGCATCGCGCGGGTGGTCGCCTGCCACGCCGACCCCGACCCGCGGGTCAGCGGCCGCGGGCTCGCCCGGCTGCGGGAGGCCGGCGTCGCCGTCGAGGTGGGGCCGCTCGCCGAGCGCGCGGCGCTCTTGAACCTCCACTACCTGGCCGCCAAGCGCCTCGGCCGCCCAGGTGTGACCCTCAAATGGGCGATGAGCCTGGACGGCAAGATCGCCGCTGCCTCGGGCGAGAGCCGCTGGATCTCCTCGCCGCGGGCCAGGCGCTGGGCCCTCGCCCTGCGCGAGGAGCACGATGCCCTGCTGGTGGGCGTCGGCACCGCGCTGGCGGACGACCCGCGCCTCAACCGCCGGCTGGGCTTCGCCGGCCGGCCCAACCTGCGGGTGGTGCTCGACCGCCGGCTGCGCCTGCCCCTGGGCAGCAGGCTGCTGGCGGAGGAGGGCCCTCTCGTGGTCTACACCGAGACGGAGCCCGGCGCGAGCTGGCGGTCCCTGGAAGAGGCCGGAGCGGAGGTGGTGCGCCTGCCGGCGGTCGAGCCGGCGGCGGTCGCCGCGGAGCTGGCCGGCCGCGGCGTGCAGAGCCTGCTCGTCGAAGGGGGCGGCGAGGTGTCGGCCGCCTTCGTGGCCGCCGGCTGCTACGATCGCGTCCTCGCCGTGGTGGCGCCGAAGCTGGTGGGCGGCCGGGCCGCGCCCGGGCCGCTGGGCGGCGCGGGAGTCGGGCTGCTCGCCGAGGCGCCGGTGCTCGAAGGGCTCACCGTGGGCCGCCTGGGCGAAGACCTCCTGGTGACTGGATATCGCAGCGGATGTTTACGGGACTTGTTGCCGAACGCGGGCGGGTGATCGACGACCCGGCGCCGTCGGGCCGGGGCGGCGTGCGCCTGGCGATCGCCCACTCGGCCACGCTGGGGGCGAAGCTCGAGCCCGGCGCCAGCCTCGCGGTGGCCGGTGTCTGCCTGACCGTGGTCGAGGGCGACCCCGAGCGTTCGGCCGTCGAGCTGGCACCGGAGACCCTCGCCCGGACCACGCTCGGGGCCTTGCGCCGGGGCGCGGCGGTCAATCTCGAGCCGCCGCTGTCGCTGGGAGAGCCGCTGGGCGGCCACTGGGTGCAGGGCCACGTGGACGGGACGCTCTCCGTGCTCGACCGCCGCGACCTCACGGACCACAGGGTGCTCGCTTTCGACCTCCCCGCCGCGCTCGCTCCCAACCTGGTGGCCAAGGGGTCGGTGGCGATCGACGGCGTGAGCCTGACCGTCGCCGCCCTCGCCGAGGACCGCTTCGAGGTGGCGTTGATCCCCCACACCCTGGCGGTGACCACGCTCGCCGACCTCTCGCCGGGCGACCGCGTGAACTTCGAAGCCGACGTGCTCGGCAAATACGTGCTCCGCGCCATGGCGCTCTACGGCGCGTCGCCGGCGGGCGAGAGGCCGGGCTGAGGATGGCAGAGACGACGCGGCTCGCGGTGCTGCTGCCCGACCCGGGCCGGCTGTGGGTCCGCTACGCGCCTCGGGCCTGGCCAGGCCCCGACACGCCGTGGACCAACTTCGCGACCGCGGACCTCGGAGAGCCGGCGCCCGCGGCCGTGGTCGAGGTCGAGCGCCCGCTCGATGACCTGCTCTACCTGCCGCCCGCGGCCGCAGGCGGGGAGGAGGCGCGCCGGGCCCTGGCTGTCGCCCGCCTGGCCGAGGGCACCCCCGTGCTATGGCAGCTCGCGCCCGGCGAGGAGGCGCCGCTCGCCGGCCTGACCGCGGTGTACGACCTGCTGCCGGCGCTCCTCGACCGCGATCTCGACGCCCTCGACCAGATCCCCGGCGGCGGCGCCGCGGTCTGGCCGCTGGCCGCCGGGCTGACCGACGACCCCGAGCTCTGCCGCCGGGGCTGCGAGCGCCTGGCCGCCGCGGGCGTGGCGGTGGCGCAGCCGCTCCCGCTCGAGCTGTCGCCGGCCTCGAGCCGCCGGCTGGCCGAGGGGCGGGGCGAACCGGTGTTCAAGGCCCTGTTCCACCGCCCGCCGCCCGCGGCGCGCGAGTTCGCTCGCGTGGCGGCCGGCTGCGGACTCGGCGCCTTCCTGCCGCGGCCGCTGCCTCGGCTGCCGCTCGGGGGCGCCGCCAACCGCGAGATCGCCGGCGCCCTGCTGCTCGCCGCCGAGCTCTGGCTCGCCCTGGACCGGCCCGTGGGCCAGGGCTTGGCACTGGCCCGCGCCGGCCGCTGGGCCGACGCGGCAGCCTACGATCTGGCGGCGCTCGCCCGCGAAGGCAACCTCGGCGTGGTGCCCGAGCTGGATGCGAGCAGCCGGGCGGTGATCGAGGAGCTGGCTGCTGCGGGGCGCAGCGGCCTGCTCGCCGAGCTGCTCTCCCAGTACACGTCGCCGGACGGGGCGCCGTCCGAAGGGCGGGACGGAGCGGCGCCTTCATCCGCGGGCGTCCAGGCGTCGTAGGTCGGGATCGAGGCCCCGGCCAGCTTCCGAGAGAGGCCCACTTGCCCGTCGACAACGAGCTCTACGACCGCATGGCGGGAAGCTGGTGGGACGAGAACGGCTTTCTGCACGTGCTCAAGGCGCTCAATCCAGCGCGTTTTGGCTACATGCGCCGGGTGCTGGTGGACGAGCTGGGCCGCGACCCCGCGGGCCTCGCGGCGCTCGACATCGGCTGCGGCGGCGGATTGTTGGCTGAGGAGTTCGCGGAGCTCGGCTGCAAAGTAACCGGCATCGATCCCTCGGCCGAGTCGCTGGCCGTGGCGCGCGCTCACGCCGCGGAGGTGGGCCTCGACATCGACTACCGGCAGGGGAGCGGTGAGGCCCTGCCCTTCGCGGACGAAGTCTTCGACCTCGCCTATTGCTGCGACGTGCTCGAGCACGTCGACGACCTCGGGCGCGTAGTCCGCGAGACGGCGCGGGTGCTCGAGCCGGGCGGGATCTTCCTCTACGACACCATCAACCGCACCGCCACCAGCAAGCTGGTGATGATCAAGATCTTCCAGGAGTGGAGCTGGACGAGCTTCATGCCGCCCAACCTGCACGACTGGTCGATGTTCATCAAACCCCAGGAGCTGGAGGCCGAGCTTCGCGCCAGCGGCCTGGTGCCCCGCGGCCTGACCGGTCTCAAGCCGCGCATCAACCCCCTGCGCCTGGTCTGGATCCTCCGCGCCCGCAAGCAGGGCCGCCTGAGCTTCCTCGAAGCCGTGCGCCGCGCCGACCTCGGCGAGAGCCGCGACCGCTCGATGCTCTACATCGGCTGGGCGGAGAAGCCCGCCGGCCCGCCGTGATCGGCGGCGAGGCCTGCGAGCGGCGCAGCGGCGGCCGTGTAGCCGAGCCGCCGCCGGAGGTCGAAGGTCAGGAGCTGAAGGATCCAGCGATCGGCGAAGGTGACGCGCCGGCGCCGCCGAGCTCCCGCGACGCGAAGCCCGAGCACCGCCGGGTCGATCTCGATCTCGCAGTAGCGCGCCAGCCCGTCGAGCGCCTGCGGCTTGGCGATCAGATCCTCATAGCGCAGCAGATGGGCGCCGAGCCGGCGCTGGTGGGTGAGGAAGGACTCCGCGATCAGGCGCCAGTGCGCCGCGAAGGTGAGGGCGCGGCGCACGCGATCCGAGGGGCTGATGCGATACCAGCTGTGACCCTTGTAGGAGGCGAAGGCGGCGAGCGGATCGCGAACCAGCAGCACGTGCTTGGCGCCAGGGAAGAGCCACTGGAGGTAGAGGGCGTGGCTGGCGGTCGCGCGCACCCACTTCGCCCCCCAGCGGCGGAAGCCGCGCCGCCGGGCAGGCTCGAGGAGCAGCGTCTCGAAGAAGCTCCGGTGGGCGGCGCGGAGCGTTGCCAGGCCGGGGTTGAGGGTCGCGATCCAGCGGCCGGGCAGATCCAGCGGCCCCGCGCCGGAGAGCCTGTCGTAGGCGTCGCCGACCCGGCATGCCAGCGGATTGGCGAAGGCGGCGATCATGGCCGCCAAGCGTGGCACGGGGATCGACTCCTCGAAGGGCTCGCCCCAGATCAAGGTCCCGGAGTCCGAGCACAGCAGCCGCTGCACCAGGGTCGAGCCGGAGCGCCAGCCGGCGCTCCACAGGAACAGCGGCCGCTCCTCGTCGCTTGCCTCCGCGGCGTGGCCGGGCAGCAACCGCTCGAGGGTGGAGAGGCCCTCGAGCAGGCGGCGGTCGCGCAGCTCCCTGGGCGACAGGAGCTCGACCCACCAGCGCGCTGAGCGGGCAGGCTCGGTGCCGGCGGCCACGCGGTTCTCCCTTCCTGGCGCCGCTCAGCGCCTGCCGCGGGGCCCGAGCTCCTCCTCGCCGAGGGTGTCGTCGTCGTTGGTGTCGGCGGCGTCGAAGAGCGCCGCGAGCTCGGCGGCTCCGAGGCCCCCGTCACCGTCGGCGTCCCACTCGCTCACGAATGGCGGCAGCTCCTCGATGCCGGCCGTGCGGCGCAGCGGCAGCTCGGAGGCGGCGAGCGTGCCATCGCCGTCGGCGTCGAGCGCCGCCACCCGCGCCTCCCACTCGCGCGCCGTCACGCTGCCATCGCCGTCCGTGTCGGCGCCACGGCCGATGAAGTGAGCGAGCGCCGCGGCCGGCAAGCCGCCGGCCACCATACCCCGCGGCGCCGGGAGCTCGGCGGCCTCGAGAAGCCCGTCGTCGTCGGCGTCGAGGGTGTCGAAGAGCGCCGACCATTCCTCGGCGCTGATCGTCCCGTCGCCGCTGGTGTCGGCCTTGGAGAAGGGGCCGTGAGAGATCTCCACGTTCCATGCAGGGCCCAGCGGTGGCTCTGGGCGCGCGAAGGTCGTCCCCGCGGCGAGGAGCAGGGCGGCCACGAAGAGAACCAGGTAGCGGTGTCGAGGCATGGGGTCTCCTTCCTGCGTGCGTCGCACGGGTTCGACCCCGCGCGACACAGGGAGGATAGAGAGGCCGCGGCCCCGCGATCTTCAACGGAGTGCAAAGGCTTTGTAAGGAGTTGTAAACCGCCGGCGGCAGGGCACGCCGGCGCCCCTGGGTCTTGCGGGGCGTGGTGTCAGATTGCCTAGCTCGGCTGGCGCGCCACCATGTCGATCTCGACCAGGGCGCCCTTGGGCAGGCCGGCGACCTGGACGGTGGAGCGGGCCGGGCGGTGGGAGCCCATGGCCTCGGCGTAGAGGGCGTTCAAGGCGGCGAAGTCGGCGAGGTCTGCGAGGTAGATGGTGCTCTTCACCACGTCGGCGAAGCTGCAGCCGGCGCTCGCCAGCACGGCGCCGAGGTTGGCGAGCACCTGCCGCGCCTGGGCCTCGAAGCCGCCGGGGACCAGCTCCGTGGTCGCCGGGTCGAGGCCCACCTGACCCGAGGTGTAGACCCAGCCGTCGACGGAGACCGCCTGGGAGTAGGGGCCGATGGCGGCCGGTGCCTGGTTGGTGTGGTGGAGCTCCATGGAGTTCAGGTCTCCTCGTCGCCGACCACGGCGATGTAGGGCAGGTTGCGGTAGCGCTCCGCGAAGTCGAGGCCGTAGCCGACCACGAAGAGGTCGTCGATCTTGAAGCCGCGGTAGTCGATCGGCACCTCCACCTTGCGCCGCTCCGCCTTGTCGAGCAGGGCGCAGAGCTTGACGCTCTTGGCGCCGCGGAAGCGCAGCAGGTCGAGGATGGTGCGCAGGGTGTAGCCGGTGTCCACGATGTCCTCGATCAGCAGCACGTCGGCGCCGCGCACCGAGAGGTCGACGTCCTTGCGGATCTTGACCTCGCCGGGGGAGGTGGCGTCGCCATAGCTCGAGGTCTGGAAGAAGTCGACCGCCACCGGCACCGTGACCTGCTTCAGGAGGTCCACCAAGAAGAACACCGAGCCCTTGAGCACGCCGATGGCGATGAAGCGCCGCGAGCCGGCGTAGTCGCGGCTGATCTCGGCCGCCAGCTCGGTGACCCGCCGCTCGAGGTCCTGGCGGGGGATCAAGGTCCGGGGGGCCTGCTTCTCGTCTACGGGCTCCTTCTCGTACAATGGGCACTCCTCGCTGGCAAACGCTCTACGATGATCCGCTGATGATGGTCCACGAGCCATGACCGTCCAGGAGCTCGGCTCCCTGCACCGGCGTTATGTCGACTCCTCCGAGCGCTTCCGCGCGGCGTGGGCCTTCCACCAGTTCGTGGGGAGCCTGCACAAGATCCTGCTCGACGGCGAGCCGCCGCGCTACCCCGTGGACTTCCAGGAGGTCTACACCGACCTCAAGGAGGTCTCGCACCACCTGAACGCCTCCTCGGTCGGGCTGGTCCGGGAGCGGCTGGAAGTCATCGACCGGCAGCTCGCGCTGCTGATGGCGGCGTTGTTGGCGGAGGATAGCAGAATCGATCCCGCCTCCCTGCGGCACTTCTTCCTCCGCGTCCGCAACACCACCGAGAAGATCCTGACCCAGTTGATCAAGTTCTACATCTACGCTCGAGAGGGCGACGGCTGGCCGCCGCAGCGCATCGACAAGCTCGACTTCCTGCTCACCCGCCTGGCCGGAGACGAGCGGGGCGGCGACGCCGGGCTGGTCTCCGGCCACGAAGACTCGGCACGCGAAGTGCTCAAGGGCCTGTGGCAGGGGCTGGGCCAGAGCTCGCCTCCGGCGCCGGTGGTCGAAGAGCTGCTGCGCCGCATCGCCGGCATCCGCTCCGAGGTCGCCCAGGTGCGAAACCTCGACGAGCTGGCCAACCGCGAGGTGGTGCCTCGCTACCGCCACATCAAGCACGCCATGGGCTCGCTGTTCCTCCATCCCGACGTGCTGCGCGCCGTGGTCGACGCCAACCTGAAGCTGCGCGACCGCATCCAGGCGCTGTACCAGGACGAGGAGAAGCGGCTCGCCACCGACTATCAGCAGATCTTCGAGCTGGGCAGAGAGGTCAACGTCGGCAGCGAGCTCGACCAGGAACTGGTGGAGTTCCGGCAGGACATCGAGCGCTTCGAAGAGCGGCGGCAGAGGGACGAGCTGTCGCTCGACGACCTGGCGCAGATCCGCCGCCGCATGCGCTCGTTGATGCCCCGGCTGGGCCCGACGGTCGCCGGCGGCGCGCGAACCGCCGCGTCGGGCGCGGGCGCGCCGCAGGCCGGGACAGAGCCAGGGGAAAAGGTCGCCATGGCCAGCGAGACCGACCTCCTCGCCGAGCAGTACCAGCGGCTGCTGGCGGCGCTCGAGGGCACCAACTCGCGCGAAGACGCCCGCGTGGCGGTGCTGCGGCCCGAGATCTTCGCCCTGCGCCTCGAGCCGCGCGAGGTGGAGGCCTACCGCCGCTTCACCTCCGGGGACGAGGCCCGCCGCGAGGCCGAGCGTTTCCTGCTCGAGTCGGCGGCGCTGCGCATGCGCCTCAACGACGAGGTGGCGGAGATCCGCGCCATCCTCGACGACACCGTCACCACCGGCGAGGCGCCGGTCTACAAGAGCGCCCAGGCCACCACCCGCCTGGCCGCCCACTTCCTGCGCCGCTTCGATCCCTACATCGAAGAGGCGATGACCGACGGCGACGTGGCCGAGGCCCGCGAGCTGCAATTGCTGCGCATGCGGCTGATGCGGGACTACTCGGGGCTGTGGCTGCTGGCCTACAAGCCGTGGCGGGGCGAGAAGCCGAGCTGACGAGCCCGCTGCGCGGGCCGGGCGCTGCGTCGCGGGTCCTCCCGGCAATCCTCACGAACTGTCGTGTGCGCTCCGGTTGCCGGGTCCGCAGGCGCATAGCCGGGGCGCTCCTTGCGCGCGGCCCCCTCGCGACGGCTTCTCAGGCTGCGTGTTTCCGCTAGGAGACCGTCTCGCCCAACAGCTCCGGATGCTCTAGCACCGCTCGCAGCAGCGCCGCCACCTTCCCGCCCGCGGCGCGGCCGGCTTCGAGCACTTCTTCGTGGTCGAGGGCGCCGGGCACCACGCCCACGCCGAGGTTGGTGACCAGCGACAGCGCGGCGCAGCGCACGCCCATGTGGCGGGCGGCGATCACCTCGAGCACGGTGGACATGCCGGCGAGGTCGGCGCCGAGAGTGGTCATCATCCGCACCTCGGCGGGGGTCTCGTAGCTCGGGCCCAGCAGGCCGCAGTAGACGCCCTCGTCGAGCTCCAGGCCAAGCCCGGCACCCGCTTCGTGGAAGAGGCGCCGCAGGCCGGGGTCGTAGGCATCCGAGAGGTCAGGGAAGCGCGGCCCCCAGTCGGCCGGCAGCTCGCCGCGCAGCGGGTTCAAACCGGTCAGGTTGAGGTGATCGCAGACCAGCTTGAGCTCGCCCGGCCGGTACTGCGGCCGCAGACCCCCGGCGGCATTGGTCAGCAGCAGCACGCGCGCTCCCAGGCGCGAGGCGAGGCGCACGGGCATCACGGTCTGGTGTGCGTCGTACCCCTGATAGGCGTGCAGGCGGCCACGGAAGTAGAGCACCGGCCGGTCCGGCCGCGGCAGCAGCAGCTCGACCGCGTGCGCGTGCCCGATCACATCGTGGACCGCGAAAGGCAGCAGATCGGCGAGCGGTACCGGCCCGTGTGCCGGCTCGCCCAGCCCCACGCCGAGGCCCGAGCCGGTGACCACCGCCACCCGCGGCGCCGGCCAGCCGAGGCGGTCGTAGGCGGCGATCGCCTGCTCGAGGCCTTGGGCCGCGCCGGAGTGGGGGGCCGGGCCGGGCTGGGGGGCCGGGCCGTGTTGGGGGGCCGATTCGGACATGGCGACGCAGTGTAGCGCAGCGGCCTTCTGGCCCTGGCCTTGCACAATCCACCGCTGGATGCCTTCCCGCAGAGGGAGGCGCGCCTCGAGAGGAAGAATCTGCCTAGCAGGAGGAAACCGAGGATGGCCCAGTCCAACAGATTGCCCCAGTCCAATCGGCTGCCCCAGCCCGACCGAGTGACCAAACCCAACCGAGTGACCAAATCCACCCGAAACACCGGCAACCCCTGGACCAGCCAGGACGACCGGGAGCTTCGGGTGCTGGTGCGCGGCAACACGCCGACGCGCGTCATCGGCCTGAAGCTCGGGCGCACGGAGAGCTCGATCCGGTCGCGCGCGCGACGACTCGGGATCTCGTTGCGGCCCGTCAACCAGTCGCCTTACGGTTAGCGGTCGCCCTGCGGCTCGCTGACCGGCGGCCGGCGCGGTACTGCAGGGCGCGAAATGCAGTATCGTGCCGGCCGCATGTCCGAGCTCGACGAACAGATCGCGCAGCGCAGGAAGAAGCTCGAGGCCCTGGTGGCCGCGGGCGTCAACCCCTACCCGAACCGCTTCGACGCGGACGCCGAGCCCGCCGAGGTCAAGGCGCGCTACGGCGAGGCCACGCTCGAGGATCTCGAGCGGCAGGCGATCCGCCTGGCCGTGCCCGGGCGCTTGAGAGCCCTGCGCTCGTTTGGCAAGATGACCTTCCTCGATCTCCACGACGGCCGCGAAAAGCTCCAGGTCCTGGTGAGGAAGGCCGAGCTGCCGGAGGGTTCGCGCCTGGTGCTCGACAACCTCGACCTGGGCGACTACGTGGGGGCCGCCGGCTCGCTGACCCGCACCCGCACCGGCGAGCTGACCCTCGCCGCCGACTCGCTCACCTTCCTCGCCAAGGCGCTGCGCCCGATGCCGGAGAAGTGGCACGGCCTGACCGACGTCGAGCTGCGCTACCGGCAGCGCTATTTGGACCTCGCCACCAACCCCGAGTCGCGTCGCGTGTTCGAGACGCGGGCGGCGCTCACCGCCGGCATCCGCCGCTTCCTCGACGCTCGCGGTTTCCTCGAGGTCGAGACGCCGATGATGCAGGCGATCGCCGGCGGCGCCGTGGCGCGGCCCTTCGCCACCCACCACAACGCGCTGGACCTGGAGCTCTACCTGCGGGTGGCGCCCGAGCTGTTCCTCAAGCGGCTGGTAGTGGGCGGCCTGCACAAGGTCTACGAGATCAACCGCAACTTCAGGAACGAGGGGATCTCGACCCAGCACAACCCCGAGTTCACGATGCTCGAGTTCTACTGGGCCTACGTGGACTACCACGCGCCCATGAAGCTCACCGAGGAGCTGATCGTAGAGCTGGCGACCGCGCTCGCCGGCGAGCCCCGGCTGAGCTTCCGCGGCCAGGCCATCGACCTCTCGACGCCGTGGCCGCGGCTCACCATGCGCGACGCCATCGTGCGCTACGGCGAGGTGCCGGCCGAGCGCCTGGAGGATCCTGCGTCGGTGCTCGCGGAGCTCGAGCGCCGGGGCGTCGAGCCGCCGCCTGCCCGCAGTCTCGGCCACCTGCTGCTCGCGCTCTTCGAGCAGGTCGCCGAGCCGCACCTGATCCAGCCGGTGTTCATCATCGACCACCCGGTCGAGGTCTCGCCGCTCTCCAAGCAGAAACCTGACGACCCGCGCTTCACCGAGCGCTTCGAGCTCTACGTCGGCGGCATGGAGATCGCGAACGGCTTCTCGGAGCTCAACGACCCGGCGGTGCAGGCCGACCGCTTCCGGCAGCAGCTCGCGGCGCGCGCCGCGGGCGACGAGGAGGCGCACCGCTTCGACGCCGATTACATCCTGGCCCTCGAGCACGCCATGCCGCCGGCCGGCGGCGAGGGTGTGGGCATCGACCGCCTGACCATGCTGTTCACGGACCAGAGCTCGATCCGCGACGTGATCCTGTTCCCGCTCTTACGGCCGGGGTAGGGATGAAGCGACCCTGGCCGCGGTCGTTCGGCCTGCCTCTGCCGCTGCTGCTCGCCCTGCGCTACCTGAAGAGCACGCGGCGCGACGCCCTGGCCACCTTCCTCTCGGTGGTCGCCACCGGATCGATCGCTCTCGGGGTGGCGGCGCTGATCCTCGCCCTCGCCATGCTCTCCGGTTTCCAGCGCGCCTTGAAGGCGCAGATCCTGGCCCGCACCCCGGAGATCGAAGTGGCGTTGCCGGCCGGCGCCGATCCCGAGCTCTTCCGCCGCGCGGCCGCCGCGGTCCCCGGCGTCCAGGGC
The DNA here is from genome assembly GCA_044869805.1 of Thermoanaerobaculia bacterium. Lineage (GTDB taxonomy): Bacteria > Acidobacteriota > Thermoanaerobaculia > Multivoradales > SZUA-115 > CAWDVR01. The sequence continues at coordinate 18,274 of JBIOXV010000012.1, read as the reverse complement.
GTACACCTGACGCTCAAGGGCCGGGGATGGCTGCTGTCCGCCGGCCGCGTGCAGCCGGTCGAGCTGCACGGCTTCGACGGCAGCGTGCCGCGTGGCTTTCCCGGGGCGAGCGGCGGGCCGCCGGGGCTCTACGTCGGCTCTTCGCTCGCCGCGCGCTGGGGGCTCGAAGCCGGTGAGAGCCTCGAGGTGGCCTCGCCGCGCCCGACCCTGACGCCGTTCGGCCCCCAGCCCCGGGTGCGGAGCCTTCCGCTCTCCGGCACCTTCTCGAGCTCGGTGACCGACGAGACCGACCGCGCCGCCCTGCCGCTCGCGGTGGCCGAGAGCCTGCTGGGGACCAACCGCCGTGCCCTGGAGGTGGAGGCTGGGGGCCTGGAGGCCGCCCTCGCGGTGGCGCCGCGGCTGGCGGCGGCGCTCGCCGGCCTGTCCCCCGAAGCCGTCTCACCGGCGGGCGGCGACTCGGCCGGGGCCCCGGCCGGTGTCCAGGTGCGCACCTGGCGCGACCTCAACCGGCCGTTGCTCTTCGCCCTGGCGCTCGAAAAAGTGCTCACCTTCGTCGCCATCGCCCTCGTCATCCTGGTCGCAGCCCTCGCCCTGGTGGCGGACCTGGCGCTGCTGATCGCCAGCAAGCGGCCGGAGATCGGCATCCTCCAGGCATGCGGGGCGCGCGGCCAGTCGATCCGCCGGGCCTTCCTGCTGCTGGGGGCGATCCTGGCCGGGATCGGCCTCGCCGTGGGGGGCACGATCGGGGTCGTCGGCTCCCTGGTGCTCGACCGCGAGCGCCTGCTCGCGGTGCCGGGGCAGGTCTACTTCATCCACTACGTGCCGTTCTGGGTGCAGCCGCTGGACTTGGCCGCGGTCGTGGCCTTCACACTGGGGGTGTCGCTCGCCTGTTCGCTGTTCGCGGCGCGGCGGGCCACGCTGCTGTCCCCGGTGGAGGCCATGCGGCGATGAGCGTGACGGTCCGCACCGCGGGGCTCGCCAAGGCCTACGTCGACGGCCGGCGCACGGTCGAGGTCTTGAAAGGAGTGGACCTCGAGATCGAGCCCGGGGAGCTGGTGGCGATCGTCGGCCCCTCGGGCTCGGGCAAGTCGACGTTGCTCCACCTGCTCGGCGCCCTCGACGTGCCGGACGCCGGCACGGTCGAGATCGCCGGTCGCGACGTGGGCCGCCTGGGCGCCGGCGAGCTCGCCGCCTTCCGCAACCGCACGGTGGGCTTCGTGTTCCAGTTCCACCAGCTCTTGCCGGACTTTACGGCGATCGAGAACGTCATGATGCCGGGCCGGATCGCCGGCCTAGCCGCGGCCGAGGCGTGGGAGAAGGCGAGGCGCCTGCTGGTCGAGGTGGGGCTCGAAGACCGCCTGGGCCACTTCCCGAGCCAGCTCTCGGGCGGCGAGTGCCAGCGGGTGGCGATCTGCCGCGCTCTGCTCCTCGAGCCGCCCCTGCTGCTCGCCGACGAGCCCACCGGCAACCTCGACCCGGCGAGCGGCGGCGCGGTCTTCGAGCTGCTGCTGGCGCTGCAGGCGCGCCACGGCACCACCGGCGTGCTGGTCACCCACAACCCGGAGCTCGCCGGTCGCTGTGCTAAGATTTTTCGCCTGGAGAACGGCGTGCTGCAGCCCCTTCCCGCCGCGATGCCCGACTGACCGCCGGCATGTTCGAAAAGTACAACGAGAAAGCCCGCCGGGCGTTGTTTTTCGCCCGTTACGAGGCCTCCAAGCTCGGCAGCCGGGTCATCGAGTCGGAGCACATCCTGCTCGGCATCCTGCGTGAGGGCGAGGACACGGTCGGCGAGATCCTGCGCCGCTTCCAGATCAAGGCGGAGGAGATCCGGAAGGAGATCGAGGGCGAGCGGGTGTTCGTGGAGCGCATCTCCTCGACCGCCGAGCTGCCGCTCTCCGAGGAGTCGAAGAAGGTGCTCGCCTACGCCTCGCACGAGGCGGAGAGCATGTTGCACCAGGCGGTGGGCTCGGAGCACCTGCTGATCGGCATCTTGCGGGTCGAAGGGTGCCTCGCGATGCGCATCCTCTCCTCGCACGGCCTGGACATCTTCGCGGTGCGCGAGGAGGCGCTGTCGATCGCCAAGGAACGCGAGGCCTCGCAGCAGAAGAAGGAGCTGCCGTTCCTGACCGAGTACGGCCGCGATCTGACCACCCTGGCGGCCGAGGGCACTTTCGACCCCCTGATCGGCCGCGAGGACGAGGTCGACCGCATCGTCCAGATCCTCTCGCGGCGCACCAAGAACAACCCCATCCTGATCGGCGAGCCGGGGGTCGGCAAGACGGCGATCGTCGAGGGCCTGGCGCAGCGCATCGTCACCGGCGGGGTGCCGATCTTCCTCGCCCAGAAGCGGATCGTCGCCCTCGACCTGTCGCTGATCGTCGCCGGCACCAAGTACCGTGGCCAGTTCGAAGAGCGGCTGAAGGGGATCCTGAAGGAGCTCAAGGAGTCGAGCGAGCTGATCGTCTTCATCGACGAGATCCACTCCTTGATCGGCGCCGGCTCGGCCGAGGGCTCGCTCGACGCTGCCAACATCTTGAAGCCGGCGCTGTCGCGGGGCGAGGTCTCCTGCATCGGGGCCACCACGCTCAAGGAGTACCGCAAGTACATCGAGAAGGACCGCTCGCTGCTGCGCCGCTTCCAGGCCATCCAGGTCGAGCCGCCCTCGGACCTCGAGACGCTGTCGATCCTCGAGGGCATCAAGGACCGCTACGAGTCCTTCCACAAGGTGCGCTACGCGGACGAGGCGCTGCGCCTGGCCATCTACCAGTCCAGCCGCTACATTCCGGACCGCCACCTGCCGGACAAGGCGATCGACGTCATCGACGAGGCCGGGGCGCGGGTCAAGCTGCGCCGGGTGCGCGACACCCAGAACCTGCGCCGCCTGGAGCAGGAGATCCGCCAGGTGGTCTCGGAGATGAAGGGCGCCATCTCGGACAAGGACTTCGAGCGCGCCGTCTACCTGCGCGAGCGGGAGATCGAGCTGCGCGAGGACCTGGAGCGCATGAGCCTGGCGGCCGAGGAGGGGGCCCAGCTCGAGGTCACCCGCCACGACGTCGAAGAGGTGATCTCCTCCTGGACCGGCATCCCGGTGGCCAGCCTGGAGACCGCCGAGGCCGAAAAGCTGATGGGCATGGAGACCACGCTCAAAAAGCGGGTGGTGGGCCAGGACCGCGCCATCTCGGCCATCAGCCGCGCCATCCGACGCTCGCGGCTGGGGGTCTCGAACCCGCAGCGGCCGGTGGGCTCGTTCATGTTCCTCGGCCCCTCGGGAGTGGGCAAGACCGAGGTGGCGCGGCGGCTGGCGGAGTTCTTGTTCGGCAGCGAGCGGGCACTGGTGCGCTTCGACATGAGCGAGTACATGGAGAAGCACGCGGTCTCCAAGCTGATCGGCTCGCCGCCCGGCTACGTCGGCCACGAGGAAGGCGGGCAGCTCACCGAGCGCATCCGCCGCCAGCCCTACTCCCTGGTGCTGTTCGACGAGATCGAGAAGGCGCACCCGGACGTCGCCAACCTGCTGCTCCAGATCCTCGACGACGGCCTCTTGACCGATGCCTACGGCAACCACGTCGACTTCAAGAACAGCCTGGTCTTGATGACCTCGAACATCGGCAGCAAGTTCGTGATGCGCGGCGGCCGCATGGGCTTCGGCGAGGGCGACGCGGCGGCCGACTTCCACCGCATCGAAGAGGAGATCCTGGCCGAGCTCAAACACTCGTTCTCGCCCGAGTTCATCAACCGCCTGGACGAGATCATCGTCTTCAACCCGCTGGGGGAGCGCGAGCTGCGCTCCATCGTCGACATCCTGCTCGCCGACGTCAACCAGACCCTGGCCGACCGCGGCCTCAAGGTCGAGCTCACCGAGGCCGCCAAGCTGTGGCTGCTCGCCGAGGCGGGGGTGGACCCCTCGACCGGCGCGCGGCCGCTGCGCCGCCAGATCCAGCGCCACATCCAGGATGCCGTCTCCGAGATCCTGATCCAGCGTCGCAACGAGCCCATCGAGCTGATCGAGGTGACGCTCGAGGAGGGCCGGCTCCAGTTCCACTGGTTCGCCCGGGAAGCGGTGGGGAAAGAGCACTAGGCGCGGTCGGCGGGCCCACCCGCCCCTCGCCGGGCCGGCCGGCCCGAGGCGAGGTCTTGCCGGCAGAGGTCTTGCAAACAAGCTGCGCGCCGAGCTATAAGCCACGGTTCGGCAGGGGGAAGGATGGAGACGACGATCGAAAGCTCGCCCGCGCTGCGCGCGCCGCGGCCCGCCACCGGCAGCCCGGGTCTGCTGGCCGTGGCCCTGTGCCTGGCGCTCGCCGCCTGCCTCCTGACCCCGCCGGCCGCCGGCCAGGAGCTCGGGGGCCGCACCATCACCACCATCCAGATCGAGGGACTGTCGCTGCTCGGGGAGGACGCGGTGCTCTTCTACCTCGGCCTGGCGCCGGGGGCGAAGCTCGACGAGGTCCAGCTCGACGCCAAGATCAAGGAGCTGTGGGCCCGCGGCCTGGTCGACGACCTCTCGGTCGAGGCCTTCCCCGATGGCGAGGGCGTGCGCTTGGTGGTCAAGATCAAGGAGCGGCCGGTGCTGCGCTCGATCGAGTACGTGGGCCTGAAGCGCCTGTCGAAGACCGATATCGGCGACCGCATCGCCCGCGAGCAGATCGACCTCGGCGAGGGGCGGCCCCTCGACCGCGGCCAGATCGCGGCGCTCAAGGCCCTGCTCGAGGAGATGTACCGCGAGAAGGGCTATCGCTTCGCCTCGATCAACATCTCCTACGAAGAGCTCTCCAAGGGCGAGGTGCGGGCCAACGTAACGGTGGACGAAGGCGATCGGGTGCGCATCGGCGACATCGACTTCGAAGGCAACGAGGTGTTCGGCGACCTGCGCCTGCGCTGGGTGATGAAGAAGACCAAGGAGAGCGGCCCCCTCGCCCGGGTGTTGAAGAAGGACATCTACAACCCGGCCAACCTGGAAGAGGACCTCACCAAGGTGCGCGACCTGTACCGCGGCGCCGGCTACAAGAACGTGCTGGTCGGCGAGCCCAAGATCGAGGTGCGTGCCGAGGGCGAGAAGCGCCGGCTGGTGCTGGTGGTGCCGGTGGACGAGGGCGAGCGCTGGAAACTGGGCACCATCTCGGTCGAGGGCAACACCAAGTTCCAGGAGAAGAACCTGCTGTCGCTGATCGAGGCCCGGCCCGGCAACTGGCTGCGCAGCGACCTGATCGACAAGGGCTTGGAGAAGGTCAAGCAGGCCTACGACAACTCGGGTTACATCTTCTCGCGCGTCGAGCCCGAGCTGGTGGAGCGCCCGGACTACGTGGCCGACCTGGTGGTGCACATCCGCGAGAACGACCAGTTCAAGGTCGGGCGCATCGAGTTCGAGGGCAACACTTCGACCCGCGACAAGGTGCTGCGCCGCGAGCTCAGGGTGCAGGAGGGCATGTTCATCAACCTGGGCGGGGTCAAGAACAGCGTCTACAAGGTCAACCAGCTCGGCTACTACAAGCTCAACGAAGGCGAGCCGGTGAAGTTCGACGCCAAGAACGAGGAAAAGCAGGTCGACCTGACCTTCGTCGGCGCCGAGGACAACCGCACCGAGCTGCAGTTCGGGGCCGGCTACAGCGAGACCCAGGGCTTCTTCGGCCAGGTCTCGTTCCGTACCCTGAACTTCCTCGGCCGCGGCGAGACGCTGGGCGTGTCGGTCGAGAGCGGCACCCAGCGCGACATCTTCGACGTCTCCTACTTCGTGCCCTGGTTCCTCGACCGGCCGCAGAGCTTCGGCGCCCAGGTCTTCCGCCAGGAGATCGAGTACAGCCCGCAGAACAACCTCTACCGGCAGGAGAGCCAGGGCGGTGTGATCACCTACGGGCGCTCGTTCGGCCTCTTCAACAGCGTGGCGGTGAGCTACACCCGGGCCAGCCAGGAGCAGGAGATCGTCAACGACGACGACCCGACGCAGAACTTCCGCCAGGACATCGAGAACTCCTCGCTGCGGCCGGGCTGGACCTACAACTCGATCGACAACCGCTTCGAGCCCACCCGCGGCCAGCGCATCCGCGCCTCGGTCGACGTCTCGGGCGGCTTCCTCGGCGGCAACAACTATCTCTACCGGCCGGAGGTGGGCTACACCTTCTTCCACCCTTCCACCCGCTACCCGGTGCGCACGGTGTGGGGCTTCAACATCGAGGCTGGCCTGGTGGAGCCGTTCGGGACCTTCGTCGACTCCACGGGCGTGCGCCGCGACCGCCCGCTCAACCCCTTCGAGCGCTACCGCATGGGCGGCGAGAACTCGATCCGCGGCCACCGCTACAACTCGATCTTCGTGCGCGACGACCTGGACCGCATCGTCATCGACCCCGAGTTCGGCTTCTTCGAGCTGGGGGGCGACAAGTACCTCCAGATCAACGTCGAGTACCACTTCCTCTTGGGCGGCCCGTTTCGCATGATCCTGTTCGCCGACGGCGGCAACGTGTGGAGCGACTTCCGCGATTCGACCGGGGCACTGGTCAAGCAGTCGCCTGACCTCGGCAACCTGCGCTGGACGGCGGGCGCCGAGCTGCGCCTGCTGGTGCCGGTGTTCGGTGCGCCGCTGCGCTTCATCTACGCCCGCAACCTCACCGAGCTGCCGGGCGACGATTTCGACACCTTCCGCTTCAGCGTCGGAGCCTCGTTCTGAGGGCCTAACTCGATTGAAGGAGAAAGCAGGGATGTCTCGTCATGGATTCACCGGCCGCCTGGCCGGTCTCGTCGTCGCCGCATTGGCGGTGACCGCCTCGCCGGCCTCGGCCCAGAGCGGCCAGGTCAAGATCGCCGTCATCGACGTGCAGCGCATCATCACCGACTCGGCCGCCGGCAAGGCCGCCCTGGCTCAGCTCGAGCAGTACGGCAAGGAGCAGGAGGGCCGGCTCAACGCCAGGAAGGACGAGCTCGACCAGCTCAACAAGCGGATCGCCGAAGGGCGCCTGTCGCTCGCCGCCGAGCGGCTCGCCGAGCTGCAGAAGGAGGCCGAGTCGAAGACCATCGACCTGCGGCGTGCCTCCGACGACGCGCAGCGCGAGTTCAATCAGCGCCAGGCCAAGGCCCTGCAGGAGATCGAGCGGCGAGTGATGCCGATCATCACCCAGGTGGGCAAGGAAGGCGCCTACACCATGATCCTGCGCAAGTTCGACAGCGGCCTGGTGTATGCCGCCGAGGGCATCGACATCACCGTCTCGGTGATCCAGCGCCTCGACTCGACGCCGGCGGCGGCGGCACCGGCGGGGACCTGAGATCCAGGTGGGCGAGCGCACCTTCGCCCTGGGAGAGCTGGCGAACGAGATCGGCGGCCGGGTCCACGGGGACCCGGCGCTCGTCGTTTCCGGGGTCAAGACCCTGGAGGACGCCGGGCCTGCCGACCTCTCGCTCCTGACCCAGGCGAAGTACCGGGCCGCGGCCCTCGCCAGCCGAGCGGGAGCCTTGCTCACGGCGCCGGCCGCCGGCGCCGACCGAGAGCTCGCCGCCCGCAACCTGCTGCTCGCCGACGACCCGGCCCTGGCGCTGGCCAAGGCCCTCGCGCTCTTCCACCCGCCGCGCGCACCGCGGCCCGGCATCCACCTCACGGCGGTAGTGGCCGAGGGAGCGGTGATCGACCCCTCCGCCCACCTCGGCCCTTACGTAGTGGTGGGAGAGGGCTCGATGGTCGGCGCCGGCGCCGTGCTCCACGCCCAGGTGGTGGTCGGGCGAGGCTGCGCGATCGGCGCCGGGGCCGTGCTCCACCCGCACGTCGTCCTCTACGACGGCGTCGAGCTGGGCGAGCGCACCGCGGTACACGCCGGCACCGTGCTGGGGGCGGACGGCTTCGGCTACGCCACGCACCGCGGGGTGCACCACAAGGTGCCCCAGGTCGGCCGCGTGGTGGTGGAGGCGGACGTCGAGATCGGCGCCAACTCGGCCGTCGATCGCGCCACTCTCGGCGAGACCCGCATCGGCGCCGGCTCCAAGGTCGACAACCTGGTGCAGGTAGGCCACAATGTGCGGGTCGGAAAGGCCTCCATCCTCTGCGGCCAGGCCGGCATCGCGGGCAGCACGCGGTTGGGCGACGGCGTGGTGCTGGCGGGGCAGGCGGGGGTGGGCGGCCATCTCGAGGTGGGGAGCGGCGTCGTGGTCGCCGCCAAATCCGCCCTGCTGCACTCGGTAGCCGAGGGCCAGCACGCGGGCATCCCGGCGGTCGGGCTGGCCGCCTGGCGGCGCCAGGTCGCGGCCCTGCCTCGGCTCTCCGAGATCTTGCGCCGGCTGAAGGCCGTGGAGAAGGCCCAGGAGAAGGCCCAAGAGAAGGCGCCGGGCGGCAGCAGCGAGCGAGGCGGGAAGGAAGCGAGCGGCAGGGAAGGAGAGGGGGAGGAGCGATGAGCGAGGCAGCCCAGGACCAACCGCCGTTCGACATCCGCTGGATCCAGGCGATCCTGCCGCACCGCTATCCGTTCCTGCTGGTCGACAAGGTGATCGAGCTCGAGCCCGGCAAGCGCATCGTGGCGGTCAAGAACTTCACCATCAACGAGGAGTTCTTCGTCGGCCATTTCCCCGGCCACCCGGTAGTCCCCGGCGTGCTGTTGATCGAGGGCATGGCGCAGGCGGGCGGCCTGCTGGCCCTCCACCACCGTGCCGACCGCGACCAGAAGCTGTCCTACTTCGCCGGCATCGAGAAGGCGCGCTTCCGGCGGCCCGTGGTGCCGGGCGACCAGGCGCTCTACGAGGTCGAGGTCATCGTCATGCGCCTCAACGCCTGCCGGCTCTCCGCCAAGACCCTGGTCGACGGCAAGCTGGCGGCGGAGGCGATCCTGTCCTCGGCAATGGTGGACCGGTGACGTGGTGAGGCTCTAGGCCCCGGCGATGGCAGTCCAGATCCATCCGACCGCGGTGGTCGATCCCGGCGCCGAGCTCGGCGACGGCGTGACGGTCGGCGCGCACGCCGTGATCGGGGCCCGGGTCTCGATCGGCGCCGGCAGCAGCGTGGGCGCCGGAGCCCAGGTCCAGGGCCCCAGCAGGATCGGCCGCGACAACCGCATCTTCCCCATGGCGGCGATCGGCTTCGAGCCCCAGGATCTGAAATTCGGCGGCGAGGAGGTGTTCCTCGAGATCGGCGACCGCAACCAGTTCCGTGAGTTCACCACCGTGCACCGCGGCACCGGTAAGGGCGGCGGCGTAACCTCGATCGGCGACGACAACTACTTCCTCGCCTACTCGCACGTAGCCCACGACTGCCAGGTGGGGAGCCGCACGCTGTTCGTCAACGGCGCCACCCTGGCCGGCCACGTCAGCGTGGAGGACGACGCCACCATCGGCGCCTACTCCTCGGTGCACCAGTTCTGCCGCGTGGGCCGTCACGCCTACATCGGCGGCTACACCGTGCTCACCCTCGACGCGCTGCCGTTCTGCAAGACGGTGGGCGCCAAGCCGCTGTGCTACGGCCTCAACACCATCGGCCTGAAGCGCAAGGGCTTCGGCGACGAGCAGGTCGCCCGCCTGGGCAAGGCCCTGCGCCTGCTGCTGCGCTCCAAGTTGGCCACCGCCGAGGCCCTGGCGCGCATGCGCTCCGACTTCCCCGGCGAGGAGGCGGTCGAGCACCTGGCGAGCTTCGTCGAGAGCACCGAGCGCGGCGTCGCCAAGGCCCTCCCCGGCAGGCGGGGCGGGCGGGCGGGCGGAGGGGAAGGCGCGGCCGAGGAGGGCGAGGACGGTGGAGCGTGAACGTGGCTGAGGTCGCGATCGGCGTCGTCGGCGCCGGCGGCATGGGCCGCCACCACATCCGGCTGCTGTCGCAGATGCCGGGCGCGCGCCTGGTGGGCTTCCACGACAAGAACCCGGAGACCGCGGCCGCCATCGCCGCCGAGCGCGGGGTGCCCGTCTCGCCCGGCATCGAGGAGCTGGCCGCCGGCTGCGACGCCCTGGTGCTCGCCGTGCCCACGGTCGATCACGCGGCGCTGGGCTGCGAGCTCCTGGCCCAGGGCAAGCATCTGTTGATCGAAAAGCCCCTGGCGGCGAGCCTCGAGGAGGCCGACGGCCTGATCGCCGCCGCGGCCTCGGCCGGCGGGCCGCGGCCGGTGCTGGCCGTCGGCCACGTCGAGTTCTTCAACCCGGCGGTGGCGGCGCTGCTGGCGCTGGGCACGCCGCCCCGCTTCGTCGAGGTACAGCGGCTGGCCGCCTTCACCCCGCGGAGCCTCGACGTGGACGTGGTCCTCGATTTGATGATTCACGACCTCCAGATCCTCCACGCCCTGGACCCGAGCCCGCTCGCCGAGGTCCGGGCCACGGGCATCAACGTGCTCTCGCCGCGCATCGACATCGCCAACGTGCGGCTGGAGTTCGGCTCCGGCTGCGTGGCCAACCTCACCGCCTCGCGGGTGTCGGCCGACCGGGTGCGCAAGCTCCGCGCCTTCCTGCCGAGCTGCTACTACTCGCTCGACTACATCGAGCAGGAGGTCAAGGGCTTCCGTCTCGACGAGCGCGGCGGCGCCCGCGCCATCGTGCCCGCGGATCTGCCGGTCGAGCGCGACGAGCCCCTGAAGCGGGAGCTCGAGGCCTTCCTCGCCGCCTGCCGCGGCGAGGGGGCGCGTACTGTCTCCGGCGCCGAGGCCCGCCAGGCCCTGGCCACCGCCTTGGCGGTGGTGGAGGCGATCGGGAACCGAGCACCGGGCTGAAGCGCGGCCTGCTAGGATCACTTCCGTCCGAGGACCGCACCATGATCTTCCACGTGACTCTCGAACAGGCCGAAGACGGGTGGGTCGTGGTCGAGTGCCCGGCGCTTCCCGGATGTGTCTCCCAGGGTCGAGATGAGAAGGAAGCCCTGGACAACATCCAGGAGGCGATCGTGGCGTGGCTCTGGGCCGAGGATCAGAAGGCAGTGGCGGCTCTGGAGCGCAACGGAACCTCGATGCCCATTGTCGTTGCCGTCTGAGCCGGGCGGAGTCGGGTGGGAAAGCTCGGCAACATCTCGGGTAAGGAAGCTGCCAAGGCCTTCCAGCGGGCCGGCTGGCAGCCCATCGGGCAGGTCGGCAGCCACTTGGTGCTGGTAAAGGCCGGCGAGCGAGCCAATCTTTCGATCCCCCAGCACAAAGAACTCTCGACGGGCACGTTGAGGGCCTTGATCCGGAGCGCGGGGCTCTCGGTCGACGAGTTTCTGATACTACTGTAGCGGACTAACAGTCCTGCAGGGCTCAAGAAGCCGAGAGGTGCTGGATCTCGAGTTCTTGGGAGTGCCTGCTCCTTAGCGCTGGGTTGCTGTCGCAACCTCTGTCAGGCAAGACGAAGGCTCTACCATCCGTGCCTCCTCGGTGGCTCGCCTCGCGACCCGACTCATTGTTGCGAGCGAAGAACAATGAGACACCTTAGAAAACCTTACGAGTTCGATTGCCTCTGGGTTTAAAGTTCTTCCGCTCCTCTGGGGGAATCTGTATTTTGCACAGTAGCGTGGAATACCCAAGACCCTCAAGCCAGCGGATTGCCTGCTTGAGGGAGATCTTCGAAAACAGAGGCAGATTTAGCCTGCCCTCCGAACTGCTTGCGATTGCGAACACTATCCGGAACTTTCCTCTGACGGGCTCCTCCGCCAGGAGGCCGCCAATCGGCTGGGATTGGTCCTTCTCACAGAGAGCTTTTCGAAACTCAGGAGATGTCTTGAATAGCATCCCTGCCGTAGTACCTTGCGAGAAGAGATGACTTAGTTGATCCGACTTCCTGAATCGCTTCACGTGAATCAGGTCAACAGACGAGGCCGACAAGGCAAGTAGGTCACAGAATTCTATGCCACCACGGTTCAGTGGAAGGTGTACAATTGTATTGTGAAACAACGTGTAGCCAGCCTGAGAGCCTATTCGCTGGTTGTACTCTGGCTCGGACTCCTTAATTCGCATCTCCGGGAGCAGTCCGTTGTCGATTGGCAGGTGGTCGTACCAGGCGCGGATCTCCGCTACAATCTCTCGGTTTATGCGATACCAATGCCCATTCGTTAGTAGGAAGACATCCTTCTCCGATTCAATCTCTGCGTACAGACAATGGTAGGCATTCCAGTGGTCGAACTCAACTCCATCCTTATCTAGGGCAAGCACTCGTCTCTTCTTTAGGGCTAGCAGATCGAGCGAACCAAGAGCTGACCCCATCGAGTCGAGAAATGAATCTAGGTGTAGATCATCGACCTTAAACTGTGGTTTTGGATTTGTGTAGGTGAATCCGTCCGTGCGGGCCCAGTCGACGATCTCCGGAAGTGCAAGCCAGGCGTTGGTGCGGTCGCGAGAGCGAAGTTTGAGCACAAGTCTTCCGTCGAGTTCTCGCCGAAGGCCTTTGTCTCGAATTTCGTTGACGTTATCTACCCATGGGAACTCCGTCGAGTAGGACTTACTACTACCGACTTGGAGAAGCTGGTCGAGGAATGCTGGGAGATCAACGAGGCTGACTGGTGCTGAAAGGCATAGCGCGTCGCGGCCAGTAACGCGGCGACCCATGAACGGGTTGCGTGGAACCCCGGTTACGGCGTTGAGTAGATCCCGATCTACATCGACACCGAAGTTGTTGAAGTCCGTGTCTGTGATTGCCTGCTGCCTCGCTTGAGAGGCTATCGAATCGAAGGTCTGTTTGTCGATGGCCCTGATTCTCGCTGAGCCGACTGTGTTCAGTGCCGCCTTTAGCCCAAATCGCTCTTCGATTGTGCCGTCCCGGAGGAAGCGCCGTCCCTGGCCGAAGGTGACGGCCCAGACACGCCCCGCTGCTGGAAGAACTAGAGCTGCCGAGACCGAGCGGTTTCTGCCGAATTTCTCGAGATCGACGAAGTCTCGGAAGAACTCGGTCCACTTTGGCCGTTTTTCCGGCGTGTTCCTGATACAGAGCAGCCACTCCTGATCTGGAACCGCGGGAACAGGCTCGATGCCGTCCGCTGGCTCGACCTCAACAGCCGCGTAGATGTCAGTTACCTCCTGCCGAAGCAAGTAAATGGTGAGAGACCTCGTGGCACCCATAGGTGGCTGGCTATTGCCGAGCATTCCACCCTCCTGTTTTCGTGAAGACTATACTACGGCGGCGGAGAAATGTCGGTCCAAGGTGAACAGGGATGGGAGGCCTCTTCCCGCAAGGCTCCCTTGAGCCCTGTGCTACTCTCCCGCCTCTCACGAGCCCCGACCGGGCTGTTTAGCACCCCGCCGCTGAGCTGAAAGACCTCATGTCCGACATCCACTTCGGCGTCATCGGCGGCAGCGGCCTCTATGCCATGGAGGGCCTGACGGTCGTCGAGGAGCGGAGCGTCGAGACGCCTTTCGGGACGCCTTCGGACGCTTACGTGATCGGCGAGGTCGAGGGCCGGAAGGTCGCCTTCCTGCCGCGCCACGGCCGCGGCCACCGGCTGATGCCCTCCGAGCTCAACTACCGCGCCAACCTCTTCGGCTTCAAGCTGCTGGGCGTGGAGCAGATCCTCTCGGTGTCGGCGGTGGGCTCGATGAAGATCGGCTACAAGCCAACCGAGATCCTGGTCCCCGACCAGTTCTTCGACCGCACTCGCCACCGGCCGGACACCTTCTTCGGCGATGGCCTGGTGGCGCACGTGTCGATGGCCAGGCCGGTGTGCCCGGTGCTCGCCGGGCTGATGGTGGAGGAGGGCCGCGCCGCCGGCGCCACGGTGCACGAGGGCGGCACCTACCTCTGTATGGAGGGGCCGCAGTTCTCGACCCGCGCCGAGTCCGACATCTACCGCCAATGGGGCGTGGACGTGATCGGCATGACCAACCTGCAGGAGGCGAAGCTGGCCCGCGAGGCCGAGATCTGCTACGCCACGCTCGCCATGGTGACCGACTACGACTGCTGGCACGAGGAGGCGGAGCCGGTGTCGGTCGATGCGGTGGTCGCCGTGCTCAACCAGAACGCGAGAACGGCGCAAGAGATCGTGCGCCGGGCGCTCTTGCGCCTGCCCGACCCGCCGGCCCGCACCTGCCCCTGCGCCTCGGCCCTCGCCACCGCCCTTACCACCGATCCGCGGGCGATCCCGGAAGCGACCCTCGCCAAGCTGGCGCCGATCGTCGCCAAGTATTATTCCCGTTGACCGCAGGCTCCTCAGGCTCCGCCATGCCCCGCATCCTGATCACCAACGACGACGGCGTGTTCTCGACCGGCATCAAGGCGCTGGCGGCGGAGCTCTCGACGCTCGCCGAGGTGTTTGTGGTGGCCCCGGACCGCGAGCAGAGCGCCACCAGCCACGCGCTCACCCTGCACCGGCCGCTGCGCATGCAGCGGCTGGAGGAGAGGTGGTACGCGGTCGACGGCACGCCGACCGACTGCGTGAACCTGGCGATCCTGTCGCTGCTCGAGAACCAGCCGCCGGACATGGTGGTCTCGGGCATCAACTTCGGCCTCAACCTGGGCGACGACGTCACCTACTCCGGCACCGTGAGCGCCACCTTCGAGGGCTCGCTCTTGGGGATCCCCTCGGTGGCCTTCAGCCAGGAGGTCGCCGAGGGCTTCTCCTTCGAGCGCGGCGCGGGCTTCGCCCGGCTGCTCGTCGAGACCCTGCTCGCCGTGCCGCGGCGCCCGGGCCTGCTGCTCAACGTCAACTTCCCGGCCGGGCCGTTCGCCGGCGTGCGGCTTACCCGCCTGGGCCGGCGCGAGTACAAGCAGTCGATCGTCGAGAAGCTCGACCCCCGCGGCCGCAAGTACTTCTGGATCGCCGGCACCCCGGAGTGGGAGCAGGCCGAGGGCACCGACCAGCACGCCATCTCTCAAGGCTACGTGTCCCTGACCCCGCTGCACCTCGACTTGACCGACTACCCGGCCTTGGAGGAGCTCGGCGGGCTGCGCGACCGGCTGGAGACCTCGCTCAAGGCGTAGCTGGCCGCCGATGATCGACTACACGCTGCGCCGCGAGAGCATGGTGCGCGACCAGATCGCCGCCCGGGGCGTGGCCGACCCGCGGGTGCTCGCCGCCATGCGCCGGGTGCCGCGCCACGAGTTCGTGCCCGAGCACCTGCGCCACCAGGCCTACGGCGACCACGCCCTGCCAATCGCCGGCGGGCAGACCATCTCGCAGCCCTTCATCGTCGCCCGCATGAGCGAGCTGCTCAAGGTCGGGCCCGAGGACAGCGTGCTCGAGATCGGCACCGGCTCGGGCTACCAGACCGCGGTCCTCGCCCAGCTCGCGCGCCGCGTCTTCAGCCTGGAGCGGGTCCCCGAGCTGGCTCGGCAGGCGGTCGAGCGCATGCGGCAGATGAAGCTCGACAACGTCAAGGTGCAGGTCTTCGACGGCACCATGGGCTGGAAGGACATGGGACCCTTCGACCGCATCCTGGTCACCGCCGGGGCACCGCTGGTGCCGGCGCCGTTGCTCGAGCAACTCGCGGTGGGCGGCCGGCTGGTGATTCCCGAGGGCGACCGAGTGCGCCAGCGGCTGGTGGTCTACGACCGTACCAAGCGGGGCGTGCGGCGCAACGAGGGCGAGGGGGTCGCCTTTGTACCGCTGATCGGCCGCCATGGCTGGGAGGAGGGCTGAATTCGCTTGGAGCAGGCCATGCGCGGTGTCACGGGTCCTCCCGGCAATCCTCACCTACTGCCGTGTAGGCTCCGGTTGCCGGGTCCTCCCGTTCCTAGCGCCTGGCCTACTCCAAACGAATTCAGCAGTGGTGCTGTCGAATGATAGAACCCTCCTCCGTCCGCTACCGCATCTGCGGCCGCGTGCAGGGCGTGGGCTTCCGTGCCTTCGTGGTGCGCCTGGCGCGCCGTCTGGGAGTGGTGGGCGAGGTCTGCAACCTGCCCGACGGCAGCGTCGAGGTGCGGGCGGCCGGCGATCCCGAGGCCCTGGCCAAGCTCGAACATGGCCTCGCCCAGGGCCCGCCGGGGGCGCGGGTGACGGGCGTGACCGCGTCGCCGCTCGAGGCGGCGCCGGCCTGGGCCTCGTTCGAGGCCGTGTACTACCGAGGAGGAGACGGATGGACGAGTTGAAGCGCTACATCCGCGAGGTGCCGGACTTTCCCAAGCCGGGAATCCTGTTCTACGACATCACCACGCTGCTGCGCGACCGCCGCGGGCTGCGTATGACCATCGACCGCATGGTGTGGCAGTTCACCGACCTCGAGGTGGACCGCGTGGTGGGCATCGAGTCGCGGGGCTTCTTCTTCGGGCCGCTCCTTGCCTACCAGCTCCACGCCGGCTTCGTGCCAGTGAGGAAGCCGGGCAAGCTCCCGGCGGCGACCTTCGGCCAGGCCTACGACCTCGAGTACGGCACCGACCGCGTGGAGATGCACCGCGATGGCGTCGAGCCGGGGGACCGGGTGCTGATCGTCGACGACGTGATCGCCACCGGCGGCACGGCGCTGGCGACCGCCAAGCTGGTCGAGGCGGCGGGCGCCCAGGTGGCGGCGCTCGGCTTCCTGCTCGAGCTCACCTTCCTCGCCGGCCGCGACCGGCTGCCAGGCTACGAGGTACGCTCGTTGATCCAGTACTGAGCTGCCGGCCGGCATAGGTCCAGCCGCTACGTCCGGAGAGGATCGGTGAGTTATACTTTCGCCCCTATGCGGCTGTAGCTCAGATGGATAGAGCTGGTGCGTCCTAAGCACAAGGTCGGGGGTTCAAGTCCCTCCAGCCGCACCACACCCGCCGACCTCTGATCCACCACAGCATCCCAGAGAGAACCGATGAGCCACCTGACCCGCAAAGAGATCAAGCGCGACGAGCTCACCCAGGCCCTGGGTCGCACCGTCGACTACGCTTCGAGCCACAGCCAGCTCCTGCTCAAGGGGTTGATCGCCGTCGTCGCGGTGGCCGCGGTCGCCGGCCTTACCTTCCTCTATCTCCGGCACCGCGGTGCCCAGGCCGGTGAGGCGCTCGCCGGGGCGATGCTCGTCTACGGGGCCGAGATCAACCCCACCACCCCCAAGCCCGACGATCCCGCGAAGCCCTCGTTCCGCGACGAGGCGAGCCGCCGCGCCAAGGCCAAGGAGCTGTTCGAGTCGGTGCGCTCGCGCTACGGCGGCACCGAGGCCGGCCGCGTGGCCAAGCTCTACCTCGGCCGCATCGCCGCCGAGCAGGGCGACCTCACCACCGCGCGCCGCGAGTGGCAGGACGCCCTCGAGGGTGCGCCGCGCGACGTGCTGGCCTCGGCCCTGGAGGTCAACCTGTTGAAGCTCGACCTCGCCCAGGGCAAGGCGGCCGAGGTGGCGCAGCGCCTCGAGGCGATGCTCGACAAGGCCGAGAAGCCGCTCCCCGAGGACGTGCTCCTCTTCGAGCTCGCCGGGGTGCGCGAGCAGCTCGGCAAGACCGACGAGGCGATCTCTGCCTACCAGCGCATCGTCGACGAGTTTCCGCGCTCGCCGTACATGACCGAGGCGCAGCAGAAGGCCTCCGCGCTCGCCGGCCCGCGCACCACATCCTAGAGCGAGCGCGTGGCCTTCCGGGCCAGGCCGTCCATGACCCCGCCCTACCGCATCCTGGAGCGCAAGCGCTCGGGGCTCCCGCTCGCCGACGCCGAGATCCGTGAGGTAGTCGCGGGCGCCGCGGACGGCTCGTGGGCGGACGCCCAGCTCGGCGCTTTCCTGATGGCGGTGGCGCTCACCGGCCTTGATGGCCGCGAGACCCGCACTCTGACCGAGGCCATGCTCGCCTCGGGCGAGCGCTGGGACCTGGCCGCCGACCTGCCTACGGTGGGGGACAAGCACTCGACCGGCGGCGTGGGCGACAAGGTGTCGCTGATCCTGGCGCCACTCCTTGCCGCCTGCGGCCGGCCGGTGGTGATGCTCACCGGCCGCGGCCTGGGGCACACCGCCGGCACGGCGGACAAGCTGGAGTCGATCGCCGGCCTCGACCTGGCGCTCGACCGCCGGCGCGCCCTGGCGGCGATCGAGAGGAGCGGCGCCGCCATCGGCATGGCGACCGGCTCGATCGCGCCCGCCGACCGCAAGCTCTACGCGCTGCGCGACGTGACCGCCACCATCGACTCGCTGCCCCTGATCACCGCCAGCATCCTCTCGAAAAAGCTCGCCACCGGCGCCGCGGCCGTGGTCTACGACGTCAAGACCGGCTCCGGCGCCTTCCTGCCCGAGGCCGAGCGGGCGCGGCAGCTCGCGGAGCTGCTGGTCTCGACCTCCCGGGCCCTCGGTACCCCGGCCTCGGCGCTGCTCACCGACATGAGCCAGCCGCTCGGCGAATGGGCCGGCCACGCGGCCGAGGTGCGGGAGAGCCTGGCCTGCCTCGCGGGCGAGGGGCCCACGGACCTGATGGAGGTGACCTTCGCGCTCTGCCTGGAGCTCGCTGCCCTGGTGGGCCGGCAGCTCGGGCGGGAGGAGCTGGAGGCGGC
>JBIOXV010000011.1:0-7139 GCA_044869805.1 Thermoanaerobaculia bacterium | reverse complement strand
TGGCCGGCAGCCGCGGCTCCTCGCCTTGCGCGAGCGCCTGGTAGACCGCGGCGAGATCGGCGAGCAGCAGGCGCCACGACACGCCGTCGACCGCCAGGTGGTGGGCGATCCACAAGAGCCGGTCCTGCTGCGAGGCCGGATGTGCCCGGGTCTGCTGCGTTATCCGGCCTCGAGGCTCCTCGACGTACTTCGTGTACGCCTGCGTCGCCTCGAGGCCGGATGCCTTGCAGCCCCAGGCACCTGCGGCCTCTCGCGACGGACCGGAGTCGCCGGCGGCCTCTCGCGACGAACCGCCGCGCACCAGCCGGAACAACGCCATGCGGGTGAGCGGCCCACGCTCGAGGTCGAGGCTCGCCTGCAGCCGGGCCGCAACCCGCTCGACGACGGCGCTCTGCTCGTGCTCGGCGAGGCCCGTGAGGTCCACGGCGGCGAAGAAACTCCTGCGCCTCGCGGTGTCCCGCGCGCCCGCGATCTGCCGCCAGCCCTCGGGCCCGCGCTCGAAGCGCAGGCGAAACGCCTCGTGGTGGGCGACCACCAGGCCGGCGGCGCGCGCCAGGCATCCCGCCTCGAGGCCGGCCGGCGCGGCGAGCAGCACCGCCTGGTTGAAGTGGTGCGGGTCGGGCGGATCGGCGTCGAGGAACCAGCGCTGGATCGGCGTCAGCGGAATTTCACCCTCGGTGGAGAGGGCGGCGCCGGCGGCGAGATCGCCGTCGAGGCCGGCCTCGTCGCCTTCGTGGCCCGGCTCCCCACCCGCCGCCCCGGCCGGCCGTCCATCGAGCATCGCGGCCAGCGCCGCCACGGTCTGGTGCTCGAAGAGCTGCGCCGGCGCTAGCTTCAGGCCTTCCTCGGCGGCCTGCGACACCACCTGGATGGTGAGGATCGAGTCGCCGCCGAGCTCGAAGAAGTTGTCCTCGACGCCGACCTGGTCGAGGCGCAGCACCCGCGCCCAGACCGCCGCGAGCTTCGCCTCGATGGGAGTGCGCGGCGCGGTGAATGCCGCGGCGAGGGCGGGCCGCTCCTCGCCCGGGGCGGGCAGCGCCTCGCGGTCCACCTTGTCGTGCGGGTTCAAGGGCAGGGCGGCGAGCGATACGAAGGCCGCCGGCAGCATGTAGTCGGGCAGGCGGCGGGCCAGCAGCTCGCGCATCTCGGCGGCGGCCGGTGCCTCGCCGTCCGCCGGCACCACGTAGGCCACCAGCCGCTTGTGGCCCGGGCTGTCCTCGCGCGCCACCACCACCGCTTCCTTGATCCCGGGATGGAGCAGGAGCTGGGCCTCGATCTCGCCGGTTTCGATGCGGAAGCCGCGCACCTTGACCTGGTGGTCGAGGCGGCCGAGGAAGTCGAGCTGGCCGTCGGTGCGCCAGCGCACGCGGTCGCCGGTCGCGTACATGCGGGCGCCGGGGCGGCCGTCGAAGGGGTCCGGCAGGAAGCGCTGGGCGGTGAGCGCCGGCCGCGCGAGGTAACCGCGCGCCACCCCGGCGCCGCCCAGATGGAGATCGCCCGGCACCCCCGTGGCCACCGGCCGGCGCCGCGGGTCGAGCACGTAGAGGCGCTTGTTCAAGAGCGCGCGGCCGATCGCCGGCTTGCCCTCGCCGGCGCGGCAAAGGGCGATGCAGGGCGAGACCGTGACCTCGGTGGGGCCGTAGGCGTTGTGGAAGCGGCGCCCCGGCTGCCAGACGGCGACCAGCTCGGCGGTGCAGGCTTCGCCCGCCACCAGCACGTCGGTCAAGTGCGGCAGCGGCCGGTGGGCGAGGGCGGCGAGCGCCGAGGGAGTCACCGTCAGGTGCTCGATGGCGAAGCTCTCGATGCGCGCCGAGAGGCCCGGCCCCGGCAGCAGGTCCTCGCGCGGCACCAGGTGCAGCGCGGCACCGTGGCCGAGCGCGAAGACGATCTCGAAGATCGAGCTGTCGAAGTTGAGCGGCGAGAAGAGCAGCATGCGCTTGCCCGGATGGACCGGGAAGAAGCGCCCGGCCGCCCCCACCAGGTTGGCGAGGCCGCCGTGGGCGAGCAGCACGCCCTTGGGCCGACCCGTCGAACCCGAGGTGAAGATCACGTAGGCCAGGTGGTCGGGATCGAGGGAATCGGCGGGTGGCTCGGCGGCCCACTCGGGCAGCACACCGAGAAGGCTTTCCGGCTCCCTCGCCCCGCTTGCGGGGAGAGGGCCGGGGTGAGGGGTCCCCCGCGACAGCACCAGCGGCGAGCCCACCTCCTCGAGCATCGCCGCCAGCCGCTCGGCGGGATAGCTGGGGTCGAGCGGCACGTAAGCGCCGCCCGCCTTCCAGATCCCGAGCAGGCCGAGCATGGCGCGAGCGGTGCGCTCGGTGGCGAGGCCCACAGAGCGCTCGGGGCCGACGCCCCGCCGGCGGAGCTCGTGCGCGAGGCCGTTGGCGAAGCCGTCGAGGCCACCGTAAGTGAAGGTCTCCTCGTCGTCCACCACCGCCACCGCATCCGGCGTGCACGCGGCCTGGGCGGCGAAGAGGCGGTGGAAGAAGGGCGGGCCCGGCGCCTCGGCGGCGGAGTCGTTCCACTCGGCGGCGAGCTGCTGGCGCTCGCCGGCCGAGAGCAGCGGCAGCGCCGAGAGGGGCAGGCCCGGCTCGCGCACCACGGCGGCGAGCAGAGTTTCGAGGCCCGCCAGCCAGCGCTCGACCGTTGTCCTGTCGAAGAGCACCGAGCTGTACTCGGCCTTGATCACCAGGCCGGCCGCACCGTCCTCGACGAAGAGGGCGAGGTCCACCTTGGAGGTGCCGTTGTCCACCGCCAGGCCCTCGAGGGCGAGGCCGGGTGCCAGCTCGGCCATGGCAGCCGGCGCGCCACCGAGGCTGAAAGCCGCCTGGAAGAGCGGGCTGCGCGACGCCGTGCGCTCCGGGGCGAGCTCGGCGACCAGCTTCTCGAGCGGCATCTCCTGGCGCGCCAGGGCCTCGACCGTCACCTCGCGCACCCGTTCGAGCAGGGACGCGAACGGCGGGTCGCCCGAGAGGTCGAGGCGCAGCACCACCAGGTTCACCAGGCAGCCGATCAGCCGCTCGAGCTCCGGCCGCGCGCGGTTGGCGACCGGCGAGCCCAGGGAGAGGTCGGTCTGGCCGGTGAGCCGCGCAAGCTGCGCCGCGAAAGCGGCGAGCACGGTCATGAAGGTGGTGGCGCGGGCGCCGCGGCCCAGCGCCTCGACCGCGCCGGCGAGCGCCGGCAGCACGGTGCGGACCGCCACCGCGCCGTCGAAGGTCTGCACCGAGGGCCGGGGCCGGTCGGCCGGCAGCTCCAGGGGCGCGCCGGCGCCGGAGAGCGTCCGCCGCCAGAAGGAGAGCTGGGCCTCGAGCGTGTCTCCCGTCAGGCGCTGGCGCTGCCAGGCGGCGAAGTCGCCGAACTGGATCGGCAGCTCGGGCAGGGTGGGGATGGCCGCGGCCAGGCGGGCGCGGTAGAAGGCCGAGAGCTCGGCGAGCAGCACGCCCATCGACCAGCCGTCGGCCGCCAGGTGATGGAGAGAGAGGAGCGCACGGTGCTCGGCCGATGCGAGGCGCAGCAGCACGGCGCGCACCAGCGGCCCGCGCTCGGGGTCGAAGGGCCGCCGCGCGCCGCGGTCGACGAGGCGGCGCGCGGCGGCCTCGCGTGCCACCGGCGCCAGGCCGGAGAGATCGGCGACCGGCATCGGCACGGCGAGCGACGGCAGCACGCGCGCCATCGGCCGCCCTTGCGCCAGCGGGTAGACGGTGCGCAGGGCCTCGTGCCGGGCGACCACGCCGGCCAGGCCCGCGGCGAGCGCGGCAACGTCGAGCGGGCCGGTGAGCGAGAGCGCCACCGGCACGTTGAACTGCGGGCTCTCCGGCGCCAGGTGGTGCAGGAACCACAGCCGCTCCTGGGTGAAGGAGAGCGGCGGCGCCCCTTCCGGATCGCTGGTGCCGCGCTCGCCCGCGGCGCGGCGCGGGATCGCCGCCCCGGTCTCGCCCGCGGCCCGGGCGGGCTTGAGCTTGCGGATCAGGGCGTCTAGCTTCTCGGGCGACATCCCCGCCGTGCGCTTTGCGGCGGCAGGCACGCCCGGCCCCGCGGGGCGAGGCGCGTTCTGGCCCCGGCCGTCGCCCGGCACCGTCAAGCTTCCTCCACCCCGGCCAGGAGGCGCTCGCGCGTCTCTTCGTCCAGCCCGGCAAGGAGCGCCTCGGCGATCGCCTCGGCCAGCTCGGCGATGGTCGGCCCTTCGAACAGCGTGCGCACCGGCAGCTCGACACCGAAGCTCTCTCGCACCCGCGCCAGGAGCTGGATGACGGCGAGCGAGTGGCCACCCAGGGAGAAGAAGTCGTCCTCCACCCCCACCCGTTCGGCGCCCAGCACCTCGGCCCACAGCGCGGCCAGGGACTCTTCGACCGCGGTGCGCGGTGCCACGAAGTCGGCGCCGCTCGCGAGCTGGTCGACGTCCGGCGCGGGCAGGGCGCGGCGGTCGAGCTTGCCGTTGGGCAGGCGCGGCAGGGCCGAGAGCGGAACGAACCACGACGGCACCATGTAGCCGGGCAGGCGGGCCGCGAGCCGCGCGCGCAGGTCGGAGGAATCGGGGCCACCCCTCACCCCTGACCTCTCCCCGCTCGCGCCGGGCGAGGGAGCCGGATTCCCCGTGATGTCGTGCGAAGTCCCCCTCCGGTCCCCTCGCCCCGCTTGCGGGGAGAGGGCTAGGGTGAGGGGCTCTTCCTCAATCACGAGGTAGGCGACGAGACCGCGGCCGGTAGGCAGGTCGTCGCGCACCGCCACCGCGGCCTCGGCCACGCCCTCGAGGCTCAGGAGCGCCGCCTCGATCTCGCCGGGCTCGATGCGGTAGCCGCGCACTTTGATCTGCTCGTCCACCCGCCCCAGGAACTCGAGCTCGCCGGAAGCGATCCACCGCGCCCGGTCGCCGGTCGCGTACAGGCGCTCGCCGGGGAGGCCGGACAGTGCGTCGGGCACGAAGCGGTCGGCGGTCAGGGCCGGGCGGCCGAGGTAGCCGCGCGCGAGCCCGGCGCCGCCCAGCAGCAGCTCGCCCGGCACGCCGAGCGGCGCCGGCAAGAAGCGAGCCGCGTCCGTCCCCGTCACCCAGGCGCGCAGGTTGGCGAGCGGCCGGCCGATCGGCACCCGCGCCTCGCCCGCGCGCCAGCGCGCGGCCGGGAACGTCGTTGCCGTCACCGTCGCCTCGGTCGGGCCGTAGGCGTTCACCCATTCGCGGCTGGCCGGGCCGGGACTTGCTCGTCTGGGCTGGGCCGCGTCGGGCTGTGCCGAGTGTGGCTGTGCGGCTCCGGGTTGGGCCGCGCCGGCGGCGATCCAACCGTCGAGCGCCACGGCGTGCGCCTGCTCGGTGCCCACCACCAGGCGGCGCAGGGCGCGCGGCACACCGCCGCCGGCGCGCGCCAGCTCCGCTACCCAGCCCTCCCAGTAGGGCGTCGGCAGGTTGACCATCGACAGGCGCTGCTCCTCGACGAAGCCCTCGAAGCCGGCGAGCGAGAGCGCGAGCCCGCCGCCCCCGAGCACCAGCGTGGCGCCGGCCGCCAGCGTGGGGAAGATCTCCTCCACCGCCACGTCGAAGGCCAGCGAGGCGAGCTGCGACAGGCGGTCGCCCGCGGCGAGGCCGTGGAGCCCGATCGTCGCCCGGCAGTGGTTGGCGGCGGCGCGGTGGGGCACCACCACGCCCTTGGGCTTGCCCGTGGAGCCCGAGGTGTAGATCACGTAGGCCGGGCTCTCGGGATGGGGCGCGGCGAGCGGCGCCGCGGGCGCCGATGAGAGCGACGGCGGAGCCGAGGCCGCGGGCCGGCAGGCCTCCTCGAGCTCGATCGACGGCCCGGCGAAGGCCGGCAGTCGCTCGCGCAGCCGGCCGGAGCACAGCACGGCCACGGCGCCCGAGTCCTCCAGCATGTAGGCCAGGCGCTCGGCCGGGTAGGCGGGGTCGAGGGGCAGGTACGCGGCGCCGGCCTGGAGCACGCCCAGCATGCCGGCCAGGGCCTCGAGCGAGCGGTCGGCGAAGAGGCCCACCAGGGCCTCGGGCCCGGCGCCGAGCTGGTGCAGACGCCCGGCCACGGCCGCGGCGCGGCGCGCCAGCTCGCCGTAGCTCCAGGCCTCCTCGCTTCCGGCGTCGCCCTCGCTCGCCACGGCGGCGATGCGCTCCGGCGCCACGGTGGCCTGGCGCGAGAACGGCGCGTGCAGCAGGCTGTGCACGGTGGCGTTGGGCTCGGCGGCGGTCGCGGTGTCGTTGGCCTCGACCGCGAGCTGATGGCGCTCGGCGGCCGCGAGGAGGGGCAGCGCGGAGAGCGGCGCCCCGGGCGCGGCCACGGCGGCTTCGAGCAGCCGCCGCCAGTGCCCCAGCCAGCGTTCGGACGTGGTCGAGTCGAAGAGGTCGGCGTCGTGCTCCAGCACGGCCTCCAGCCGCTCGCCGCGTGGTACCACGGTCAACGAGAGCTCGAACTTGGCGGTAGCCGCGTCGAGATCCACGCCCGTGAGCTCGAGCTCGGGCAAGGCGGCGGTGGGGGGCTCCTCCTGGAAGGTAAACATGGCCTGGAACAGCGGAGTGCGGCCGAGGTCCCGTTTAGGGGACAAGTCCTCCACTACGCGCTCGAATGGGGTGTCGGCGTGGGCGAAGGCGCCGAGGGCCGCGTCGCGCCCGCGGGTCAGCAGCTCGACGAAGGAGGGATCGCCGGCCAGGTCGGCGCGCAGCACCAGAGTGTTGACGAAGCAACCCACCACGCCCTCGATGCGGGCCTGGCCGCGCCCGGCCACGGGCACGCCCACGGCGACGTCGGCCTGGCCGGAGAGGCGGGCGAGCAGGGCGTGGAAGGAGGCGGCGAGGGCCATGAACAGGGTGGCGCCCTGGCGGCGAGAGAGAGCGCGCAGCTCGCCGGCCAGGACGCTCTCCAGGTAGATGCGCCGAACGCCGCCGCGTCCGCTCCTCGCCAGCGGCAGCGGGCGGTCGGTGGCGAGGTCGAGGCCGCCGGGCAGGCCGGCGAGCGCCGCGCGCCAGTAGTCGAGGCCCGCCTCGAGCGCGGGCCCGTCGAGGCAACGGCGCTGCCAGTGGGCGTAGTCGAGGTACTGGACGGGGAGCGGCGGCAGCGGCGAGGGCTTGCCCAGGCGAGCAGCCTGGTAGAGGGCGCCCAGCTCGCGCACCAGGAGGCCCATGGACCAGCCGTCGGTGACGATGTGGT
>JBIOXV010000010.1:0-2529 GCA_044869805.1 Thermoanaerobaculia bacterium | reverse complement strand
TCGACACGCGCCTCCAGCCCGCGGCGCCAGGAGTGCCCGGGCATCTCTACCTGGCGGGCGAAGGCGTGTCCCGCGGCTACCACGCACGGCCGGGGCTGACCGCCGAGCGCTACGTGCCCGATCCGCTATCGGGACTTCCGGGCGCGCGGATGTACACCACGGGCGACCTGGTGCGGGTCCTGCCGGACGGGCGGCTGGACTTCCTGGGCCGCATCGACCACCAGGTGAAGGTGCGCGGCTTCCGCGTGGAGCTGGGAGAGATCGAGGCCGCCCTGCTCGCGCATCCCGGGTTGAGGGAGGCGGTGGTGGTGGCGCGCCAGGACGCGAGCGGCACGGCGCGCCTCGTGGCCTATGTGTCGGCACGCGACGTGGCTGCCGAGCCCACGGCGACCGAGCTCGTGACTTTCCTCGCCACCCGGCTGCCGGACTACATGGTGCCGGCGCAGTTCGTGATGCTGGCCGCCCTGCCCCTGACCCCCAACGGGAAGGTGGATCGCAAGGCCCTGCCCGAGCCCGACCCTGCCGCCGTGGACGCCTCCGCCTACCAGGCGCCGCGCACGCCGGCGGAGGTGGCGCTCGCCGCAGTGTTCGCCGAGCTCCTGGGCGCCGGCCAAGTGGGGGCGAACGACAGCTTCTTCGCGCTCGGCGGCCACTCGCTGTCCGCCACGCGGCTGCTGTCGCGGCTGCGCCAGGCCTTCGGCGTCGAGCTGCCGCTGCGGACGGTCTTCGAGCATCCGACCGTGGCCGGCCTGGCCGGCGCGGTCGAGCGCGCCACCGCGGCCGAGCGCGACGCGGCGCTCGGCGCGATCGTACCGCTGCCGCGCCCCGAGGGCGGCGAGCTGCCGCTTTCTTTCGCCCAGCAGCGGCTCTGGCTGCTCGACCGGCTGGACCCGGCGAGCGTCGCCTATCTGATTCCGGCGGGCTACGCGATCGAGGGACCGCTCGACGTGGCCGCGCTCGCCGGAAGCCTCGACGAGATCGTGCGCCGCCACGAGGGCCTGCGCACGGTGTTCGCAACCGAGGGCGGCCGGCCGGTGGCGCGCGTGGTGCCGGCGCAACCCCTGCCGCTGCCGGTGATCGATCTCGGGGCGGAAGCCGCCGCGGACCTCTCCGCCGCCGAGGCGCGGGCCGAGGCCCTCGCCCGCGTGCTCGCGACGCGGCCGTTCGAGCTCTCGACCTGGCCACTCTTGCGCTGCACCCTGGTCCGCCTGGCGCCGAGCGAGCACCGGCTGGTGGTGGTGATGCACCACATCATCACCGACGGCTGGTCGATGGGCGTGCTCACCGCCGAGCTGGCGGCACTCTATGGCCTGGCGCTTGCCAGAGTTCCTCGCCGCGGTTCGTCGCGAGAGGCCGCAGATGCCTGCAGATGCGAGGCGTCCGTCTCCGGGGCGACGCGGGCGACCTCAGATCCGGCTTCGCAGCAGAACCGCCTGCTCGCGCTGCCGGTGCAGTACGCGGACTTCGCGGCCTGGCAGCGCGAGTGGCTGGAGGCGGGAGCGGGAGAGCGGCAGCTCGCCTACTGGCGAGAGCGGCTCGCCGACCTTCCCGCCCTCGAGCTGCCGGCCGATCGGCCGCGGCCGCCGGTGCAGAGCCTCGCCGGCGCCACCCACCGCTTCGTGCTGGCGCGGGAGCTCGGCGAGCGGCTCACCGCCTTCGCGGCCGAGCGTGGCGCCACACTCTTCATGGCGCTGCTGGCCGGCTTCGAGGCTCTGCTCTCGCGGCTCAGCGGGCAGCGCGACTTCGCCGTCGGCTCGCCCGTCGCCGGCCGCCGGCGCTCCGAGGTCGAGCCGCTGATCGGCTTCTTCGTCAACACCCTGGTGCTGCGCGCCGACCTCTCGGGCGGCCCGAGCCTCGGCGAGCTCCTCGACCGCACCTCGAGCACCGCTCTCGCGGCCTATGCACAACAGGACCTGCCCTTCGAGCGCCTGGTCGAGGAGCTGGCGCCGGCGCGCGACCTCTCCTACACGCCGCTCTTCCAGGTGATGCTGGCGTTGCAGAACGCGGCCGAGGCGAAGCTCGAGCTGCCGGGGCTGGCGCTCGACCCGCTGCCGCTCGACACCGGCACCGCCAAGTTCGATCTGCTGCTGGGGCTCTCCGAAATGGACGGAGGGCTCGCCGCGGGCCTCGAGTACTCGACGGCGCTGTTCGACGCCGTGACCGTGCGGCGCTGGGCGAGGAGCTTCGAGGTGCTGCTGCGGGCGGCGCTCGCCGCGCCCGAGGCGCCGCTCGCGTCGCTGCCGCTGCTCTCGGCCGAGGAGCGCCACGAGCTCGCGGTGGAGTGGCGCGAGACGGGCGAGATCGCGGTGCCGGATGGGAGCCTCGCGGGAATGTTCGCGGCGCACGCAGCCGCGAGGCCCGAGGCGATCGCGCTGGTGACCGAGGATGGCTGCCTCTCCTGCGCCGAGCTGGCGCGGCGCTCGGCGCGGCTGGCGGCCGTGCTCGCCGCGGCCGGGGTCGGCCCCGAGGTGCGGGTCGGCATCTGCCTGGAGCGCTCGGCGGCGACGGTGATCTCGATGCTCGCCGTGC
>JBIOXV010000009.1:0-14497 GCA_044869805.1 Thermoanaerobaculia bacterium | reverse complement strand
ACGGCACCATGCCGGCCCGAGCCACGACCTCATTGGGCTATTGCCGTGCCTACAGTGTAACCGCGAGACGCAACTTCGTTCTTACAGGGAGAGCGCAGGGCTCACCTGGATACCGCCTTCAGGGCTGGAGTGCCGTGTTTACGGTAGCCGATTCTCGAGCTGCGAAAAAGTTCTCTTCCGCCGGCTAGCGGACTTCGAAAAGGCGCGCCAGGAGGAGGCGCAGCGGGAACCGCCCGAGCGAGCCGCCGGCCACCGAGACCTCGTCGAAGCTCTCGACGGCGTCCGCTTCGACTCCCGTTCCCCAGATCAGGACCGGCACCGGGTCGGCGGCGTGCTGGCCGCCCTCGGAGAGCGTCGCGTGGTCGGAGGCCACCGCCACCCGCAGCGGGCCCTTGTGGTGGGAGAGCAGCCAGCCGAGGCCTTTGTCCAGCCTTTCCAAGAACTTGACCTTCAAGTCCGGGCGCTGGTCGTGGGCCGCGATGTCGGCGCCCTTGACGTGCAGCACTACCAGGTCGTGGCTGGCGAGGGCCTTGGCCACCAGCCGGAACTTGGCCCCCAGGTCGGTGTCGAGGTTGGCGGTCAGGTCCGGCGCCGTGATCGCCTCCCCGCCCAGCCAGGAGGCGAGCCCCAGGAAGGTGCCGTCGCCGGAGATCGTCGCGTGGCGCAGCGCCCGGCCCTGCACCTCGAGCGCCGGCAGCGCGTGCAGCAGGCCCGCGCCGCGGGTGACGACGGCGTTGGCCACCGGCCGGCGCGCGGCGCGGCGCCGGCGGTTGGCCGGGTGGCGGGCGAGCACCCGGCGGGCTTGCTTCTCGAACTGCGCCACCAGGCGGGCGGTGCGCACCGCGGCGGCGTCCCCGGGATCGGCGGGCCGCGGCGTGAGCGGCGGGCCCGGCGGCGCGCCGTCCCCGGGGTCGCTGCCCAGGATGGCCGGCGAGAGGCCGGCGCCCTGGAGGACGATCGCCAGCCGGTGCTCGGTGGTGGGCTTGACGCGCACCGTCACGCCCCGTGCCTCGGCGCTGCCGAGCTTGATGCGATCGAGGGCGGCGGCGAGCTTGGGCGCCTCGGCGCGGACGCGGCCGGCACGGCGGTCGAGCAGCTCGCCGTCGCGCCCCAGGGTGGCGAAGTTGCCACGCAGGGCAACGTCTCCGGGCGCCAGCTCGAGGCCGGTGCCGAGCGCCTCGACCGGCCCGCGGTTCATGGCCATCGGCGACTGGCCGAGGAGCGCCAAGCTGCCGGAGGCGGTGTCGGGCACCACGCCCGGGGCCACCGGGTCGGCGAGGCCGTTTCTACCCTCGCGCGCCAGCCGGTCGAGGTTGGGCAGGCGGGCGGCCTCGAGCGGGGTGCGGCCGCCCAGGGCTCGGGTAGGGTGATCGGCAGCGCCGTCGATCACCAGCAGCAGGGTCGGCGTGGGCCGATCGCCCGCCTCGTCGGCGCGGCCGAGCCAGGGCAGCTTCTCCTCGAGGAGCCCGGTGACCAACCGCAGGGCCCGCGGCAGGGCGGATTCGCCGTCCGAGGTGTCGAACAGGGGCGTGTCGTGGGCCTCGGCCTGCTCGATGAGTTGCGACTGCAGCAGGCGGATCGAGGTGAAGTTCTCGATGTAGCGCTCGGCCTCGCGCGGCGCGGCGCGCGAGCGGGCCAGGAAGCGCGCGCGGTGGGTCTCCTCGGACAGCGTGGTGAGGGTGAGCAGCACCTGGTGCACGGCGCCGTCCAGGTCCTTGAACGGCACCAGGCCGGGGATCAAGTGGACGCCCTCGACCACCACGCTCATGTTCTCGACGATGGCGCGCTCGACCACCGCCCTCACCCCCACGCAGACCCTCGTCGCCTGCTCCATGAAGGCGGGCGACAGGCGGGTCTCGGCGGGCTCGCCGCCGCGCTCGGCGTCGTCCCCTTCGCGACTGGAGATGAGCTCGAAGCTCGAGGCGTGGAGGGCGGGCAGGATGGCGGGCGCGAAGAGCATGCGCATCACCTGGCGGATGGTGTCGGTGGCGGTAATGCGATAGATGCGCAGCAGGGGCGCGATCGACAGCGCCAGCGTCGACTTGCCGGTGCCGGTGGCGCCGCCCAGGTAGAGCGCCAGCGGCCGCGGCAGGCGGTGGATGCGGCGCACCAGCCGGTAGCGGCCGGCGGCGGCGGTCCCCTCGTGGCGTTCGACGATCTCTCCCACCCGCCGCGCCACCTCGCTGCTGGCGAGCGACTGCACGCCTTCGCGCAGCAGCTGCCCCTGCAGCTCGCCGACCAGCCGGTAGGCCCGGTCGAGCTCGATGCCGGCGGCGTGGAGGCTCCTCGCCAGCAGGCCGCGAGAGAAGGGCTGCGGCTCGCCGCGGTAGACGACCTCGATCTGCGGCGGCTGCGGCCAGGCCGCCGGCGACAGCCGTGCCAGCCGCTCGGCACCGAGCATCTCGAGGAGCTGCTCCTCGATCAGGTCCCTGAGCTCGGCGGTCGAGATCTCGCGGCGCTTGCCCAGGCGGCCGCGCACGGCCCGGGCCGCCGAGTAGGCGTCATCGAACGGCAGGCCGCGCTGCACCAGGTCGTGGGCCACCATGCCGCGCAGGAAGGGGTGGGGGTTGCCGGCGCTGTCGCGCACCACTACCCCGCCCCGCCGCGCCACCGCCTCCGCCTTCTTCGCCCGCTCCGCCTCCCCCTTGCCCTTCTTGGCCATGCCGCGATGCTACTCGAACGGCCCGGCGCGCTCCCCCGGCGCCGTTGCACGGCTGTCACAGCGCCGTCAGACGCATGCCCGTCCCGAGAACCGGCCCTGTGGCACACTTCCCTTTCGCGAGCCGACGCCCGCAGGGAGAGGACCGCCAAGGAGCGACACCCCGATGGAAAGGCACAGGGACCAGGAGCTGTACCAGATCCGCCAGCGGCTGCTCGAGATGGCGGGCCTCGTCGAAGAGATGATCGGCAGCTCGATGCGCTCGCTCACCGAGCGCGACGACAGTCTCGCCGAGGACACCATCGACCGCGACCGCGAGGTCGACGCGCTGGAGAAGGCGATCGACGAAGGCTGCATGTCGATCCTCGCCACCCAGCAGCCCACGGCCGTGGACCTGCGCTTCCTGGTGGCGGTGATGAAGATCGTCAACGATCTGGAGCGCATGGGCGACTCGGCCAAGAACATCGCCGAGGCGGCGCTCTCCATCAACCGCGAGCCGCCGCTCAAGCCCTACATCGACCTGCCGCACATGGCCCACCTCGCCCGCGCCATGGTGCACGACAGCCTCGACTCGTTCGTGCAGAAGAACGCCGCGCTGGCGCGCGAGGTCTGGAAGCGCGACGACGCCATCGACGCCCTCTACCAGCAGCTCTTCCGCGAGCTCTTGACCTACATGATCGAGGACCCGAAGAAGGCCGGGCGTGCCCTCCACCTGCTGCTCGTCGCCCTCTACCTCGAGCGTATCGCCGACCACGCCACCAACGTCTGCGAGGACGTCATCTACTACGTCGAGGGCGAGGACATCCGCCACGAGGCCACGCACTACGGCGACGCGGCGTCCGAGAAGACGAACTGACGACAGAGCCGCGGGCTATACTCCGCGCGGCGCTTCCGCCGCCCGTCTACGCCTGCTTCGCATGGCTCTCCCCGAGCAATGGCTGCTGATCGCTCTGCTGGTCGTCGCCGTCCTGCTGCTGGTCTCCAGCCGCGTCCGGCCTGACCTCGTCGCCTTCCTGGTCCTCGCCCTGCTGCCGCTGACCGGCGCGGTCAGCTTCCCGGAGGCATTGTCCGGCTTCTCGCGGTCGGTGGTGATCACCATCATCGGCCTCTTCATCTTGAGCCAGGCGCTCGAGGACACCGGCGTGGTGGCGTGGATCGCCGACCGCATGCGCCACGCCGGCGGCGGCTCCGAGGCGCGGCTGGTGCTGCTGTTCATGGGCGTGGCGGCGGGCCTCTCGCTGCTGATGAACAACCTGGCAGTCGCCGCCGTGCTGCTGCCGGCCGCGGTGCAGGTGGGCCGCGAGTCGCGGGTGGCGCCGTCGAAGCTGCTGCTGCCGCTCTCCTTCGGCACCCTGCTGGGCGGTATGGCCACCTATTTCACCACCGCCAACATCCTGCTCTCCGGCCTGCTCTCCGACCGCGGCGAGCGCGACCTCGGCATGCTCGACTTCCTGCCCACCGGCGGCCTGATCGCGGTCGCCGGCATCGCCTTCATGACCCTGGCCGGCCGTCGCGCTCTGCCGCGGCGGGAGTCGGCGGCGCGCGAGGCGAGCCCCTATCTCCTCTCGCGCAGCCTCTACGAGAGCTACCGCCTGGGCGAGCAGCTCTGGGAGGTGCGGGTGCCGGCCGGGAGCGTCGTCGCCGGCTCGACGCTGGCCGAGAGCCGGCTCGGCGAGCGGCTGGGGGTCACCGTGCTCGCCCTGTGGCGCAAGCAGCGCGCGATCTTCACGCCGCCGCCGTCTCAGGTCCTCGAGGCCGGCGACATCCTGCTGGTCCTGGGCTCGCGGGAGCGGGTGACGGAGATGGCCGCGTTCGGTCTCGAGCCCGGCCGCGACCCCACCGCCGCGGCCGGCTCGCGCGAGAACCTCGTGGACTTGACCGAGGTGCTGATCCCGCCGCGCTCGAGCGCCGTGGGCAAGACCCTGATCGAGCTCGACTTCCGCAGCAGGCACAGCCTGACGGCGGTGGCCCTGTGGCGCCAGGGCACGAGCTACCGCACCGACGTCGGCAGCCTGCGCCTCGAGGTCGGCGACGCGCTGCTGATGGTGGGCGCGCCGCAGCACATCCGCGAGCTCGAGCGGGAAACCGACTTCCTGGTGCTGCAGAGCAGCCATGCCGCCCGCCCGCGGCTCCCGCAGAAAGCGTGGCTGGCGCTGGGCATCGCCGCCGCCGTGCTCGCGGCGTCAGTCTTTGAGCTGCTGCCCACCTCCGAGGCGATGATGCTCGGCGTGGTCGCCCTGGCCTTCACCGGCTGCATCCACCTCGACGCCGCCTACCGCTCGATCGACTGGCGGCTGGTCTTCCTGGTCGCCGGCATGCTGCCGCTGTCGCTGGCGATGACCAACAGCGGCCTCGCGGCGCGGATCGGCGAGAGCATCGTGGCCCTGCTCGGGCCCTCTGGGCCACTGGCTCTGGTGGCGGGCCTCTGCCTGATCGCCCTGGTGCTGACGCAGTTGGTCGGCGGCCAGGTCGCGGCTCTGCTGGTGGGGCCGGTCGCCGTGGGCGCGGCGCTCGAGCTTTCGATCGACGTCCGGGCGACCGCGGTGGGGGTGGCCATCGCCTGCTCCATGGCCTTCCTCACCCCCATCTCTCACCCCACCAACGTGCTGGTGATGGGCCCCGGCGGCTACGTGCCGCGCGACTTCTGGAAAGTCGGCCTCGCCATGACCCTGGTCTGCTTCGCGGCGCTGCTCGCCGGGCTCGCAGTCTTCTGGGGGCTGTGATCAGCGCTCGCCGAAGCGAATGCCAAAGGTGACGGTCGCCTCGTAGTCGGTCGCCTTGTAGGAGACCGAGAGGTCTTCGGTCTCGTCCGGCTCGTCGTCGCCAAAGTAGCGGCGAACGCGGGCCTCCGGCCGCACGTAGAAGCGCTCGCCCACCTCCCACTCGTAGCCGACTCCGGCGTGGGCGGTGACGATGTCCTCGCTGTCGGAGAAGCTGAAGGACTCGCCGAAGAAGGTGATGTCGAGCTCGGCGTCGACCTGCGACCAGCCAGGGCCGGCGAAGACCACCAGGCCGCTGCCGGTGGGGAACCACTGGAACGAGAGGTCGAGGGCGTAGAGCTCGGCCTGGAAGTCGGAGCTGAAGAAGTCCAGAATGTCCTCCTCCGGCAGGGCGTCCGCCAGGTCGACCCGGCCGAGGCTCGCCTCGAAGCCGAAGTTGGGAGCGAAGCGGTAGCCGCCCCGCAGCCCGAAGATCTCGGTGCGGTCGAGCTCGTCGTCGGGCTCGTAGATGCCGCCGAAGAGCCCCAGGCTCCCCTGCGCCAGGGCGGGCTGCGAAGCGCCGCCGAGGAGGATGGCAAGGGCGATCGCTCCTGCCGCGGTCCAGCCGAGTCTGTGTGTCGTGCTCATCGTCCCTCCAGAGTGGTTGGTGCCAGTAGATCCCTTCGCTTAGACACCGGTTTAGCCGCCGGACAACCTTTCCGGCCTGCATAACGAGAAGCGACAACGAAGGGGCCAGGCTGTCAGCGGACTGCGGTGCGGGCCGGCCGGCTCAGGGCGCCGGTCCGCCGGCCGACCGCCGCCGCGGGCCCGCCCGGTCAGGGCGGCCCGCTTGCCGAGCGTGGTAACAGGCGGGCGAGCAGCACCAGGAGCGCCGCCACCGCGGCGATCAGGGCGCCCCAGAAGACAATGGTCTGGCGGCGCTCGCCGCCGGCGCCGGTGTCGCTCTCAGGCCCCGGCTCGACCTCGTGCGCCGCGGCGCCCACCAGCCGCGGAGCAAGGAGCGCCAGGTCGTAGCGGGCGGCGCCGAGGCCGGGCCGGCCGTAGACCAGCGCCACCTCCTCGCCGGAGCCGAAGAACCGCAGCCGCCAGGCCGGCAGGAGGAGCTTCGGGGCCGCGAGCGGCAGCGGGCTGTTGTCGCCTTCGTCGATCGACAGCACCAGCTCGTCGCCGGCGAGGGCGGGCAGATCTAGCGCGAGGGCGGGCGCCGGCGTCTCCGGGTCGGCGTGGCGCCACACTCCGGCGGCGAGCGGTCGATCGCCCCGCCCGTCCCTGCCGTGCTCGATCTCGCCGGCGATCACCTCGACGCGGCGCTCGAAGACCCGGGCGTGGGTGGTGAGGACCAGCCGCGAGGCCGGCAGGCCGGCGTAGGGCAGTGCCAGCCGGTAGCGCGACAGCCGGCCCGTGGTCTGTTGGCCCGGGTTGCCCTCGCCTTCACCACCTTCCGTGCCCGCCGCTTCGAGCTCGAGATCGATCACCAGGGGCTCGTCCCTCTTCTCGAGCAGGTAGGGCACCTGGCGGCCCTGGGCGTCGGCGAGCCGGACGTCGGCCAGCCCCCGGCTGTGGGCTAGCACCGCGGCGTCGAGCGCCAGGGCGTTGAGCCCCGGGCGGGCCTCGCGCACGGCGCGGCGATAGCGGAAGCCGGAGCGCGAAAGCGGCGCGCCGGAGAGCTCCGCGGGGAACTCGGCCGGTTGCACCGTGGCCGCGGGCGCCTCCGAGGCCGGCTCCCAGCGCGCCGGGCGGGCGCCGGCCGGCGACACCCGGCCGCGCAGAGCCTCCAGGTCGTAGCGCGGTGCCCGGCTCTCGCCGGTGCCGTAGCGGGCGGTGAGTGGTTCGCCGTCCGGGCTCTCGAAGTAGATCCAGGGCAGGGGCGCGAAGACCCCGCGCGCGCCGGCGAGCACGAACGGCGGGTTGTCGCCGTCGTCGACCACCAGCTCCAGCTCGGCGCCCTCGGGCGGCTGGATGGCGATCGCGAGCTCCTCGGCCGCCACCCCCTCGCGGGCCACGCGCCGCAGCGTGGCCGTGCCGAGCGGAACGGGGAGCACCTCGGCGCCGGTCCCCGGGCTGGCGCCCGACAGCCGGGCCTCGGTCACCCGGGCCGCTCGCAGCAGGTGCTCGCCCCCGGCCTCGAGCTCGATCGCGGTGAGCGGCAGCCGGCGCCCCGGAAGCCGCAGCCGGAAGCGGCTCTTGCCGGGCTCGCTCGCCCGCCGCTCGACGGTAAGCGCGATGCGCTCCTGCGCCGGCGCCGGGGCCGTGCCCGGCATCCGTGCCCGGGCCTCGGCCGGCAGCGGCAGGCGGCCACTCGAGCGGTCGTCCCAGGTGAGGCGCAGGTAGCGGTACTCGCCGGCCGGGAAGTCGATCGCCGTCGAGCGCAGCCGCTCTGCGGGCAGATCGAAGAGCGTGCCCTCAGACGTGAGCAGGGTCCAGTGCTGGCGATCGCCGCCGCCCTCCAGTCGAAAGCGCTTGAGGTAGGGCGCCGACAGCCCGGAGAGCTCCAAGCGGTCGACGACCCGCGGTGCGCCGAGGTCGACCTCGAAGCCGCTCTCCCGCCGGGTGGCCGCCACCGCCAACAGGCGGCCGGCGACGAAGCTCGGGCTCGTGCTCTCGGGCGCCACCAGCAGGTAGGGCACCTCCCGACCGGTGCTGTCGAAGATGCGCAGGTCTTCGAGGCCGCGCTCCAGCCGCCATGCCGCCGGCTCGGCGGCGCGCCGGTACTCGAGCGGCCTGCCGCCGGCGAGCAGCGGCGCGTCGACCGCCGCCCAGCCCGGGCCGGGGCCCTGCGGCAGGAGGCGGCGTTGGGCCTCGGTGGCTCGGGGGCTGGCTTCCTGGGCGCCGGCGATCGCCGGGACCAGCACCGACGCCAGGGCCATGGCCGCCAGGGCGACTCTGCCGTTCGCGGCGCACCGCGCGATCATCCTTCCCCCTCGCGCGGCGCCAGCACGAAGCGCTGGAGCAGCAGGGCGACCAGCGCCAGGCACACCGCGAGCCCTACGAAGGAGGCCACGCGGTAGAGGCCGCCGAGCTGCGACAGGTCGTAGAGGAAGGCCTTGAGCACGGTGGCCGAGAGCAGCACGATGGCGCAGACGCGCACCGCCTTGCGCTTGAGCCAGAGCCCCGCCGCGAGCAGCGCCATGGCGAACAGCCCCCAGCCGATGGTGTAGGCGAGATCCTCGGCAAGGCTGCTCTCGCCGGAGAGGCTGCTTTCACTGGACAGGAAGGCGAAAGTGAGGGTGGCGCCGGTCGAGAAGAAGTCGGCGATCTCGATGTTCAGGAGCAGGAAGAGGATCACGGTGCCTCCGCCGGCGAAGAGCGGCACGGTGGGCAGGCCCTCGGAGAGGCGGTCGTCCTTGCCCTTGAGCAGCCACACGGCGAGGAACATCGAGCCGGCGGCCACCAGGTAGGTGTAGAGGTACCAGTTCCAGATCGGCGTCTCGCTCCGCGGGTGGTACGAGAGCACCGCGGGGTTGGCCGCCAGCCGCACGAAAACCGCGGCGAACAGCCCCGCGGCCCACCACAGCAGCCCGCGGTGCTCGAGGCGCCGGTAGGCCCAGACGAGCGCCGCTCCCAGGAGCGCCCAGCCGACCGTGATCCACTGCTTCTCGAGCTGCAGCGGGATCGCCACCGTGACGTGGGCGAGAACCGCGCCGACCAGCATCGCCAGCCGGCCCCGGTCGCGCTCGGCGGCGGGCTCTATCGCCAGCAGCCGCCAGAGGGCGAGCGCGAGCACCGCCGCCAGGGTCACGGGCAGCAGGCCGATCGCCGACTCCCAGCCGCCCGCGAGGATGGCGTGGCGGCCGAAGAAGAAGGCCGGCACGGTGGCCAGGATCGCCGCCAGGTAGGCGCCGCGGGCGACGAGCGCGCGCCGGCCGAGCACCAGCGGATAGGCGGCGAACGGCGCATACAGCAGCGCGGCGAAGAGCAGCTCCTCCCGCCACCTCTCCGAGGTGAAGCGCGCCATCTGCCAGACGAGGACCGCGGCTGCAGCCGGGGCCACCGCCAGCACCGCCAGCAGGTACCGGCCGCTCGCCGCCGCCAGCACCAGCCAGAGCAGCACCAGGCCGAGGTGCAGGCCGGCGACCAGCGCCAGGCCCGGGTAGCCTGGCTGCGCGCTCGCCGCCATCACTACCATCTGCCCGAGGAGCAGGGCGAGGCCGGCGGCCGTCTCGAACGGGACGAGCGCCCCTTCCGCCGCCGGCAGCCGGCGGCGGGCCGCGAAGTACGCCCCCACGCCGAGGGCGGCCAGCAGGCCGGCACCCTGGGCGGCGACCGCCGTCCACGGGCTCACCTCTACGGTGATCAGCCAGACCAGCAGGACGAGGTCGCAGGCGGCGAGCCCGGCGGCGAGCAGGCTGCCCTCCTGCGCGGCGAGGGCCGCGGCCGCGAAGGCCAGCGCGAGCAGGGCGAGCACGGAGAGGAGAGGCCAAGGCTGGAGGGCGATCTCCAGCCTCGCCGCGGGGTAGAGCATGAGCAGCGGCGCCGAGAGAGCGAGGTAGGAGCTCGCCTTCCAGCTCTCCTGGGATTCGCCGAAGCGCCGGGCGACGAAGGGCAGCGCGAGGTAGAAGAGCGCGAACCCGGCGAGCAAGGCGAGGGTGGCCAGCAGGCGCTCCGGCGCCAGCCATTTCGTGATCCACACCCACTCGGCGAGCACGGTGAACCCGGCGGCGAGCCAGTAGACCCCCGGCTGACCCAGGCGAAAACCCGCGCCGGTCACCGCGGCCAGCAGCAGGGCCAGCGTGCCGAAGGTGAGCGCCGGGCTGGCCGTGGCCGGCTCGATCGCCGCCAGCACCGGGAACGCGAAGAGCAGAAGCGGCGCGGCATAGACGTCGAGGCGGCCCTCTTCGCCGAGGCGCGCCCAGCCCCGCGCGCGGGCGAGGAGCGGGACGGTCAGGAGGTACACGGTGAAGGCGGCCACCAGGGCCAGGATCTCCGGCCAGGCGGTGGCGCGGTACGACCTCGCGAACCACAGCGCGAAGACCACCACCGCCGTGGCGCCGCCGGCCAGGTGCAGCCACGCCGGCCCACGCCAGGCCGCGATCGCCGACAGCCCGGCCACCAGCAGGCCCAGGAAACCGAACAACAGCAGGTAGCGCCCGCCGTAGGCCGGCACCGTTGCCAGGTAGACGGCGAAGGCGAGAGGCAGGACGGCGGCCCAGGCCGCGGTCGCCGCGAACGGCGCCTCGGGCTCGCCCTCTCGGCTCGGGCGCCGGGTGAGCAGCACCGCCGCGAACAGCGCCGGGAAGAGGAGGAAGATGCCGAGGCCCAGCGTCAGGCTGGGCGCGCTCAGGAACTCCACCACCCATCGCCACTGGTAGATCGTGGTGGCGGCGAGCGACAGCGCGGCCAGCGCCGGCCAGCGCTTCTGGACCGCCACCCAGGCGAGCCCCAGGTTGAGCAACGCCAGGTAGCCGAAGAGCGGCACCGTCTGGTCTTCGGCGGCGGCCAGCAGCGCCGGCGTGGCGAAGCCGCCCACCATCCCGAGGAGCGCGATGAACAGCGAGTCGCGGCGGATCGAGAGCAGCACCGCCACCGCCGTCACCAGCGCCAGCAGCAGGAACGCCGGCAGCAGCGCCAAGAGGCCCCACAGCACGTGCGAGGCGAAGAGCGTGGCGAAGAGGATGGCGATGCCGGCGGCGGCGAGGGCGTTGGCGGTCACCGGGTAGCGCCGCGCCGCCTTGAGCTCGCAGCCCACCAGCAGCGCGACACCGGTCGCCAAGCCGAGCGCCATGCGCACCGGCGGGCCGAGCCAGCCCTGCTCGACCGAGTAGCGGAGGAAGAACACCGCTGCCACCACCAGCGCCACGCCGGCGATCCACGAGAAGAGCTTGACGCCGACCAGCCGCTCCCAGTCGAAGGCGGCCCTGGGCGGCGGCGACGGCGGTCGGGAGACCGAGGAGAACACCGGGGCCGGCGGCGCGGGCCGCTCCGGCGTGGGAGGCACGGACAGAGGCTGCCGGTGCGGCGGCAATGGAACCGGCTCGGGCGAGGGGCGGGCCGGGCCGGGTGGCGTCACGGCCGCCGGCGCGGCGGGCGCCGGAGCAGCCTCGCCGGGTGCGGCTGGCTGCGGCGCTGCCGCGGGCGGCGCGGCAGCCGGTACGGCGGGCGGGGTGAGCGGTGTCTCCGCCGGAGCGGCGACCCGCTTCGCCGCCTCGGCCGCCGGCGTGGCCACCTTGCGCTCGGCCCCGGTGGGCTCCGGCGCGGCACCCTGCAGCCTGGCGAGCTCGGCCTTCACCGCCGCCAGCTCTCTCCCGAGCTGCGCCAGGCGCTGGTGGAAGTCCAGGCCCTGGGTACGCTCCTCGAGCGCCCGCACCCGCTGCCTCAGGCCCCAGGCGAGCGCCACCGAGACGAGCGGCGCCACCAGCAGCGCCAGGGCGACCACCACACCGAGGCATTCGAGGCCCATCTCTCCTCCTCAGGCGCCGTCGCTGCGGCAGGAGCGAACGATGCTCCGGCCTCGCCCCCAAGCTCAGGCTGACATGCGATGCGCTGGCAGTTTGACACAGCGGCGCGTGCGCCGGAGAACCGGCGATGGGCCTGCTGCCTTGGATGCGATCGCCCGGCGAAGGTGTAGAGCAGCCCGGCGCGAGATGGTTGGTCGACGACGAGGCGGCCTGGCCTTACCCGAATCGCCCGGTGATGTAGTCCTCGGTCTGCTTCTTGAGCGGCTTGATGAACAGCCGGTCGGTCTCGCCGTACTCGACGAGCTCGCCTAGGTAGAGGAAGGCGGTGTAGTCGGAGACGCGGGAGGCCTGTTGCATGTTGTGGGTGACGATGACCTGCGTGTACTGCTGCTTCAGGTCCTGCATCAGCTCCTCGATCTTGGCGGTCGCCACCGGGTCGAGAGCCGAGCAGGGCTCGTCGAGGAGGATCACCTCGGGCTCGACGGCGATGGCGCGGGCGATGCACAGGCGCTGCTGCTGGCCGCCCGACAGGGCGAGCGCGCTGTCGTCGAGGCGGTCCTTGGCCTCCTCCCAGAGCGCGGCGCCGCGCAGGCTCTTCTCCACGATCTCGTCGAGCACCGACTTGCGGTTGATGCCCTGGATGCGGCAGCCGAAGGCGACGTTCTCGTAGATCGACTTGGGGAACGGGTTCGACTTCTGGAACACCATGCCGATGCGCTTCCGGAGCAGGTTCACGTCCACGCTCGGGTGGTAGATGCTGTCGCCCTCGAAGCGCACGTCGCCCTCGATCCGCACCCCGTCCACCAGGTCGTTCAGCCGGTCGATGCAGCGCAGCAGCGTCGACTTGCCGCAGCCCGAGGGGCCGATGAAGGCGGTGATCTTCTTCTCCGGGATCTTGAGGCTGATCTCCTTCAACGCCTTGGTCTCGCCGTACCACAGCGACAGGCGGTCGATGTCGAGGATCACGTCGTCGATCGGCGGGTTCAAGGCCGGGTCGGGCCCCGGGCCGGCCTCGGCCGGCGGCGTGAAGGCGGCGTGGGGAGGCGCGGTGGGGGTCACGGGTTCGAGGTTCATTCTTCCATTCTCCGGCGTGCGGATGGGAGCGCCCGCTAGACGGCGCTGCCCCGGTACTTCCTGCGCAGGTGGTTGCGGATCGAGACGGCGACGAGGTTCATCGCCGTCACCACGCCGATCAGCAGCAGCGCGGTGGCGAAGACCAGCGGCGTGGTGGCCTCGATGTTCGGGCTCTGGAAGCCCACGTCGTAGATGTGGAAGCCGAGGTGCATGAACTTCCTCTCCAGGTGCACGAAGGGGGCGTGGTGGTCGATGGGCAGGGCCGGCGCCAGCTTCACCATGCCGACGATCATCAGCGGCGCCACCTCACCCGCGGCGCGCGCCATGGCGAGGATCATGCCGGTCAGGATGCCGGGTGCCGCCGCTGGCACTACCACCTTCCAGGTGGTCTCGAACTTGGTCGCGCCCAAGGCCAGCGAGCCTTCGCGCACGATGCGCGGCACGGCGGCCAGGCCCTCCTCGGTGGCCACGATCACCACCGGCACGGTGAGGATGGCGAGCGTCAGGCTGGCCCACAGGATGCCGCCGGTGCCAAAGGTGGGGGTGGGCAGGGCCTCGGGGTAGAACAAGCGGTCGATCGAGCCGCCCAGCACGTAGACGAAGAAGCCGAGCCCGAAGACGCCGAACACGATCGACGGCACGCCGGCCAGGTTGTTGACCGCGATGCGCACCACCCGCACCAG
The DNA here is from genome assembly GCA_044869805.1 of Thermoanaerobaculia bacterium. GTDB lineage: Bacteria > Acidobacteriota > Thermoanaerobaculia > Multivoradales > SZUA-115 > CAWDVR01. Next base: position 966 of record JBIOXV010000009.1, on the reverse strand, counting down.
CGGCCCCTGCTTGGCGTACTCGCGCAGGTAGAGGGCGGCGAGCACGCCGAAAGGCGTCACCACCACCGACATGATGAGCACCATCATCACCGTGCCGAAGATCGCCGGGAAGATGCCGCCCTCGGTGTTCGACTCGCGCGGCCGGTCGGCCACGAACTCCCACAGCCGGCCGAGGTACAGCCGCAGCGTCGACCAGGTGCCCATGGTGTTGGGCTTCAAGGCACGCACCACGGCGCCGACCGCGATCTCCTTGCGCTGGCCCTGGGCGCTCTCCATCACCAACACGTCGCGAGTCAGGTCCTGGCGCTGGCCGAAGAGCCGCTCCTCGAGCCCCTGGTACTCGGCCTCGCGCTCGGCGAGGCGGCGGCGGATGTCCTCGCGCCGCCGCTCGAGCTCGGCCGGAGACAGGCCGGCGAGCTCGACGCTCCGCACTTCGAGGCGCAGGTTCTCGATCTCGAAGTTGACGTCGCCGATCTTGCCGCGCTCGAGCGCCGCGATCTCCTCGCGTAGCCGCAGCGCGCGCTGGTGCAGCGGAAAAAAGGCGCGCCACACCTCCTCGGGGCCGGTGGCGATCACGGCGTCGCCGGACTTGAGCTCCACCAGGTGGCCGTAGAAATTCCCCCACTCGAGGCGCTCCAGGAGCACGGCCTCGCTCGGGTGGGCGCGTTCCGCGATCGAGGCCTCGTCCGCCCACACGAAATCGGCGCCGGTCAGGTCCCGGTTGCCCACCTTCAAGCGGATGCGGTAGAGCGGCTCGGCCGGGTCCTTCCACTCGGACGGCGGCCTGAGCTCGCGCAGGTTGATCTCGCCCAGCAGCTTCTCTCCGTCGGTGAGCGTCAGCTCGACCAGCTTCTTCTGCCAGAAGAACCCCATGCCCTTGGAGCCGATCAGTACCAGCAAGCCCAGGATCAGCACCAGGTTCAGGGCCAAGGCGCCGGCGCAGAGCCAGGTCATCGACAGGCCGAA
>JBIOXV010000008.1:0-46543 GCA_044869805.1 Thermoanaerobaculia bacterium | reverse complement strand
CGGCCGGCAGCCTCCTGCGTCTGCCCGCAGCGGTCGCGGTCACCCCCGATGGCATCGACCTTCGCCTGCGCTCGGTCGTGCCGCGTTGGGTCTCGCTAGTGCCGGCCGGGGGCGAGAACCTCTACCGAGCCGATCTCGCCGGCGCCCTGGTACTGGCCGTCGGCGCCGAGGGCCCCGGGGTGTCGCGCCGGGTCCTGGAGCGCGCCGAGCGCCGGATCACGATCCCACTCCGGTCCCCGGTCGAATCGCTCAACGCCACCGTCGCGGCGGCGCTCGTGCTGTTCGAGATCACTCGCCGGCGAAGCAGCCGGACTTAGAGCGCCTATCAAAACCTGCTGCGCGGCCGACCTGCTACGTCGCGGGTCCTCCCGGCAATCCTCACGTACTAGCGTGTACGCTCCGGTTGCCGGGTCCTCCCGCTCCTTGCATCTCGACCGCTCGCGACGATTCTGATAGGCGCTCCTAGTTCTTGGCGTCGCGCACCGCCTGAGTGAGCGCCGGCAGCACCTCGTGCAGGTCGCCGACGATGCCGTAGCGTGCGATCTGGAAGATGGGCGCGTTGGGGTCTTTGTTGATCGCCACGATCACCGAGGAGCCCTTCATCCCAACCGTGTGCTGGATGGCGCCCGAGATGCCGGCCGCGATGTAGAGCCTGGGGGCCACGGTCTGGCCGCTGGAGCCGATCTGGCGGTCGCGCGGCAGCCAGCCGTTGTCGATCACCGGGCGGCTGGCGGCGATCTCGGCGCCCAGCGCCTTGGCCAACTCCTCGATCGGCCCCATCTTGTCGGCACCGCCCACCCCGCGCCCGGCGGCGACGATGATCTCGGCCTTGGTGAGATCGATCTTCTCGCCACCCGCCGCCTCGACGCCTAAGATCTCGCGGTCCGGGTTCGCCGCCTCCAGGTCCACGCCCAGGTCCGCGACCTGGGCCCGGCCGCCGGCCACCGCGCTGGAAGCCGGGAAGGCCCCGGACTGCACGGAGAGGATCACCGTGCCCTCGCCCTTCACCCGCACCCGCGACTCCAGCTTGCCGCCCAGGATCGGCCGCTTCCAGACGAGGTCTCCGCCACTGCCCTCGAAGCCGGTGACCTCGGGCAGCAGGCCGGCGCCGCACGACTGCGCCAGCCGGGCCATGAAGTCCACGGACTGGTAGGTGTGAGGCAGCACGACGAAGGCCGGGCGCTGCGCCGAGATCGCCGGGGCCAGGACACCCACGTAGGCGCCTGGCGTGTAGGAGGAGAAGTGCGGGTGGTCCGCCACCTTCACCGCCGCGAGCTGGAAGCCGGCCGCCGTCTCGGCGAGCGCACCGACGCCCGAGCCGAGGAGGACCGCCTCCGCCGTCGCGCCGATCGACTCGGCCAACCGCTGGCCGGCGGCGATGGCCTCACGAGACATGCGGTGGAGCTGGCCCTCGCGCTGCTGCAGGACGATCCACACTGTATTTGCTGGTGGTGGGCTGGCCATCTCAGATCACCCTCGCTTCCTGCTGCAGCTTGGCGACCAGGGCCTTGGCCGCGGCCGCCGCGTCGCCGCTCAGGATCTCGGCCCCCGAGCCGCTGGCAGGAAAGGCCACCGACACCACCTCGAGCCGCGAGCCGGAAGCCCCAACCGCCTCGGCCGCCAGGCCGAGGTCGGCCAGCTTCAGGTCCTCGACCGGCTTCTTCTTGGCCGCCATGATGCCCTTGAGCGACGGATAGCGGGGATGATTGATGCCGGCCTGCACCTGGAGCACCGCGGGCAGAGCGAGCCGCAGGATCTCGTTCATGCCGCTCTCCATCTCCCGCGTCACCCGCGCGTGCGTGCCGTCGGCCTCGACCTCGACCCCCATCACCAGCCAGGCGTGGGGCCAGCCGAGGTGGCCGGCGATCACCGAGCCGCTGCCGCCGTAGCCCACGTCGTCGGACTGCGAACCGGTGAGCACCAGGTCGAAGGACTCGCGGCGGATGGCCGCGGCGAGCGCCTTGCCGGTGGCCAGCGCGTCGCCGCCGAGAAAGGCGGGGTCGCTCAGGTGGACGGCGCGCGCCGCGCCCAGGGCCAGGGCCTTGCGTAGCGCCTCCTTCGCGCGCTCGGGGCCGAGGGTGAAGACCACTACTTCGCCATCCCGTTTCTCCGCCCAGGCGAGCGCCTCCTCGAGCGCGTACTCGTCGCTCTCGTTGATCACGAACGGCAGGTCTGTCTCCTCGATCCATTTCCCGTCCCTGGCGACGCGGAGCCTGGCCTCGGTGTCGGGGACTTGCTTGATGCAGACGGCGATTCGCATCGCGGGTTCTCCTGCTCGCAAAGGCGGGTCCGGCCTCGAAAAGCGGCGGCAGGATAGCACGCCGGCCGCGGCCTCGCGCTCTCCCTGGACCTTGGACAGAACCCATTGCCCATGCTAGGTTTCGCGCCGGCTCGCGGGCCTCCTGGCCGGTGGGCCGACAGTCGACGCGACTGCCGCAGACGAGCCTGATGCACATCCTCCCTGCCCACTACCTCGCCGCCATCGCCGCCACCGCCCAGCCGGAGTCGGGCCTGCTCGAGTCCTTCTCGCGCTCGGGCCCGATGGCCAAGGTGGTCCTCGCCCTGCTCACCGGCTTCTCGGTGGTCTCCTGGGCGATCATGCTGTGGAAGCTGCTCCAGCTCCGGCGCGCCGAGCGGCAGAGCGCCCAGTTCCTCGACGGCTTCCGCCACAGCAAGCGCTTCTCCGAGGTCAGCGCCATCGCGCCGCGCGTACACTCCTCGCCGCTGCTGGGAATCTTCCAGGCCGGATACGCCGAGATCGACTCGCAGATCAAGAGCCACGAGCCGGCCGGGGGCAACGATCCCAAGCGCTACCGCATCCGCTCCGTCGCCTCGGTCGAGCGGAGCCTGCGCCGCGCGCTGGCGGCCGAGCTCGGCGAGCTCGCCAAGGGCAGCCACTTCCTGGCCACCACCGCCGCCGCCACGCCGTTCATCGGCCTCTTCGGCACGGTGTGGGGGATCATGAACTCCTTCCAACAGATCGGCGCCACCGGCTCGACCTCGCTCGACGCCATCGCGCCCGGCATCGCCGAGGCGCTGATCAACACCGCGGCCGGCCTCGGCGCCGCGATCCCCGCCCTGGTGGGCTACAACTTCTTCGCCCATCGCCTGCGCCGCCTGCGCGCGGGAATGGAAGACTTCGTCAGCGAGTTCCTGAATTTGACCGAGAGGAATTTCACCGCCTGATTGGGCATCGCCTAATCGGACAGCCCCTGATGGGCACGAGATGACGACTCCCGGCAGCGATCCCGAGGACCAGGTCCTCGCCGACATCAACGTCACGCCCTTGGTGGACGTAATGCTGGTGCTGCTGATCATCTTCATGGTGGCGGCGCCGATGCTGCACCAGGGCATCAAGGTAGCGCTACCCAAGGCCGAGGCGCAGCCTCTGCCCCAGGACGTCAAGGACCCGCTGGTCCTCTCCATCAACCGCGACGGCATCGTCTACCTGCGCGACACCCCTGTGCATCCGTCTCAGCTCGTGCAGCGCCTGCTGCCCCAGCTCCAAGCACGGGCGCAGAAGAGCGTGTTCCTGAAGGGTGACAAGGACGTGCCCTACGGCAAGGTGATCGAGGTGCTGGAGGTCCTGCGCCAGGGCGGGATCGTCGACGTAGGCATGGTCACCGAGCCGATCCGGCCACCCGGCAGCCGCTAGCCGGAGCCCGCGATGGTCGACCTCGTGGATCAGGTGCTCGCCGAGCGACGCCGGAGAGCCTCCGGCCGCGGCTTCCTCGGCGGCCTCGTCACCGCCTCCCTGCTCCACCTCGGCTTGCTGGTGGCACTCGTGCTCGTGCCGGCCCCGGACCGCAAGGCGCCGACCGAGTACCTGAACGTGCGGGTGGTGCCGCTCGCCGCCCTCGGCACGCCCCGGCCGCCGACGCCTCGCCCGGCCCCTCCCGAGCCTCGCAGCGAGCCGCCCGCGGAAATCCTCAAGCCGCCGAAACCCGAACCTGCCAAGCCCGAGCCGCCGCGCGCCCAGGCCCCGGTGCTGCCGCAGGCCAAGCCCAAGCCGGAGGCTCGGCCTCCAGCGCCGGCCGACGAGCCCGGCGCCGGACAGCCCTCTGCCAGTGAACTGCCGGCGCCGCCGCAGCGCGCCGGCTCGCCCCAGGGGACCGTCGCCGGAACGGCAGCCTTCGGCACCCTCGAGGGCATCGACCCGGACTTCACCTACGACTACTACCTGGACCGGATGCTGGCCCTGATCCACGCCCAGTGGATGCGCCCGCCGACCGAGGGCGACGTCAAGGCCGTGCTGCGCTTCGTGGTGCAGAAGAGCGGCGAGATCACGGACCTCGAGCTCGCCGAACCCTCCGGCTTCAATGCTTTCGACCTCGCCGCCCTGCGCGCGGTGCAGAATGCCAGCCCCTTGCCCAGGCTGCCCGCGAGCTACCGGCGGGACTCGTTGCAAGTGACCCTCATCGTCCGCTAGAACTCGATGCCCGTCTCGCGAAAGGTCGACATGCGCTCCCATCTTCCCCGCCGCTCCCATCGCCCACCCGCATCGAGCGCCTGGCTCGCCGCCGCGGCGTTCGCCCTAGCCGCGCTCGCCGTTGCCAGCGCCACCCTCGGCGCCGCAGCCCAGGCGCCGCCGGCCGAGCCGCCGGCGCCCCAGCCTCCCCCCAGCTCGGGGGTGGTGCTCGAGCTCTCCGGCGGTCAGGCTGCCCTGCTCAAGCTCGCCTTCCCGAGCTTCGATCGCCAGGACAGCCTCGCCGGCGCGGCCCGCGACGCGGCGCAGGAGCTCGAGGCGACGTTGCGCGCCGACCTCGAGGAGACGCGGGTCTTCGAGATCCAGGGGCCGGATGCCCTCTCCGTCCTCGCCCTCACCGGCGACCGCGCCCGCGACTTCGAGCAATTCCGCTCGCTGGCCAACCAGCTCCTGCTCTCGGGGGCCGTGCTGCGGGAGGGCGACCGGCTGGTCTTCGAGGGCACGCTCTACAACCTCGACGACGGCAAATCGATCCTCGGCAAGCGCTACCGTGGCGGCTTCGAGATGGCGCGCCAGATGGCGCACACCTTCGCCGACGAGATCCTCGCCTACCTGACCGGCCGCGCGGGCATCGCCCGCACCACCATCGCTTTCTCCTCGGACCGCGATCAGCCGGGGCGCAAGGAGATCTACCTGATGGATTACGACGGCCACAACCAGCGGCGGCTGACCGCTCACCGCTCGACCTCGCTGTCGCCGGCCTGGGCGCTCGACGGCTCGGGCGTGGCCTACACCTCGTTTTTCAGCGGCGTTCCCGGGGTGTACTTCGCCGAGGTGGCGAGCGGCCGCAAGAGCCCGATCAGCAGCCAGGGCCGCTTCAACGTCTCACCTAGCCTGTCGCCGGACGGCCGCCGCGTGGCCTTCGCGCGCTCCCTGGACGGCAACGTGGAGATCTTCGTCGCCGACCGCGACGGCAAGAACGCGCGCCAGCTCACCCACTCCTCGGCCATCGACACCAACCCCGCCTGGAGCCCGAAGGGCAACGAGATCGCTTTCACCTCCAGCCGCGCGGGCAGCCCGCAGATCTATGCCATGGACCCGGAAGGGACCAACCTGCGGCGCGTGACCTTCGACGGCGAGTACAACGACAATGCAGCCTGGAGCCCGGACGGCACGCGCGTCGCCTACTCCTCGCGCCGCAACGGCCGCTTCCAGATCGCCGTCACCGACGTGGTGACTCTGGAGAGCAAGGTGCTGACCAGCGGCCCGGGTAGCCAGGAGGACCCCAGCTTCTCCCCCGACGGCCGGCGCATCGCCTTTGCCGTCAAGCGTGGCGCCGGCAAGCAGGTGTGGGTCATCGACGCCGAGGCCGGCGACAACCCGAAGCAGCTCACCACGGCCGGCAACAACGACTCGCCGGCCTGGTCACCCTACCCCCCGTGAGGTGCCAGATCCGATTGATTTCACGAGGTTTTTGCTCGCCCACGGCTTGCCGCCGGCGGCGGCCGTTTGCTAGAGTCACCGGCCGGAGCGTGCGCAGTTGGGCGGCAATCCCCCTGGGCTTCTGGACGCGACGGGGCATTTCGACGTGATGGAGGATTGAGGGACCATGAGCCGAAAGCAGATGGCATTCGTACTCCTACCCTTGGCTGCGGGATTGCTGCTCGGTTGCCCGAAGAAGAAGCCGGAAGCGCCCAAGGACGAGATCAAGATGGACACCACCAAGGTCTCGCCCCCGCCCACTCAGGAAATCCCGAGCCAGCCGCCTCCGCCGCCGGCCGACGAGGTCGAGGTCGACCCCCTGGCCTCCGAGGACTTGCGGCTGGTCAACGAGGAGGCGCGCCGGCAGGGATTCACCGCCAACATCTACTTCGAGTTCGACAAGAGCGATCTGCTCGACGCGTCGCGCGACGCCCTGGCGCGCAACGCCGACTTCCTCAAGCGGCGCCGCGAGTTCACCCTGACTATCGAAGGGCACTGCGACGAGCGCGGCACCAACGAGTACAACCTCGCCCTCGGCGAGCGGCGCGCCAACTCCGTCAAGAGCTACCTCGCTTCGCTGGGCGTCGGCGCCGAGCGCATGGTGACCATCAGCTACGGCGAGGAACGCCCGGTGTGCACGCAGACGGACGAGAGCTGCTGGTCGCAGAACCGCCGCGCGCACCTGCTGATCACCGGCCGCTCGCGATGAGGTTCCGCACCTCGCCGCGGGCGCTCGCCGCCCTCGCCCTGCTCGGCGCACCGCTGCTCTCGGGCTGCGTCTCGACCAAAGACATCGAGGCCATCCAGAGCCAGCTCGCCGACATCCAGCGCCAGGTGCTTCAGCTCCAGATGCAGGCGCCGAGCAAGACCGAGGTCGAGGGCCTTTCGTCCTCGGTGGGGCGGCAGACCGACGCGCTACTCAAGTCCGAAGCCGACATGCAGCTCAAGATCGACCAGCTCTCGGCTCAGCTCGAGCAGCTCCAGGCCCGCCTCGAGGACACCAACAACCGCCTTTCCAACGTCTCGCAGCAGATCGCGGCCACCAACCAGGAGCTCAAGGCGTTCCGCGAGCTGCCGCGTTTTCAGCCCACGGACCCGACCGTCACCGGGGAGCCCGGCTCGCCGGCGGCCTTACCGCAGCAGGTCGCGGCCGATCCCAAGGCGCTCTACGAGGCGGCCTACAGCGACTACGTGCGTGGCAGCTACGATCTGGCGACCCGGCAGTTCCAGGAGTACCTGGACACCTTTCCCGAGACCGACCTCTCCGACAACGCCGCCTACTGGATCGGCGAGTGCTACTACCGCCAGAAGAAGTACAAGCAGGCGATAGCGGCCTTCGAGCGGGTGCTCGACACCTACTCGTCGAGCGACAAGGTGCCGAGCGCCATGCTGAAGAAGGGCTACTCCCACCTCGAGCTCGGGGAGCGGACCCCGGGCGTGGCGCAGCTCCAGAAGGTGATCCGCGAGTTCCCGAAGAGCGACGAGGCGAGCCTCGCCCGGCAGCGCCTGCGGGAGCTAGGAAGCTGAGCGGCCCGCCGCCCGACCCAGGCGCCGGCGTTGGCGCCAGGTTGACAGCAGAGGGCACCGATTGCTATAAAACGCCGCCTGTAGGCGCTGTCTCGGGGCCGCACCTCGCGTGCGGCCTTCCCACGCAACAGAACTGACGCAACGGACGTTAGAGAGCCGACCCGGACCCTGCCATGGCCAACAACAAGTCAGCCGAAAAGCGCGACCGCCAGTCCCTGGTGCGCCGCGAGCGCAACCGCATGGTGCGCAGCAACCTGCGCACCGCCATCAAGAAGCTCCGCTCCGCCTTGACCGCCGCGGATGCCAAGGCCGCCGCCGAGCTGCTGCCTGGCACCCTCAAGGTGATCGACGTCACGGCGCGCAAGCAGGTCATCGCCCGCAACACCGCCGCCCGCTACAAGTCCCGCCTGACCAAGGCGGTCGCCTTGCTCGGCCGCGCCGCATCCTGAGCGTAGCGAAAGATCTGGGCGGGCGGGTTCCTCAGAACCCCTCGAGCAGGTCGCTGACCATGGTTTCCGCGAAGCGGTCGGCCACCTCCTCGATCGCCGCGTCCTCCTGGTCGAAGTAGCCGGTCTCCGACACCTCCACCTTGTAGTTCTCCCGGAAGGCGTAGCGTTCGTTGCTCCACAGCACCGCCCCCTCCGGGCCGGTGCGGCGGAAGCTCATGCGCGCCACCACCGTGATCTCGTACTCCGTGGCCCTGCCGTCGGCGTCGAAGGTCACCGGCGTGACGGTGAAGCCGGTGACCGCGCCGGCGAGCACGGCGTCGGCCTCGCTCTCGCTCTGCACCACCGCGAAGCGCTGGCGGGTGACCAGCTCGTCGGCGATGGCGCTGGTCAGGAACTGCTCGACTTGCGAGCGCGGCGTCTGGTTCTCGAGCGGGCGGATCAGGATCTCGCGCACGTCGGCCGGCAGGTTGGAAGCGCGACCCACCAGGCTGTAGCCGCAACCACCGGCGAGCGTCGCCAGCGCCACGGCCAGCACCCCGGCGCATGCCACGGGCAGCGTACCTGCCGCCTTCGAAAGTCTCGTTCTCATGCTCACGCCTCCCGGCTCTTGACCCTGGCACCGCGCAGCAGGCCGTCGAGCAGGCCGTTGATGAAGCGACCCGATTGCTCGGAACCGAATTTCTTCGCCAGCTCGATCGCCTCGTCCACCACCACCAGATCGGGCGTCTCCTGCTCGTAGAGGATCTCGTACACCGCCAGCCGGAGGATGTTGCGGTCCACCGCCGGCATGCGCTCGAGCCGCCAGTTGTCGGCTTGCGAGCGGATCAGCTCGTCGATCTCCTCCCGGTGCTCCAGGGTGCCGACGAGGAGCGCCCGCGCGTATTCGAAAGCTTCCTCCACCGTCCCCCGCCGCTCGGTGTAGTCGCCCGGCGCACCCGCCAGGTAGTCGGCACGGTCGAAGCTCGCCATCACCTGCGGCGCCCCGCTGCCGCCCATCTCGCTCTGGTACAGCATCTGGACGGCCATCTCGCGGGCCATGCGGCGCTTGCCCATCGGCTGCCAGGCTCAGGCGCCCCGAGCGCCGCCCGCCCCGAGGGCAGAAAACAGGCCCGCCATCTCGAGCGCGGCGAGCGCGGCCTCCCAGCCCTTGTTGCCCGCTTTGCCGCCGCAGCGCTCGGCCGCCTGCTCGCTCGAGTCGCAGGTGAGCACGCCGAAAGCCACCGGCAGGCGGTGGCGGGCAGCCACCGCGGCGCAGCCCTGGCTGCACGCGGCGCAGAGGTAGTCGAAGTGCGGAGTCTCGCCGCGCACCACCACGCCCAAGGGGATCAAGCCGTCGTAGCCGCCCGCCGCCGCCAGCTCCTCGAGCGCCTGCGGGATCTCCCAGGCGCCGGGCACGCGTACCAGGTGGATAGCGTCCGGGGCCACTCCGTGGCGCACCAGGCCATCGATGGCGCCGGCGATCAGCGGCTCGACCAGGCGGCCGTTGAAGCGCGACGCCACGATGCCGAAGCGCATTCCGCGGCCGTCGAGATGGCCGGAGGTCGTTCGGATCTCACTCATGGGTTAGGGGAGACGATTCGGGCGGGAGCGGAGGCAGACAGGCCGACGATACCGAAGGCGAAACGAAAGATGGTCGGGACGCCGGGATTTGAACCCGGGACCCCCTGAACCCCATTCAGGTACGCTACCAGACTGCGCCACGTCCCGACCGAAAGGGTCTCTGCTTTAACGCGAGCGCTCGGTTTCGAGGAGCCTGAGGATCTCGCGGGCCTGCCGGAGGGCGTCGCCGACGCCTTCGCGGAGCTTTTCTATCCGCTCCTCCGTGCGGGTGTCAAGGTTGCGAACCCTGACTGGCCGCGGAGCAGCGAAGAGCGGCCCCGGCGGCGGCGGTGGCTCGACCTCGGGCTCGGGCTTGGCGGCCGGGCCGCCGGCCTGCATCTCGGCCTCCAGCCGCTTCTTTGCGCCGGCGATGGTGAACCCCTCGTCGTAGAGCAGCTCCTTGATGCGGCGGATGATGCCGAGCTCGGCCTCGCTGTAGACGCGCTGGCCGGACTTGCTCTTGTTGGGGGCGAGGAGCGGGAACTCGGTTTCCCAATAGCGCAGCACGTACGGCTGGATGTCGAGCAGCTTGCAGGCCTCGCCGATCTTGTAATACAGGCGCTTGGGTGCGGACACGGTCACTGGCCGTCACGCCCGCGCCCGGCTAGCGAGTTGCGCAGGCGGCGCGCCGGACGGAAGCTCAACCCCTTGTGAGCTTGGATGAAGATCTTCTCGCCGCTGGTGGGGTCGACGCCCATGCGGCCCGGACGGGCGGTGACCTCGAAGCTGCCGAAATTCTTGATGCGCACCGGCCGGCCGTCCCCCAGCGTCGTCTTCACGGTGTTGAAAATCGCCTCGACGATCTCCGTCGCCTCGCCCTTCGTCAGCCCCCCGTGGCGCTGATAGACGGCGTCGATAAGGTCCGCCTTCGTCAGGCCCGGTCGATCGTAAGCGTTGCCCTTGCCCACGGGATCCCCTACCGTTGGACCAACTGCAATCCCTAGATCCCGCGCTTTTTCGAATCCTCGCTGTGGGCATGCCTTCGGCGCAGCGCGGAGGCTGAAGAAGTGGCTGAAGTATAGGCAATCAAACCGGCATGGGCAAGCGATTTTCGCCCACTTTCAGCGTTTGCGGATCACCAGACGGAGCGGAATGCCGGGAAGCTCCAGCTCCTCGCGCAGGCGGTTCTCGAGATAGCGCCGGTAGGGGTCCTGGCGGGGAATGGTACGGTTGGCGAAGAGCATGAAGGTGGGCGGGCCGGTCGCCACCTGGGTGGCGTAGTACATCTTCCACGGCCGGCCCTGCTGCGCCGGCGGCCGCGCCCGGGCCACGGCGGCCTCGAACAGCCGGTTGACCTCCCCGGTGCCGAGTTGGGTCTGGTGCGCGGCCAACGCGCGGTCGAGGGCCGGAAACAGCTTCTCGACGCCTCGGCCGGAGAGCGCCGAGGCGTTGACCCGCTGGGGCCCGGCCAGCAGCTCCCCGAGCCGGGGCCAGGAGCGCTCGAGCTCGTCGCGCTGGTCGCCGCCGAGCAGGTCCCACTTGTTGACCACCACCACCGCGGCTCTTCCCAGCTCCCAAATCGTGCCGGCGATGGCCAGGTCGCCGGAGGTCACACCGTCGACGGCGTCGATCACCAGCACCGCCACCTTCGCGCGCTCGATCTGCCGCCGGGCGAGCAGCACCGCGATCTCCTCGGGCGCGCCGGAAACCTTGCTCCGCCGCCGGATGCCGGCGGTGTCGATCAACAGGTACTCCCTGCCGCCGCGGGCGAGCAGCGTGTCGACCGGGTCGCGGGTGGTGCCGGCCTGGGGCGAAACCAGCACCCGCGGGGCACCCAGCAGGCGGTTGACCAGCGACGACTTGCCAACGTTGGGGCGCCCGACGATGGCGACGGGCGGCGCCGTGGGGGCCGACTCGGAGGAGACCGGCAGCGCCGGGAGAGCCAGCGCCAGGGCCTGGCGCAGCTCCTCGATGCCCCGGCCGTGCTCGGCCGAGACCAGAAGCAGGGGCTCCAGCCCGAGCGCGTGGAACTCGCCCGCCTGCTCCCTGGCCTCACGCACGTCGGCCTTGTTGACCACCAGGAACGCCGGCTTGCCGCTCTTGCGGGCGCGCTCGCAGACCTCCTGATCGGCGACGGTCAGCCCGGCCTTGCCATCCACCACCACCAGCAGCAAGTCACTCTCCTCGATCGCCATCATCACTTGCTGGTTGAGGCCCAGCACGTCCTCGCCGGCCAGCAGACCGCCGGTGTCGATGACCTCGACGCGGTGCTCGCCGTCGAGCGCCGCCTCGCCCGTGATCCGGTCGCGGGTGACGCCGGGCTGGTCGTGGACGATCGACTGCCGCCGCCCCACCAGGCGGTTGAACAGGGTCGACTTTCCGACGTTGGGGCGGCCGACGATGGCGATGCGCGGGGTGACGCTCATGGCACCCGTAGCGGGCTATCCCCTTCCCCGTCCCGGTGGCCGACGGCCGGAGGGCCGCTTACCCCGGCCCGCCTTGGCGCCTGGGCCGCGGCCGCGGTCGGCCCCTTTGCCCCGGCCGGCGGCGGCCTTGTACCGCTGCCGCCGCGGGGGCAGGGCCTCGGCGAGCCTGAAGTCGAGCCCACGGTGGCGCTCGCTCACCCCGGCGAGCAGCACCTCGATTTCCTGCGCGAGCTGGAAGACGCGCCCGGTGCGCGAGCCCACCAGCCGGTGCGCCTCGGGCTCGAAGACGTAATAGTCATCGCCCAGCTCGCGAATCGGCAGCAGGCCGTCGACGAAGTACTCGTCGAGCTGCACGAAGCAGCCGAAGGCGGTGACGCCGGTCACCCGCCCGTGGAAAGTCTCGCCCACGCGCTCGGCCAGGAAGCGGACCTTCCTCCACTGCAACAGGTCGCGCTCGGCCTGCTCCGCCCGTCGCTCGAGGGTGCTCGTCTGCTCGGCGAGCTCGGGCAGCTCCGCCGCCGCCGGAGCCTCGGTCTCCCCAGCTCTCAGCAGGGCCTTCAACGCGCGGTGTACCACCAGGTCGGGATAACGGCGGATCGGCGAGGTGAAGTGCGTGTAGGCCGGGGCGCCGAGGGCATAGTGGCCGCGGCACTCCGGCGAGTACAGGGCGCGGGCCACGGAGCGCAGCACCAGGGTCGATACGAAGCCGTCCTCGGGCCGCCCGGCGGACTGCGCCAGCACCGCCTGCAGGGCGGCCGGCGAGTGCGCGGCGAGGGCCTCGTCGAACTCGATCCCCATCGGCCGCAGCACCTCGCCCAGCTCGGCGAGCGCCGGGGCCGGCGGCGGATCGTGCACCCGGTAGAGGCTCGGCGCGCCGCGCGCCTCGGTCTCCCCCGCCACCGCCTCGTTGGCGGCGATCATCAGCTCCTCGATGATGCGGTGCGCCACGTTGCGCTCGGAGGCGCGGATGTCGATCGTATGCCCCTCGTCGTCGAGCACCAGGTCCCCGGTCGGCAGGTCGAAGTCGATCGAGCCGCGCTCCTCGCGCCGCCGATAGAGGGCCCGCATCAGCTCGGCCATGTCGGCGAGCAGCGGCAGCACCTCGCCGTAGCGCGCCGCATCGCTGTCCTGCGGCTCCTCGAGCACCCGCCGTACCTCGGTGTAGGTGAGGCGCCGGCGGCTCTGGATCACGGTCTCGGCGAAGCGTTTGGCGCGCACGGTGCCGGAAGCGTCGAGGTCGAGGAACACCGACATCGTCAGCCGCGGCACGTCCGGCCGGAGCGAGCACAGGCCGCTCGACAGCTCCTCAGGCAGCATGGGTACAGCACGGTCGGGGAAGTAGACACTGGTGCCGCGCTCGCGGGCGGCGCGGTCGAGGGCGTTGCCCGCGGTCACGTAGTGGGCCACATCGGCGATGTGCACGCCGAGCCGGAAGCCACCATCCGCGGCGCGCGCCAGCGAGATCGCGTCGTCGAAGTCGCGGGCCGTCTCGCCGTCGATCGTCACCACCCGCTCGCGGCGCAGGTCCTCGCGTCCCTGCCAGTCCGCGGGGCCGGGGTCGGGCGGCAGCGCCGCGGCCTCGCGCAGAGCGTCCTCGGGAAAGCCCTCGGGGATCCCGGCGTGGCGCACCAGGATGGTGGTGTCCACGCCCGGCGTCTCGGGACGGCCCAGCACCTCGACGACGCGGCCTCTTGCCGGCCGTCGCGGCCTGGGGTTCGGAACCACGTCCACCACGGCGTAGACGCCGCCGGCCAGGGCTTCGGCATCCAGCACCTCGATGTCGATCTCGACCCGCGGATCGAAGGGCACGAGCCACCTGCGCCCGGCCTCGTCGACCTCGATCGAGCCCACCATTCGTTGCACGGCGCTGGGCTTGTCGCCGCTCGAGCCTGATAGAGTCATTTGGTTTGACACCCCTGGGGGTCTTCCCTAGAATTCGCCCGGACCGCGAAAGTGGCGGAATTGGTAGACGCGCAAGATTCAGGATCTTGTGGCCACAAGCCGTGGGGGTTCGAGTCCCCCCTTTCGCACCAACCCTTCCTCAGTCTTCCCAGGCCAGCAGCAGATCCGCTTCCATGACGACGGTCTCGTCGTCGAGTAATAGGCGCCCCGAAACCTTCACCAGGCGGCCGAACTGGCCTTTTCTCTCGAGCTCGATGCGCAACGTGTCGCCGGCTTGCCCGCGCTGGTAGTAACGAGCATCGTCGACTCCGGCCAGCAGGCCCCTGCCCCCCTCCCCTTCGTGCGGCAGCAGCACGATCGCCGCCTGGGCGAGGATCTCGATCCCCCAGGCATCCGGGTAGGCCGCGGCGTCCCTCGCCCACGAGGCGCCCGTGGTCAGGCGGGCGAACGTTCGTCCGTCGGGCCGGGTTTCCACCAGGCGGAACGGAAACTCGTGCGGTAGCACCGGCGTTGCGAGGGAGGGATCTAGGATGCGACGACCTGCTTGGAGAGCACGAAGTCGGCGAGCGAGTCGACCGAGGCCAGGGCACGAGCTCCCACCTCCTCATCCTCGACCTTGACGCCGAACTCCTGCTCGATGCCGAGCACCAGCTCCAGCGCGTCGATCGAATCCAGCCCCAGGCCTTCTCCGAAGAGAGGGGTGGTGTCGCCGATCTGCGACGGCTCCACGTCGAGCTTCAGGCGCTCGACGATGGTCCTCTTGATACGGGCCTTTAGATCCAATACATCCGTCATGCCGCGAATGCTAGCACAGGGCTTCGGAAGAGCCTGGTGCTAGGACAGGGTGAGTCCGCGCGACACAGCAGAGGGCCTACTCCCGCGGCCTCACGCCATGATCAGGCCGCCGTCGAGCCGCAGCACCTGCCCGGTCATATACCCGGCTTCTTCGGAGGCGAGGTAGGCGACCAGCGCCGCCACCTCCTCGGGCCGGCCGATGCGTTGCAGCGGGATCTCGGTCACGTACTGCTCGAGCTTCTGCGGCGCGAGCGCCGAGAGCATCTCGGTGTCGATGAAGCCGGGCGCCACGGCGTTGGCGGTCACGCCGTAGCCGGCGGCCTCGCGCGCCACCGCCTTGGTGAAGGCGATGAGGCCGGCCTTGGCGGCGCTGTAGTGCGCCTGGCCGACCTGGCCTCCCACGCCGCTGGCGCTGGCGATGGAGATCACCCTCCCCCAGCGCGCCTTGAGCATGCCCTTGAGCAGCGCCTTGGTGAGCAGGAACGGCCCCTTGAGGTTGACCTCCATCACCTCGTCCCAGTCCTTCTCGGAGAGGAACACCAGCAGCGAGTCGCGGATCAGCCCGGCGTTGTGGACCAGGATCTCGACCGCGCCGAGGTCCGCTTCCACGGCGGCGGCCACGCGCCGGACCTCGGCCGCGTCCCGCAGGTCGAGGGCGTAGGCCCGGGCACCGATCTCCGCGGCCAGGCTCTCGGCAAGCTCGCGCCGGCTCTGGTAGGTAATCGCCACCCGGCAGCCGCGCGCGGCGAGGGCGCGGGCGCAGGCCGCCCCGATGCCGCCGGCGGCCCCGGTCACCAGCGCGGTACGCGGCGACCTCTGCGGCGCGCTGCCGGCATGCGGCTTGGTCGCCGCCTCAGACACGGCTCGCCTCTGCCACCGGCGTTGGATCGCCGATCTCTTCTCGAGCCGGCTCTCGTTCGGCTCCCCGCAGGGCCGGCCCCAAGGCCGCGCGCACGGTCTCCCACGGCAGGGCGGCGGCGAGAGACGCGAAGCGCTCACGGTAGCCGAACCGCGCCGTCTCGTGGACGAAGCGGGCGAGGCCCGTCAAACGCCCCGGCGTGGGCCGGGCCGAGATCTCCCAGGGGTGGACCACGGCCAGCGGCAGGCCGCCTCGTCGCGCCAGCGACCGCGCGGCGGCCGCCAGCCAGGAGACGGGCGCCGGGCGCCCGGTCCAGCTTCCGGCCGGTAGGCGCAGCGGGCCTCCCCAGGTCAGGGGCGGAAGCTCGATCAGGCTCGGCGGCTCGCCGGCGCGCGGGCCGCGCAGCGGCCAGGTGAGACGGTAGGGCCGGCGCGGGTTGCTCAGGCGCCCGGCCCCCAGGAACGGCGCCAGCGAGCTGTCATATTCGTAGCCCAGGGCCGCGAGCTCGGCTAGGCGGGGGTTGCCCGCCTCGCGCAGGGACCACTCGGGCGCCCGGAAGCCGCGCACCGGGTTGCCGGTGAGGTCTTCGAGCAAGGCCTTCGAGGCCTGTGCCTGCTCGCGGAACTCGGCGAGCAGGAGGTCGTTGGCCCGCAGGTGGTGGTGGCAGTGGCTGGCGATCTCGTGCCCGGCGGCGGCGATCTCGCGCACCCGGGCGCCGTGGCGCAGGGCGACCTCCCCGAGCACGAAGAAAGTGGCCTTGCGGCCAGCCTCGTCGAGCAGGCCGAGCAGCTCCGGCAGCAGGAAGTCGAGCTCCTCGGCGAGCTCCGCGGGCCGCAGCTCCGGCCGCACGTAGGCCGGCACCAAGCAGGTGTGGAACCACTCTTCCACGTCCACGGTCAGGGCGTAGCCAAAGGGGCCCGCGACGGGCTCGCGCCGCGGGTCAGGGCTCATCGAAGACCTTGAAGTAGACCGCGGCGCAGGAGATGCGAAGCGTGTCCCGGATGGGCTGGAAGTGGCTGGGAGCCCCGTCGTAGATGGTGGCGATGGGCACGTGGGCGATGGTGGCGCCGAGGGCCGCGGTCTTGAGCAACATCTCCGACTCGATCGCATAGCCGCATGACCGCAAACGCAGGCGGCGCGCCAGGCTCGCCGCGAGCAGCCGATAGCCGGACTGGCTGTCCTCGAGCTCCACGCCGCTCATCCAGGAGAGGATGCGGGAGCCGACGTAGTTGGTGAAGTAGCGGGCGCGGGGGATGGCGTCGCTCGCGCCGAGCCGCGAGCCGATGACCAGCTCACCCGCTCCCGATTCCCAGGCGGCGATCAAGGCCGGCAGATCGCCGGGGTCGTGCTGGCCATCGCCGTCGAGCAGGACGACGCCGGCCGGCTCACCGGGATCGGCCGGCGAGCCCGCGAGCGCGATCTCCAGGCCCCGGCGCAGCGCCGCGCCCTTGCCCTGGTTCCTTTCCAGGCTCTCGACCCGTGCCCCTGCCTCCCGCGCCGCCTCGGCGGTGCCGTCGCTCGAGCCGTCGTCGACCACGATCACCGTCCCCACGTGCGCCAGGCAGCCGCTGACCACCCGGCCAATCGTTGGGGCGCAATCGAAAGCGGGGATCGTGGCAATGAGGTCGCGGCGCATCGAGGAAGTCTAAGAACGACAAGGAAGTCTACAGCAGGGCACCCGGCACCTCGGGCCGCCGAAGACGGCGCTCGGGGCAGGCGGGCAAGGGGGCCGAACCTTGCCCGACCTGCCACCTTGTGACATCGTTCACGAGTTCGCTAGACTCCAGCCCCGCGATGCCCGAAGACTACTACCCAGTCCTCCTTGCCCTCGGCGTGGGCATCCTGGTCGGCGCCGGCATGCTGATCGTCTCTCGCCTGGCCGGCAAGCAGGTCGGCGGCAAGGTGAAGCTCACGCCCTACGAGTCCGGCGTGCCGCTCCTCGACCGCTCCCACAAGCGGCTGTCGATCGCCTTTTTCCTGGTTGCCATCGACTTCATCGTCTTCGACCTCGAGGCCGCCTTCCTCTATCCCTGGGCCCTGGTGATGAAGGACGGGGGCTGGCCATTGTTCTGGGCGGTGATGGGCTTCGTGCTGCTCATTCTGGTGGGCTACGCCTACATCTGGCGCAAGGGCGGCCTCGACGTCGGCCTGCGCGAGCGCAAGCGGGTGGGAGGCTGAGGGTGAGCGACGCCGCGCTGACCGCAGCGCCATCCGTGCTCTCGGCCGAGGCCCGCCAGCGGATCGCCGAGGTCCGGCGCCGCTACCCCACCGAGCGCGCGGCCCTGCTACCGGCCCTGCACATCGCCCAGGACGCGAGCGGCGGCTGGCTGCCGGACGCGGTGATCGAGGCCGTGGCGGCCGAGCTCCACCTCGACCCCGCGGAGGTCTACGGCGTCGTCACCTTCTACGACCTCTACCACCAGAAGCCGGTCGGCCGGCACCGCGTGCGGGTGTGCACCAACGTGCCCTGCATGCTGCGCGGCTCGGACGAGGTCATGGCCACTCTCAAGACCGAGCTGGGCGTAGGCGAGGACGAGGTGACGCCCGACGGGCGCTGCTCCTACGTGCACTTCGAGTGCCTGGGCTCCTGCGACACCGCGCCGATGATGATGGTGGATCAGGACTACCACGAGAACCTGACGCCCGAGCGGGTGCGCGAGATCGTGAAGGGGCTCGCCTGATGGCCTTCGAGCCGGTGCTCACCCGTAACGTCGGCCATCCCGAGGCCCTGACCCTCGAGGGGTGCCGGGACCGCGGCGGGTACGTGGGCCTGGCCAAGGGCCTGAGGATGACCCCCGAGGCGATCATCGACGAGGTCAAGGCCTCCGGCCTGCGCGGCCGCGGCGGCGCCGGCTTCCCGACCGGCGCCAAGTGGAGCTTCGTGCCCAAGGCCAAGGACAAGCCGAAGTACATTGTCTGCAACGCCGACGAGTCCGAGCCCGGCACTTTCAAGGACCGGCTGCTGATGGAGAAGGACCCCCATCAGCTCATCGAGGGCTGCACCCTCGCCGGCTTTGCGGTCGGCGCCGAGACCACCTACATCTACATCCGTGGCGAGTACACCTACGCGGCCCGCGTGCTGGAAGACGCCATCCGCGACGCCTACGCCGCCGGCCTCCTGGGCGACAACATCCTGGGCTCCGGCTTCCGGCACGACATGTACGTGCACCGCGGCGCCGGGGCCTATATCTGCGGCGAAGAGACCGGCATGCTCGAGTCGCTCGAGGGCAAGCGCGGCCAGCCCAGGGTGAAACCACCCTTCCCCGCCGTGGTCGGCGCCTTCGGCTGCCCGACGGTGATCAACAACGTCGAGACCCTGTGCTGCGTGCCGCACATCCTGGAGCGCGGCGCGGCCTGGTTCAAGGCGATCGGCACCGACGAGCGCAACACCGGCCCCAAGCTGTACGCGGTCTCCGGCCACGTGGAGCGGCCGGGCACCTACGAGCTGCCGATCGGCATCACCTTCGACGAGCTGCTCGCGGTCTGCGGCGGCATGTGGCAGGGCCGGGCGCTCAAGGCCTACATACCGGGCGGTGCCTCGGCCGCGGTGCTCACCGCCGACGACCGCCACCTGAAGCTCGACTTCGACACCATGGCCAAGGCCGGCAGCATGCTCGGCTCGGCGGCGGTGATGGTGCTCGACGAGACCACCGACATGGTGCGCGTGGCCTACCGCTTCGCCAAATTCTTCAACCACGAGTCCTGCGGCCAGTGCACGCCCTGCCGCGAGGGCACCAACTGGCAGCAGCTCATCCTCCACCGCGTGCTCTCCGGCCACGGCCGGCCGAGCGACGTGGACCTCCTGATCAACGTCAGCGACCACATCGGCGGCAACTCGCTGTGCGCGCTCGGCGACGCCGCCGTGGGCCCGGCGCGCTCCATCGCCATGAAGTTCCGCCACGAGTTCCTGGCCAAGATGCCCGCGGCGGCGGCCGAGGCCCGCCCCGTGCTGGCGGCCGCGAGCTAGCCGCCAGCCGAGCCCGCGACCCGACCGGAGCCCGCCAGCGATGCCCACCGTCACCATCAACGACCGCAGCGTGGAGGTCCCGGCCGGCACCAACCTGATCGAGGCCGCGCAGCAGGTCGGCGTGCAGGTGCCGCACTACTGCTACCACCCGCGGCTGTCGGTCGTCGGCCAGTGCCGCATGTGCCTGGTGGCCGTGCAGGGCATGCCCAAGCTCCAGGCAGGCTGCTCCACGCAGGTGATGAAGGACGGCATGGTGGTGCGCACCGACACGCCGGAGGTCGAGGAAGCCCAGAAGGCGATGATGGAGTTCCTGCTCATCAATCATCCCCTGGACTGCCCGATCTGCGACCAGGCCGGCGAGTGCGGCCTGCAGGACTACGCCTTCAAACACGGTGTGGCGTTCTCCCGCTTCGAGTTCGAGGACAAGCGCACCTATCCGGAGAAGGAGCGCATCCCGCTCGGGCCGAACGTGCTGCTCAACATGAACCGCTGCATCCAGTGCACGCGCTGCGTGCGCTTCACGCAGGAGGTGGCAGGCACCGGCGAGCTGGGCTTCTTCCAGCGCGGGGCGCGGGCGGAGATCGGCATCTTCCCCGGCAAGCCGCTCGACAACGAGCTCTCGACCTGCGTGGTCGACGTCTGCCCGGTCGGCGCCCTGACTTCGACCCGCTTCCGCTTCGCAGAGCGCGTCTGGTATCTCGACAAGGAGCCGTCGATCTGCACCGGCTGCGACGTGGGCTGCAACGTGACCCTCGAGCACCGGCGCGGCAAGATCCGGCGCTACAAGCCGCGCTTCAACGTCGAGGTCAATGACTACTGGATGTGCGACTACGGCCGCGGCAGCTTCGAGCGCTACGGCGAGCTGCCGCGGCTGGCGGCGCCGCGGGTGACGCGCGGCGGCCAGGCGCAGCCGGCGACCTGGAAGGAGGCTCTCGACCTGGTGACGCGGCGGCTCAAGGCCCGCGACGCGACCGGCGCCGTGGCCTTCCTTGGCTCCGGCAACCTGAGCACCGAGGAGGCTTACCTGCTCGCCGCGGTGGCCGACTGGGTGGGCTCTCCCCACCGCTCGGTGGCGACCGGTGAGGGGCCGACGCGCACCATCCCCAACACCCACGGCGGCATCGCCGGCCGCGAGACGGCGCCCAACCGGCGCGGCGCCGAGCTCGCCGGCCTGACGCCGGGAGAGGGCTCGATCGACGCCGCCTCGCTGCTCGAGGGAGACGGTGCCGCCGACTGCGCGCTGCTGATCGTGGCCGACAGCGACTTCGGCCCGGCCGCCCACGACCCGGCGGTGGTCGCCAGGCTCCGCAAGGCGCAGTTCCTGGTGGTCCTGGGTTGGGCGGACACGCCGCTCGCCAGGGCTGCGGACGTCGCCCTACCCACCGCCCACCATGCGGAGAAGGACGGCACGTTCGTCAACGTCGCCTGGCGGCTGCAGGCCTTCCGCGCCGCCTTCCCCCCGCCGGGCCAGACCCGGCCGGGGGTGGAGGTGCTGTCCGACCTGCTCGGCCGCTTCGAGGCGGCGTGGGCCAACCTCGACGTGCCGCGCGCCTTCGCCCGCCTGGCCGAGGACCGCCCCGCCTTCGGCGGCCTGCGCTTCGAGACCCTGCCGGCCACCGGCGTGGTGCTCGAAGCCGGCGAAGGCGCCGCCCTCGCGGGATCCGCACCCGTCGCAGGAGCACCGGAGTGAGCACGCCGCTGGTGGCGGTGCTCGCCAAGTACGGCATCTTCTTCCTCTTCCTGCTCGGGCTCCTGGCGCCGCTCATGGTGTGGGTCGAGCGCCGCATCTGCGCCTTCATCCAGGACCGCCCGGGCCCCAACCGGCTGGGCCCCTGGGGTCTGCTGCAGCCGCTGGCCGACGCCCTCAAGTTCATCTTCAAGGAAGACGTGACGCCGACCGCCGTGGACAAGCCGCTCTACCTGATGGCGCCGGCACTCTCCATGGTGCCAGCACTCTCCACCTTCATCGTCATCCCGTTCGGCCCCCCGATCCAGGTCGGCGGCCACACCATCAAGCTGGTGCCGGCCGACGTCGACGCCGGCGTGCTGCTGCTGCTGGCGCTCGCCAGCCTCGGCGTCTACTCGCTGGTGATGGCCGGCTACGCCTCCAACAACAAATACTCGCTGCTGGGCTCGATCCGCGCCTCGGCGCAGATGGTGAGCTACGAGCTGGCGCTGACCGTGGCAGTGCTGGCGGTGCTGCTGCCGGTGGGCTCCTTCCGCCTGGACGAGGTGGTCGACTACCAGCGCCAGCACCTGTGGAACGTCATCCCGCAGGCGGTGGGCTTCCTGGTGTTCCTGATCTCCGCCTTCGCCGAGACCAACCGCCTGCCCTTCGACCTGCCGGAGGCGGAGTCCGAGCTGGTGGCCGGCTACCACACTGAGTACAGCGCGATGCGCTTCGCGGCCTTCATGGCCGCCGAGTACCTCAACATGGCGACGCTGTCGGCGCTCGCCGCCACGCTCTACTTCGGCGGCTGGAGCCTGCCCTTCGTGCCGATGCCCGAAACCTGGTGGCTGGCGGCGCTCACCGGCTTCGGCATCCTGGCGGCCAAGATCGCCGCCTTCATGGTGTTCTTCGTCTGGGTGCGCTGGACCTTCCCCCGCTTCCGCTACGACCAGCTCATGCGGCTGGGCTGGAAGGTGCTCTTGCCGCTGGCGCTCGCCAATCTCCTCTGGGTGGCGGTCGGCACCCTGGCGGGGTGGCTGTAGATGGAATACGCCGTCTTCTTCCTCTTCGCCTTCCTGGCTCTGGCCTCGGCCCTGGTGGTGATCACCCACAAGAACCCTGTGTACTCGACGCTGAGCCTGGTGGTCACACTGTTCTCGCTCGCGGTGCTCTTCGTGCTGTTGGGCGCGCCGTTCATCGCCACCCTACAGGTGCTGATCTACACCGGCGCCATCCTGGTTCTCTTCCTGTTCGTCATCATGCTGCTCAACGTGGGTCGCGACGACAGCGAGACCGGCAGCCCGCGCAACGCCCAGAAGTGGGGCGCCATCATCGGCGCCGGCGTCTTCGCCGGCACCGTGGGCGCCACGCTGTGGCGCACCTACGAGGCCCGTGACCTCCAGCCGCTGACGCCTGACAAGGTGGCGCTCAAGCCGTTTGCCGCGGCGCTCTTCGACCGCTATCTGCTGGGCTTCGAGGTCATCGGCCTGCTGCTGCTGGTGGCGGTGATCGCGGCCACGGTGCTCGCCCGGAAGCAGCCGGAGCCGGTCGCCACCGCCGCGCCGGAAGCGGAGGGGAACGCTCCGTGATCCCCATCGCCTGGTACATGGTGCTCGCCGCCGGGTTGTTCGTCATCGGCACCATCGGTGCCCTGACGCGCCGCAACGGGATCACGATCTTCCTCTCCATCGAGCTGATGCTGAACTCGGTCAACCTCATCCTGGTGGCCTACTCCCGCCTGCTCGGCGACCTGACCGGCCAGCTCGTGGTGCTCTTCGTGATGGCGGTGGCCGCCGCCGAGGCGGCGGTCGGCCTGGCGCTGTTCATCGCCATCTATCGGCATCGTCACACGCTCGACGTGAACCGCATGAACTTAATGCGCTGGTAGTGGGGATGCGGCGGTAGTGGGCTGGCGTTCGTAGCCGGGAGCTCGAGGACCTCGACGAGATGGAAGCGCGCGACTTGCTGTGGCTGATCCCTGCCCTGCCCCTGCTGGGGGCGGCGCTGAACGCCGTCCTGGGGCCGCGGGCGCCGCGCTCCGCCACCACGGCGGTGGCGGTGGGCGCTCCCCTGCTTTCGCTGCTCGTGGCCTTGGTCTGCCTCTACCAGTACGTCACCGGCATTCACCCCGGCTCCGTGGAGCCCCAGGCCATCGAACAAATCCTCTACGCCTGGTCCGTCGGGCCGCTCACCGTCGACGTCGCCTTCCTGCTCGATGCGCTGTCGGCGGTGATGACCTTCATCGTCACTTTCATCGGCTTCCTGATCCACGTCTACTCGGTCGGCTACATGAGCCACGAGAAGGGGTACCAGCGGTACTTCGTGTACCTCAACCTCTTCATGGCCGCCATGCTGCTGCTGGTGCTGGGCAACAACTTCCTGGTGATGTTCGTGGGCTGGGAGGGCGTGGGCCTGTGCTCCTACCTGCTGATCGGCTACTACTACGAGGAGCGGGTGCCGCCCGAGGCGGGCAAGAAGGCGTTCATCGTCAACCGCATCGGCGACTTCGCCTTCCTCGCCGGGGTGCTGGCCCTGTTCGGCAAGTTCGGGACGCTGACCTTCGAGCCGCTCTTCGAGCAGATCCGCGCCAACCCGGAAGCCCTCACCGGGCCCTACCGCATGGGGCTCACGTTCGCGAGCTTCGTGGCCCTCTGCCTGTTCATCGGCGCCATGGGCAAGAGCGCCCAGATCCCGCTCTACGTCTGGCTGCCCGACGCGATGGCCGGCCCGACCCCGGTCTCCGCCCTGATCCACGCCGCCACCATGGTCACGGCCGGCGTCTACATGGTGGCGCGCACCAACGTCATCTACCAGCTCGCGCCGGACATCTCGCTGTTCGTCGCCTGCATCGGGGCCGCGACGGCGATCTTCGCCGCCACGATCGGCCTGGCGCAGAACGACATCAAGAAGGTGCTCGCCTACTCCACCGTGTCGCAGCTCGGCTACATGTTCTTGGCCGCCGGGCTCGGCGCCTACTCGATCGCCATCTTCCATGTCGGCACGCACGCCTTCTTTAAGGCCCTGCTCTTCCTGGGCTCCGGCTCGGTGATCCACGCCATGGGCGGCGAGCAGGACATGCGCCGGATGGGTGGCCTGCGCCACAAGCTGCCGGTCACCTTCTGGACCTTCCTCGTCGCCACCCTGGCGATCGCCGGCTTCCCCTTCGTGACCGCGGGCTTCTTCTCCAAGGACGCGATCCTGGCGACCGCCTTCCAGCACCAGAAGGTGCTGTGGGTGATCGCGCTCATCACCGCCGGCCTCACCGCCTGCTACATGTTCCGCGCCGTGTTCCTGACCTTCTTCGGCAAGTTCCGCGGCACCCACGAGCAGGAGCACCACCTGCACGAGTCGCCGCCGGTGATGACCGTGCCGCTCGCCGTCCTGGCGGTGGGCTCGATCGCCGCCGGATGGGTGGGCATGCCGCCGATCCTCTGGCCGGTGAACCACATCGAGCGCTTCCTGGCGCCGGTAATGGGAGCGGTGCACGGGGCCGCGCACGAGGAGGCACACCACCTCTCGCACGCCACCGAGTGGCTGCTCACCGCGGCGGCGGTCGGCATCGCCGCGCTCGGCATCTTTCTGGCCTGGCGCGTCTGGGGCGGAACCAGGGGCCTGACCGGCGAGCAGGGCTTCGGGGCCCGCTTCCCCACCCTGCACCGCCTGCTCGAGAACAAGTGGTACGTGGACGAGATCTACGACCGCGTGATCGTGCGCCCGCTGGCCTGGCTCGCCCGGATGTCCTTCAAGGTGCTCGACACCCTGCTGATCGAGGGCAGCCTCCACGTCGGCGCCTTCTTGACCGAGCTCACCGGCGACCTCGGCCGCTTCACCACCACCGGCAACGTGCGCAACTACGCGCTCTACTTCTTCCTCGGGCTGGTCGCCCTCTTCTGGTGGGTGCTGCTCTAGCATGGAAACCTTCTTGAGCCTGAGCCTGGGCAACACGCTCACCCGCCTGGTGATGTTCCCGGCGGCCGCCTGCCTGCCCCTGCTGTTCTTCCGGCGCGGCGGCGACCGCCCGGTGAAGATCTACCTGCTGGCGGTGTCGTTGATCGAGGTGGCGCTCGGCGCGCTCTTTGCCTTCACCCACCGCGCGGCCGACGGCTCGTTCGCCTTCGTGCGCGACGGCGGCCGGCCCCTGCCCTGGATCGAGAGCTTCGGCATCTCCTACGACCTCGTGGCGGACGGTATCTCGCTGCCGCTAGCGCTCTTGGGAATCGGCCTGCTGCCGGTGGTGGTGCTGGGCTCGTGGAGGGGCATCGACAAGCACTGGCGCTCGTTCGGCGCCTCGCTGCTGCTGCTGACTACCGGCGTGCTGGGCGCGCTCTTCGCCTTCGACATGTTCCTGTTCTACATCTTCTGGGAGCTGATGCTGGTGCCGATGTACCTGATCATCGGCATCTGGGGCGGAGAGCGGCGGATCTACGCGGCGGTGAAGTTCTTCCTCTTCACCATGGCCGGCAGCCTGCTGATGCTGGTCGCCCTGCTGTGGATGGTGTGGACCTACCACCAGACCGCCAACGCCTGGAGCTTCGCTTACCAGGACTTGATGCGGCTCGACCTGCCGCTCGCGCAGCAGACCTGGCTGTTCTGGGGCTTCGCCCTGGCGTTCCTGATCAAGGTGCCGGTCTTCCCGCTCCACACCTGGCTGCCGGACGCGCACGTCGAGGCGCCGACCGGCGGCTCGGTGCTGCTCGCCGGCATCCTGTTGAAGCTCGGCACCTACGGCCTCCTGCGCTTCGCCATGCCCATGTTCCCTCACGCCAGCCAAGCGGCCCAGCCCGTGTTGCTGACCCTGGCGCTGATCGGCATCCTCTACGGCGCCCTCGCCTCCTGGATCCAGGGCGACATGAAGAAGCTGGTGGCCTACTCCTCCGTGGCCCACCTGGGCTTCGTGATGCTCGGCCTGCTGGCCGCCGACCTCCTCGCCTGGCAGGGGGCCCTGATCCAGATGGTCAACCACGGGCTCTCGACCGGCGCCCTGTTCCTGCTCGTCGGCATGCTCTACGACCGCCGTCACACCAAGAAGTTCGAGGAGTTCGGCGGCCTTGCCAAGGTGATGCCGGTGTTCGCGTTCTTCCTCGTCTTCTCGGCGCTGGCCTCGGTCGGCCTGCCGGCCTTGAACGGCTTCGTGGGCGAGTTCATGATCCTGCTCGGTTCCTACCGCACTCTGGGCGCCTGGGCCGTGGTTTCGACCTTCGGCGTGGTGCTGGCCGCCGTCTACCTGCTGAAGATGCTGCAGCTCACGCTCTGGGGGCCGCTCGAGAAGGAAGAGAACCGTGGCCTGAAGGACCTTTCGCCCAGAGAAATCGCGGCGCTGGTTCCGCTCGCCGTGTTCATGCTGTGGATCGGGGTCGCCCCGGCCCGCTTCACCGAGCCCAGCCGGCCGGCGCTCGACGCCACGCTGCGCGCCTACACGGCGCGACGCGACGCTCCGCCGCCGGCAGCCCCGCGCCTCCTGCCGGCCACCGGCGGCGAGCTCCCGACAGGTGAAGCCGCGGAGGGCGGGCGATGAGCCAGGCGGACTTCCTCGCCCTGCTGCCCGAGCTGCTGCTCTCCGGCGTGGCCATGGTAATCCTCCTCGCCGATGCCTTCGCGCCCGGCCTGCGCCGGACCTTCATGCCGCTCGGCCTGCTGGCGAGCGCCGCCGCCGGTTGGGCGGCGTGGGAGCTCCCGGCCGGCAGCGCCTTCGGCCAGCAACTCGAGGCCAGCGGCGTGACCTTCGCCTTCACCGCCGTGGTGCTGGTGGCGACCTTCCTCGCCCTGCTCGCCTCCGAGGGTTACCTGCGGCGCGAGGGCATCCTCGCCGGCGAGTACCACGCGCTGCTGCTGTGGAGCGCCACCGGCATGCTCCTCCTGCTGCGCGCCACCGAGCTCCTGACCCTGTTCCTGGCGCTCGAGCTGCTGTCGCTCTGCCTCTACGCCCTGGCGGCCTTCAACCGCCGCTCGCAGGTGGGGGCGGAGGCGGCGATCAAGTACTTCCTGATGGGCGCCTTCGTCAGCGCCTTCGTGCTGCTCGGCCTCGCCCTGCTCTACGGCGAGACCGGCTCGACGAACCTCGACGGCATCCGCCAGGCGATCGCCGCCGGCGTGGGCTCGGGGCCGATCTCGGCCTTCGGCATCCTGCTGCTGGTTGCGGGCTTCGGATTCAAGATGAGCCTGGTGCCGTTTCACGCCTGGTCGCCCGACACCTACCAGGGTGCGCCGTCGCCCTTCGTGGGCTTCCTGTCGGTGGCGCCCAAGGCGGCGAGCGCAGTGGTGCTGGTGCGCGTGCTCGAGACCGTGGCCGGCGGGCCGCTGGCCGAGAAGTGGACGGGGCTGGTGGCGATCCTCGCCGTCGCCTCCATGCTGGTGGGCAACCTTCTCGCGCTGGTGCAACGCGACATCAAGCGCATGCTGGCCTACTCCGGCATCGCGCACATGGGCTACCTGCTCCTCGCCCTGCTCTCCCCCGGGCCCGACACCTGGACCCCGGTGCTCGTCTATTTGCTGGCGTATGCGCTGATGAACGCCGGCGCCTTCGCGGTGGTGACGCTCCTCTACACCAAGAGCGGCGAGCAGCACCTGGTCTCCGACCTCGCGGGCCTGGGCTTCCGCCAGCCGCTGCTGGGGTTCTGCCTGGCAGTGTCCATGCTGTCGCTGGGCGGCATCCCGCCGACCTTCGGCTTCTTCGGCAAGTACCTGGTGTTCCTCCAGGCGGTGCGCGACGGCCACGTCGGCCTGGTGATCGTCGGCGTGGTGGCCAGCCTGATCGGCGTCTTCTACTACCTGCGTGTGGTGTACACGCTGTACATGAAGGCGGAGACCAAGCCGGTGACCGAGCCCGGACCCGACGGCTGGGGTCGCCTCGCCGCCGTGCTGGCCGCCGCCGCCACGCTGCTGCTCGGGATCCTGCCGTATCGCCTGCTGGGGTGGATGATCTCTGCCATGGGCGGCCCCTGACCGCCCCTGCGCGGGGGCCTGACCCGCGATGCCGACCTCCCCCGAGATCTCGTCGCACACCGTCAACCGCCTGTCGCTGTACTTGCAGTGCCTGCGGCGGCTGCAGCAGGCCGGAGTGCCGCGGATCTCCTCGAAGGACCTCGCCGGCCGCTTCCACCTCTCCGCCACCCAGATCCGCAAAGACCTCGCCCAGTTCGGCGAGTTCGGCATCCGCGGCGTGGGCTACGAGGTCGGCTCGCTGGCCGACCACCTCAGCAACCTTCTGGGCCTGGACCGCCGACGTGGTCTGGTAATCGTCGGCGTGGGCAACCTCGGCAGCGCCCTGTCGCGCTACTTCGGCTTCAACCACGGCAGCTTCGCGGTGGTGGCCGGGGTCGACATCGACCCCCGCGTCGTGGGCCGGCGGGTCGGAGGCTTCACCGTGCGCCACAGCCGCGAGCTGGCGCAGGTAGTAACCGAAACCGGCGCCGAGATCGGCGTCCTCACCGTCCCCGCCGACGCCGCCCAGGCCAACTACAACGCCCTCGTCCAGGCCGGCGTCCAGGGAGTGCTCAACTTCGCCCCGGCCCGTCTCAAGACTGTCCCCGAGGTGCCGTTGAAAGACGTGGATCTCAGGATTCACCTCGAGGAGATGGCGTTCCTGCTGCGGGACTAGCCGCGTCCATAGAAGCTCAACCCCACCTCCCCATACCTCCGCTCATCACTCCTCCTCAACCCACCCGCCTCCGCCGGCATCTCGATCCGCGCCTCGTGCTCGACACACGGTTCCCCATCGTGAGCTAGCAGCGGCGCCACGGCGGCGATGAGCTTCTTGTAACCCTCGAATCGGTGGGGGCGATCGGCGAAGACGAGGTCGAACTCGCCACCGTGGCGGCTGGCGAAGACGGCGAGGCCACCGGGGAGACTCAGGCGTTGGATCCTGATCCGGCCCGGCGCGGGGTGCCCGGCGCTGGCCTCGGCGAGGCGCACGGCCGCGAAGTCGCTCTCGAGACAGGTGGCGATAGCCGCGCCGCGGCTCACCGCTTCAGGGCCACGCCATCGCGCTCGGCGGCGTCGAGGAACGCCGGGGACACCGCGTCCCGCTTGGCAGCGGCGCGGAAGGCCTCGACCAGCTCCACGATGCCCTTCTCCACCACCAGCCGGCCGACCGAGAGGATGAGCACGTTGCCTGGCCTCACCCCCAGCTCCCGGCGCAGAGCCTGCCGCTGCTCTTCGTCCGGCCCGCCGTCCGGCAGGAAGCGGGCGAGGTCGATGCCGATCCGGACGAGCCTGCCGGGCGGCGCGGCGCGGGAACGAGGCAGGGCGCGGGCGTCGTCCTCGCTCTGGTTGAGCACGGCGTCGGCGCCCAGGTTGGCGAGCCGTTCGGCGGCGGCACTTCGTACAGGTCGAGCCAGAGCCCGACGAGGTCCCATTCCTCGAGCTTGTTCATGCCGGGCACCGCGCTGCCACCACCAGCAGCTTGTTGGACAGGCCGAAGAGCTTGACCGCCGCGAAGCCGAGGCGGGAGAGCCCCCGGTCGAGGGCTGCCACGCCGGTCCACGAGGGCAGGATGCGGCCGCCGGCGTAGCGCTCGGGGGCGAGCGAGGTGAGCTGGACGGGCTCGGCCGTGGCGGTGGCGAAGCCAATCTCGCCCAGGACCCGGAGCAGGCCGGGACGGTGGAAGCGGAAGAGGTGGTCGCGGGAGAAGCACATCCGGGCGAGCTGGCGGACCCCCACCCGGGCCAGTGGCAGGCCGAGGCGGTCGAAGACGCTGCCCATGTGGGGGGTGGCCAGCACCAGGCGCCCGCCGGGCCGCAGGGCGCGGTGAGCGAGCTCCAGCGCCCGGCGGGGAGCGTGCAGGTGCTCCAACAGGTCCCAGGCCACCACCAGGTCAAATTGCCGGAGACCGAAGGGCTCCTCTCCGGGCAGTGGCTCCTCCGCCGAGCCCACGAGAATGCGGTGGCCCCGCCCGGCCGCCGCTGCCGCGGCCTGCCGGGAGACTTCGAGCCCGGCGGTGGCAAGGCCCCGCTCCCGGCAGAAGTCGAGAAAGCCGCCGTCGCCGCAGCCCAGCTCGAGCAGGGAAGCGCCCGGCGCCGGGGAACCGACCGACCGCTCGAGCAGCCGCCAGCAGCTTTCGGCCTTGCCGCGGTCGAGCTCCGAGGTGTAGCGGGCCGAGTAGTCCTCTTCGTATCCTTCCTCGACCGGCGCGGCCAACACCCGGCCGGCGCCGCAGCCGGGGCAGCGGCCAATCAACAGCTCGTCGATCCGCTGCCGGGAGGCGGGGGCGGCATGGCCGCAGAGGCCGCAGCCCGCACCGAGGGCCGACATCGCGGGGGACTGGAGGGGAACCAAAGGATCATCCCCGATAGAAGCTCAACCCCACCTCCCCATACTTCCGCTCGTCCGTCCTCACCAGCCCTCCCACTTCCCCCGGCACCTCCGTCCGCGCGTCGTGCTCGACGCACAGCTCTCCTCCCTCCGCCAGCAGTGGCACGGCGGCAGCGATGAGCTTCGGATAGCCCTCGAAGCGGTAGGGCGGGTCGGCGAAGACGAGGTCGAACTCGCCCGTGTGGCGGGTGGCGAAGTCGGCGAGGCCGCCCGGCAGGCTGAGGCGCTTGACCGTGATGCGACCTGGCGCGAGCTGGCGGGCGCTGGCCTCGGCGAGACGCACGGCCGCGAGGTCGCTCTCGAGGCAGGTGGCGCGCGCCGCGCCGCGGCTGATCGCCTCCAGGGCCACGGCGCCGCTGCCGGCGAAGAGGTCGAGGAAGCGGGCGCCATCGAGCCGGCCTTGCCAGATGGCGAACAGGGCCTCGCGCACCCGGCCCTCGGTGGGCCGCGCCTTGCGCGGCACCTCGATCACCCGGCCGCGCAGCGACCCGCCGGTGATGCGGACGGCATTGGGAGCGGAGCGAGTCATCGGCTAGGACCCGCGACGCAGCAGGTGGACTGCGTAGCAGGCTGATTCACGAGTCTCAGAGGTCGCGACGCGAAACGACCGCCACGAACTCCCTCTGCAGCTCGTCCGCCGTCAGGTACAGGGTCAGCGGCTGCTCGACACCGCCCAGCTCGACGCCCTGCTTGTCCGCGGTGTAGCCCTGTACGCGGAACAGCTCGCCGTCTTTCCGCTCGAGCACGTCGCCGGTCTTGGGCAGGTAGCCGGCCGGCAGGTGGCGGTCGAGCGGGCTGTCGCGCTCCACGCGCTCCCCCAGCTCGCGGGCCACGGTCAGCACCCGTGAGAGAGCCAGCGACAGGCTCCCGTAGCGGTCGAGCTGGAAGGTCTCGGTGGGCCTGTCGAGCAGGCTGAGCTCGAGCTTGCAGCGCTCGATCCAATCGCCCTCGGGCGACAGGGTCTCGGCGTCGGTCTCGGAGAGGTCTTCCGCGGCGAGGCGATTGACGAAGCCGGAGAGCTCGTATGGCGCCAGCTCGGCCAGCCGCACGCTGCGCTCTCCCAGGCCTTCGGTGCGCAGGCGGATAGTGCCGTTGG
Source organism: Thermoanaerobaculia bacterium (assembly GCA_044869805.1). GTDB lineage: Bacteria > Acidobacteriota > Thermoanaerobaculia > Multivoradales > SZUA-115 > CAWDVR01. The sequence goes on along the minus strand of JBIOXV010000008.1, from coordinate 15,097 downwards.
CGAAGAGCGAGATGGCGCGGCGATCGATGTCGCTCGCGCAGTCATAGTCGAGCAGCAGCCGGCCGCGGAGGTCCTCTCTTGGCTCGGGTGTCTCGAGTGGCTCCTGGCACCGCGCAGCCGTGCCGAGGAAGAACAGGGCCACTGCGGTGACCGCAGCACCCCGGGCAGGGCATCGCTCGCCAGGTGGCCGTAGCGAGTTGGAGTCGGTACTGTCCCCGGATAGATTCCCGCCTTCGCGGGCATGGCGAGAGCGGAGCAGACTAGGTTCCCCGCTCTGGTCATTCCCGCGAAAGCGGGAATTCATCCCATGGTCTCTACTTTGGTTCCTCACCACGCAGGAACTCTAGCGCGAAGTCCAGCTCGCCGTCCGGGCCGATGACGCCGTCCAGGCGGGCTTCGCGGACCGCCCTCAGCGCCCGGCCGAGAGGCGGCCCCGCGGGTATGCCGCGCGCCAGGAGGTCCGCGGCGCGTAGCGAGAGCGAGAGCGGCTTCATTTCGCGGAGGTAGCGCTCGACCCAGGCGCGCAGCGGCCCGCCCTCGCCGGCCAGCCAGGGCAGAGCCTCGGCCGGCAGCCCGTCGAGCACCGCGGCCACCGAATGCGGTGTCGCGCCCTCGCTCGTCAAGCTCCGGCGGGCGCGCTCGATCCGCGCGGGCTCCTCGACGGCGAGCCGCCGCTCCTCCCCCACCAGGGCGAGCCGCCGGGCCACGCCTTCGCGAGCCGCCGGCTCGAGGTCCGCCACCAGAGCGAGAAGCAGGAGCCGCCAGTGCGAGCCGAGGGCTCCTCCGGTCGCCTCCGACTCGAGCGCTCGGGCCGCCGCCAGCGCGGAGGCCAGCCGAGCCTCCCGGTCGCCGCCCCACGTCAGGGCCGGGTGAATGCCCGCGAGCAGCCCCACCTCACCCAGCCTCCGGAGCACTTCCACCTCGATCCCGACCTCATCCGCCGCCAGCATCAGCTCGGCCCGCATCCGGGAGCCGGAGAGCCGGTCGAGTGCGCCCTCCGCCAGTGCCTCGCGGAGCAGGGAGAGCGTCCCGGGATCCATGAGGAACCCCAGCCGCCGCTCGAAGCGAGCACCGCGGAAGGCACGGGTGGGGTCGTCGAAGAAGGAGCGCCCGTGCAGCACGCGGAGGGTCCGCCCTTCGAGGTCCCGCAGGCCGCCCAGCGGGTCGACGAGCCGCGGCGGCGGCGCCTCGACAGGCATGGCCATCGCGTTGACGCTGAAGTCTCGGCGCGCGAGGTCCTCCTCCAGGCTCGCCGGCCGGACGTCCGGCAGGACTGCCGGCGCCGAATAGCTCTCGGCGCGCGCCGTGGCCACGTCGAGCACCTCGCCGCCGGGGAGCTCGACCTCGGCGGTCAGGAACCGCGGATGGCGCCGGAGGCGACCGCCGAGATCAGCGGCGAGCGTCGCGGCAAAGTGGGGACCGTCACCCTCGACCACGATATCGAGGTCCCGGGTCGGCCGGCCGAGCAGCAGGTCGCGCACCAGGCCACCCACGAAGAAGGCGGCGACTCGCTCGCGCTTGGCGACCTCGCGGCACGCTGCAACGCGTTGCTGTACGGCGGGATCGAGCACGGCCAGGCCGCGGGCAAGGCGCTCGGTGGCAGGACCCGCTCGCGAGGGCTCCTGGGGGCCGCTCACGACGCGGGCGCGTATCGCGGCTGGAGGCTGCCTTGGCCCAGCAGGCTCTCGACGGCGGCGATCAACCCTTGATCCACCGTCACCTTGCAGGAGTCGCGGGGGGAGACCTCCGCGCAGCGGTCCGGCAGGTCGACGCGGATCCTGACCGGCACCTCGCCCGGGTGGCCCGCCAGGAGATCGCGCAGCGCCAGCAGCAGCCGGCGCGGGGTGTCGGGCTGGACGCGCAGCTCGAGCGCGGTCACCGGGCGCGCCGCGACCTGGGTCAGGGGCTTGATCTCCTCCACCGACAGCTCGATCTCGCTGCCCCGCATGCGGACCTGCCCCTTGACCAGCACCACCGCCTCTTCCTCGAGCTGGTCTCCGAACTGCTGGAGCTGGTTGGCGAAGAGCGTCACCGGTACGCGGCCGTAGAGGTCTTCGAGCACGAAGCGCCCCATCAGCCGGCCGGCGTTGGGGCCGGTCTTGATCTTGGTGCGCGAGACGTTGGTGACCAGCCCGCCCACCACTACCGTGCCCTCGGGCGCCTCTTTCAGTACGTCCGTGGTGTGGGTAGCGAAGGCCTCGATGTCGCGCTGGTGCTCGGAGAGCGGGTTGCCGGTGACGTAGAAGCCCAGCACTTCCTTTTCGCAGCGCAGGCGCTCGCGGTCGCTCCACGACGGCACGGAGGCCTGCGCTGTCGGCGCGGCGTGCGGCACGTCGCCGAACATGTTGACCTGGCCTCCTTCGCGCTCCCGGCGGCGGCGTTGCGCGGCGTCGAGCACCGGGTCGATCACCGCCAGCAGCGCGGCGCGGTGGGTACCCAGGCCGTCGAAGGCCCCGGCCTTGATCAGGCACTCGAGGACTTTGCGGTTGGCGGCCTTGGACTCGAGCTCGGTCACGAAGTGCGCGAAGCTCGAGAAAGAGCCCAGGCGGCGCCGCGCCTCCATCACCGTTTCGATCGCTCCCTCGCCCACACCCTTGACCGCGCCGAGGCCGAAACGGATCTTGTCGGCCACCACTGTGAACCACCAGTCGCTGTGGTTGATGTCGGGCTGCAGCACTTCGATGCCGAGCTCCTGACAGCCGTAGACGTGTTTCGCGATGGCCTCGCTCGACGACAGCTCGGAGTTGAGCATCGCCGCCATGAAGGCCACGGGAAAGTGGGTCTTCAGGTACGCGGTCTTGTAGGCCAGCATGGCGTAGGCCACGCTGTGGCTCTTGTTGAAGCCGTAGCCGGCGAAGGGCGCGATGTAGTCCCACAGCTCGACCGCCTTGGCGCGGTCGTGGCCGCGCGCCACTGCGCCGGTCAAGAACTTCTCCTTCTGCTCCTCCATCAGGTCTTCGTTCTTCTTGCCCATCGCCTTGCGCAGCACGTCCGCCTCGCCCATGGTGAAGCCGGCGACGGCGACGGCGATCTGCATCACCTGCTCCTGGTAGACGATGACGCCGTAGGTCTCCTCCAGGATGGCCCGCGTCTCGGGCAGGAAGTAGCGCACCTTGCGGCGGCCGATTTTGCGCTGAATGTACTCGTCCACCATGCCGACGGACAGCGCGCCCGGCCGGTAGAGGGCGTTGAACGCCGCCAGGTCCTCGAACTTCGAGGGCTGGGCCCGGCGCAGCAGGTCCTTCATGCCGCGCGACTCGAACTGGAAGATGCCGTCCGTCTTGCCGTCGCAGAACAGCTTGAAGACCTCGAGGTCGTCCAGCGGCACGAGGTCGAGGTCGAGGGCCCGCCCCTGCTGGGCGAGGATCGCCAGCGTGTCGTGGATCACGGTCAGCGTGCGCAGCCCCAGGAAGTCCATCTTCAGCAGGCCGAGGTTCTCGATGACGTCCTTGTCCCACTGCGTCATCACCTCGTCTTTGCTGCTCTTGTAGAGCGGCACCAGGTCCTCGAGCGGGCGCGGCGTGATCACCACCCCGGCGGCGTGCACCGAGGCGTGGCGGGTCAGGCCCTCGAGCCGGCTCCCCACCTCGACGATCCTCGCCACCTCGGGGTCGCGCGCCACCTCGGCCTTCAGCGCGTCGACCTCCCTGGCCGCCTCGGCCAGCGACTTGGTCATGTCCGGCACCAGCTTGGCCACGCGATCGACCTTGGTGTAAGGGATGCCCATCACCCGGCCCACGTCGCGGATCACCGCCTTGGCCGCCAGGGTGCCGAAGGTGATGATCTGCGCCACGTGGTCGCGGCCGTACTTGTCGCACACGTACGAGATCACCTCGCCCCGCCGTCGCATGCAGAAGTCAATGTCGATATCCGGCATGCTGATGCGTTCCGGGTTGAGGAAGCGCTCGAACAGCAGCTCGTACTGCAGCGGATCGATGTCGGTGATGCGCAGCGCGTAGGAGACCAGCGAGCCGGCGGCCGAGCCGCGGCCGGGGCCTACCGGGATGCCCTGCTCGCGGGCGTAGCGGATGAAGTCCCAGGTGATGAGGAAGTAGCCCGCGAAGCCCATGCTCTGGATGACCGCCACCTCCCGCTCGAGCCGCCGCCGGTACTCGGCCTCGCCACGCTTGGCGAGCGAGGTCGAGCGCTGGGCGGCGAGCTGCGCCAGCCGCTCCTCGAGCCCGCTCTGGGCGACGCTCGCCAGATAGGAGTCCAGCGTGTAGCCCGCGGGCACCGGGAACGCGGGGAGATGGAACTCGCCCGTGGGGAGGTCGAGCGAGCAGGCCTCGGCGATGCCGAGCGTGTTCTCGATCGCCTCCGGCACGTCCGGGAACAGCGCGAACATCTCGTCCGCGCTCTTCATGTAGAAGTTGCTCGAGGCGTACTTCAGGCGGTCGGTGTCGGCCAGGGTCTTCTGCGTGCCGATGCACAGCAGCACGTCGTGCGCCACGTGGTCGTCCTGCTTGAGGTAGTGGCAGTCGTTGGTCACCACCAAGGGGACGCCGGTCGCCTGGGCGATGCGGCGCAGGCGCTGGTTGGCGAAGCGCTGCTCCTCGATGCCGTGGTCCTGCAGCTCGAGATAGTAGCCGCCGGGGCCGAAGAGATCGCGGTACTCGCAGGCCAGCCGCTCGGCCTCGCGGTCGCGGCCGGCGACCACGGTCTCGGCCAGCTCGCCCTTCAGGCAGGCGGAGAGGCAGATCAGGCCCTCGTGGTACTTCTCCAGCAGCTCACGGTCGATGCGCGGCTTGTAGTAGAAGCCCTCGAGGTAGGCGCGCGAGGAGAGGCGGATCAGGTTGCGGTAGCCGGTCTCGTTCCTGGCCAGCAGCACGAGGTGGTTGCTCGAGCCACGCTGGGGGTTGCGGTCGTGGCGGCTGCCCTGCGCCACGTAGGCCTCCATGCCCAGGATGGGCTTCACCCCCAGCCGCCTCGCCTTGTCGTGGAATTCGATCGCCCCGAAGAGGTTGCCGTGATCGGTCAGGGCCACGGCCGGCATGCCGGCCTGGTGAGCGGCCTCGGTCACATCGGCCAGGCGATTGGCGCCGTCGAGCAGGCTGTACTGGCTGTGCAGGTGGAGATGGACGAACTGCGCCACGGTACCCTCAGGGAGCTTCCCGCGAGCCCGCCAGGCGGTTGGCCCGCAGGATGTAGTTGAGCCCCGACGCCACGGTGAGCGCGGCGGCGAGGTAGACCAAGAACTGTTGCACGATCTCGAGGCGCGGCGCCACCCCCGCGACCAGGGTCAGCAACACGGCCAGTACCTGCACCGCCGTCGTCGCCTTGCTGATCGTCGCCGGCGGGAAGCGCTTGACGCCGACCGCCAGGTAGAGCACCAGCGACACGACGACGATCACCACGTCGCGGGAGATCACCAGCACCGCGACCCACACCGGGATCTTCGGCGAGATGGCGAGCGAAGGGATGGCGAGCGTCGCGTAGGCCGACACCAGGAGCAGCTTGTCGGCCACCGGGTCCAGGTAGGCGCCGAGCTGCGACTGCTGGTGCCAGAAGCGCGCGATCAGGCCGTCGAGCGCGTCGGTCAAGCCAGCGACCAGGAAAATCACCAGCGCCTGCCACTGCTTGCCCTCCACCACCGCGATGATGAACAGCGGCACCAGGCCCATGCGGAAGAGCGACAGCAGATTGGGAACCGTGAGGCTCATCGTGCGCTGGGGCGGAGGAGGTGCCGTGCTCATGGTGTGACCAGGGTGCGGATCAGCTCCAGGGACTCGGCGCCGGACACCGGGGAGCGCGGCAGGCACTGCTCGGGGCCGGGGATCAGCCGGCAGCGCACCGCCGCCGCGCAGGCCTCGACCACCGGGGCGCGCGCGCCGTCCCCGGCGCAGGAGAGCGGGCCGGAGCGCAGGGTGACGATGCCGAGCAGCGCGCGCAGCGCCGCGAGGCGGGTCAGCGGCGCGCCGGGAGCAAACGAGTGCAGCGTCGGATCGATCTCCATCAGTCCCAGGTTCACCACCCGCGCGAGCTCCTCCCGCTGCGGGTGCTCGAGGATGTCGCTCGCGATGCGGGCGGTGACCGGCCGGCCGTAGCGGACCTCGGGCACCAGCCAGTAGAGGAGCGTGGCGAACCCGGCGCGGGTCAGGGCAGGGCGACCGGCGAGCGATCGCACGTGCTCCGGCAGCAGCGTCAGGCGCCAGCGGAACTTGGCGCGAGCCAGCTTCTGCTCGCGCCGGGACCCGTTTCCTTCGCCGCCAAGGCCGCCCCCCGGGCCAAGTCGTTGATAGAGCTCGACGGCAGTCCCCGGGTCTCCCATCTCGAGCTCGAGGTCGGCGCGCCGCTCGATGAGATCCCCTCGTTCGGGTAGCCGCGGCGTGAGGCGCGACAGGGCCGCGAGCTCGGCGTGCGCGTCGCCGCGGGCCACGGCGAGCTGGCGCGCCGCGAGCAGGGTGGCCAGCCCGTCGGGCTCCCAGGCGGCGAGCCACCGATACTCGACCTCCGCCTCCTCCAGCCGCCCGCGCTCGCTGGCCTCTGAAAAACGCTGGGCCACGATCTCCACCGCGCGGGGCTGTAGCTCCCGGGCGCGCTCCGCGGCCACGGCATGGGTGTCGGCGAGCTCGCGATACAAGGCGTAGGCGCCCACCACGTCGCCCAGCGCCTCGCGCACTCGACCCAGCAGCAGCTTCGCAGCGGCCGACTCGGGGCCGTCGCGCACCGCGGCCTCGAGGCGCTCCGCCGCCTCCGCGAACCGCCGGCGTGCGAGGTCGGCCTGCGCGGCGAGCACCCGGGCCGGCTGGAAACCGGGGTCAACCGAAAGCAGCCGCTCCGCAACGGCGGCGGCGCCGAGGGCGTCGCCCTCGTCCATCAGATTCCGATAGGCGGCAGCCACCTCCGTGGCCCGTTGGCCATCGGGGGAAAAGGGAAAGCTGGCGATCGGGTCGAGAAAGTAAGGGGCGTCTTCAGAGGCTACTGGATGGCGCTCTCGCGCCGGCCCCGGTGCCTGGGGTGGCGGAGCTCCGGCGCAGCCGGCCAGGCAAAGAAGCGCGAAGACGGCGAGACCGTCACCGCGCCTGCGCATCCACCGCGCCGACGGGTCACTCTCCCGGCGCCGGCGCAACGGTGGAGATGGCATGCTTGTAAACGAGTAGCTCCTTGCCGTCGATCTCGAGGACGACGGCGAACCGATCGAACCGCTTCAGCCTGCCCGTCAGCCGGCGGCCGGTGACCAGCTCCATCTCCATGGGCCGGCCCTCTTTGAGGCTCTGGAACAGGTAGCCATCTTGAATGTTGATCGTGTGCTTAGTGGGCATTGAGGGCTCCCCGCCCGACACCGGCGCGCTGCAAATGGGTGATGACCTGGTCCGCCCTTCGGTCGAGCGACGGACCTTCGAACCAGGTGATGCCGGGCTCCTTGCGGAACCACGTCAATTGGCGCTTGGCGAACCGCCGTGTGGCTCGCACGATCTCTTCCACCGCCGCCTCGAGGCTCCACTCCGCGAGGAGATGGCGGCAGAGCTGACGGTAGCCGATGGCCTGGAAGGCCGGAAGCTCCGGCGAGAGTCCGCTGGCGATCAGGCCCCTGACCTCCTGCAACCAACCGCGCTCCATCATGCGGGCTACCCGACCTTCGATGCGATCGTACAGGATGCCGCGAGGAAGCGTCAATCCGATACGCAACGCTGAAAAAGGCCGCACTCCAAAGGGCTGCTCGGCGATCCACGACGACAGCGGGCGGCCGCTCGCGAGCACCACCTCGAGCGCGCGCAGGATGCGTTGGGTGTCGCCGGCGGCGAGCCGCACGGCGGTGTCCGGGTCGCGTTCCGCGAGCTCGCGCCGCAGCGCTTCGAGGCCTTCCGCCACGAGCCGGAGCCGAAGCGCGCCGCGCAGCTCGGGATCGCCCGGCGGCACCGGGGAGAGGCCCTCGAACAGAGCGCGGAAGTAGAGGCCGCTGCCGCCGACCACGATCGGCAGCCGGCCGCGGCCCTCGATCTCGGCGATGGCGGCGCTCGCCCGGCGCGCGAACTCGCCCGCCGAGTACCGCTCCCGGGGCTCCAGCACGTCGATCAGGTGGTGGCGCACCCGGGCGCGCTCCTCCGCGCTCGGCTTGGCGGTACCGAGATCGAGCCCGCGGTAGACCTGGAGGGCGTCGCCGTTGACGATCTCGCCCTCGAGCGCCAGGGCCAGCTCGAGCGCCAGCTCGCTCTTGCCGGCCGCCGTGGGACCGACGATCGCGAGCACGGGCGGCATCAGCGCGAGTCTATCCTCACCAACGGCGGCCCCATGGCGTGAATACGAAGCGCCCGCCGCGGGGCGATCTCCACGCGGACCCTGCCGAGCTGATCGCTGCGCAGGACCTGCACGCGGCCTTCTCCGAGCCGGCGCACCACCTCGGCCGCCGGGTGCCCGTAGCGGTTGGCGCGGCCGGCCGAGATCAGGGCCACACGCGGCGTGGCGAGCTTCAGGAAGGTGGTGGAAGACGAGGTCTTGCTGCCATGGTGAGCGACCTTGAGCACGTCGGCGGCGAGCGCCGACGCGGACCGCCGGCCGAGCAGGGCTTCGCCCCGCGCCTCGAGGTCGCCGGTCAGCAGCACGGCTTTCCCCAGCGCCCGCGCCCGGAGCACGAGGGAGCCGTCGTTGTCGCCGAGCCGATCGCCGGCCGCGGGATGCAGGACCTCGAAACGCCAGCGCCCGCGGCGCAGCTCGGTGCCGGCGGAGAGAGGCACGCGCCGCTCCCCCGCGCGCCGCGCCAGCTCGCCGCCACAGCCCTCGCCGGGGAGGCCGGCCGCGGTCCAAGCCTCGCCGACGGCCAAGTAGTCGAAGAGGTCCACCAGCCCCCGGCAATGATCGCTGTCGCCGTGGCTCAAGACCACGGCATCGAGCCGCCGCACGCCCTCGCCGAGGAGAGCGGGCAGCAGCACCGTGCCCGCGAGGTCGCCCTGCTCCCATCCTCCGCCGTCGACCAGGATCGCGCGCCTCCCGTCGCGCAGCAGGATGGCGTCACCCTGCCCCACGTCGAGCATCACCACCGCGAGGCCGCCCGCGGCGTTGGGCCGCGCGGCGCCCCAGATCAGGGCGAGGCCCAGGGCGGCAAGGCCGGCGGCGCGCGGGCGGGAGAGGACCAGAAACACCAGCGCCGCCAGGATCGTGGCCCCGAGGCCCCCCATCGCCACTGGCATCGCCCAGCTCGCCCCCCAGGCACCTCCCGCGAACCAGCCCACCGGCGCCGCCAGAGCGTCGAGCAGCGGGACGCAGGCGCGGGCGGCGCCGGGAGAGAGCACCGCGAGCGCCGTCCACAGGAAGCCCGCCGCCAGCGCCACCGACATCCAGGGCACGAATACGAGGTTGGCGAGAGGCGCGGCCGGGGCGAGCAGATGGAAGGCCGGCAGTGCCCAGGGCAGGGTCGCCACCTGGGCCCCGACGGTGGCCGCCAGCGGCCGGGCGATGGCTCGCGGCACGCGGGACCAGGCGGCCGTGAGCCGCGGCGCCAGGAACACCAGCCCGGCGGTCGCCGCCACCGTGAGCTGGAAGCCGAGGTCCAGCACCAGCGAGGGCTCCCAAGCGACCAGGCCGCCGGCCGCCACCGCCAGGGAGTTGCCACCGGCGGGCGGCCGCTCGAGCAGTAGCGCGGCCGCTGCCAGTGCCGCCATCAGGGCGGAGCGCAGCATGGCCGGAAGCGGCCCGACGAGGAGCAGGTAGGCGATGACGGCGGTGCCCGCCAGGGTGAAGCGGAAGCCACGCCGAGCCCCCGCGCCGAGCGCGAAGGCGGCCGCCGCCACCATCCCGAGGTGCAGGCCCGACACCGAGAGCACGTGCGACAGCCCCCACCGCCGCAGGCCACGCTTCCAGGCCGCGGGCAGATCGCTGGCGTCGCCGAGCACCAAGGCGCGCGCCAGGGCCAATCCGGGGCTGGGCCCGGCGGAAGCGCGGTAGGCGGCATCCACCCGCACCCGCAGCCGCGCCGAGAGCTCGGCCAGCGGGCCGGCCGGCGCCTCGGCGTCGATCAGCCGCCCGCTCTTGACGTAGAGGCGCCAGGGCCCCGGCGGCGTGGGAATCCGGTTCCAGAAGCCGGACGAGCGGTAGAGCTGGCCCTGCAGCCGTACCCGCGTACCGAGGCCCGGAAGCTCGGCCTCGGCGGGCGCCGAGACGACGACTCGCCGCGGTCCCCGGAACACCTGGCGGCCCTGGCGTATCGTCTCGACGGCCAAGGTCACGGTGGCGGCATCGCCCGAGCGCCGCCAATGGCCGGTGATGCGGCCGACCGCTACGGCCGGTCGCCCCGAGGTCACGCGCCCCGCGGTGGGCCCGGTCGAGCCCAGCCCGGCCGGGCGCTCGCCGCTCGCCGCCGGCAGCAGGAGCCCCACGCACGCCCAGACGAGCGGCCAAGCAAGCCGCCGGCCGAAGGCCAGGCCGGCCAGCGCCAGCGCGGCGACCAGAGCCGCCGACGCCACGAGGTGGAAGCCGAGCGACGCTCCAGCCAGTAACGCCAGGACCGGCACCACCGCAGGCAGGCGTGGAGAGCTCACGCCAGCCCAAGACGGGGCCGGCGGCTCGAACCTTGCGGCAAGCGCGCCGCTGGAACGAAGGGGAACCCGGTCAGGCGCGGCGCCGGGAGGCGTTGCCTCGCCGCGCAGCCGCGTCACCTACCACGGCTTGCGAAGCTGCCCGGGCGCCGGTCATGGACACCTGGCCGGACAGCAAGGCGCCCTCGGCGATGACTACCCGCGACGCGGCGAGGTTGCCCTCCACCTGCGCCGACGCGGCGAGCTCTACCAGATCGGCCGCGGCCACGTCCCCTTCGACGCGGCCGGAGATCGAGATGGCGCGGGCCGTGATCCCGCCCTGCACGCGGCCGCTCGCGGTCACCGTCACCGCGCCCTCGGTGGCCACGCTGCCGGCCAGCACTCCGTCGACGGTGAGGTCCGCGGTGCCGGTGACCGCGCCCTCGAAGCGGGTGCCGGCGGCGATCAGCGAGACGGCACCCGCGGCCGGGTGGCCCGAAGCGGGGCGAGGCGCAGAGCCGGGCGCAGGGGACGAGTGCGCGTCGCGGCGGAAGATGGTCATCGGGGGGAGAGAGCGGGTCTGGAGCGGGCAACGGGACTCGAACCCGCGACATCAAGCTTGGGAAGCTTGCACTCTACCAACTGAGTTATGCCCGCTCGCGTCGATTAATCTAGCGGAGCCTCCCGACGACGGTCAAGCGCCTCGCGGCCGCGCTATACTGACCGCGGACGAAGGCGAAACCAGATGACGATCCACGACCCCCAGACCGCGCGTGGCCGCTCCGACACCCTCTACTTTTTCCCGGACCAAGACGTCACCGCCACCGAGCTGCGGGCGATCCTCACCGGCCCGGACCCCCGGCGCCGGGCGTGGGCCATCTCCCACCTGCTGCGCTACGCGCAGTGGGACGACATCTGGAAGTACGTCAGCCGCGAGCAGGTGCGCGAGATCTTCCCCGATCTCGACCTGCCCGAGACCCTGCGCTCTGCCTGGGCGCGGATGCTCAAAGTGGAAGTACCGGTAGGCTAGCGCTGCAATTCTTCGCCAGCGGGCCAGATGCGAGGAGCGGGAGGAACCGCGCCGACGTAGCTGGGGTGCTGGTGACGACTCGCCTAGCTTCCATCCAAGAGGTTCCCTAGCCCGCCCAGGATCGACCCCTCGTCGCGCCCGCGACCCATCGGGTTGCCCGGCGCGGCGGCGAAGATGCGGCCCGCCAGGCGGCTGAAGGGCAGCGACTGCAGCCAGGCCTTGCCCGGGCCAGTGAGGGTGGCGAACACGATGCCCTCGCCGCCGAAGAGCGCGGTCTTGATCCCGCCCACGAACTGGATGTCGTAAGCCACCCGCGGCTCGAAGGCCACCAGGCAGCCGGTGTCGAGGCGCAGGGTCTCGCCGGCGGCGAGGTCGCGCTCCACGATGGTGCCGCCGGCGTGGATGAATGCCAGGCCGTCGCCCTCGAGCTTCTGCAGGATGAAGCCCTCGCCGCCGAACAGGCCGGCGCCCAGCTTTCGCTGGAAGGCGATCCCCACCGCCACTCCTTTGGCCGCGCACTGGAAGGCGTCCTTCTGGCAGAGCATGGAGCGGCCGTGGAGCTTCAGGTCCAAAGGGATGATCTTGCCGGGATAGGGCGAGGCGAAGGCGACGTTCCTCCGCCCCGAGCCGGAGTTGCTGAACACGGTCATGAACAGCGACTCGCCGGTCAGCACCCGCTTGCCGGCGGAGAGGAGCTTGCCCATCAGGCCGCCGCCGCCCTGAGCCGGCGCGGAGCCGTCGCCGAAGATGGTCTCCATCTCGATGCCCGGCTCCATGTACATGAAGGAGCCGGCCTCGGCGATGCAGGCCTCGCCCGGGTCGAGCGTCACCTCGACGAACTGCATCTCCTCGCCGAAGATCTTGTAGTCGATCTCGTGCGCCTGACCGGCGCCCAGGGGCGGCGGCGGGGGCACGGCGCCCGCGCTCCCGAAGGCGCTGGCGAAGGGCTCGCGGTTGCCGATCGGCACCCAGCCGTCCATGCCCTGGGCGAAGACGTGGGCGCTGGTGTCCACTCGCCGCGCGCGGATGCGCTCGACGATCTCCCCTTCGCTCATCGGGCCTTCCTGCTTGCCGCCCACGGCGAGATACCAACTGTTGCTCATCTAAGGCCTCCTTGATCGTAGAGCCTGTGAAGAAACCGTCGCGAGCAGGGCCGTCGGCGAGGAGCGGGCGGACCCGGCAACCGGAGCTTATACGGTCGAGGGTGCGCCATCCTGCACCACTTCGCCTAAACCTTGGGAAATGTTGACTTTGTAGTTTCCCTGTGTATGGTGTTCTCTCATGAACCTGGGCCGGATTTGCCGCTCGCTGCATGCCACGCGCATGCCGGATCCCGAGCGGCGGAGCGGCCCTGACCATGGGAGAACACGATGCGCGTCAAGCTTAGCAAGGCCCACCTCGAAAACGCGAAGCCAGCGGCTTCCCGCTACCTGCTCCGCGACAGTCGCACCGTGGGCCTCGCGCTCAAGGTCGAGCCCTCGGGCACCCGGACTTTCGTCTTCGAGTACCGGGTCAAGGGCAGGCCGTCCCAGCGCTTCAACATCGGCCGCTATGGCGAGCCGTGGACCTTGGACCAGGCCCGAGCCGAGGCGGGGCGGCTGCGGGCGCTCGTGGACCGCGGGCTCGACCCCTTGGCCCAGCGCCGTGTTGCTCTCTGCGACGGCCGCTCGGTCGGCGACTTGGCCGAGCGCGTTCTGCTTCACACAGAGAAGCTGAGCCGCCGGCCCAGGACGCTCTATATCTACCGCCGGATGCTCCAGCAGTTCATCCTGCCGCGTCTCGGCCGGATGCGGGTCGAGGACGTGACGGTCGAGCACGTCGAGCGACTGCACACGCAGCTTCGGGCGACCCCCTACCAGGCGAACCAGGTGCTACAGGTCCTCTGCCGGGCGTTTACCCTCGCCGAGCGTTGGGGATGGGTCGCGCCGGGCACCAGCCCGGTACGCCAGGTCGAGAAGTACCGGGAGTACCGCCGGGGAGAGAAGAAGGCCGTGATGCTCGACCCCGCGCAGATCGCGCGTCTCCTGGGTGCGCTCGAGGACCAGGAACGCAAGGGCGCCGACCCGCACGCCGTCGCCGCCTTGAGGATCGCGTTCTGGACGGGCTGGCGCACCCACAGCGAGATCTTGCCGCTCCAATGGTCCAACATCGACCTCGAAACCGGCAGGACGCGCCTGCTCGCCACCAAGGAGGCCGACGAGGAGTACCGGATGCTCCCCGATGAGGCCCTGGCCGTGCTGCGTTGCCTGCCCCGGCTGGAGGGTTGCCCCTGGGTCTTCCCCGGCATCAACCCTGCCCGGCACCGCAAGGAGGTTCGCTGGCTCTGGAATCAGGTACGGCGTCAGGCTGGGCTGCTCGGCCTCGAGGAGCTGGGCAACTTCCGCCTTCACGACCTGCGGCACAACGCGGTGAGCTGGGATGTCTCGCGCGGCGTGAGCTTGAAAGTCGCAGGGGCGAGCGTAGGCCATCGCAGCCAGCGGTCGACCGAGGTCTACTCGCACTTCATGCCGGCGCACCTGCAAGCGGCGGTCAACGCGCGGGCGCAGGCGATGCGGGAAGCCGCCATGATGGGTCAAGCTCCAGGCTCATGGCTCCTCAGGCCGACACCCGACGACGCCGAGCTGCGCGCGGCTCAATGCTCCTAGCAGGGGCGTGCTCTCCGCCGTCCCAAGGCCGTGGTGCGCTAGGATTCAAGATGGCCCGCCAGCCAGGACACCCGAACCCAGCGCACCGCGGAGCTCCTAACCTTGAGGAAGACGAAGCGCAGCTCCCCGGGAAAGGCCCTGTCGCGCAAGGAGCGAGCCGAGGTGCGGCGGCGGCTGGCAGACCTGCCGGAGCTCGAGAGGACGAGCCAACTGTTGGGAGTGGCGGGAAGCGTCGTTCGACTGAAGCTGCTGAGCCTTCTCCAGCGTGAGAGGGAGCTGCCCGTTGGCGAGCTGGCGGACCGGGTGGGCGGCTCCCCGTCGGGGGTCTCCCAGCACCTCGCAAAGCTGCGGATGTATGGGCTCGTCGCGACTCGTCGCGAGGCTCAGAGCCAGCACTACCGGCTGACCGACCACCCGTTCAACGAGGCGCTCTGGCGCAGTCTTCTGTAAGGCGGTGGAGCCAGGAGTCGCTCGCCCGGGAGGTGCAGATTACAGCGACCCCAGGCGCCGCGCGGGTTTGCCAATTTCCTGACAGGTCTTCTAGAATCCCCGTCGGGCAGGGGGCGAGAGATCCCCTCCATGAGTACCTTTCAGGAACTCCTCAAAGCACTCCTCTGGCTTCGCCTCAACGCCCACCGCCGGCAGTATGAGGTCGCTCAGGCTGCGGGCCTGACGCAGGCGATGCTCTGCTCCTACGAGCGCGGCACCCGCGTGCCCAGCCTCCCGAGCCTTGGGCGGCTTCTGGCGGCCCTTGGCGCCTCGGTCGAAGACCTCGGGCGCGCGCTGAGTAAGCTTCGAGCCCCGTAGAGCGCTGCCTAGCAGCCGGGGGGAGGGGTGTCGAGACGGCAGCGTCCGGCCGAAGGGCCTTCAATCCCCGGCCCAGCCCGGTGCAGGAGCTTCCTCCAGAACAGCACGAACCAGTCGCAGTCGTCGAGGAACACCCCTTCCTCCGTCCCGTTCTCGTCGAGCCA
>JBIOXV010000007.1:0-7985 GCA_044869805.1 Thermoanaerobaculia bacterium | reverse complement strand
CAGGGTCCGAAGGTGTTCCAGGGGACGACGGTCCGGCTGGGCCCGAAGGGCCGATCGGCGTGACCGGTCCTCAGGGTCCCGTGGGCCTAACCGGCCCCCAGGGACTGCAGGGCCCGCAGGGTGATCATGGTGCGACCGGGCCGCAGGGGATTCCCGGCACGGCGGCTTTCCAGGGCGACCCAGGGCCGCAGGGAGCGACCGGTCCGGTCGGTCCCCAGGGGCCGATCGGACCCGCAGGGCCCCAGGGCGCGAAGGGCGCGACCGGCACCCAGGGTCCGGCCGGTCCTCAGGGGCCTGCCGGCGCCAACGGCGCGCAGGGGCCGGCCGGCCCGAAGGGCCCGACCGGAACGCAGGGCCCGCAGGGCCTCACCGGGCCTCAGGGCGCCAAGGGCGCGACGGGCGCGCAGGGAGCTGTCGGCGCACAGGGGCCGCAAGGCATTCAGGGCTTGCAGGGCCCTCAGGGCGCCAAGGGTACGACGGGCGCACAGGGCCTGGCGGGGCCGCAGGGCCCGACCGGGGCGCAGGGCGCCAAGGGCGCAACCGGCGCACAGGGCTCGGCCGGTCCCAAGGGGGCCACCGGTGCCACCGGCTCTCAGGGCGCGGCGGGACCGCAGGGCGCGAAGGGGGCCACCGGAGCACAGGGCCCGGCGGGTCCGCAGGGACCAACCGGAGCGCAGGGCGCGAAAGGCGCGACCGGCAGCCAGGGCGCAACCGGCGAGCAAGGTCCGGCCGGCCCGCAGGGCGCCACGGGCGCGCAGGGTGCTGCCGGTCCGCAGGGAGCTACGGGAGCTCAGGGCGCGAAGGGCGCCACCGGTGCCCAGGGCCCAGCCGGCGCTCAGGGTCCTGCCGGCGCGCAAGGCCCGGCCGGCCCGCAGGGGCCGACGGGGGCGCAGGGCGCGAAGGGCCCAACCGGCGCGACAGGCGCCCAGGGTGCTGCCGGGCCGCAGGGAGCTACCGGAACTCAGGGCGCGAAGGGCGCAACCGGGGCGAAGGGCGCAACCGGCGCGAATGGCGCCACCGGCGCGAAGGGCGCGACGGGCGTGCAGGGCGCAAAGGGCGTCACCGGCGCCCAGGGCCCGGCCGGCCCGCAGGGAGCGACGGGAGTTCAGGGTGCGAAAGGCGCGACAGGCGCAAAGGGCGCGACGGGCTCCCAGGGTGCAAAGGGTGTCACCGGCGCCCAGGGCCCGGCCGGCCCGCAGGGGCCGACCGGAGCTCAGGGTGCGAAGGGCGCGACCGGCGCGAAGGGCGCCACCGGTGCCCAGGGCCCGGCGGGCCCGCAGGGACCGACCGGAGCTCAGGGAGCAAAAGGCGCTACCGGAGCCCAGGGTCCGGCCGGCGTGCAGGGTCCTGCCGGTGCGCAGGGCCCAGTAGGCCCGCAGGGCCCGACGGGCGCTCAGGGAGCAAAGGGCACCACGGGAGCCCAGGGCCCTGCCGGTACGCAGGGTGCTGCCGGCGCGCAGGGCCCCACGGGAGCTCAGGGCGCGAAGGGAGCCACGGGCGCGAAGGGCGCCACGGGCACGCAGGGTGCCGCCGGCGCGCAGGGCCCCACAGGCCCCACCGGGCCCGGCCCGACGATGGTCCGCAAGACGAACAGCGACGACACGACCAATGGGACGGGCGTGGTCTCCGCCACGGGGCTCGACTTCACCCTAGCCGCGAACACGACCTACTCCTTCGACTACTACATTCTCTTTCAGACGGCCGCGAACACGACCGGCATCGGCCTGGCGATGACGGGACCCGCCTCGCCGGCGATCATCAGCTACACGGTCACGATCCCGATCGTGGCCGACGCTAACAACGCGATGTTCTCGGGCTGGGGCACTGCGTATGACGACACAGTCGTCGGCACCGCCGTCCAGACGGCGAACACGACCTATGTCGCTCGGATGTACGGCGTGATCAAGACCGGGGGCTCCGGCGGAACGCTCACGCCGCGCTTCCGCTCGGAGGTCGGCGGCTCGACAGTAACAATCAAGGCGGGCTCGTGGGGCGCGCTCTACACCCCGTAACCGAGGAAACCAGGTGAAGCGACCCGACCACGCCCGGCAGGAACTCACACCCCGATCGGGAAGGCTGGGGCCGGTGACGGAGAATGCCGTCGAGAACCCGCTCGAGCGTCGACCGCTCCACGAGACCCACCTTCAGCTCCTCGTGCTGATCGTCGCGGTCGTTCTTGCCTCCGTGGTCGTACTCTGGCTCCTGCTCCGAGGCGAAGGCAAGACCACATTCCCGACTGCGAACGGCAGGCCGACGCTGGTCTCGCAGGCCCAGCTCGAGCGCTTCGCCGACTCCGTGGATCACCCCGTCTACTGGGCCGGACCCAGGGACGGCTTCTCCTACGAGCTGACCGTGACGGCAGGACGACGGATCTTCGTCCGCTACCTCCCTCACGAGGTGAAGGCAGGTGATCGTCGTCCGGACTTCCTCGTCGTCGGCACCTACCCCGGGGGGGCCTCCTTCGACGGATTGAAGCGAGCCGCGAAGCAAGAAGACTCGGTCTCGGTCGAGATCGACAAAGGTGGGCTGGTCGTCTTCAACTCGAAGAAGCCCACGAGCGTCTACTTCAGCTACCCGGGCGCGAAGTACCAGGTCGAGGTCTTCTCGCCGTCTGGCAACACCGCTCGCACGCTCGTCCTGGCCGGACAGATCAGGCCGATCGAGTAAGCAGCGCTCTCGGCCGACATCGCGGCAAGGGGATTAAGTCCTGCCCCTTTTGGGAATGCATACATTCGTTGCCAGCAGGCGACGACCCCCCGTAACCGCAGAGAAGGAGCCGTGTGATGAACCTGAGATCGCTCGGGGTCATGACAGCACTATGCGCGGCGCTGCTCGTAGGCAGCACCGGCGCGCAAGCCGCCTCGCCGAGCTTCGACGCTCGGGTGGAGAACATCGCGACGATCATGGTCGGCTTCGTCGCAACGAACTTCGAGTTCGACCTCTACAACTGCCCGGCAGGACAGGAGATGACAATCGTCTCCTGGGAGGCCGAGCAGCCGATTCGCCCCGGAGCAGGCGCGGCAGCATTCGGCGCGCCCTTCGGTCCCTCCACCGGCGAGCAGGTTCAGCACCTGACACTTACGGCGGGCAGCAACTTCATCGCCGGGGAGCAATGGGTCGGCAGCGGCACGGTCGCGTGCGGCACCGTCGTCGTCCCCGTCGATGGGAGCGGGCAGACGGTCTCGCAGAACGGCGTCTAGCTCAGCGGTCGATCAGCGAGAGCTCCCGGGCTTCCAGAGCGGCTCGGCGCGCCCGGCGTTCGCGACGCGGGCGAGGATGAACAGCAGGTCGGAGAGCCGGTTCAAGTAGACCGGGACGAGCGGGTCGATCGTGGTCGCCGCCGCCGCCCCGAGCGCCGCGAGCTCCGCGCGCCGACAGACGGCGCGGGCCACGTGCAGCCGCGCGGTTGTCTCGGTCCCGCCCGGCAGGACGAAGCTCGTCAGCTCGGGCAGGCGCTCGTTGAAACGGTCGCAGAGGCGCTCGACCTGGTCGACTTGGTGCTGCGAGACCCGGAGCCGCTCGTCCTCCCGCTCGAACGGCACGGAGAGGTCGGCGCCGACGTCGAAGAGGTCGTTCTGAATCCGCTCGAGCGGCTCGCGCAGCTCGCTCGGCAGGTCGGCGAGCGCGAGCGCCAGCCCGAGGTGCGCGTTGAGCTCGTCGACGGCGCCGTAGGCCACCACCCGCGGGTCGAGCTTGGAGACCCGGGAGCCGTCGCCGAGGCTCGTCTCTCCACGGTCGCCGCCGCGCGTGTAGATCTTCGTCAGGCGCACCGGCTCGTCCCGCTTGCGCGAGCTCACGGCGCGCCCCTCACAACGTCACGCTTTCGGCACGGTCCCGTTGCAGACTCGTGACACGTTCGTCACTACGCTGTTGGTGGGAGGGGGTGGTGGGCACCCAGCTCTCGCGCGTGAACATCATTGTCACCCCGACGCCAGCTCGCGCTCCCGGAGGCCGAGGATCGAGCGGGCGATCACGAGCCGCTGGATCTCGCTCGTGCCCTCGTAGATCTCGGTGATCTTCGCGTCGCGGTAGTAGCGCTCCACCGGAAACTCCTTCGTGTAGCCGTAGCCGCCGAGAATCTGAATCGCCTCGGCTGTCTGCCGCCTGGCCATCTCCGATGCGAACAGCTTCGCCTTCGCTCCCGCTTCGGTGTGCGGGCGCCCTTCCTGCTTCAGCCAGGCGGCCCGGTGCACCAGCAGCCGCGCGGCCTCGAGCTCCGTAGCCATGTCCGCGAGCTTCCACTGGATCGCCTGGAAGTCGGCGATCCGCTGTCCGAACTGCCGGCGCTCGAGCGCGTACGCCCGTGCCACGTCGTAGGCCGCCTGGGTGATGCCGACCGCCTGAGCGGCGATCCCGATCCGTCCCCCGTCGAGGGTCGCCATCGCAACGGCGAAACCCTTCCCCTCCTCGTGCAGGAGCCGGTCGGCGTCGACGTGCGCGCTCTCGAGCACGAGGTCGACAGTGGACGAGGAGTTCAGCCCGAGCTTCTCCTCCTCCCGGGTCACCCGCACGTGCTCGGCGTCGAGGATGAAGGCGGAGACGCCCTTCGGTCCCGGCGTCTCCGGATCGGTCCGCGCGAAGAGCAGGAAGGTGCCGGCGAAGGAGCCGTTCGTGATCCACTGCTTCGCGCCCGAGATCGACCACCCGTCCCCGGCCGGAACCGCGGCCGAACGGAGCGAGCCCGCGTCGGAGCCGGCGTCCGGCTCGGTCAGGGCGAACGCGCCGACGACCTCCCCGCGGGCGAGCGGCGGCACGAAGCGGCTCCGTTGCTCGTCGGTGCCGAAGGTCAGGATGGGCAAGGTGACGGCGCTCGTGTGCACGGCGACCGTCACTCCGACCCCGGCATCCGCGCGCGAGAGCTCCTCGAGCACGAGGATGTACGAAAGGAAGTCTGCACCCGCGCCCCCGTACTCCTCGGGGATGCAGACGCCGAGCAGCCCCGGTTCCGCGAGCTTGCCGATCAGCTCACGCGGAAAGCCGTGGGCCCGGTCCCAGTCGGCGGCATACGGCTCGATCTCCGCCTCGGCGAACTCCCTCGCGAGCGACTGGATCTCCCGCTGGTCATCGCTGAGCGAGATGTCCATCGGGCGGCGAGTATAGTCGTGGCCGGTTTGCCCTCCGGAACCGCGCAGGCAACGCTGCCGTGGAGCTGGTACTCCGATCCTGAGCTGCTGCGAGCGGAGCAGGAGCGGATCTTTCGCCGGGCCTGGCAGTACGCGGGGCCGGCCGAGCACGCCGCCTCAGCCGGCGACTACTTCACCTGTGGCGTCGGCGACGTCCCGGTGGTGGTCGTCCGCGACCAGGTCGGCGAGCTCCGCGCGTTCCTGAACGTCTGCCGGCACCGAGGCTCCGTCGTCGTCGAGGGACGGGGCAACCGCGAGACGCTCCAGTGCCGCTACCACGCGTGGACGTACAAC
The DNA here is from genome assembly GCA_044869805.1 of Thermoanaerobaculia bacterium. Lineage (GTDB taxonomy): Bacteria > Acidobacteriota > Thermoanaerobaculia > Multivoradales > SZUA-115 > CAWDVR01. Next base: position 2,568 of record JBIOXV010000007.1, on the reverse strand, counting down.
CTGGACGGCAGCCTCCGCGCAGCGCCCCGAGCGAATCGAGAGCCCGGCTTCGAGACCGACGGGATCTGCCTGCGCGAGCTGACGGTCGAGACCTGGGGCCCGCTGGTCTTCGTCAATCCGGACGCGGGCGCCGCGCCGCTCGCCGAGACGCTGGGCGCCCTCCCGGAGCTCGTCGCCGCCGGCGGCGTGGAGGTCGAGCGGCTCCGCTTCCGCCGCCGCAGCGAGTCCGACCTCGCGTGCAACTGGAAGATCGCCGTCGAGAACTACCTGGAGTGCTACCACTGTCCTGTGGCGCACCCGGGCTTCAGCGCGGTCGTCGACGTCTCGCCGGACGCGTATCGGCTCCAGACCCACGAGCGCGGCTCGAGCCAGTTCGGACCGCTGCGGCCGGGCCGCGACGGCGGCGACGTTTCCGAGGGCCAGTTCCACTGGCTCTGGCCGGTGACGAAGCTCTACGCCATGCCCGGGCCGCAGAACCTCGCCGCCGGGTCCGTGATCCCGAGCGGCCTCGAACGGACGTCCGCCTTCCTCGACTACTTCTTCCCCGAGGATGTGCGCGATGCGGAGATCGACGTGCTGATCGCCTTCGACGACCAGGTCGGGCGCGAGGACCGGGCGTTGGTGGAGTCGGTCCAGGCCGGTGTGCGCTCGGGTCTGCTCGAGGCTGGCCGCCTGCTGCCCGAGAGCGAACGCCTGCTCGCCCACTTCCAGCGGCTCGTCCGCGAGGCGCTGGCGTGAAGGCCCGGCTCGCCCTCGGCGCCGCGGTCGCGGCCGCCCTGCTGCCTGCCGGCTGCGGCTCCAGCTCGCCGTCGGCCGAGAGCGTAGTGCGCGCCTGGAGCCAGGCCGTGAACACCGACGACAACGAGGGCGCCGCCAACCTCTTCGCGCCGGGCGCGGAGGTGGTGCAGCCCGGCCGGGTGTTGACGCTGCGAAACCACGAGGACGCGGTCGCCTGGAACTCGGCGCTGCCCTGCTCGGGCGAGATCGTCTCGATCAAGGCCAACGGCGAGACGGCCACGGCCACCTTTCGCCTCGGCGACCGCCGCCACAGCCGCTGCGACGGCCCGGGCCAGCAAGCGACCGCGATCTTCCGCGTCGTGAAGGGGAAGATCGTGCTCTGGCACCAGACGGCCCCGAACGGGCCGGCGTCGCCCGAGATCTAGCGGTACACGGTCGAGACCGACGGCGACGAGATCTCGCGCCTGATCCGCCGCAGCGACCGCTCGCGGGCCTTGAACGCGTTCACGACCGCCGGGTCAAACTGCCTGCCGGATTGCCCCACGATCTCATGACCGGCGGCGACCCACGGCAGCGCCGCCCGGTACGGCCGATCGCTCGTCATCGCGTCGAGCGCGTCGGCGACGGCGAAGATCCTGGCCGCGACAGGGATGTCGGTGCCGTCCATGCCGTCCGGATAGCCTCCGCCGTCCCAGCGCTCGTGGTGCGAGCGGACCACCTCGAGGCCCTTGCCCTGCAGGAAGCTGACGCCGCGAAGCATCTGCTCTCCGAGCACGGTGTGCGTCTGCATCAGGTGCCGCTCGGGCTGGGTCAGCGGCCCGGGCTTGTGGAGGATCTCGTCGGGAATCCCGATCTTGCCCACGTCGTGGAGCATGAAGCCGTACTCGACGCTCTCGTCCTCCACGACCTGCGGTGCGATCTCGCCGGCCAGCTCGATCGCGTAGCGGTGCACGCGCTGGGAGTGCTCGCCGGTCCCGGTGTCCTTGGACTCGAGGGCGCTTGCGAGGGCGGTCACCGTCTCGTGATAGGCCTCCTGGAGCAGCCGGCGCTGGCCGCGCTCGAGCTCGAGCAGATGACGGAGATCGCGGGCGTACAGCAACAGCTGCTCGTCGGGCAACGTCTTGCCGGAGGCCCGGAAGGGCCCGGCGTGCAGTCCGCCGGCCAGGCGCTCCACCACGGCGAGCAGCTCCAGCGGGCTGAACGGCTTGAGCACGAACGCGTCCGCTCCGACCTCGACCGCGGTCGTCTCGGTCGCCATGTCCGAGCCCGTGAGGAGGACGACGGGGATGTCGCGCGTGGCGCGCGACCCCTTCAGGCGGGCGCAGAAGGCGGCGCCGTCGAGCCCCGGCATGCTGACGTCGAGCACGATCGCGTCCGGGCGGGCTGCGGCGATGCGCAGTTGGGCCGTGATCGCGTCGACGGCCTCGTCGACCTCGACGTCGACAGCCTCGAACGTCGTGCGCAGCAGCGCGCGAATGCCGTCGTCGTCGTCAACGAGCAAGAGGCGCAGAACACCCTCCTTGGAACCTTGATTACCTTTGTCGGCTGAAGACCGGCCAGTCTTTATGCCTGATAGATGTAGAAACCCACACCAGACTTGCGGCCCAACTTGCCTGCATCCACCAGCTTTCGCAGCAGCGGACAGGGTTTGTACCGCTCGTCGCCGAGGCCGTCGCGCAGGACCTCCATGATTGCCACGCAGGTGTCGAGGCCGATCAGGTCGGCGAGCGCGAGCGGCCCCATCGGGTGGTTGAAGCCGAGCTTCGCGATCGTGTCGATCGCCTCGGGCTCGGCGACGCCTTCGTGCAACGCCCAGACGGCCTCGTTGAT
>JBIOXV010000006.1:0-3823 GCA_044869805.1 Thermoanaerobaculia bacterium | reverse complement strand
GAGGCGGCGCCGAGCGCCACCGAGCCCTCGGCGTGCCGTCGCTGGCGGTGGGCGGCCTCGAGGTCGAGCCGCGCCTCGGCCAGCGACGCCCGGTTGCGATGACCGTCGAAGAGCGTCACGCTGCTGCCGAGCGACAGCGACAGGGCGCGGGTATCCTGGTCCTCCAGGCGGCCAGTGGCAGTGTCGAAGGCGCGGCCGTAGCGCAGCGAGGGGCCGGCCTGGAGATCGAGGTCGGGGAGGAAGGCGCCGCGTCGCGCCTCGACCCTGGCCGCCGCCGATTGCTCCTGGTTCGCAGAGCGCGCCAGGTCGAGGTTGCGCGACAGCGCCAGCCGCACCGCCGCCGCCAGGTCGAGCGGCCCGCTCGGAACCGTCGCCGGGACGGCGCCGGCCGCCACCGCGGCCCACAGCAGAAGCGCGGCAGCAGGCCTATTCATCGGCGGAAGCGCGGTCGTAGACGCGCCGTGCCTTCACCGCCGGCATCGGGCCGTCGCCGCCGAGCTCGACGGTGACGTAGAGCTTGGTGCCGTCGCCCCCGAGCTGGTACGTCTCGGTGCTCGATCGCGCTTCCTCGCCCTTGCGGCTGACCACCAGCAGGCCGTCGTCCTGCCACTTCGCCTTGACCTTCACGGTGGCGCCGCCGGCGTCCTGGGCCTCGACCGCCTTGCCGTCGGTGGTGAGCCGCTCGCTGCGGCCGGTGGCATAGCGGATCTCGAGGCCGGTGTCGCCCTGCGCCAGGGCGAGCTCCTCGACCTCCTCCTCCATGGTGCGCAGCCGTTCCTCCATCTCCTTGCGGCGCTCCTCCATGGCCTGCGGGTCCATGCCTCCTCGCCCGCCACCCATGCCGCCGCCGCCACCGCCCATCCCTCCACCACCTCCCATCCCGCCTCGCATCCCACCACCCCCCATCCCACCCCTCATGCCACCGCCGCCCATCGCCGAACGCCGGTTCTCCCGGGCCTCTTCCAGCTTCTGGCGCAGATCCTCGCTCGCCTCGTGGTCGAGCCGCCAGTCGCCGGAGAGGTCCGGGCGCTCGCCGGCGGCGGTGATCGTCATCCAGGGCATCGTGGCCATGGCGAACAGGATCGCAGGGGTGTTGCTGGTCAGCCTGAATTTCATGTGCGCTCCTTTCTGCACGTCCCGCGGCAGCTTAGGAGAGCCGCGCCGAGGCTTCATCAAGTCGATGCAAAGGATCTGTCAGGAATGTAAAACAGGGCCGCGAGGGAAGGGTTTACATCCTAGGCACGATCTTTACCTAGGCATGATGATCGGTGCGCCGGCCGCGCCCTACTCTCCGCCGCGCGTCGTGTGTGTCGGCGGAGGCGAGGACGATGACGGGCTACACGGAGAAATGGCTTCTCGGATCGCGACCGCCGGGCGCCGGCCGGAACCTCGTCGCCGGGCTGGCCCTCGCCATCGCGCTGCTGGCGCCTGCCGGCGTGATCGGACAGCCGGGGGAGCGCTTCGACGGCCGGCCGATCACCACCATCGCCGTCGAGGGCCTGGACCTCCTGCCCGAGACGAGCCTGCTCTTCTACCTCGGCCTGGCGCCCGGCCAGGCGCTGGACGAGGCCGATCTCGACCGCCGCATCCACGAGCTGTGGGCGCGCCTGCTGATCGACGACCTCCAGGTCGAGGCGTTTCCCGACGGCGACGGTGTCCGGCTGCTGATCCGCATCCGGGAGCGGCCCGTCCTGCGCTCGGTGGAGTACAAGGGGTTGAAGCGGCTGTCGCGCACCGACATCGACGATCGCGTGGCTCGCGAGGGCATCGAGCTCGGCGAGGGCCAGCCGCTCGACCGCGGCGCGCTGCGGCGCCTGGCCGCGGCGCTCGAGGAGATGTACCGCGAGAAGGGATTCGGCTTCGCACACGTCGAGATCGGCTTCGAGGCGATCGGCAAAGGGGAGGTGCGGGCCACGGTCACCGTCGACGAGGGCGACAAGGTGCGCATCGGCGATCTCGACTTCGAAGGCAACGAGGTGTTCGGCGACCTGCGGTTGCGCTGGGTGATGAAGAAGACCAAAGAGAGCGGCCCGCTTTCGAGGGTGCTCAAGAAGGACCTCTACAATCCCGCGACCCTCGAGGAGGACCTGCTGAAGGTCAAGCAGCTCTATCGCGGCGCCGGCTACAAGAACGTGCTGGTGGGAGAGCCGCGGGTCGAGGTGCGCGAGGACGGCGGCGCGCGCCGCCTGGCGCTGATCGTGCCCATCGACGAGGGCGAGCGCTGGAAGCTCGGCGCCGTCACCATCGAGGGCAGCGTCAAGTACAAGCAGGAGACGCTGCTGTCGCTCGCCACTCTCCCCGCCGGCGGCTGGCTGCGCCACGACGAGCTCGACAAGCTGGTGACCCAGATCAAGCAGGCCTACGACAACAGCGGCTACCTCTTCGCCCGCGTCGAGCCGGAAATCGTCGAGCGGGAGGGCTACGTCGCCGACGTGGTGCTGCACGTCGACGAGAACGACCAGTTCCAGGTGGGCCGCATCGAGTTCCAGGGCAACCAGAGCACGCTCGACAAGGTGCTGCGGCGGGAGCTGCGCGTGCAGGAGGGCCTGACCCTGAACCTCGGCGGGGTCAAGAACAGCGTCTACAAGATCAACCAGCTCGGCTTCTTCAAGCTCGACGAGGCCGATCCGGTGCAGATGGACGCCGACAACGACAAGAACACCGTGGACCTGGTGTTCAAGGGTGAAGAGAGCAACCGCACCGAGCTGCAGTTCGGCGCCGGCTACAGCGACGAGCAGGGCCTGTTCGGCCAGCTCGGCTTCCGCACCCACAACTTCCTGGGCCGCGGCGAGACCCTGGGCGCCTCGTTCGAGCTCGGCACCGAGCGCGAGATGTTCGACCTCTCCTACTTCATGCCGTGGTTCCTCGACCGGCCGCAGTCGCTGGGCTTCCAGGCCTTCCAGCAGGAGCTGGAGTTCGATTACTCCGGCGACCAGTTCAAGCGCTCGAGCCTGGGCGGGGCGGCCACCTACGGCCGCTCCTACGGGCTGTTCCACAGCGTCAGCGTGGGCTATCACCTGTCGCTGAACGACGACGTGCTGATCGGCGAGGATGCCGACGGCGACACGGTGACCACCGAGCTCGAGGTCAACACCTCCATGATCCGCCCGGGCTGGATGTACAACAGCATCGACAACCGGCTGGAGCCCACCCGCGGCCAGCGCATCCAGACGTCGCTGGACTATGCCGGTGGGGTGCTGTACGGGAACAACTGGTTCGTGCGCGGCACGGCGGGCTACTCGCGCTTCCAGCCCTTCACCCGCTACCCGCTGCGCACGGTGCTGGGTTTCAACGTCGAGGCGGGCTGGGTGGAGCCCTTCGGCAGCTACGTCGATTCGAGCGGCGATCGCGTCGACCGCACCGTGTCTCCGCTCGACCTCTACTACCTGGGCGGCGAGAACAGCGTGCGCGGCCACAGCAACCGCTCGCTCTTCGTGCGCGACAGCGAGGGCCGGCTGGTCACCGACCCGGTCTACGGCACGGCGCAGGGCGGCAACAAGTTCTTCCAGGTGAACTTCGAGCTGCACCTGCTGCCCGGCGGGCCGTTCCGCGTCATCGGCTTCCTCGACGGCGGCAATGTCTTCGGCGACTACGAGCTCGAGCTCTTCGACGACGACGGCGACCCGATCTTCGACAGCGACGGCAACCGGGCGGTGCAGGAGGTCGAGCAATTCTTCGACCTCGGCCGGCTGCGCTGGACGGCGGGCGTGGAGCTCCGGCTGCTGATCCCCATCCTCGGCGCCCCGCTGCGCTTCATCTACGCCTTCAACCTGCAAGAGAAGCTGGGCGACGAGTTCGACAGCTTCCGCTTCAGCATCGGCAC
>JBIOXV010000005.1:0-247482 GCA_044869805.1 Thermoanaerobaculia bacterium | reverse complement strand
CCTACCGCCTGATCTCCGACCACCTGGGCTCCGTCCGCCTCGTCGTCAACACCACTACCGGCCAGATAGCCCAGCGTGTAGACTATTCCGCATTCGGCAGAGTGCTCTTTGACAGCAACCCCGGCTTTCAGCCCTTCGGCTACGCAGGCGGGCTCTACGACCACCAGACAGCATTGGTGCGGTTTGGCGCCCGAGACTACGACCCGGAGGTGGGACGGTGGACCGGAAAAGATCCGATCCACTTCGGCGGCGGTGACACGAACCTCTACGGGTACGTCGTCAACGACCCTGTCAACTTCACCGATCCCAGCGGGCTGAAGATCTGGTACGACCCCATCCTCTCTGGGATTTCCAACTTTGCAGCCGGCTTCGGCGACACCATCAGCCTCGGGATCACCGACTGGGTGCGAGAGAAGATGGGCACCAACGGCGTGGTCGTTCGCTGCGGCGACGGCTATGCGATCGGCACGTATGCCGCGATGGTGCACGGCATCCTCTCTGGAGCAGCAGGAGGAGCAAAGATCGGGGCGGCAAGGGCGGCGCGGGCAGGTGCGGCGCAGGCGGAGAGGGCGGCAGAGAGCCTGAGCGCAGGACGATATCTTGCGGCAAAGGCGCCCAGACAAGTGGCGCCGGGCGTAAGAACCCTTGAAGGCCAGTACGTGGACGATCTCGGCCGAGTGCAGCCTTGGAAGGCGAACTACGACCAGTATGGCCGACTGCGAGGGAGAACGGACTTCAACGCCGGGAACAGAGCGGCTGGCATCCCCGACGTTCATCACGAGGTGTGGGAGTACAACGCGCTGTACCCAAGTGGACGAAAAATCGCTAACCACGTACCCGGAGAGTACCTGCCGTGACGCTGCAAGCTCAGAAGGAGATAGCTGAGTACTACGCGCTTCGGCCACTTCAGTATCCGGTCCTCAGGCGGCTTGAGATCGTGCAGAGGTGGGAGCCTGATGAAACACCCGAGACAAGACTTCTCGTCGAGTTGGCATCACGAGAGCTTCACGACTCGAAGCTCTTGCAACTGAGTTTCGGTGGCGTGCGGGAGCTGACCATCGTGCACCCGAAGTCCTCTGTCTTTGAGATAGGGCATCTGGAGCTCACAGACGTGACCGGCGAGCAATGGGAGGGTATTCGATTCAGAGCCAGAGACACCGAGGACGAGGCGCTCGCTTTCCTCTGTGGCTCCTTCCAGGCTGCCGTCGTACCAAGAGCTGAGCACGACTAACTGATCACGTTCCAGCTCCTGATCCATCAGGACGAGGCGATAGGAGCCCGCCGACTCGGCGGACTCCCGCAAGTGGGCGTCTCGATCTCAGCTGCCTCTGCCTTCCTTGAGTCCCGCGCTCGGCTCTCTTCCTCATCTCTTCGGCCGAGGGGAAGCCGTTGCGGCGTCCCTCTTTCCACCACTCGATGAAGGCGCGCTCCAAGAGCCGGTAGGCGGGACTTCGGCGCAGGCGCTCTTGGGCCGGGTCGTCGGGTGGGGTGTGGTCGGGTACGAGGCTGCTTTCCGAGCGGCTCCTCGGGCCTACCGACCCGCCTGCTGGAGGAAGGCGTCGATCATCTCGGCGACGAAGCGCTGCTTGCTCTTGGGCAGGCGGCTGAGTTGCTCGAGCTGCTGGGCGAGCTTGGGGGTAGGTCCGCGCTTGGCGCGCTTCGGCTCTTCGCCGATCAGCTCTTCCAGGGTCACGCCGAGGGCTTTGGCCATCGGTGGCAGCTCGGCGATGGCGAGCCGTCGTGTGCCGAGCTCTACAGCCGCCACCTTCTGCTGTGAGATCCCAGCGAGCTCGCCGAGCTGAGCCTGCGTCAGATCCTGCTGGCGGCGCAGGCTGACGACACGGGCGCCGAGGGCCTGGCTGAACGCTTTCTCCTGGCGGGTCATGGTGTCGGCCTGTCTCTCCTCCTCGGGCGCCTCTGGGTTCGCACAATGCGCGCTCAGCTCTCATGCGTAGCCTCTCGACCGAGGGAAGCGTTTGCGGCTTCTTCCAGCATGGTCGAATCTCCCTATCTGGCGAGGTCGTGCCCAGCACTGGACGGCGGCCAGGAAGCTGGTGCGCCGGATGACTGCGTCCTGCCTTTCTTCGGACGAGTGCAGGGGACGTCCAGAGCCCTCGCCAAGCCGCCGGCCCACGGCTTGGCTCTCTGCCCGGCTTGGGTTACCATGTGCCCCCGGCAGAGGCCGAGCCGGGGGCCAGGAAAGGTCGAGAGCCTCCGACAGCAGTGCCAGCAGGCGCTTAGCTCAGTTGGTTAGAGCGCTACCTTCACACGGTAGAGGTCATCGGTTCAAGTCCGATAGCGCCTACCAGTCCCTCCCCCCTCCCAGCAGGTCCGAGAGCACATCCAGCTAGTCCGGTGACTGGCAGTAGTTCGAGGCGGCCCAGGAGCCGTTGGTGCCGAGCGAGCAGCTGCACAAGCAGCTCTGCTGCGACGTGCAGCTCGGCCCGCCGCTCGTGGGGCAATTGAGCGAGGTGCTGCTGCCTGCCGGCAGGCAGCTTCCGCCGTTGCAGGCATCCGGTGGGAGAAAGCGGCGCGGGTCCACCGCCAGGCAGAGAGGGGCGAGCATCTGTCCCTCGCCGACGGCGAATGCGAGATCCGCCGTCTCGATGTCACCGAACGCAGGCTCCTGCGCTGCAGCAGCGCCGGCCAAGCTCTGCATCAGAGCCGCTAAGACCAGGATCGAGGCGCACCGAAGTGCCTTTCGAAGCCATGTCATGACGTAGTTCTCCTTCCGACTGGCGGTCGGCGTAGGCCCGGCGGCGAAGGCCGCCGCCGGGGTTCGAGCGATACGCGGAAGGAGGAGCCGGCCGGGATCACCGCGCCCGCGTGGGCTTACGGTCCCTGGTACCAGGACCAGCCCAGCCAGCGGGGGCTCGAGCTGCAACGGAACTTGTTGACTCGCAGGCGGTAGAAGCCCGAGGTCGGGGGCACGACGTCGACGATTTCGGTGCTGCCGTCCCAGGAGAGCGACGCCGCCACGGTGGCGCCGTTCGGGGCGATCAGGCGCAGGTCGAGGTCGGCGCCGGGCTGCCTCCCGTAGAAGAGGTAGCCGGGGCTGGTGTCCCAGGCGATCACCGCTCGGGTGCGGGTGCCGGCGGTGAGGAAGAACGTCGCCACGTCGAGGTTCCTGGACGCCGAGCAGGTGTAGGAGCGGCCGCCGAAGCCGCCGAGCGCTCCCCGTGCCACGTCGTCGGCGCGGTCGAGGGCCAGGCCGCCCGCGCCGTCGAACTCGGAGAGCCGCGCGTTGCCCTCGATGTTGTTCAGGGCGGTGGCCATCAGCACTGCCTTCACGGTCTCGGGCCACACCGAGAAGAAGCCGTTCCTCTGGATGAGGAGCGCGGTGGCGGCGGTCGCCATCGGCGCCGCGGCGCTGGTGCCGGAGCCGAAGAAGCCGATCCAGGGGAAGCCGTTGATGGTGCTCCACACGTTGGCCCCGGGGGCGGCGACCTCGGGCTTCTCGCGGTCGCCGTGCCGGGAGCGCGGGTTACGCCAGCTCGAGCACGGCTCCATGAAGTCGTCGCCCCAGGCGGCGGAGAAGTTGGGATCGAAAGCGCCCACGGTGAGGATGTTGTAGCCCAGGCCAGGGTTGGTCACGACCCCGGTGCGCGAGCGGCAGGGCCCGGCCTCGTTGCCCGCCGACTTGACCACCGTGCGCCAGCGGTTGATGACGATGTCGTCGAGGAAGCGATCAGTGCCGTTGGGCGACCCGGAGCGCCCGAGGGTGTAGCTGTGGTTCAAGGCGCGGGCCCCCCAGGAGACGGCGAACAGCGAGGCGAGCTGGAGCTGGAAGGTCCGGCCGCGGCAGGAGCCCGCGGCCAGGAGCGTGGCGCCCGGCGCAATGCCGCGGTCGTTGGGATCGGTGCTGGCGATGATGCCGGCGACACCCGTGGCGTGCGCGTCCGGCGTGCCGCAGACGAAGAGTCCGAGCTGCCCGACCCCGCGCAGGTTGGGGTTGGCGACCGCCACCCGGCCGCCGATCTCGATCTGGGCGAGGCGCACCCCGGCGCCGGTGATGCCGCGGCCCTCGACGACGTTGCCCAGGATGGCGGGCCGCGAGATGGCGAGGTCGGGCTCGCCCTCGACGTCGAGCGACACCCTGGCCACGTCGGCCAGACCAGCGGCAACGCTCAGCCACTCGACGGGGACCTCGGCGTAGACCGCCGGAGCGTGGGCGTCGCCCTCCGCCGCCAGCCCGTAGCCCTCGAGCGTCGAGACGGCGCGGTCGACGAGCGGGCTGACCTCGGCGGCGCGCGCCTCGTCGACGCGGGCGTAGAGAGCGTCGATCTCCTCGGGGCTCGGCTGGGGGACGGTCGGGTCCGAGGTGATCTGCGGCCGGTCGATCCCCTCGCCCTCGGGCGCGGTGAGCCAGATCACCACCGGGATGCGCTCGCCGGCGGGCGTGCGGCGCGCGACCTCGTAGAGATCGGCGTCCAGCTTGCCGTAGGTCGTCTCGTACCGGCTGGCCTCCTGCGCTTCGAGGGCATCCGGGTCGACCTCGGCGCCGCTCGCGTCGAGCGCCACGCGATAGGTCTCGCCATCGGCCGCCTCGACCTTGAAGAGCTGGGCCTGCATGGCGAGCAGCGGGTAGTCGGCGGCCGCCGAGCCGACCACCGAGAGCTGGCTCGCGGGAACGCCGGAGCGGGCGGAGACGATCGCGATGGGGTCTCCCGAGCCGCCCGCGAAGGCCGGCGGCGAGAGGGCGATGCCGAAAACGAGGAGGAGCGAGGAAGCGTATCTGGGCAACGACATGAGCGGGCTCCTTCCGACGCGAAGGTCGGCGTTGGGCCCGGCGGCGGTCCCGAGAAGCGCCACCGGGAATCGGCCGAGACGCGGGAGAAAGAGTCCGCCGGGATCAGTGGCCGCCGAGCGCCGCGAGCAGCTCGGGGGAGAGCTGGAGGCAATAGAGGCCGAGAGGGTGCGTCTCGGGCACGCAGGTGGCACGGTCCTCGAGCACCTCACCCTCGCGGTCCGCGAACAGGATCACGTTGCTGAGTGCCTCGTCCGGGAGCTGACTCGTCTCGACGGCCACCCAGTAGCCCGCGGGGTTGAGCGCCAGGGACAGGGCCTGCGTGAAGGTCTCGCCCGTCTCCACAGGGCTCATGAACAGCAGGGCGTTGACGAAGAGGGTGCCGGCGAACATCGAGGCCGAGCCGTCCCGGCTCTCGACCAGGGTCAGGCTGGAGATTGGCTGCGGGCCGCCGCGATCGAGCCGCAGGAAGTACTTGAAGTAGCCGCAGGGGCCTTGCCACGGGGTCGGGCCGGCGAGGTCGAAAGCCTCGGGGCGCACCTGGGCCCGGCGGGTTTCGCCCTCGACGCTGGTGCCGAGCAGGCGCAGAGGAATGGTGCCCTCCCAGGGTCGATGGGCCCCGCCATCGTTGACGATCAGCAGGCGGGCATCGTGCGACCCGTGGAGTGCCGTGCCGCACTCCCAGACCTCCGGGATCTCGATTCTGACGCCGAGGTAGGAAGACGGTGCCTCGGCGAGCTGCAAGGGGATGAGGCCGTTCGCCAGCTCGTGCTGCGCACCGGCGGGCAGCGCTCCGCAGGCGAGGAGCAGCGCCAGGGCGCACCGGCGCCAGCGGGCGATCGAGCTCGGTTGGGGTCCTCGCGACGGGATCTCGGGCATCGGGTTCTCTCCTCGGTCTCGGGTCGGGTGGGCGTGGCGCGGGGACACCCCTGCGCCGCGCGAGACGCGAAAACCAGCTCGGGCAGGGATCATAGCCACGGCATCAGGGGCTGGCCGGGTCCCGGGTCGTGGGGCCGCCAATCGCCCGCAGGCGCTCGCGGGCCAGCCGGGTGTCCGGATGGTCGACGCCGCGCTTGGTCTCCAGGGTGCGCAAGCTGCGCTCCAGCAGCTCGCGCGCCTCCGCCTGGCGGCCGAGCGCCGCGTAGCAGGCACCCAGGCCGCTCTCGGCGCGAGCGATCTCGAAGTGGCCGGACGGGAAGGCCTGGCGGCGCAGGCGCAGGGCGTTCTCCAGCGGCTCCTGCGCCTCGCGCGCCCGGCGGCGCTCGAGCAGCACGGAGCCCAGACCCAGGAGCGAGGTGGCGAGGTCGGGGTGGCCCGGCCCCAGGGCCTTGCGGCGCAGGGCGACGGCCTGCCGGTAGGCGTCCTCGGCCTCGGCCAGCCGGCCTGCCTGACGCAGGAGACCGCCCAGCAGGTTGAGCGACGCGGCCACCGTGGGATGCTCGGGCCCCAGCAGCTCGCGGCGCATGCGCAAGGCCTGGCGCGCCAGCCGCTCGGCCGCGGCCTGGTCGCCGAGGTCGCGCTCGAGGAGGGCCAGGTTGCTGAGCGCCGTGGCGACCTCCGGGCTCTGCTCCCCGGAGAGAGCGCGGTACATGGCGATCGCCTGCTCGAAGAGCGGCAGCGCAGCCCGTGGGTCGCCCTTCTTCTGCAGCACGGCCGCGAGGCCGCTCAGGGTGTCGGCGAGATCCGGGTGCGGGCCGGCGGGGCGGCCGCGGTGGATGGCCAGCGCCTCGGAGAGCGCCTGCTCGGCGGCGGCCAGGTCGCCGCGTTTGTCCTCCGCCGCCGCCAGGTTGCTCAGGTTGACGGCGACGTCCGGGTGGCCGGCCGGCAGCAGGCGGCGGCGCAGCGCCAGGGCCTCGCGGTAGCGGCGTGCAGCGTCGTCGAAGCGGCCCTGGCGGAACAGCAGCGCGGCCAGGCTCGAGAGGTCGATCGCGAGCCGTGGGTGCTCGCTACCCAGCAGACGGTGATGGATCTCCGTTCCTTCCGCGAGCAGCGCCTCGGCCTCCTCGGGCCTTTCCTGCTCGATGCGCAGCGCCGCCAGGTTGAGCAGGCTCTCGGCCAAGTCGAGCTCGGCGCCGCCGCGCCGGCGCAGGCCCACCGCCCGCAACAGCAGCTCTTCCGCACGCTCCGGCTCGTTCTTCTCGAGGTGGAGGAGGCCGAGGCCGTTCACCGTCTCGGCCACCGCGAGGCTGTCGGGTCCGGCGAGCCGGACGCGGATCTCGAGGGCGCGGCGGTAGAGGGCGTCGCTCGCCGCGAGCTCGCCCTGCTGCCGGAGCACGTGGGCGAGCTGGGTCAGGGTGGCTGCCGCTTCCAGCTCAGCCTCGCGGCCGGCACCGAGGTCGCGGAGGTCGAGGGCGCGCTCGAAGACGCGGCGCGCTTCCGGGTAGAGGCCGAGCTGGTCGTTGACCTCGCCGATCACGTGCAGCAGGTACGCCCGGGTGCGAGGCTCCAGCGCCGCGTGAGCCGCGGCAGAGCCCAGCGTGCTTCCCTCCGTGGCCAGCAGCCGCCGCTCGGCTTCTTCGAGCAGCTCGCGGGCGGTGACCTCCGCGCCGCGGCTCCGCGCCGGCTCGGAACCCTTGAACACCTCGACCAGGAGCCCCGCGAGCGCCTCGGCGCGGCGCGCCTGGGCCTCCGCCCGATCGCGCTCGCGCGCCGTCTGGTACGCCTGCCAGGCTCCGAACGCCAGAGCCAGGAGGAAGGTCGCAGCCACTCCGGCCGCCACCTTGTGCCGGCGTAGCGCTCGGCCCAGGCGGTAGCGGAGCGTCGGCCGGCGAGCCTTCACCGGGAGCTGGGCGAGGTGCCGCTCCACGTCGCCGGCCAGCTCGGCGACCGAGGCGTAGCGCTCGCCGGGCTCCTGCGCCAGGGCCTTGCCCGCGATGGTGTCGAGATCGCCGGCCAGGCGGCGCGCCAAGCGCTTGGCGTCGCCGGGCAGCCCGCCATCACCGGGAGACGCGGGAAGGCCGAGTCCCCGCACCACCCGGCTCGGCGAAGGAAGCTCGCCGCCGCCCAGACGCGCCATGGCCGCCGGGCCGTGGCCGGTCAGCAGCTCGCAGAGCAGCAGGCCGAGGCCAAAGACGTCGGTGGCGGTGGTCACCGGCCGGCCAGCCCGCTGCTCGGGGCTCGCGTAGTCCGGGGTCATCGGCCCGGCCGGCAGGTAGGTGGCGGTCAGCGCAGGCTCGAGCGGCGAGGGTGCCAGCAGCTTGGCGATGCCGAAGTCGAGGAGCTTGGGCACGCCGTCGTTCCCCACCAGGATGTTCCCGGGCTTGAGGTCACGGTGCACGACCAGGTTCTGGTGCGCGAAGGCCACGGCCGAGCACACCGCAAGCCACAGCCGCAGCCGTGCCTCGACCCCCAGGCCTTGCTCCGCACAGTAGGCGGCGAGCGGCCGGCCGGCGATGTGCTCGAGCACGAAGTACGGCCGGCCGTCCGCGGTGGAACCGCCGTCGAGCAGGCGGGCGATGTTGGGGTGCTGGAGCTGGGCGAGGATCTGCCGCTCGGCGACGAAGCGGCGCACGATCTCGTCGCTGTCCATGCCGCGCTTGATGAGCTTGATCGCCACCTGGCGGCGGAACGAGCCGTCGTCGCGCACCGCCAGGTAGACGGCGCCCATGCCGCCGCGGCCGATCTCTTCGAGCACGCGGTACGGGCCGATGCGCGGCGGCGGGGCGGGCTCGGCCTCGCCGGCGTCCTCGGGCTCGTGTTTGGGCAGCGCCAGCAGGTCGATCGACGCTTCGTGGGCCTCGAGCATGGCGGCGAGGCGCCGGCCGAGCTCCGGGTCCTCGGCCGCGGCGCGCTCGGCGAACGCCTGCCGCTCGGCCGGCGGCGCCTCGATCGCCGCCTGGAAGAGCCCGGACAGGAGCCGGAAGCGTTCAGGGTCCATGGGCCTGGTCGTAGCCCGCCATCTCGACCAGCAGCCAGGCGCGAGCCGCGGCCCATTCGCGCTTCACCGTCGGCGTCGAGACACCCAGGGCCTGGGCCGTCTCCTCGACCGAGAGGCCGGTGAAGAAGCGCAGCTCGACGATCGCCGCCTGGCGGCGGTCGAGGGCCTGGAGCGAGGTCAGCGCCCGGTCCAGGGTGAGGAGGTCCACCTCCCGCTCGGGCCCGGGGCCGGTCAGCTCGGGGTCCGCCACGTCGAGCAGGGTGACGCGGCACTGCTCGCCGCCCCGCTTCTTCGCCCGCCTCGCCCGGAAGTGGTCCACCAGCACCCGCCGCATCATCTGCGCCGCCACCAGGAAGAAATGGGAGCGGTTGCGCCACTCGACGCGGTTTTGGTCGAGCATGCGCAGGTAGGCCTCATGCACCAGCGAGGTGGGCTGCAGGGTGACCGGGCCGCCCTCCTCGGAGAGGTACTTGCCCGCCAGGTGCCGCAGCTCGTCGTAGACCTCGACCATCAGGCGGTCCGTGGCCTTGCGGTCGGAGGCGCCCTCCGGCGGTGTTTCGCCCGGGTGAGACATAGCCAGGGCTCGATTCTGTCGCAATTCGGGTACGCATCGAGCTAGCCGGTAAACCGTCGCGAGCGGGCCAGATGCTAGGAGCGGGTCGTGCCGGGAACCGCAGCGTACACGCCAGTACGTGAGGATTCCTGGCATGACCCGCGACAACGCAGGTGGCCCGCCCGCGACGGTTTCAGCGGTAGGCGGCTGCCTGGATGCCGTAGAGCTCCGCGTACTGGCCGCCCCTGGCCATCAGCTCCTCGTGGCTGCCGACCTCCGCGACGCGGCAGCCGTCGAGGACCACGATGAGGTCGGCCATGCGCACGGTCGAGAAGCGGTGGGAGACGAGCAGGGTCAGGCGCCCGGAGCCGCGGGCCGAAGCCGCGTAGCGCTCGAAGAGGGCGTGCTCGGTCTCGGCGTCGAGGGCCGCCGTCGGCTCGTCCAGGACCAGCAGCAGCGGCTCGCGGCGCATGAAGCCGCGGGCGAGGGCGAGCTTCTGCCATTGCCCGAACGAGAGCTCGACGCCGCCGGGCCAGGTGGGGCCGAGCTGCGTGTCGAGGCCGTGCGGGAGGCTCGCGACCACGTCCTCGGCCCCGGCGCGGCCGACCGCCGCCGCGACCGCCTGCCGGTCGTCGAGGTGGGGAAGATCGCCCACCCCGACCGACTGCTGCGCCGGCAGCTCGAAGCGGAAGAAGTCCTGGAACGCCCCCGCCAAGTGCCGCCGCCACTCGTCGGCTCCGATCCGCGCCAGCGGGGTGCCGTCCACGACGATGCGGCCGGTGTCGGGCTCGTACAGCTTGCACAGCAGCTTGACGAGCGTCGTCTTGCCGGCGCCGTTCTCGCCCACCAGCGCCACCACGGAGCCCACCGGCAGCGCGAGATCGATGCCCTCGAGCACGCGGCGCTCGGTCCCCGGGTAGGCGAACGACACTCCTTCCAGCCGAATGCCTTCGGCGAGGAGGGCCGGCGCCGGCCGGTCGGCGGAGGCGGCGAACGACGCGGCGTAGTCCTCGAGCCAGGCCAGGCGGCGCGCCCCGTCGAGCCAGATGCCGCGCAGGAAGCCGATCTCACCGACCGTCGCGCCGATGTAGCTCGACAGCCGCGCGCCCGCCGCCAGCACCAGCAGCACCTCCCCGGCGCTCGCTCGGAGGCCGGAGGCTACGAAGACCACGGCGCCGACGTAGGCCAGGCCGAAGACGGCCCAGGCGAGGCTGTGCCAGGCGGCGCTCCGGGAGCGCGCCGCCGCCACCGGCGCGTACCAGCGCTCCCAGGCCGCTCGCCGCTCGCGGGCGAGGCGCGCCCCGATGCGCGTGACGCGCACCTCCTTGCCCGGCGGCGCCGTGGTGGCGGTCGCGAAGAGGTGCCGCGCCAGGCGGCCGTGCGGGGCGGCGCGCTCCTCGGCGAGGCGCTCGACGCCGGGGCGCCAGGCCGAGGTCAGGACGGCGGGCAGGGCGCACGCGGCGAGCAGCAGGAGCGCCGGGTGGATCGACATCAGCAGGCCGACGACCACGGCCAGGCGCAGCAACCAGCCGCAGGTCGAGAACACCGACATGAACATGTGGTCGAGGAAGAACACCTGGTCGCGCAGCACCGAGAGGCGGTCGAGGTACTCGGGCCGCTCGTGGTGGGCGATGGTGGCGAGCGAGGCCTGGAGGCGGGCGACGTGGGCCTCGAGCGCGATGGTGAGCCGATCGCGGAAGCGCCGCTGCAGGCGCATGCTGACCACGCTCAGCAACCAAGTCGCCGCGGCGGAAAGGCCGAGCCCGAGGGCGGCGGTGAGCAGCAGCCGGCGGTCGCCGTCGAGCACGCCGTCGCCCAAGAGCTTCAGCCACAGCGCCAGCAGCGCGTCCGGCAGGGCGGCGGCGAGCGCCAGCGAGAGGGCGAGGAGCAGCAGGCCCGGCTCGTGGCGGTAGCCGAGCCTGAGCAGCCGCCACATCGAGGCCCAAGCCGGCGGTAGCCCGTCGAGGCCCGGCGGCAGCCCGTCAACCGCCGGCGGCAACCGGTCAGGCGAGCTGTTCGTAGGCCACCCCCTCCTCGTCGGCGCTGGCGCCGAAGCGCTGCGCCTGGAGGTCGAACATGGTGCGATAGCGGCCGCCCCGATCCATCAGCTCCTGGTGGGTGCCGAGCTCCACCACGCGGCCGTGCTCGAGCACGCAGATGCGGTCGGCATGGCGCACGGTCGAGAAGCGGTGCGAGATCAGGATGGTGGTCGCCCGGCGGGTGCCGGCGAGGATGCGCTCGAAGATCTCGGCCTCGCCGCGCACGTCGAGCTGCGCGGTCGGCTCGTCGAGCAGCACGACGCCGGCCCCGAGCTCGACCGCGCACAGGGCCCGCGCCAGCGCCACGCGCTGCCACTGGCCGCCCGAGAGATCGGTCCCGCCCTCGTAGCCGCGCGCCAGCGGGGCGTCGAGCGCAGCGAGGCCCGCGGCGCCGGCCGCGGCGAGGGCGGCGAGGATCGCTTCGTCCGGTGCCCCGCCAGGTGCCACGTTGTCGCGTAGCGGCAGCTCGAAGCGGACAAAGTCCTGGAACACCGCGGCGAGGCGCCCGCGCCAGGTCTCGAGATCGAGCTCGCGCAGGTCGACCCCGTCGACCTCGATCGCGCCCTGCTGCGGGTCGTAGAGCCGGCAAAGGAGCTTGGCGAGTGTCGTCTTGCCGGCGCCGTTCTGGCCGACGATGGCGAGCGACGAGCCGGCAGGAATGGAGAGGTCGAACCCCTCGAGCACGGGCCGGGCGCCGCCCGGATAGGCGAAGCCCACGCCCCGGAAGCGGAGCTCTCGCGCCGGCAGGCCGGCGGCGGAGCGCGGGGCCTCCAGCGGGGCGTCGAGCGCGCCGCGGACCGCCATCGCGGGCTGGAGACGAAGCACCGCGGCGACCGGCGCCGCGGCGCCGTCGAGAGCCCAGCTCAAGCCACCGATGGCGATCAGGCTGGAGCCGACCGCGGCCTGGGCGAAGGCCACGGCGTGGCCCAAGTCGAGGCGGCCGGAGGCGGCGTCCGCGGCCAGCGACCAGAAGACCGCGACGCTCGCGCCCACCACGATGACGACGCTCGCGAGCAGCGGCTTCTCGCGCAGCCGCGTGGCCCGGTACTGCAGCTCGAACAGGCGCCGGCGGCGGCCGACGAAGCGTTCGAGCACCCAGTCCGCAAGGCCGAAGAGGCGCAGCTCCTTGGCCGCCGGCGGATCCACGGCGAGTCGGTACGCGTACTCCGCGTGGCGCTGCGCCTCGCGCACCTCGGGGGTGTTGCGGTCCTGCCACACGGCGCTCTCGCGGAGCAACCAGTGAGTCGCGAGCCAGCCGCCGGCGAGCACCAGGGGCGCCCACCAGGCGTAGGCGAAGAGCACCAGCGCCGAGGCGAGGCCGGCGATCATCTCGACCAGCCCGCCGGCGATGAAGTCCATGTTGATGTGCATCGGCGGGCCGGTCATGCCGAGGTCGAAGTCGCGGGCCGCGATCAGGTCGCCGGCGAGCTCCGCGTCCTCGAGGTGACCCATCCCCGCCGGCTGCACGCTGGCCTCGGTCAGGCGGTCGTAGAGCCAGGCGGCGACGCGGCTGCCCAGGTTGGCGCTGAGCGCCCGGTGGAGAGGGGGCAGGACCTGCAGCAGCACGAAGACGGCGCCGACCCAGGCGAGCGGCGCGCCGAGCGATCCGCCGCGCTCGACCGCCGCGACCACGACTCCCATGCCGATCGCGAATCCGGCCGGCAGCAAGCCGCGCAGGATCAGCACCGCCCACCACGCGCCGGCGAGGGGTCGGTCGGCCCGCGGCAGCGCCGCGAAGAACTTCCACTCCTGTCGCTCGGAGAGCCGCCTCAGCACCCCACCCTCCAGAATCGGCCTGCGCCTGCGCCCGCGCGGGACGCTAGCACGCTCGGCGCGGACCGACCCGGCTCGGCTACGGCGCTGGGCCGCCGGCGGTTAGGGAGGGCGCAGTCACCTGGGCTTCCAGGACCCGCTCGATGCGCGCCGCGGCCTCCGCGAGGTGAGCGCGGGTGTAGGCGTCGAGGCCGGGTGCGGCCAAGGCGTCGGCGAGCCGGTGGCTGAGGTCGGCGAGCACGGCGCGCGCCAGCGAGCGGGCGTCGGCCGGCAAGCGCGCGTCGGCGTCGAGCAGGAGGTAGCTCATGCGCTCGAGCCAGGCTCGCTGCAGGTCGCGGCGCGAGGCGGAGATCTGCCGCACCGGCGGCGTCCACAGCTCCTGCCAGATCACCTCGGCCAGGCCGTTCAGCAGCTCCGGCAGGGAGAGGACCGCGTCGCGCCCGAAGGTGTGCTCGGCATCGACCATCTTCGCCAGGCGCAGCGGGTCGGTCAGCTCCGCCAGGAGCTGGGCCTGCTGCTGGCCGAGCCGCCCCAGGTAGGGAGGGTCGATGCGGCCGTCGTAAGTGCCGGGATGGCCCCAGTGATCCCAGTGGCGGGCGCCCATCTTCCGCAGTACTTCGAGCGGCACGGCGAAGGCGTCCGGGCCGAACGCCTCCCGCGCCAGCAGGTCGAGCGCCGCGCGCTGGGTGGCCTTGGGGACGGGCACGAACGGCGGCCGGCCGCCGGCGTCGCCCACGTGGTCCTTGAAGGCGTACCGCCCGCCGACCTGACGCACCGCCGAGCCCAGGGCGCGGAAGTGCTCCCAGGAGAGGATCTCGACCGCCTCCGCCAGCTCGCCGTAGCGGGCGCCGTCGGTGAGCACCACCGCCGGAAGGCGGGGGAGGATCTGCCGCACGAGCTCGGTGCGCTGCCGGATCCAGGCCAGCGGGTCGTCGGAGAGGTCGTTGGCGCTGGTCAGCGGGTCGAGGGCGCCGGGGGCATAGAGGTCGATGTCGCCGCCGTAGACGTGAAACGACTCGGCGTTCTCGCGCAGCAGGGCCCGCGCCCGCTCGGGGTCCGGGCCGTAGAGATAGGAGATGGCCCAGCGGTCATAGGGGCCGGGTTGGGTGAGGTAGTAGTCGCCGTTCGGCTGGCCGAGAGGGGCGAGGTTGATCGGCAGGTAATCCATCACCGAGGCGGCGAGGCCGTGCGCGTCGGTCCAGCTCCGATCGTGGAGCCTGGAGATGGGCGTCGCCGCCGAGGCGTGGAAGTTGTGGTCCAGGCCGATGTCGTGGCCCAGCTCGTGGAGCACCACCCACTCGACGAGCTGCCCGACGAGCTCGCGAGCAGCCGGGTCGTCGGCAGCCGGGTCGTCGGCCGCCGGGTTCTGGGCAGGCGGGGCCCCCTCGCCACGGGCAGCGAGCGCCAGCCGCCCGAGAGCGGCGCCGCGGATCACGCCGTCGGCGAAGTGATCTCCCTCGTGGGCCGGCCGGTCGCCCGCGAGCCCATCGCGGCGGGGAGCGACCAGCGCCCGCCACTGCGGATACGCGCTCTCGACCATGCCGCCGTCGATCACCACGTCGGCGTCCAGGATCTCGCCGGTGCGCGGGTCGACGATCGAGTTGCCGAACGCGCCGAAGGGCTCCTCGGCGGCGGCCACCCAGGTCACGGTGGCGAAGCGGGCGTCGGCCGGCTCCGCCTCCGGCGGCAGCGGCTCGGCGCGGATGGCTCCCTCGAATCCCGCCGCCTCGAAGGCCCGGTTCCAGGCCTCGATCGCCGCCCGCACGTGGGGCCGGTAGATGTCCGGGATCGAGGGGTCGAGGTGGAACACGATCGGCTTCTTCGGCCGGAAGCGGTCGCCGACCTTCTCGCCGGGCTCCAGGCGCCAGCGGTTGGCGATGCGCTCGAAGGCGGCCCAGTCGCCGCGGCGCGAGAAGTCCTTGCGCACGGAGAGGGTGAAGCCGATGCGGTCGTCCGCCGGCCGCGAGGCCATGGGCTCGGCTGCCGGCTCGATGAAAGAGAAGTGCATGGCGAGCGGCAGGAAGCGGGCGTCGGGGACCGTGTCGAGCGCCATCGCCGCGGACGGCCGGAAGGTCAGGACCGAACGGATCTCGAGGTTCTCCGGGTATGCCTTCACCCACTCGAGGTGGCTGCGCTCGGCATCGAGCGAGACGCTCGCCGGCTTGCCCGCCTCGCCCAGCGACTCGCGCACGAAGCGCTCGACGTTGAACAGGTCCGAGACCACCCAGGGGTGGACGTCGACCAGCACCGTACCGTCGGCCCGCTCCGCCGCCACTTTGGCCGCGGCCAGCACCGAGGCGCTGAAGCTGCGCCCGACCGCCACCGCCTGGGGCGTGCCGGGGTCGGCGGTGAAACGGTGCGGGAGCTGCTTCAGGAAGACCCGCTCGCCGTGGCGCTCGAGCACCACCACCTCGGCCTCGAGCCGGTCGTAGTTGGTGCCGGCGTGGAGCCCGCGGGCGCCGATCCCGCGGGCGATGCGCGGCACCACCAGCAGCTCCTTGCCGAAGCGCGCCGGCGGGATCGCCAGGTAGAGGTGGTCGCCCTTGCGGTAGGTGTCGAACAACCCACGCCGCGCCTCGGCACCCGCCACCAGTTGGTCGAAGGTGGGCTCGTCGAAGCTCGGCTGCGCGGAACCCTGGGGCTCGTCCGCAGGCGCGCCGGCGGCAGCGAGCCACAGCATCGAGAAGAGAATCGTCGTTGCCATCCCGGTGCGATGACCCATGTCGTGCGCTCCTTCGGTTCGATGACCTCTCGCTGCATACGTTAGCTTGCCGGTTGAGTTGCCCGCGGCAGGCCAACCCTGGAGCCTGTGCTGCGGAGGACTGTGCGCTGGGGGGCCTGTGCTACGATTCGCCCGTGGTCGCTGTCCCCCTCCCTTCGCTCTCCACCACCTAGCTCCCAAAGGGCTGTCTTATGGCCGTTTCATCCGAGCCGCTGAGGCTTTCCCTACCCGACGGTTCCCTGCGCGAGGTGGCGCCGGGCTCGACGCCGCTCGCCGTGGCGCAGTCGATCGGACCGCGCCTCGCCAAGGACGCCGTGGGCGCCGAGCTCGACGGCAAGAGCGTGGACTTGAGGCAGCCACTGGCGCGCGGCGGCGCCTTCCGCATCTTCACCGCCAAGAGCCCGGAGGCGGGCTCGTTCATCCGCCACAGCGCCGAGCACGTGTTGGCCGACGCCGTGCGCCGGCTGTGGCCGGAGGCCGAGTACGACGCCGGCCGCCAGGACCACTCCGAGAAGTACCAGTACGACTTCCGTTTCCCGCGCGCCTTCTCACCCGAGGACCTGGAGAAGATCGAGCAGAAGATGCGCGAGATCGTGGCCGAGGACGCGCCGTTCGAGCGCCTCGAGGTGTCGCGCGCGGAGGCCGAGCGGGTGTTCCGGGAGATGGGCTTCACGCTCAAGCTAGAGCGCCTGAAGGACATCCCGGAGGGCGAGACCATCACCCTCTACCGCCACGGCGGCTTCACCGACCTCTGCCGCGGCCCGCACGTGCAGCGCGCCGGGCAGATCGGAGCCGTGAGGCTGCTCGAGGCCTCGGGCTCCTACTTCAAGGGCGACGAGAAGGGCGAGCGGCTGCAGCGCGTCTACGGCACGGCCTTCGCCTCGCAGGCCGAGCTCGAGGCCTACCTCGCGGCCCAGGAGCAGGCCCGCGCCCGCGACCACCGGCGGCTGGGGCCGGAGCTCGACCTCTTCAGCTTCAACCCGCTGGCGCCGGCCTCGCCCTTCTTCCACCCCAAGGGCGCGGTGCTCTACACCGCGCTCGAGGACTTCGTGCGCCAGCTCCAGACCCGGCGCGGCTACGGCGAGACGGTGACGCCGCAGGTCCTCGACGTCGACCTCTGGCACACCTCTGGGCACTACGCGAACTACCGCGAGAATATGTTCTTTACAGAAGTGGACGAGCGCCAGTTCGCGGTCAAGCCGATGAACTGCCCGGGCCACTGCCTGATCTTCAAGACCCGGCTGCGCTCCTACCGCGATCTGCCGATCCGCTACGCGGACTTCGGCCGGCTCCACCGCTACGAGCGGAGCGGCGTCACCTCGGGCTTGACGCGGGTGCGCAGCTTCAGCCAGGACGACGCCCACATCTTCTGCACCGAGGAGCAGATCGAGCAGGAGGTGCTGGGCGCGGTGGCCATGATCCGCGAGATCTACGACACCTTCGGCTTCGAGGACGTGGCGATCGCCGTCGGCACCCGGCCCGCGAAGTCGATCGGCGAGGCCGAGCAGTGGCGGCACGCGGAGAGTGCGCTCCAGGCGGCGCTCGCCAAGCAGGGCCTGGCCTTCGCCGTCAACGCCGGCGACGGCGCCTTCTACGGCCCCAAGATCGACTTCCAGGTGCGCGACGCCCTGGGGCGCCAGTGGCAGCTCGGCACCGTGCAGCTCGACTACCAGTTGCCGGCGCGCTTCGAGCTTTCTTACGTGGGCGCCGACGGCGCCGAGCACCGGCCGGTGATGATCCACCGCGCCATGCTGGGCTCGCTCGAGCGCTTCATCGGCATCCTGATCGAGCACACCGGTGGCGCCTTCCCGCCCTGGCTGGCGCCGGTGCAGGCGGTGGTGCTGCCGGTGTCGGAGAAGCACGCGACCTACGGTGCCACGGTGCGCGAGCGGCTGGCCGACGCCGGCGTGCGCGTGGAGCTCGACGACCGCAGCGAGAAGCTGGGCTTCAAGATCCGCGAGGCGCAGGTCGCCAAGGTGCCCTACATGCTGGTGGTGGGGGCCCGCGAGGAGGAGGCGGGCGGGGTGGCCGTGCGCCTGCGCACCGGCGAGGATCTGGGCACGCTGGCGACCGCCGACTTCCTGGCCCGGCTCGAGGGCCGGGTGGGGTCCCGCAGCCGGGAGCTGTAGGTCCTGGATTTGTAGATCGGTGGGCCGATCGCGTACAATGCCCGCTTTCCGTCTCGACCGGACGGACGAGCGCAGCCCCAACGCAGAGAAGGAGCATTCCCGTGCCGAAGCAGAAGACCCACAAGGGCGCCCGCAAGCGCATCAAGGTCACGGGCACCGGCAAGGTGGTGCGGCATCACTCGATGCGCAGCCACATCCTGACCAAGAAGAGCACCAAGCGGAAGCGCCACCTGCGCAAGCAGACCCAGGTGGCGGGCGCTTTCGCCGGCAACATCCTGCAGATGTTGCACATCTAGCTCGCGCGACGCGGGCAGGACTGACCCGAGAGCCCGAGGAGCGATCGTCGCGAGCGGGCTGAGCGCGAGGAGCGGGAGGATCCGCGACACGGCGCCCGGCCCGGGCAGCAGATCGATCCACAGGCTCGCCGGCCGCCGGTGGGACGAACCTGTCCACCGGGGCCGTAACGACGGCCCGCCCCGGCGGGCAGAAACGAGGTTCACGAGATGGCTCGCGTCAAGCGCGGCAACAAGCGCACGCACAAGCGCAAGAAGGTCCTCAAGCTGGCCAAGGGCTACTACGGCCAGAAATCCAAGTCCTACCGCATCGCCAAGCAGGCCGTCGACAAGGCGGGCGTCTACGCCTATCGCGACCGCAAGCAGAAGAAGCGCCTGTTCCGCAACCTGTGGATCGTGCGCATCAACGCCGCGGCGCGCGCCAATGGCCTGTCCTACAGCCGGCTGATGGACGGCCTCAACAAGGCCGGCTCCCAGCTCGACCGCAAGGTGCTGGCAGACCTCGCGGTCAACGACCCCTCGGGGTTTACGCGGCTGGCCGAGGTCGCCAGGGGCGCCCTCGGCGCGGCGCCGGCGTAGGGCCCCTCAGGCCGTTCCCGATTCCGCCGTCCGGATGTAGCGGCCGGGCTCGTACCGGCCGAGCTACGCCGCCCGGAACGAAGACGGCCGGCCCAGGTCCGTTCGCTACGTCCAGAGATGGGAGGGTGAGCCATGCATGATCTCACCGAGCTGAAGGACCGTTTCGAGCGCGAGGCCGGCGCGGTCGAGAGCCGTGCCGCCTGGGAGGAGCTGCGGCTCGCCTGGACGGGCAAGAAGCAGGGCGTGCTGCGCACCCTGCTCGAGCGCATGAAGGAGGTGGCGCCGGAGGAGCGTCGCGCCTACGGGCAGGAGGTCAACGGCCTCAAGGAACGCGTCGAGGCGCGGCTTGCCGCGCTCGACGAGGCCCTGGCCGCCGCCGAGCGCGAAGCAGCCCAGCGAAAGGCCAGCCTGGACGTCACCCTCCCCGGACGCCGGCCGCAGCTCGGCAGCCTCCATCCGGTGACCCTGGTCAGCCGCGAGATCGAGGAGATCTTCGCCGAGCTGGGCTACAGCGTGGCCGAGGGCCCCGAGGTGGAGGACGACTACCACAACTTCGAGGCCCTGAACTTCCCCCAGGACCACCCGGCGCGGGACACTCAGGACACGTTCTTCGTCGAGGGCGGACTCTTGCTGCGCACCCACACCTCGCCGGTGCAGATCCGCGCCCTGCTGGCGAGGAGGCCGCCGATCCACATCATCTGCCCGGGGCGGGTCTACCGGCACGACAACGACCTGCGCCACTCGCCGATGTTCCACCAGGTCGAGGGCTTGGCGGTGGACGAGGGGATCACCATCGGCGACCTGAAAGGCACGCTCCTCGCCTTTGTGCGGCGCCTGTTCTCGCCCTCGACCGGCGTGCGCCTGCGGCCGAGCTTCTTCCCCTTCACCGAGCCCTCGGCCGAGGTGGACATCACCTGCCCCTTCTGCCACGGCGGCGGGTGCGCCACCTGCTCGGGCACCGGCTGGATGGAGATCCTGGGCTCGGGCATGGTCGACCCGCGGGTGCTCGCCGGCTGCGGCATCGACCCCGACCGCTACTCGGGCTTCGCCTTCGGCTTGGGGCTGGATCGCGTGGCGATGATCCGCTACGGGATCCCCAACATCCGCCTGCTGTTCGAGAACGACGAGCGGCTGTTGCGCCAGGTGGGGGGCGTATGAAGTTCTCTCTTGCCTGGCTGCGCGATCTCGTCGACCTGCCCGAGGAGCCGGCCACGGTCGCCTCCCGGCTGACGGCGGCCGGCCTCGCCGTGGAGCAGGTCGAGGAAGCGGGCTCCGACACCGTGCTCGACGTCGAGGTCACCACCAACCGCGTCGATGCCATGAACCACCTGGGGCTGGCACGCGAGCTCGCGGCAATCTTCGACCGCCCGCTGCGAATGCCCGACGCCTCGCCGCCGGAGGCCGCCGAGCCGGCGGCGGGCGCGGTGCGGGTCTCGATCGCGGACCCCGGCTGCCACCGCTACGCGGCGAGGGTCGTCCGCGGCGTCCGGATCGGGCCCAGCCCGGCCTGGCTGCGCGCGCGGCTGGAGGCGATCGGCGGCCGCTCGATCAACAACGTGGTGGACGTCACCAACTACGTGCTCTGGGAGCTGGGCCAACCGATCCACGCCTTCGACTTTGCCAAAGTCGGCGGCAGGGAGATCATCGTGCGAGCCGCACGCGCCGGCGAGAAGCTGGTGACGCTGGATGGCGTGGAGCGCGAGCTCGACCTCGAAACGCTGGTGATCGCCGACGCGGCCGAGCCCGTGGGCCTGGGCGGGGTGATGGGCGGCCAGGCGAGCGAGGTCACGGAGGCGACGGTCGAGGTGCTGATCGAGAGCGCCCACTTCTCTCCCAAGGCGGTGCGCCGCACGGCGCGGCGCCTCGGCATGCACACCGACGCCTCGCACCGCTTCGAGCGCGGCTCCGACCCCGAGATGTGCGCCTTCGCCGCCTCGCGGGCCGCGACGCTGATCCGGCAGGTGGCCGGCGGGGAGGTGCTGGCCGGCGTCGTCGACGTGCGCCGGGAGCCGGACCGGAGCTGGCGGCTCCAGGGCCGCCTCGCGCAGGCGCGCCTCGACCGCTTCGTGGGGATTCCCGTGCCGCCGGCCGACGTCGAGCGCTGGCTCACTCGCCTGGGCTTCGAGCTGGAGCGGGAGGGGGAGGATGCGTGGCGGGTGCGCGTGCCCTCCTGGCGCTGGTACGACTTCCAGTCGCCACGCACCGCCGCCGGGCCTGGCGGGGGCGTAGGGGAATGCTGGGAATCCGACCTCTTCGAGGAGGCGGCGCGCCTGCTGGGCCTCGACGCCATCCCGGCCACCCTGCCCGCGACCCGTGGTGGGGACGCCCCGCCCTCGCCCGCCATAATCCGCCGCCGGCAGGTGGCGCGGCACCTCGCGGCCTGCGGCTATGCCGAGGCCATCCACTACGCCTTCCACGATCCCGTGGACGCCGCGAAGCTGCCCGCTCTGAAGCCGGGAGCGCCGGTCGAGCTGGCCAACCCGCTCTCCGAGCGCTACTCGGTGATGCGGCGCTCGCTGCTGCCGGGGCTGGTGGAGAGCGCCCGCTTCAACCAGCGCCGCGGCGCTGCTGCGGTGCGCCTGTTCGAGATCGGCCGCGTCTTCTTCGCCAGGAGCATCCTTCACCGGCCGGCCTCCGGCGCGACCCCCGAGCTGCCCGAGGAGGTCGAGATGGTCGGCCTGGTGGCCGGCGGCAGCGTGGGCTCGCCCTGGCAGCGCCTGGCCGAGATCGACTTCTTCGACCTCAAGGGCGCCGTCGAAGGCCTGGCCGCCGGGTTCGGGGTCGAGATCGAGGCCAGGCCGGCGGTGCTGCCGGGCCTGCTCGAAGGGGCGACCGCCGAGCTCCTGAGCCGGGGCGAGGTGGTGGGCTACCTCGGCCGCCTGGCGGAGGAGGAAGGCTGCCCGCTGTTCGTGGCCGAGCTGGCGCTGCCGGCGCTCGGCGAAGGCCCGGCCGGCCTCGAGGTCGAGGCGTCTTCCCGCTTCCCGGGGGTGGCCGCGGACCTCACGCTGACCCACGGGACCGAGGTGCCGTGGGCCGAGCTGGCGGCCGCGATCGAGGCCCACCGTCCGTCAATCCTCACCGGTTTCGAGCTCAAGGACCGCTACCAGGGCCCGGGCGTGCCCGAGGGCGCGGTCAACACCACCATCGCCTTCGCCTACGGCGCGCCCGACCGCTCGCTCACCCAGGAGGAGGTCAACGCCGCGCACCTGGCGCTCGCCAACCAGCTCGAGTCGCGCTACGGTTGGGGTTCCGGCGGAAGCACGGAGAGCGGAGGGATCGAGCGATGAAGAAGGAAGCTGCGACCGAGGAAGGGCTGCTCGACGGGCTGGAGCGGCGCGTCCACGCCGCGGTGGACAAGATCCGCGCCTTGAAGGCGGAGAACTCCCGGCTGGCCGGCCGCATCGAGGAGCTGGAAGGCGAGCTCGAGGCCGCGACGGAGGGCGGGGAAGCCGCCGCCTGGCAGGAGGAGCGCGAGCAGGTCCGCCGCCGGGTCGAGGCCCTGACCTCGACCCTCGAAGGGCTTCTTGCCGAATGAGGGTGTGCTATAGTCCGCCCGCGGTCAAACCCTTGGCAAAGCTCGACTTTTGCGGGGCAGCCGCCGCAGGGTCACGGGCATGAGCACGAAGAGCTCCGGGGCGAGGGACGTCGAGATCTTCGGCACTCTCTACCCCATCCGTGGCCACGCGGATCACGAGTACCTCCAGGAGCTGGCGGCCGTCGTGGATCGCAAGATGCGCGAGGTCGCGCGGCAGGTGACGACGGTGGACACCACCCGCATTGCCATCCTGGCGGCGCTCAACTTGTCGGATGAACTTTTCCAGTGCCGAAGAGGCCAGGAAGGGGAACGGGTCAGATTCAAGGAGAAGGTCGCCGAGCTCGCGGTCGAACTATCAGCAGCATTGGACGAAAAATGAGCCCGGACGGCCTCGAATCTCCATTGACGGATAGGGCGTTTGCATCCCCTGCGCGGTTTGTGATGGGTCATCCCATTGTAGAACCAACAGATAGACCACGGGAGTCTTTTACCTACGTGGCCTGTGCCAGCCCCGCTCCGACGGGGACGCTAATGGCTCGTAGAGCGGACACCCACCTGGCGCGTTCAAGGTTCTAAGCGCGGCAGCCCACACGGCTGCGCGGGGGATGTTCTTCTCCTCTCCCTCCTCTCCAGGAGAGGGACCCCTTCCACCCTCGTTCCTCCTCCCGCCGGAACGGGGGCTGCCCAGTGAACTCCACCACACTCATTTCGATCGCGGCGATCCTCGTGGTGGCCGCCCTTGTCGTCCCTCTCGCCTGGTGGCTCGCGCAGCGGCGCGCCAAGGAGATCCTCGGCGACGCCCATCGCCGTGCCGAGAAGTCGGTCGAGGAGGCCGGCCGCCAGGGCGAGGCCATCGTGCGCGAGGCCGAGCTGGCGGCCAAAGAGAAGCTGTTCCAGGCCCGCACCGAGTTCGAGAAAGCCTCCAGCAAGCGCCGCGGCGAGCTCGAGTCCGTGGAGCGGCGCCTGCAGCAGAAAGAAGACGCCCTCGACAAGCGCAGCGAGCAGGCGGCGCGTCGCGAGCAGGAGCTCTCGGCCCAGGAGAAGACCCTCCTCGGCCGCGAGCGCGGACTCGCCGAGCAGGAGGCAGAGCTCGAGCGGCTGGTGGCCGAGGAGCGGACCAGGGTAGAGCAGATCGCGGGCTTGACCGCGCAGCAGGCGCGCGAAGAGCTGGTGCGGCTGATGGAGAACGAGGCGCGCATGGAAGCGGCCCACATGATCAAGCGCCTCGACGACGAGGCCCGCGAGACCGCCACCCGGCAGGCCCAGCGCATCATCGGCATGGCGATTCAGCGCGTCGCTTCCGACTATGTCTCGGAGACCACGGTGTCGGTGGTGATGCTGCCCAACGACGAGATGAAGGGCCGCATCATCGGCCGCGAGGGCCGCAACATCCGCACCCTGGAGATGGCGACCGGCGTCGACCTGATCGTCGACGACACCCCCGAGGCCGTCATCCTCTCCGGCTTCGACCCCTTCCGCCGCGAGATCGCCCGCGTGTCGCTCGAGCGCCTGATCCAGGACGGCCGCATCCATCCGGCGCGCATCGAAGAGATCGTCGAGAAGGTCAAGGCCGAGTTCGACGACCGCGTGCGCACCGAGGGCGAGGCGGCGCTCCTGGAGCTCAACATCGGCAACGTCCACCCCGAGCTGGTGCGCCTCTTGGGGCGGCTGCGCTTCCGCACCTCCTACGGCCAGAACGCCCTCCACCACTCGAAGGAAGTGGCCTTCCTGGCCGGCACCATGGCAGCCGAGCTCAAGGCCAACGTGCACGTGGCCAAGCGCGCCGGCCTGTTCCACGACATCGGCAAGGCGATCGACCGCGAGATGGACGGCACCCACCTGGAGCTCGGCATCGACCTGCTGCGCAAGCACGGCGAGACCGAGGAGGTGGTGCACGCCATGGCCTGCCACCACGGCGACTACGACCCGCAGACCGTCGAGGCCGTGCTGGTGACCTCCGCCGATGCGCTCTCCGCGGCGCGGCCCGGCGCCCGCCGCGAGGTGCTCGAGACCTACGTCAAGCGCCTGGAGAAGCTCGAGGAGATCGCCGCCGGCTTCAAGGGCGTGCAGAAGACCTTCGCCATCCAGGCCGGCCGCGAGGTGCGCATCATCGTCGACAGCGGCAAGCTGGGCGACGAGCAGGCGATCTGGCTGTCGAAGGACATCGCCAAGAAGATCGAGAGCGAGCTCACCTACCCCGGGCAGATCAAGGTGACGGTGATCCGCGAGACTCGCGCCGTCGAGTTCGCGCGATGAAGCTGCTGTTCGTGGGCGACGTGATCGCGCGGCCAGGCCGGCGGGCGCTCGCCGCTCTGCTGCCGGGATTGATCGACCGCCACCGCGTGGACTATGTAGTCGTAAACGTTGAGAACTCCGCGGGCGGGTCCGGGCCGACACCTGAGGTCTGGCACGAGCTCTCCGAGCTGCCGATCGACTGCTACACCTCCGGCAACCACATCTGGGACAAGAAGGAGACCCTGCCGCTCCTCGAGCGCGAGCCGAACCTGCTGCGCCCGGCCAACTACCCGGCCGGCAACCCAGGCAAGGGCCTGCACGTGGGCGAGACCGCGGCCGGCATCAAGGTGGCGACGATCAACCTCGAGGGCCGCGTGTTCATGAAGACCTTGGACTCACCCTTCGAGGTGGCGGACCGCCTGCTCGCCGGCCTGCCGGCCGAGGTGAAGGTGCGCTTCGTGGATTTCCACGCCGAGGCGACCAGCGAAAAGCAGGCGCTCGGCTTCTACCTCGACGGCCGGATCTCGGCCATGGTCGGCACCCACACTCACGTCCCCACCGCCGACGAGCGCATCCTGCCCAAGGGCACTGCCTTCCAGACCGACGCCGGCATGACCGGGCCCTACGAGTCGGTGATCGGCGTGCGCGCCGACCGGGTGATCGAGCGCTTCCTGCTGCAGACCGGCCAGCCCTTCGACACCGCCAAGAGCGACGTCCGCCTGGCGGGCACGCTGTTCGACATCGACGAGGCGACGGGCAAGGCGCGGGCGGTGGAGCGGGTGCTGGTGGCGCACGGGTAGGGCTGGTTGCACGGGAGCGCCTCTGACTGACGTACAATAGCGAGGTCCGTGTACGTCCCAGGAGGCCTGGCATGGCAGCTACAAAGCTCACCCTGAGGCTCGACGAGGAGCTCGTGGCCTCGGCCAAGGCCCACGCTCGGCGTTCAGGAAAGTCTGTCTCCCAGCTCGTGGCGGCCTACTTCAGCGCCTTGCAGCAGCTCGGCACTGAAGACGCCAGAAAGAGGCTGACGCCGCTGGTCCGCTCCCTCAAAGGTGCCTGGAAAGGCTCCGTCGTCGAGGTCGAGGACTACCGTCGGTACCTCGCGGAAAAGCATCGGTGAAGGTCCTCTTCGACACCAACGTGGTCCTGGACTTCCTCCTCGATCGAGAGCCCTTCGGCACGGCCGCGGCAGACCTATTCTCGGCCGTGGAGCGCCGCGTGCTCGAGGGCGTTCTGGGTGCCACCACCGTGACCACCCTGGCTTACCTGGCGGCGAAGGCAGTCGGGCACAAGCCGGCGCGGCAGCAGGTCGCGGCGCTTTTGACCCTGTTCGAGATCGCTCCGGTGACCGGCGATGTGCTCCGCCGTGCCGTAGAGAGCCGCGTCCGGGACTTCGAGGATGCCGTGCTCGTCGAGGCGGCACGAGGCGTTGGCACCGACGCCATCGTGACCCGAGACGCTGCCGACTTCCGCGCCGGCGGGCTGACTCGGTACTCTCCCGAGGAACTGTTGCGGGCTCTCAGCGCGAGCTGAGGAAGAGACTACTGGTCCCGCTTTCAACGCCGAGGTGGTAATTACCGGCCTTTATGAGTCGGTGATCGGCGTGTGCGCCGACCAGCAATCCGCTACCGCTGCTGCCCAGCGCCGAGCTGAGCGATGTCCTCCGTCGTGTCAGGAAAGTCGCGAGCGACGAGGACCAGCCACTCATCGATCCGCGTGGCGAAGAGGGCTGAGGTCGATCTGTGCCAGTTCGTGTTCACGGCCACGAGCTTCATGTGAGTCGGGCTGATGACTGCGGTCTCGTCATCTCGCGGGTGCCACCACACGCCGCCCCCACTCAAGCCATGGGCGTCCGGAGCAACGCGAATCGGCCTGTCTAGGTCATCCCGAGGAGGGTACTCAAGCGCAACCTCATAGGCCTGTAGTGGCCTGTGGAGGTCAGCTTCGTTGGCCATCATAGTGAAAGCCACAGTCGACTCGACGTCGGAGCTCGTGGGGGTGAGAATCGCGCTCTGACGAGGGTAGCCGTGAACGAGGAAGCCGTGGTCGCGATCCGCGGCGAGTTGTCCCAGCTTGAGGTCAGAGAGTGCCAGAAACCGGAGTCGGTTGTCCTTGACGGCGCTTGGCTCTAGCTTGATCCAGGCGACGTCGGAAACTGGAGCTGGCCTGCACGGGGAGCAGCTCCGCTTCACGAACGGCAGGGGTGTGGAAGACAACTCTCCGGCGGGGATCAGTTCGATCCGATCGTCGTTCATATCCTCGATGACGTGGCCCGCAGTCGTGAGGAGGAAGTGAGCACCGACCTGGATGCAAGTAGCCGTCCCCGGCGCTGCATTACCGGCGCAGTCGCGGATGACGATCGCTACCGAGCGAGTAGAAATGTAGTCGGTCGCGAGACGTGTTGCCTGTCTCAGGAACTCATCCATCTTGCCACTCTAGCTGGCCTGGTCGCCAACCCCCGCTCTCTTCGTCCCGTGCTGGGAGAAGGCCGTGTCCCAAGATCTACGCCGCCTCCCCACGCAACTCGCGCTGAATGCGCTCCGAGAGGAAGATCTTGATCAGGGACTGGTAGGGCACGTCCTGCCGGTTCGCCAGCAGTTTCAGCTCCTCCAACATGGATATCGGAAGCCGTAGCGAGATCGTCCGCAGCGAGGGCCGCAACTTGGGCAGTGATATCGCCTTGGCCTTCGACCAGTCGACCTCGCTTACGGAGTCGTGCGTTGCCCAGTACTTGCGCTCTTCGTCCTCGTTGGCGAACTTTTTCTTCTTAGCCATGGGCCCGGTAGACCTCCTGCTCTCGCCGGATTAGATCAGGGCTCTGGCCTGCCCATCAGCACGTACCCGTCCTTGAGGTCTTTCCCCCGCGCCACCTCGACCATCGGCAACGGCTGCTCGAGCTTGGCGAGGTCGTCTTTCTCGATGAACAGCCACCGCTTCCCCGGCTGGGTGGCGAAGGCGCGCAGCTCTTCCTCGTTCTGGGGCCAGACGGCAACACGGCGAGTGTAGAACAGCACCGGGGCGTCGAGACGGGGATAGACGGCGTAGGGCTCATCTGGTTGGCTGCGGGCGAGGAACGCCTCGGCCATCGGTCGCGAGGACTTGAGCTCGTTTACGGCGGGCAGCACGATTTTCACCAGGCCCAGGGCGCAGACGCCCATGCCCATCGCGAGGGAAGCCGCGGCCTGGAGCACGCTCCCTTTCCTCCCAAACCAGAACGCCGCGAGGGCGCCGATCGCCGCCATCGCCAGGCACGCCGTAACCGCCCCCGGTAGCCAGGACGGCAGGAGCGCCACCTCTTCCCGCCGCGCAGCCACCGGGATCACGGCCGCGGTGACCAAGACCAACAAGCCGGCCAGCAACCCTAGGGGCGCGGTCAGCCAGCGCCGCTCGCGCGGCCAGGCCGCGGCGATGCGGTCGAGCGCCGCGCCCACCAGCAGCGCCAGGCCCGGGTACATGGTGAGGATGTAGACCGTGCGCTTGGCCGGGGAGAGCGAGAAGAAGAGGATGGTCACCGCCACCCAGCAGAGGGCGAAGCGGAAGCCGCGGCTCGAAAGGCTGGTCTCGCCGGCCTGCTTCGCCTGGCGCACGAACCTCCGCCAGCCGACGACCAGCGCCGTGGGCAGCAGGAAGGACCAGGGGAAGAAGTCCGCGGGCAGAACGGAGAGGTAGTAGTAGAACGGCTGCCGGTGGTGCCAGGGGTCGGCGTAGCGGGTCACGTTCTGCTTGTAGACGATCTGCTCGAGGTAGGTCTCGCCGGCGGCGAGGCCGGCGGGCAGCAGCCAGGCCAGCACCACGGCGGCCCAGATCGCGAGACCCAGGGCGGGCCGCAGGCGGGCAAGGCCGGCGCGATCGCGTGTCCAGGCGTAGAAGGCGAGCACCGCCAAGAGCGGCGGCAGCAGCCCGACCGGCCCTTTGGCCAGGGTGGCGAGCCCGGCCGCCACGAAGAACAGTCGGTGGAAGCCGGTCCGGCCCTCGGTCTCGCCCCGCACCCAGAACCACACCGCGAGCGTCACCAGGGCCACGAGGAGCATGTCGATCTGCCCGATGCGGCCCTGCCACAGGGCCTTGCCGCAGGTGCCGAAGGCGGCCACGGAGAACCAGGCCGCGCGTCGGCCGAACTGCCGCTCACCCAGCAAGAAGACCAGCAGCAGAGTCCCGATGGCCGAGAGGGCCGCCGGCAGGCGGGCCGAGACCTCGTCGATGCCGCCGGTCACGAGCGAGGCCGCGCACATGGCCCAGAACTGGAGCGGCGGCTTCTGGGTGTAGATCTGGCCGTTGAGATGCGGCACCAGGTACTGGCCGGAAGCCCGCATCTCGCGCGCCACCTCGGCGTAGCGGGGCTCGTCGGGGTTCCAGAGGTCGCGCGAGCCCAGCCCGGGCAGGAACAGCGCGGCCCCGAGGAAGGTCACGAGCAACAGAGCCGCGCGCTGTGAGATCTGGCCCCCTCTCCCGCTTGCGGGAGAGGGCTGGGGTGAGGGTCCTGGAGGCGTCGCCAAAGGCACCCCTCACCCTAGCCCTCTCCCCGCTCGCGGGGAGAGGGGACCAGAGGGTGGAAGCCTTCCACACTCGCGGCAGAGGGGACCGGAGGTAGAGCGGCCGAAGAACCGATCTCCTCTTCCAGCCGCCGGTCGATCCAGCGCCGCCGCATCCACATCACCGCCGCGAGGTCGGCCAGGGCCCGGAACAGGCGGTTGCCGATGCCGTACTTCGCCTGCCCGAAGCGTCGCGGGCGGTGGTTCACCGGGATCTCCCGCACCCGCGCGCCGGCGAGTTGCACCAGCGCCGGCAGGAAGCGGTGCATGCCCTTGAACAGCGGCAGGTCGCGCAGGTACTCGGCACGGTACGCCTTGAGCGAGCAGCCGACGTCCGTGATGCCGTCGTTCAGGGCCCAGCGGCGCACGCGGTTGGCGATGCGCGAGGAGGCGCGCCGCACGAAGCTGTCCTGCCGCCGGGAACGCACCCCGGAGACGGCGTCGCAACCCTCGAGCGCCGCCAGCAGGCGTGGGATGTCCGCGGGGTCGTTCTGCAGGTCGGAGTCCAGGGTGACGATCACCTCGCCCGTGGCACGGCGGAACCCCGCGGCGAGCGCCGGCGACTGGCCCTGGTTCCTAGCCAGCCGCACGACCCGCACCCGCGGGTCAGTGGCCTGGAGGCCGGCGAGGATGGCGGCGCTGCCATCCGTCGAGCCGTCGTCGACGTACAGCACTTCGTACTCGAGGTTTCCCGGCTCCAGGGCAGCGCGGATCTCGCGCGCCAGGACGGGAAGGCTCTCTTCCTCGTTGTAGACGGGGACCACGATCGAGACACTGGCGGGCGGCACGGCCGCCTATTGTGGCAGAGAGGCTCGGCAGCCGGCTGAAGCCACCAGCCGGCCGGCGTCTCCGTGCCAACTTCCCAAGCCGGCTGCGGCCGGGATACGCTTCGCCGACTACCGAGTCACCCCCCCACCATGCGCCGACTCCCGACCGCCAGCTTGCTGCTGATCTTCGCCTGTGCCGCCCTTGCGCCCGCGCTCCCTGTCGCGGCGCAGGCCCCGGACCTCGCCGTGCTGGCCGGAGGCTTCAACGTCGGCGACGACCGCATCGCGCACACCGCCGACCTCGAGCTGGGAGTCGAAGTGCGCTTCGTGGAAGCGGACCTCGGCTTCCTGCGCGAGGGGCTACGGCCGATCGCGGGCGCGACCGCGACCTCTGGGGAGGGCTACTGGGCCTTCGTGGGCCTGCGGTACGAGCACCGTCTGCGCGAGCGCTGGACACTGGGGCTGAGCATCGCGGTAGCGCTCTACGAGCGTGGAGACGGCAAGAACCTGGGCGGCGCCGTGGAGTTCCGTTCCGGGATCGAAGCCGCCTACCGGGTAAGTGAACGCCTGCGGGTAGGCGTGATGCTCTATCACCTGTCGAACGCCGGCCTCTACCACCCCAATCCCGGCACCGAGTCATTGGTGTTGACGGTGAGCACGCCGCTCGGCCGCTGAGCGCTCGTGCGGCCGGCGGCCCCGCGGTCCCTTCGCGGCTTCGCGGTCTTCTGCACCGAGGGAACGGGCAGGCGACTGCGATCCGCGCGCTAGAGTTCCCAGCGATGCTCCGTTACCCGCAGGAGGAACCGGCGCGCGTAGCCGAGGGCCTCGCAGCCGGCCGCGTTCACCTCTGGATCGCCCGGCTCGATCCCTCGGCCCGGCGGGTGGCCTCCCTCCTCACCCTGCTCGACCCCGACGAGCGCTCGCGGGCCGAGCGCTTCCGCTTCGACCTCCACCGCCGGCGCTTCATCGTCGGCCGCGGCATGCAACGCACCGTGCTCGGCGCCTACCTGGGCTGCGACCCGGCTGCCATCCGCTACTCCTACGGTCCCAAGGGCAAGCCCGCGCTGGCCGAGCCGGAGCCTCGCCTTGGCGGGACCGAGCCGCTGTGCTTCAACCTCTCCAACTCCGAGGAGCTGGCCATCCTGGGGCTGGTGCGCGGCCGGGAGATCGGCGTCGATGTCGAGCACCTGCGCTCCCTCTCGGACCTCGAGCAGCTCGCCACCCGCTTCTTTTCGAGCCGCGAAAGCCAGACTCTGCTGGGTCTTCCCGCGGCCTCCCGCAGCGAAGGCTTCTTCAACTGCTGGACGCGCAAAGAGGCCTACCTGAAGGCGGTGGGCGAGGGGATCACGGCGCCGCTCAACCGCTTCGACGTCACCCTGGTGCCCGGCGAGCCGGCGCGCATGCTCACTCTCGAGGGCGACGCCGGGCGGGCCGCGGCGTGGAGCTTCCACCACCTGCGCCCGGCCGAGGGCTACCTCGGCGCGGTGGCAATCGAAGAGCAGGGGATGGAGCTCTCGGCGTGGAGCTGGGAGTAGAGCTGCGGAAGGTGGGCCCCGCGCGGCGAGCCCGGGCGTCTGGTGAGCCGGGATCGGGGACGCGCTATGGAGCTCCGCCGGCCGCCAGCTCCAGGTCCTCGTAGATCCCCTCGACCACCGCCCGAACCCGCGCCGCGTGGTCGGGGTCGGAGGGCAGGCCGTTGAAAGCGAGCGCTACCACCAGGCCGTGCTCGGGATCGGCGAAGGCGGTGGAGGAGCGGTAGCCGCTGTGACCGAAGGTGCGAGGCGAGCAGAGGCGGCCGTAGGCGTAGGGGACGGTCTCGCCGTACTGCTTGGAGTCGGGGATGAAGCCCAGGCCCCAGTCCATCACGTGCTTGAAGGTGTGGTCGTACATGCCCACGCGGTGGCGCGCGGTGAGCGCCTCCACGGTCTGGGGGCGCAGGATGGTGGCGCCGCCCAGAGTGCCGCGGCCCAGCAGCATCTCGTAGAGGCGCCCGAGCTCGGCCATCGGCCCGCGCCCGCCGCCGGCCGGAGAGCAGCGGGTGCAGAAGGCCTCGCCGTCCCAATCGAGCCGTGCGGCCGTCGGGCCCGAGCTGTCCCAGCAGGCGGCGATGCGGTCCTCGAGCGCCGCGTAGCGCTCGGCGGGCATGCCGATCCACGAGTCGGCCATGCCCAGCGGCTCGAAGATCTCCGCGCGCACGGTGCGCTCGAAGGGCCGGCCGGAGAGCCGGCGAACGACCTCGCCCAGCACGAACCAGCTCGAGTCCTGGTGGTAGCCGGCCCTGGCGCCG
Source organism: Thermoanaerobaculia bacterium (assembly GCA_044869805.1). Lineage (GTDB taxonomy): Bacteria > Acidobacteriota > Thermoanaerobaculia > Multivoradales > SZUA-115 > CAWDVR01. Next base: position 215,414 of record JBIOXV010000005.1, on the reverse strand, counting down.
GGCACCCAGCGGGGCTCGCGGCGCGCGGCGCAGATGCGTGCGACGGTCTCGTCCCAGGAGAGCCGCGGGTAGCCCACGTCGAGCATGCGGAAGCCGCCGGTGTGGGTGAGGGCATGGCGCAGGGTGATCGCCTCCTTACCGCCGGCGGCGAACTCCGGCAGGTGGGCGGCGATCGGGTCGTCGAGCTCGAGCCGGCCCTGCTCCCAGAGCTGTCCCAGGGCCACGGCTGTCACCGGCTTGGTGGACGACAGCCAGAGCATCAGGGCGTCCACGGCGAGCGGCCGCCCGGCCCCGTCCTGGCCGGGCGCGTCCTCGCCGAAGGCCGCGTTGGCCACCACCTCGCCGGCGAGCGAGACGTAGAGCTGGGCGCCCAGGTGGAGGCCACGCGCCCGCCCTTCCTCGATCGCCCGCGCGGCGCGCGGCAGGCGCACGAGCGCAGCCTGCCCGCCGCCGGCGCTCATCGCCTGGGCATCCCCTCCTGGTTCGGGACCTGGAAGAGCGTCCCGTCGTCCAGCCGCAGCGCAGTCAGCTTGCCACCCCACACACAGCCGGTGTCGAGGGCGGCGAGACCGGGGGCGAGATGGAGGCCGAGCGCCGCCCAGTGGCCGAAGACCACGGTCAACCCTGGCTCGCGGTGGTGGGGCCTCTCGTACCAGGGCGCGCAGCCGTCCGGCGCCTCGGCCGGCGGCCCCGCGAAGCGCTCACAAGGGCGGCCGTCCTCGCCCAAGGTGCGCAGGTGGGTGAAGGTGGAGAGGGCCAGGCGCCGGCGCTCGAAGGCCGGCAGCTTCCGGCTCCACGCCGGGAAGGGAGGCGTCTTCACCGCCACGAGCAGGCGCTTCATGTCGCGGCCGCGGAGCGCGCGCTCGGCGGTGCGCGCCTCGGCTTCGGCCTGCGCCACGGTCCAGGCCGGAAGCAGACCGGCGTGCACCATCACCCACCGCCCCTCGCGGTGAAAGAGAGGCCGCGCCCGCAGCCAGGCGAGGAGCTCGGGGGCGTCGCCGGCTCCGAGCACGGGGTCGAGCGTGTCCTTGGCGCGGGCCTCGGAGACGCCGGCGGCGCGGGCCAGGAGGTGCAGGTCGTGGTTGCCGAGCACGACCACCGCGCGGTCGCCCAAGTCCCGAGCCCAGCGCAGCACCTCGAGCGAGAACGGGCCGCGGTTCACCAGGTCGCCCACCAGCCACAGGCGATCGCGCCGCGGCTGGTAGCGAAACTCCGCCAGCAGGGCGCGGACGCTCTCGAAGCAGCCGTGGATGTCGCCGACGACGTAGGTGGCCATGGCGGAGGCTGGCGGTGGGCGTTCGAGCTGGGGGTCCCGGAGCAGGCGCCAGGCGCGCCGGACCCGCGCGGTACGTTAGCCGAGAGTGCCCCAACCACCAAGCCGAGTGCTAGTCTCCGCCGCCGACCTCAGCCCACCCCTACAAGGCTCCTCCATGACCGACGCCGTCACCCGTTTGAACGACACGATCGCCGCCGCCTCGCCGGCGCTCGCCGCCGCGCTCTCGCCGCTGGGGAGGCGAATCCACTTTCCGCCCGACATCCCGTTCCAGGCCGGCCAGGCACGGGGCAAGACTTTCAATGGCACCATCGGCCAGATCACGGACGGCGCCGGCAAGGCGATCGTGCTCACCGCCCTCGCCGCCGGCCTCGAGTCGATGCCGGCCGACGAGCGCAACCGGGCGCTCCTCTACTCGCCGGTCGAGGGCTTCCCCGAGGTGCGCCGGGCGTGGGCGGAGTGGCAGCGGCGGGGGCTCTCCCTGCCGCTCCCTGCGACGCTGCCGATCGTCACCACCGGCCTGGGGCATGGCCTCTCGATCCTCGCCGACCTCTTCGGCGGCGAAGGCCGGTCGGTGGTCATCCCGGCGCCGTTCTGGGGCAACTACCGGCAGACCTTCGCGGCCCGCACCGGTGCTCGCGTGGTGCCGACGCCCGCCTACCGCGGCACGGGCTTCGACGTCCAGGGCCTGGCGGAAACACTGGCCGCGCTCCCGGCCGAAGAGCCGGCGGTGATGATCCTCAACCTGCCCTCCAACCCCGGCGGCTACTCGCTCTCGGCCGGCGAGCGCGACGCGGTGAAGGCGGTGCTCGTTGCCGCCGCCGAGGCGCGGCCGCTGGTAGTGGTGACCGATGACGCTTACGCCGGGCTGGTGTACGAGGACGGCGTGCCGCCGGGCTCGATGTTCTGGGAGCTCGCCGGCGCTCACCCCAACCTGGTGCCGGTGAAGGTCGACGGCGCCACCAAGGAGCTGTCCTTCTTCGGCGGCCGGGTGGGCTTCCTGACCTTCCCGTTCGCCGCCGACAGCGAGATCGCGGCGGCGCTCGAGAGCAAGATCAAGGGCCTGGTGCGCTCGACCGTGGGCTCGCCGGTGGCGGTCAGCCAGCGGCTGGCGCTGGCGGCGCTCGTCGACCCGGGCACGGCCGCCGAGGTCGAGGCCCTGCGCGGCCTGCTGGCGGAGCGCTACCGCGCGCTCCAGGCGGCACTTGCCGGAGCCGATCCCGCGCTCATTCGGCCGCTGCCGTTCAACTCCGGCTGTTTCTCTCTGGTCGAGCTGCCGGCGGGCATCGACCCCGAGCGCGCCCGGCTCCACCTGCTCGAGCACCACGACACCGGCCTGATCTCGGTCGCCCCGCGCTACCTGCGGATCGCTTTCTGCTCGCTAGCGGCCGAGGCCATCCCGGAGCTGGTGCGGCGTCTCGAGCGCGGGGTGCGGGAGCTGGCGGGCGCGCGCTAGGGCGGGCGCCGGACCGGGAACGGCGTGCGAACATCCCGCGTGCGATAATTCGCCTCGCCGCCCGCTCGGCCGCGGCGGCGCCGGCCCCATGCGCGCGAAGGACTCCAGCGACGGCTCCGAGAGCGAGTCGACCACCCGCGGCATCCGAGTACAAGCCAGGAGCTTCTTCGTGCCCGAGCGCAGCTCGGAACGCGAGAGCTACTTCTTCTTCGCCTACACCATCCGCATCTCCAACCAGGGCTCGGAGACGGCGCAGCTCCTCTCCCGCGAGTGGATCATCACCGACGGCAACGGCAAGGTGCAGCGCGTGGTCGGGCCCGGAGTGGTGGGCGAGCAGCCGGTGCTGGCGCCGGGCGGCAGCTTCGAGTACACGAGCTTCTGCCCGCTCTCGACTCCCGTCGGCTCGATGCACGGCTCCTATCGCATGGTGGCGGGCGACGGCGAGCGCTTCGAGGCGGGCATCGCGCCGTTCACGCTCGCGGTTCCCGGCGCCGTGAACTAGCTTCCATGCGCCGCCCGACCGTCGAGCTCCTGCTGCGCTGTGACCGGCGTGGCAAGGTGCTGGCGGTCCTCGCCGGCGCCGCGGCGCTGGCCCCGGGCATGACCCTGGCGCTGCTGGTGGCCGACGCCGGCGCGGCGCCGCTGCTCGACTTCCTGCTCTCGCTCGCCCGCTCCGGCGGCGCCGTGAGCGGCGAGCTCGCCGCGGCCGCCGGCGGCCGGCCCCTCTTCCTGGCCGGGGTCGCGACGGGCGACGGCGCCCTGGTGGCCGGCGACCGCAATGCGGCGCGCCTGGCGCGCTTCTGCCGCTCGCTGGCCACGGCGCCCGCCGCGTTGGGCGAGCCCGTGCCCGGCCCCGAGTCCCTGGCCGAGCTGGTGCGGCTGGTCGAGGCGCCTCAGCCCGAGTCGGAGGAGGAAGAAGTGGAAGCGCTGCAGTGCAGGGTCGCCGAGCAAGACAAGGAGATCACCGAGCTGCGGGCGGAGCTGGCGAGATGGAAATCGGGGCGCAAGAGAGCTTCCTCGTAGGGGCAGGCCTTGTGCCTGCCCTCCATCAGGGCGGCCTCGAGGGCCGCCCCTACGAGTCGCGTGGCGACGCCTGCCTCTTGACCACCCGCCCCGGCTTGGCGCCGGTGTGCTCGCCGTCGGCCAGGACCTGCACGCCGTTGACGAAGACGTGCACCATGCCAGTCGCGAGCTGCTGCGGGTCCTCGAAGGTGGCGTGGTCGGCGATCCGTGCCGGGTCGAATATCGCGAGGTCGGCGGCGTAGCCCGGCGCGAGTCGGCCGCGCTTGCCCAGGTGGAGGTTCTCGGCCGGCAGCGAGGTCAGGCGGCGGATCGCCTCCTCGAGCGGCATCACTTTCTCCTCGCGCACGTAGCGGCCCAGCAGGCGGGCGAAGTTGCCGTAGGCCCGCGGATGGGTGCTGGACTTCAGAAAGACCCCTTCCGGCGCCTGCGACGGCGCATCGGAGCCGAAGCTCACCCAGGGCAGGGCGAGCTGGCGCTTGACGTTGTCCTCGGACATCAGGAAGTAGATGGCGCCGACCCCTCCCTCGTCCTCCACCAGCAGGTCCATCGCCGTCTCCTCCGGCCGGGTGCCGCGCAGCGCCGCCGCCTCGGCGAGCGTCTTGCCGGTCAGGGGCTTCAACGCCTCGGTCTTGAAGCCGGCGAGGAGGATTTTCTCCGGCCCGGCACCGAGGAAGAAGTTCTCCCACGGGGCCTGAGGGTCGTTCATCTCCGCTACCAGCTTGCGGCGCGTGGCCAGATCGCGCAGCCGGGCGAGGAAGGGCTCCAGGCCCCCTTCCTGCACCCAGGGTGGCAGCGTGGCCGCGAGGCTGGTGGCGCCGGCGGTGTAGGTGTACATGTCGGCGGTGATCTTCAGACCCTCGGCGCGGGCAGCCTCGATCCTGGCGATCGCCGCCGGGAGCTTGCCCCAGTTCTGCCGACCGGCCGCCTTCAGATGGTAGATCTCGGCCGGCAGGCCGGCGCGGCGGGAGATCTCGATCAGCTCGTCGATCGCCTCGAGCCAGCGGTCACCCTCGCTGCGCAGATGGGAGATATAGATCCCGCCGTGCTCGGCAGCCACCCGGCAGAGGGCCACCAGCTCGTCGGTCTCGGCGTAGAAGGCGGGCGGATAGATCAGCGACGAGCCGACGCCCAGGGCCCCATCCTCCATCGCCTGCCGTACCAGCGCCTGCATGCGGGAAAGCTCCTCGGGCGTCGGCGGCCGGTCGGCATACCCCAGCTCGTGGATGCGCACCGTGGTGGCGCCGACGAAGGAGGCGACGTTGGTCGAGATGCCGCGCCCGGCGAGCTGGTCGAGGTACTCGCCGAGCGAGGTCCAGGTGACGTCGTAGCGGATGTCTCCCTGCTGGCGCACGACCTCCTGCTTCATCTCCTCGTCGAGCGGCCCCTGCGACCAGCCCTCGCCGAAGATCTCGAGCGTCACCCCCTGGCGGACGTCGGAGAGCGAGCGGCCGTCGACCCACAGCGACTCGGTGGCCCAGGACAGCACGTTGATGAAGCCCGGCGCCAGGGCCAGGCCGCCGGCATCGATCTCGCGCCGGCCGCGGTGCCGACCGAGCTCGCCCACGGCGGCGATCGCGTCCCCGTCCACGGCGAGGTCGCCGCGCACCGGCGCGCCGCCCGAGCCGTCGTAGAGCACGGCGTTCCTGATCACCAGGTCATGCGCCACCGGCGGGGCGCAGGAGGCGGCGAGAATCGGGATCGCGAGAGCGGCGGCGGCCAGTCGGCGGTAGCCCATGTTCAGCTCGGCCAACCCCTACTCTTCTCGCACCTCGACCCGCTGGTCGCCTGGGACCTGGGTCAACGTGGTCAGCTTGCCAGAGGGCCAGTGGACCTTGACCTCGTCGGCCTGGGGCGCGGTGCCGAGGCCGAAGACGGGGTCGATCTGGGACTGCGACAGGTAGCTCCCGCCGGTGCGCACCAGCCAGCTCTGGGTGCCGCCGCCGGCTCTCACCTCGATCCTTGCACCGAGGCCGTCGCGGTTGCTCTCGGTGCCGCGCAGGCTCAGCCGCAGCCAGTGTCCGTAGCCCGTGCCGCGGTTCTCGAACAGCTTCGCGGGGCCGCCGTTGGTGGTCAGCACCACGTCCAGGTCACCGTCGTCGTCGAAGTCGGCGAAGGCGCCGCCGCGGGCCACCAGCGGGTTGGCGAGGTCACCGCCGGCGGTCGAGGTGACCTCCACGAACCGGCCCGCGCCCTGGTTGTGGAAGAGCTGCTGCGGCTCGTCGTACTCGACCAGCGCCTGCACGTTCTCCACCTGCTCGTCGAGGTGGCCGTTGGCCACCAGCAGGTCGAGCCAGCCGTCGAGGTCGTAGTCGAAGAACAGCGTCGCCCAGCCGAGGGTCAGCAGCGTGTTGCGGCCCACGTCCGAGCTGGGGGCGACGTCGGTGAACATCTGGTTGCCCTGGTTTTCGTACAGGCCGACCATCTCGTTGGCGAAGTAGCTGATCACCACGCTCGGCCGGCCGGAGCGATTGTAGTCCGCGGCGTCGACGCCCATGCCGCCGCGGGCGGTGCCGGTGTCGGAGTAGGCGATGCCGGAGGCGGCGCCGATCTCCTCGAAGGTCCCATCGCCACGGTTTCGATAGAGCAGGTTGGGATAGGTGTCCCCGGCGACCGCGAGGTCGATCCAGCCGTCCTGGTCGAGGTCGAGCGGCACCGCGGCCAGGGTCTTGGCCTGGGGGTCGAAGAAGCCCGCCGCCCGCGTGCGCTCCTCGAAGGTGCCGTCACCCCGCCCGCGGTAGAAGCGTGGCGAGGCGCCCTGGTAGAGCACCGGCGTGCAGTAGGACTTGGTCTTGCCGTCGAGCGAGCAGAAGACGTCGCCGCCGGGTGTCCAGGTGACGTAGCGGGTGACGTAGAGGTCCAGGTGGCCGTCGTTGTCGGCGTCGAAGAAGGCCGCGCCCGCCCCGAGCTCGTGGTCGCGGGTGAGGCCGGCGGCGTCCGTCAGGTCGACGAAGCGACCGCCGTCGTTGCGCAGTAGCAGGTCACGGCCGAGGCAGGAGAGAAACAGGTCGCCGTCGCCGTCGTTGTCGACGTCGGCGGCGCTACCTCCCAGGCAGTAGGCGGAAAAGCTCAAGCCGGCGTCTCTTCCGGCGAGGGTGAAACGCAGGCCGCCCCGGTTCAAGTAGAGCGCGGGCGGGGTCGCCTCGCCGGGTTGGCCGGCGAAGTTGCGGCCGTTGACGAACAGCAGGTCGAGCCTGCGGTCGCCGTCGGCGTCCAGCACCACGACCCCCGGACCGAGCGTCTCCGGCAACCACTTCTTGCCGAAGGCCCCGGTGTTGTGCCGCCAGGCGATCCCGCTGGCCGCGGTCACGTCGGTGAAGCGGACCTCGGCCCGGGAGCCGGCGCCCGCGTCGTGGGCGGCAGTCGCCGGACCCCGGCCCGGCGGCTGCGCGTCCGGCGAGCCACCCGGGCTCCCACCGGGGGGCCCGTCCTTCGGGCCGCAGGCGGCGAGGCTCAAGAGCAGGCTCAGGGCGATGGCGCCCTGGCGTCGGCAGCGGGCGGTCGCGGGTTGGCGAAGCGTCATCGCGGGGTCTCCGTCGGGGTGCTGGTGCGGTGCTCGTGCACGCGCTGGCGCTCGAGATTGTCGTAGGGATGACGCTCGAGATACGGCCGGGTGAGCTGCTGAGCGGTCTCGTCGGCCTTGTAGCGCTCGAACAGGGCCTGGTGGCGGTCGGCGGCTTCCATGTCTCCCAGCGCGCGGTAGATGCGGGCGAGGCTGAAGTGGGCGCCACCGTCCTCGGGGTCGACGGCAATCACCTGCTGGAAGGCAGTGGCCGCGGCCCGCTGATCGCCGCTCTGGAGGAGGGTGTTGCCGAGCTGGGTCTGGATGCCGGTGTCCCGCGGATAGCGGGCGGCCGCGGCCGAGAGCAGCTCGATGGCGCGCGGGAAGTTGCCGCCGGCGCGCTCGGTGAGGCCGAGGAAGTGCTTGGCGCGGACGTTGGCGGGATCGAGCCCCAGGGCCCGATCGAGGGTCTCCCGGGCCTCCACGAGGTCGCCGGCGACGACCGCCAGCCGCCCCACCGTCACCCAGCCCTCGGCGAAGCCGGGATCGAGCTTCACCACTTTGCGCAGCGCCGGCCGCGCGCCTCGGAAGTCGCCTTGCAGCGCGAGGCCGATGCCGTAGTCGTACCAGCGCAAGGCGTCTTCCGGGTGGGGAGGCGGGGTCATCTCGGGAAGGCTCGCGCCGGCGTCCAGCACGGCGAGGGCCGCACGGGCCTCGGCGAGGGTGACGGGCGCCACGGCGGGCGGCGTCCGCCCGGCGAAGACCCAGCGGTCGAAGCTCGGGCGGAACGGCCGATAGCGCAGCCGCGCCGTCACCGTGAGCTGGTCTCCCGTCTCCGGCGGCACGTCGAGGCGGAAGCGGACGACGTTCGCGGTGTTGGTCTCCATGCGCCGCACGTAGATCACCGCCCGCGCATCGTGCATGTCGTGGCGCTCGATGGCGCGGCCTTGGCCGTCGATCCACAGGCTGCGGAAGAAGTGCGCCGAGGGCTCGACGTCCCCCTCCTCGCCGTCCCGGGCGCCGGGTGCCGTGCCGCCGCTCGCAAAGATCGTCCGGCCGTGCTCATCGGTCGCCACGACCTCGAGCCAGCAGTCGGTCAGGTCCGTCTTGCCGCCCGGGAACTGGTGGCCGAGGCGCCGCGCGCGCACCACGAGATCGAGGGCTGTGGACTCGCCGCGCCGCACGCTGGCCGGGATGCGGTCGAGGGGCCCGAAGATCGCCTCCACCTTGCCGGGCTCGGGCTCGACGCCGATGCCGCGGCCCTCGGCGATCGCGAAGAGGTCGAGGCTGAGCTGGCCCTCGCGCAGGAAGGACTCGACCGCCGCGAGCTGCTCGCGGTCACCGTGCAAAGTGGGCAGCGCGGTGTTGGCGCCCACGAATCGATGGGAGACGGCTTCCGCCGCCATGCCGCCCTGGCGTTCGGCCGGGCTGGGCGTCATGTGGCAGTCGACGCAGCCCTGCGGCGGCGGGAAGTAGAGGCTGCGTTCGATTCCCTGGCCGGAGATGCTGGCCCCCTGCCAGGGATCGTAGTCGTTCATCACCGGCAGCAAGCGGTAGCCGTTGAGCGGCCGGTCGAGGTGGGACTTGTGGCAGCTCCCGCACATCTCGGAGGCGGCGACCCCGGAGAGCAGGGGCCGAGCGAACGCGCGGCGGTGCGACTCGGGGTCGAGGCGTAGCCACAGGTCGTGGAGGCCGCGGGCGAGCGTGCCGGGCGAGGTGGCCAGGCGCTCGAGGGCCGTCGAGTCGAGCTCGAAGTCGGCGTTGCCGGTGGTGCTGCGCACCCGGCTCATACCGTGGCAGGCGGTGCAGGAGACGCCGGCATTGGCCAGAGGCTCCACGGCGAGCGCGGCCGGCTCGCCTCCGGCGCGGCCGGCGAGCAGCAGCTCGGGGGTGTGGCAGCCGGCGCACCACTGGCCGGCGCGGGCGGACCCGGGGCCATGGGCCACGAAGTCGGCGAGCGACGCGGCATACCAGGGGTTGTCGAGACCCGCCCAGCGATGGGGCGAAGCCTCCCATTCGGCGAGCTCGCGCGGGTGGCAGCCGCTGCGGCCGCAGCTCTGGGCCGGCGGTGCGACCTGCGCCGGCCTCGAGGCTCCGTCCGCGGTGCGGGCGGCCGAGGGGTAGAAAGCACCGCCCGCTCCGCCAAGGGCCTCGCCCTCCAGGGTGGCGGGCGGGAGGGGATTCGCGAGCGCCCGGGCTGCGGTGTCCCGCGCGGCGGTCTCCCGGCCGGCGAGCAGCGGGTGCAGGGCGAGGGCGAGCGCGGCGGCGGCGAGCCCCAGGGCCGAGAGCAACCAGCGGGAGCTCTGGCCGGCGCCGCGCAGGGCGGCGAGCAGCACGGCGAGGCCGGCGAAGACCGCCACCCAGTGCAGGGCGGCGACGGCGGAGCGCCAGGGCACGCGGACGAGCCACGGCAGCAGGGCGCCGAGGCCGGTGGCGGTGAGGGCGAGCGGCAGCACCGCTCTCCCGATGCCTGCCGTGGCCTCCGGCTGCCGCCTCCACCAGCCGGCGAAGCCCGCGAGCAGCGCCACGCCGAGCACCGGGTGGAGGAGTACCTGGGCGAGTCGCAGTGCCGTGGGGCCGCCCGTGAGGGCAAGGCTCACGCCGTTGGCGAGCAGCAGCAGGGCGCCGAGCCAGAGGATGGAGGGCTGGGTCATGGGTTCCCGTGGCGAGCGAGAACTCCGGCTGCGGCATCTAGGCGAGCGGCCATGCGGCGCTCATCGCTCGAGACGCAGGATCTTCGCCGGGTCGACACCGGTCGCCCGGCGGGCCGGCACCCAGTTGGCGGCGAGCGCCACCAGTGCCAGCACCAGGCAGGAGCCGGCGTAGGTCGCAAGGTCGCTCCCCGCGACGCCGAAGTACAGCCGGCCGAGAGTGGGCCCGGCGGCGAAGGCGAGCGCCAGCGCGGCGGCGACCCCGGCGGCCAGGCCCAGGGCGGCGATCCGGCCGCCCTGGCCGAGGATCATCTTCACGATGGCGCCGGGGGCGGCGCCCAAGGCGGTGCGCACCCCGAGCTCCCGGCTGCGCTGCGCGACCGAGTAGGAGGCGACGCCGTAAACGCCGAGCGCGGCGAGCACCAGCGCCAGCAGGCCGAAGCCGGAGAGCAGGCGGGCGAAGCTGCGGCTCTGGCCGAGGCTCCGCTCGACGCGCTCGGTCATGGTGCCGACGTCGAGCAGCGGCAGGTTGGGATGGAGATGGTGGATCTCGTCGCGCACCCGGCCGAGGACGCGCGCCGGGTCTTCCGAGGCGCGCAGCAGGAGCGCCATTGACGGCACGTAGGTCTGGTGCCGGCTGAGGTAGATCTGGGGCTGGGCCGCCTCGCCGATCGCCGCCTGCTTGCTGTCGCCCACCACCCCCACCACCCGCCTCGCTCCCGGGGCGCCGAAGATGGTGAAGCGCTCTTCCAGCGGGTCCGCCTGCGGCCAGCACAGGCGTGCCATCGCTTGGTTGACGACCGCCACCGGCAGCGAGCCCTGGCGGTCGAGGTCTTCGAGGTCGCGGCCGGCGAGGAGAGGGATGCCGGCGACGCGGAAGAAGCCCGGCTCGACCACCGCCACCCGCACCAGCAGGTTGTTGTCGGCGGCGTCGGCCGGGCGGCCCTCGATCTGGATGGTGCGCACCGTGCCGCCCTCCGCGAGCGGCAGGCTGTTGCCGAGGGTTGCCGCTTCGACGCCGGGCAAGGTACGGGCGCGCTCGAGGGCGCGATCGAAGACCTGGGCGCCGGTGGCGGCGTCGAACCCCTGGCGGCCGAGGTCGAGGCGCAGGGAGGCGAGAGCGCCGGGCGCGAAACCGAGATCGACCTCCGCCAGCCGCGAGAGGCTGCGGATCGCCAGGCCGGCGGCCACCAGGCAGACGACGCAGAGAGCGATCTGGAAGGCTACCAGCAGGTTCTTGATCGACAGTACCCGGGTGCCGCCGGAGGCGGTATCGCTCTCCTGTTTGAGCTCCGCCACCAGCGCCGGGCGGGTCGCCTGGATCGCCGGCGCGAGGCCGAAGAGGAGCCCGGTCACGAGCGAGAGGCCGAGGCTGAAAGCCAACACTCGCAGGTCGAAGGAGAGGTCGAGCGGCGCGTTTGCCAGCGCGGCCGGGCGCAGCGCCCACAGCAGGTTGCGGCCCCAGACGGCGAACAGCAGGCCGAGCCCGCCCGCCACCAGCGCCAGCAGCAGGCTCTCGGTCAGCAGTTGCAGGACCAGCCGCCGCCGTGGTGCGCCGAGCGCGAGGCGGACGGCGATCTCCCGGTGCCGGGCGCGGGCGCGGCCGAGGAGGAGGTTGGCGACGTTGCTGCAGGCCACCAGCAGCACCAGCCCGACGATCGCCATCAGCAGTGCCCCGAGGCCGCGGTAGAACTTGCGCTGCTCGGGATCTACCATCGCCTCGGCGATCGGCAGCAGGTCGAGGCCCCGCGCCCGGTTCTCGACCGGGTGCTCCTGCGCCAGGCTCGCCCCCAGGGCGCGCACGGCCTCCCGGGCTTCGCCCACCGAGACACCGTCCCTGAGCCTGGCGTAGGCCCGCATGAGGAGGGCGCGGCGGTCGTCGAACATCCGCCGCTGCTCGGCCTGCAGGAAGGCGGCGCGCTCGGATGTCGGCACCCAGAAAGCGGGGTCGATGAGCAAGAGGGTGCCGCGGAAGCCCGGCGGCGCCACGCCGACGACTGTGAACGGCTTGCCGTTGAGCGTCAGGGTGCGGCCGACGATGGCGCGGTCCGCTCCCAGGCGGCGGCTCCAGAAGCCGTGGTTGAGCACCAGGAACGGATGCCCGCCCTCTCCCTGGTCCTCGCCGGCGGCGAAGAAGCGGCCGAGGGCCGGCATGACCCCCAGCATGGCGAAGAAGTTGGCGGACACCATCTGGCCGGCGATCGGTTCGGGCTCCCCGTCGCCGAGGTTGAGGTCGGCCGGTGCAAAGCCGATCTCGGTGAGGCCGGCGAACAGGCGGCCGAGGCCCTGGAGGTCGACGAAGTTCGGATGCGAGATGCGCAGCGAGTTGCTGAGCTGCTTGTCCTCGCCTGTGGTGTAGAGGTTGACCAGACGGTCCGGCCGCTCGACCGGCAGGCCGCGCAGGAAGAAGGCGTTGACGAGGGTGAAGATCGCGGTGTTGGCGCCGATCCCCAGGGCGAGCGAGAGCAGCGCCGCCAGGGTGACCACCGGGGCCTTGCTGGAGATGCGGACGGCGAAGCGCAGGTCGTGGACGAGGCGGTCCATCCTTCGGCGGTCTCCGGCGGAACGGTAAAGAGGCTGGTTTGCGGCCGTCCACCCATAGAGTGCATGACCGGCGTCGGCTGGGGCAACGACGCGCAATCTTCTGTCCCGCTCATCTGCGCACCCGGCACTACAGGGAGGCCTGCAAGGTATGAATTTCTTCATAGTTTGTAAGAGCGAAGGGAGAGCGCAGTGGATCGGCGCTGCTCCCCGTCCGCGTGGAGACCGGATTTGCGGCTGATCTGTCAGGCCTTCGAATCGCAGGCCGAGCGTTCTCCCGGCCTACCGGCGGTGAGCTTCGAGGGCTCGGCTCTGAGCTTCAGCGAGCTCAACGCGCGCTCCAACCGGCTAGCCCATCACCTGCGCCGCTTGGGGGTGGGCCCCGAGGTGCTCGTCGGCCTTGCTGTCGAGCGCTCGCTCGAGATGGTGGTCGGCGTCCTCGGAGTGCTCAAGGCCGGGGGCGCCTACGTGGCACTCGACCCCGGCTATCCGGCGGCAAGGCTGCGGTTCATGCTCGAGGACGCCGAGCCCCCCGTCCTCCTCAGCCAGGCTCGCTTTGCGGCCTCGCTGGCGAGCTACGGAGCGGCGCAGCAGGTGCTGCTCGACGAGGACTGGGCGCGCATCGCCGCCGAGCCCGCCACCAACCCGGCACCCATCGCCGGGCCGGACAACCTCGCCTACCTGATGTACACCTCGGGTTCCACCGGCCAGCCCAAGGGCGTGCAGGTGCTGCACCGCGGGCTCACCAACTTCGCCGGCGAGGCGATCCGGGTGATGGAGGTGGGGCCGGGGAGCCGGGTGTTGCAGCTCGCCTCGCTGTCCTTCGACGCCTCGGTGTTGGAGATGCTCCTCGCCATGCTCACCGGCTCGACCCTGCATCTGGTGCCCCAGCAGGCGCTGCTCTCCGGCGAGAGCCTCGAGCGGGTGCTCCGCGAGCAGCGGATCACCACCCTGGCAATCCCGCCGTCGCTGCTCCATACAGTGCCCTTCCGCGGCGAGCCGGGTGCCGACTACCCGGACCTCGCTTCGATCGTGGTCGGCGGCGAGGCCTGCCCGGCCGCCACCGCCAACCGCTGGGGGCCGGGACGCTGCTTCCTGAACGCCTACGCGCCGACCGAGGCGACCATCTTCGTCACCGCCGAGCGCTGTCGCGGCGGCCACGTCGAGGCGCCCACGCTCGGGGCCACCATCCGCGGCGCGGAGTTGCTGCTGCTCGGCTCGCGGATGGAGCCGGTGGACGCCGGCCAGGTCGGCGAGATCTACCTCGGCGGTCCCTGCCTGGCCCGCGGCTACCACCGGCGGCCGGCGCTGACCGCTGAGCGCTTCCTGCCCCATCCATCGTCGCCCGAGCCGGGAGCGCGCCTCTACCGCACCGCCGATCTCGCCCGCTGGGTGGAGCAGCCGGACGGCGGGCGCCAGCCGTCCTTCGCCGGCCGCAGCGACCACCAGGTGAAGGTGCGCGGGGTGCGCATCGAGCTCGGCGAGATCGAGGCCGCCCTCGGCCAGCATCCGGCCGTCCACCAGGTCGCGGTGCTGGCGCGTTCGGCGGCGGCGCCGGGTGCGTGCGGCGCGGCGCCGGGCGACCAGCGCCTGGTCGCCTACTTCGTGCCCAAGGCCGGGGCCGAGGTGCCGCCGGCGCGGGAGCTGCGCCAGTTCCTGGCCGCCCGCCTGCCGGCCGCGATGGTGCCCACCGCCTACGTGCGCCTCTCCGCGATGCCGATCACCCCGACCGGCAAGGCGGATCGCGAGGCGCTGCCGCCGCCCACCGATCCCCGGGCCGCGCTGTCGAGCGCCTACCGGCCGCCGCGCACCTCCACCGAGCAGGCCCTCGCCGCGCTGTGGTGCGAGCTCCTCGGCCTCGAGCAGGTGGGGATCGAGGACAGCCTGTTCGAGCTCGGCGGCCACTCGCTGTCGGTGGCGCAGATCCTCGCCCGGGTGCGGCGGGACTTTGCGATCGAGGTGCCGCTGGGGTCCCTCTTCGAGTCGCCTACGGTCGCCGCCTTGGGCGCGGCCGTCGACGCCGCGCGGGCCCAGGGCACGGCGGCCGCGGCCAGCGCGATTCCCCGCGCCGATCGCTCGCGGCCTCTGCCGCTGACCTTCCCTCAGGAGCAGGTGTGGTTCTTGAACCGCCTGGCGCCCGACTCCATCGCCTACGCCTTCCAGTTCACGGTGCGCTGGCGCGGGAACTTTGTGCCGGCGATCTACCACCGCGCGCTGGCGGAGATCATCCGCCGCCACGAGGTGCTGCGCACCGGGTTCGTGGCCGTCGCCGGTCACCCGGTGCAGCAGATCCATCCGCCGTTCCGCCCCCGGGTGCCGGTGGTCGACCTGAGCGACCTCGCCGCCGCGGCCCGTGAGCCGGCGGCGCTGGCGGCGGTGCGGCGCGCCGTGGGCCGGCCGTTCGATCCCGCGCGCCCGCCGCTCGTCGCCTGGACGCATCTGCGCCTCGCCGCGAGCGACCACCTGACGGTCCAGGTCGAGCACCACTACGTCCACGATGGCTGGTCGCTCGCCGTCTTCGTCGCCGAGCTCAAGGCCCTCTACCTCGCCTTCGCGGCGGGCGAGCCGAGCCCGCTCCCCGAGCTCGCCATCCAATTCGCGGACTACGCCGCCTGGCAGCGTGACCTGGCGGCCCGCGGCGGCCTCGACGCCCAGCTCGCGTGGTGGAAGGAGCGGCTGGCTCACCCGACGCAGCTCGCGCTTCCCGCCGACCGGCCCCGGCCCAAGCAGCCCAGCCACCGCGGCGAGATCCTGCGTGTGGACCTGCCCTCGGAGCTCTACACCGACCTCCAGGCCTCGAGCCGCCGCCAGGGGCTGACGCTGTTCGTCACCTCGCTCACCGCCTTCTTCGTGCTGCTCCACCGCTACAGCGGGCAGCGTGACCTGCTGCTCGGCAGCGGCCTCGCGAACCGGCGCTTCAAGGAAACCGAGGCCCTCCTCGGCATGCTGGTCAACACCGTCGTGCTGCGGGCGGACCTCGGGGGCAACCCACGCTTCGGCGACCTCGCGGCACAGGTGCGCTCCATGGTGCTCGGCGCCCAGGAGCACCAGGATCTGCCCTTCGAGAGGCTGGTCGAGGAGCTGGCTCCGGACCGCGATCGGTCGCGCAACCCGCTCTTCCAGGTGATGTTCTCGTTTCACGACTCGCCGGTCCCCGACCTCCTCCTGCCAGGTCTTTCGGGCGAGCTCTTCGAGCGCCACAACGGCTCGGCGAAGGTGGACCTCAACGTGGTCGTCAAGCCGCAGCGCGAGATGCGCCTGGGAGGCGGCGAGGCCCGCGGCGAGATGACGATGGTCTGGGAGCTTTCGCTCGACCTCTTCGACCTCTCTACCATCGAGCGCATGTGGGGCCACTACCGCGAGCTGCTGCGCGCCGTGGTGCGCGAGCCACAGGCGCCGATCGGCAGCCTGGCGATGCTCTCCGGGCCGGAGCGGCAGGCGCTCGCCGCCTGGAGCGGCCGGGGAGCATCGCCTCGCTCGCTGCCGGTGCCCCTCGTGCCGGTCCAGGAACAGGTGGCGCGGCGCGCCGCGGCGGCGCCCGACGCCGTGGCGGTCTCGGGGGGCGGGTGCGCGCTCAGCTTCGGCGAGCTCGCCGCTGCCGCCGACCGCGTGGCGCACCGCCTGCACGGCCTGGGGGTGGGGCGCGAGGCGGTGGTGGCGGTGCTCGCGGGACGCACGCCGGAGATGATCGCGGCGCTCCTCGGCGTGCTCGAGGCCGGCGCCGCCTACCTGCCGCTCGATCCCGCCTACCCGCCGGATCGCCTCGCCTTCATGCTCGCGGACTCGCGTGCCGCCGCCCTGCTCGCCGAGCCCGAGGCCTACCTCGGCTTCGCGCTCGGCGGCACGCCGGTCGTGTGGTTGGAGGCCGAGGCCGCGGAGCCGCCGCCGGCCGCGGGGGCTTTCCCGCCGGCGCCGGTCGAGGAGGAAGGCCTCGCCTACGTGATCTACACCTCGGGCTCGACGGGCCGGCCGAAAGGCGTGGCGGTGCCCCACCGCGGCCTCGCCAACCTGGTCGCCTGGCACGGCTCGGCCTACGGCGTCACCGCCGTCGATCGCGCCACCCAGGTGGCGAGCCCGGCCTTCGACGCCGCGGTCTGGGAGGTCTGGCCCTACCTCGCCGCCGGTGCCAGCCTGCACCTGCCCGCCGACGAGCTGCGCGCCTCGCCCCCGCGGCTCCTCTCCTGGCTCGCCGCCGAGGGGATCACCCTCTGCTTCCTGCCCACGCCGCTCGCCGAGGCCGTGCTGGAGGAAGGAGCGCGCGCCGGCTGGCCCGCCGGGCTGGCGCTGCGGGCGATGCTGACCGGCGGCGACCGGCTCCATCGCGCCCCGGCGCGCGAGCTTCCCTTCGCGCTCGTCAACCACTACGGCCCGACCGAGTCGAGCGTGGTCGCGACCGCCGAGACCGTGGTTGCCGGAGCGCCGGGAGCGCCGCCGATAGGCTTGCCGATCGCGGGTCTCGAGGCGCGGGTCTTGGACCGCTACGGCAACGAGCAGCCGGTCGGAGTGCCGGGCGAGCTGTTCGTCGCCGGCGCCGGTCTCGCCCGCGGCTACCTGGGCCGGCCCGGACTCACCGCCGAGCGCTTCCTGCCCCACGCCGGCGGCTCCGCCGGCGGGCGCTGGTACTCGACGGGTGACCTGGTGCGGCGGCGGGCCGACGGGGCGTTAGCCTTCCTCGGCCGGCTCGACCACCAGGTGAAGGTCCGCGGCTTCCGCGTCGAGCTGGGCGAGATCGAGCAGGTGCTCACCGCTCACCCGGCGGTGCGGGAAGCGGTGGTCACCGCGGTGGAAGGCGCGATGGCCGGCGGATCGCCGTCGACGAGACTGGTGGGCTACGTCACCCTGCGCCAGCCCGGTACGACGCCGGCGGCGCTCAGCCTGTACCTGCGCCAGCGCCTTCCCGAGCACATGGTCCCGGCGGCGTGGTCAATCCTCCCCGCCCTGCCGCTCACCGCCAGCGGCAAGCTGGACCGCGAGGCCCTGCCTGCACCCGAGGCGGTCGACGAGGAGACCGCCTACCTGGCGCCGGCCACGGCGGCCGAGGAGCTGCTGGCGACGCTCTTCGCCGAGGTGCTCGGCGTCGAGCGGGTGGGCACCAGGGACAACTTCTTCAAGCTCGGCGGCCACTCGCTGGCCGCCACCCGCTTGCTGGCACGGGTCTACGACGCCCTGGGGGTCGAGGTGCCGCTGGCCGCGGTCTTCGACACGCCGACGGTCGAAGGTCTCGCCGGGGTGGTGGAGCGCGTGCTGCTCGACGAGATGGGCCTCCCCGACGAGGCCGGCGAGCTGGTCGCGTAGCGGGCCGGGCGCTGCCGCCGATGGCAAGCACCTCCGACGACGCGACCGCCCGCTCGCGGACCGCCGAGGCGATCCTCGCCAGGCGCCTGGCGAGAAAGCGCGGCGAGGGTGCCGCCGAGGCGCCCGCCAGCACCATCCCCGCCCGTCGGCCGGGCACCCTGGCGCCGCTCTCCTTCTCGCAGGAGCGGCTGTGGTTCCTCGAGCAGATGGGGGGCCTGGGCTCGACTTACAACCTGCCGCTCACCCTGTCGCTGGCCGGCGAGCTCGATGCGCGCGCCCTCGGCCGCGCCCTGCAGGAGATAGTCCGCCGGCACGAGGCGCTGCGCACCCGCTTCCGCCCGGCGGGCGGCCGGCCGGTGCAGTGGGTGCTGGCCGAGGAGCGCCCGCCCCTGCCGGTCGTCGACCTCGGCGGCCTGGCGCCAGGAGCGGCCGAGCCCCTGGCGCGGCGGCTCGCCCTGCAGGCGGCGGCGACACCCTTCGATCTCGAGGCCGGGCCGCTCGTTCGCCTGCTGCTGGTGCGGCTCACCGCCGCGCTGCACTTCCTCCAGATCGCCGTCCACCACATCGTCTTCGACGGCTGGTCGACCGGCGTGCTGATGCGCGAGCTCGCCGCGCTCTACCGCGCCTTCCGCGGCGGGGAGCCCTCGCCCCTGCCGGAGCTCGCCATCCAGTACCCGGACTTCGCCCTCTGGCAGCGCGGCTGGTTGACCGGCGAGGTGCTCGACGGCGAGCTCGCCTACTGGCGGCGCCAGTTGAACGGCGTGCCCCCGGTGCTCGAGCTGCCCACGGACCGGGCCCGCCCGCCGCTCCAGAGCCACCGCGGCGGAGTGGTGGGCGGGAGCCTGCCGCCGGCGGTGGGCGCCGCCTTCGCCGCCTTCTGCCGCGCGCAGGGCGGCACGCCGTTCATGGGCCTGCTCGCCGCCTTCTCGGCGCTCCTCGGCAGGATGGCGGGCCAGCACGACTTCGCCGTCGGCTCGCCGGTCGCCAACCGGCACCGCCTCGAGGTCGAGCCGCTGATCGGCTTCTTCGTCAATACCCTGGTGCTGCGCGCCGACCTCGGTGGCGACCCCGGCTTCCGCGAGCTCTTCGGCCGCCTGCGCGAGGCCACCCTGGGGGCCTACGCCCACCAGGACCTGCCGTTCGAGAAGCTGGTCGAGGAACTGCGCCCGCGGCGCAGCCTGGCCCACGCGCCGCTGGTGCAGGTGATGTTCGTGCTGCAGAACGCGCCGCTTCCGAAGCTCGAGCTGCCCGGCCTGGAGCTGGCGGCGGTGCCCTCGGCTGCCGCGGCCGCGAAGCTCGATCTCGAGCTGGTGATGGGCGAGCGGCGGGGCGAGCTCGTCGCCCGGCTGCTCTACAACCGCGACCTCTTCGACCCCACCACCGCCGAGCGCCTGCTCGGCCGGCTGGGACGCCTGCTCGAGGCGGTGGTGGCGGACCCCGAGCTCTCGCTGTCGAGCCTGCCGCTGCTCGGAGCGGCCGAGCGGGCACAGCTCCTCGGCGAATGGAACGACACTGCCACAGCGCATGTCCAATTCGGGTCTGGGGCGATCGAGCCCGGGCCGACGCTCGCGAGCCGCATCGAGGAGCGCAGCGCGGCGGCGCCCGAGGCCACGGCCCTGGTCTACGAGGGCGAGCGCCTGTCCTACCGCGAGCTCAACCGGCGCGCCAACCGCCTGGCGCGGCGGCTCCGGGCCGGGGGCGTCGGCGCGGAGGAGCTGGTCGGCATCGCCGCCGAGCGCTCGCTCGAGCTCCTGGTGGGGCTCCTCGGGATCCTCAAGGCGGGTGCGGCGTACGTGCCGATCGACCCCTCCTACCCGGCCGACCGGGTGCGCTTCATGCTGGCCGACTCGGGGGTGCGGCTGCTCCTCACGCAAGCGCATCTCACGGCGACGCTGCCGCTCGCGGACCTCGCCGGGCTCGCCCCGCTCGGCCTCGAGGAGACGGCGGCCCCGACCTCGCCCGCGGACGACGCCGACCCGCGCCCGGCTGCCGAAGGCCTGTCCCTGGCGTACGTGATCTACACCTCGGGCTCGACGGGCAAGCCGAAGGGCGCGATGAACAGCCACCGGGCGATCCTCAACCGCCTGCTGTGGATGCAGCAGGCGTATCCGCTCGGCAGCGGTGACCGCGTGCTGCAGAAGACGCCGGTCTCCTTCGACGTCTCGGTGTGGGAGCTGTTCTGGCCGCTGCTCGCCGGCGCAGTCGAGGTCATCGCGCGGCCCGGGATGCACGGCGACGCCGCCTACCTCGCGGCGACCATCGCCGAGCAGCGGGTGACGACCCTGCACTTCGTGCCCTCGATGCTGCAGGTCTTCCTGGGCGAGCCCGATCTCTCGGACAGCGGCTCGCTGGCGCGGGTGATGGCGAGCGGCGAGGCGCTGCCGTGGGAGCTCGTGCAGCGCTCCTTCGCCCGCCTGCCGGCCGGCGTCGAGCTCCACAACCTCTACGGCCCCACCGAAGCGGCCGTCGACGTGACCTACTTCCCGTGCCGGCGGCAGCAGGAGCCCTCGCCGGTGCCGATCGGCCGGCCGATCGCCAACACCGAGATCCACCTGCTCGACCGCGCCGGCCGGCCGGCGAGCCTGGGGGTCGCCGGCGAGGTGGGGATCGGCGGCGTCAACCTCGGCCGCGGCTACCTGCGCCGGCCGGGGCTGACCGCCGAGCGCTTCGTGCCGCATCCGTTCGCGTCGCGCCCGGGCGAGCGGCTCTATCGCACCGGAGACCTCGCCCGCCGCCTGGCGGACGGCAGCGTCGAGTACCTCGGGCGCCTCGACCACCAGGTCAAGATCCGCGGCTTCCGCGTCGAGCTGGGGGAGATCGAGGCCGCTCTCGGCGCCCATCCCAACGTGCGCGAGGTGGTGGTCGCCGCCCGCGGCGAGGCGGGCGGCGGCGAGCTCCGCCTGGTGGCCTACCTGGTCGCCCGCGAGGGAAAGCTGGCGGAAGGCGAGCTGCGCCGGCTGGCGCGCCGGAGCCTGCCCGAGCACATGGTGCCGTCCTTCTTCGTCACCCTGGACGCCATGCCGCTCAATCCCAGCGGCAAGGTGGACCGCGCCGCCCTGCCGGCCCCGGGTCGGCAGGGCGGGGGCCGGCGTGGCGAGGTCCGCCGCGACGCGGTCGAGGCGCGGCGCCGCGGGGTGGAGCTGGAGCCCGGCGGCGAGCCCCGGCGGCGCGTCGCGCGGCTGTGGTGCGACGTGCTGGGCCTCGACGAGGCTGATCCCGAGCAGAGCTTCTTCGATCTCGGCGGCCATTCGCTGCTGCTGGTCGAGCTGCAACGGCGCCTGGCCGAGGAGGGGCACCGGCTGACGATCGTCGATCTGTTTCGCTATCCCACGCTCGGCGCTCTGGTCGCGTTCCTGGAGAGCAGCGAGGAGCGGACCGCGGCCGTCGAGACCGCGCCTTCGGCCGTGCCGGCAAGCGGGGAGGCGATCGCCGTCATCGGTCTCGCCGGCCGCTTCCCGGGCGCGGGCTCGGCCGCCGCGCTCTGGGATCTCGTCGCCGAGGGGCGCTCGGGCATCCGGCGCTTCAGCGACCAGGAGCTCGCCGCCGCGGGCGTCCCGGAGGCGGCGATCGCCGACCCGGCCTACGTCAAGGCGCGCGGCTATCTCGAAGGCACGGACCTCTTCGACGCCGCCTTCTTCGGCTACTCGCCGCGCGAGGCCGAGGCCATGGACCCGCAGCAGCGCCTGTTCCTGGAGACCGCCTGGGAGGCGCTGGAAGACGCCGGCTACGATCCCGGCCGCGCACCCGGTCGGGTGGGGGTCTTCGCCGGGGCGGGGATGAACACCTACCTCTTCAACCTGATGAGCCGGCCGGAGATCCTCGACGCGATCGGCCCGTACCAGGCGGCGATCGCCAACAAGAACGACTCCCTGCCCGCCCGCGTCTCCTACGAGCTGGGCCTGACCGGCCCCAGCGTCAACGTGCAGACGGCGTGCTCGACCTCGCTGGTGGCCGTCCACCTCGCCTGCCGCTCGCTGCAGGCCGGGGACTGCGAGATGGCGCTCGCGGGCGGGGTGGCGCTGTCCTCGAGGCCGCGCTCGGGCTACCACTACGAGGCCGGCGGCATCGCCTCGCCGGACGGCCTCTGCCGCGCCTTCGACGCCGCGGCCAATGGCACGGTCGGCGGCGACGGCGTGGGGATCGTGGTCCTCAAGCGGCTGTCGCGGGCGCTGGCCGACGGCGACACCGTGCGCGCCGTGCTGCTGGGCAGCGCGGTCAACAACGACGGCGCCGCCAAGGTGGGGTTCACGGCCCCCGGGGTCGACGGCCAGACGGCGGCGATCCGCGCCGCGCTGGGGGAGGTGGACCCGGCGACCATCGACTACGTCGAGGCGCACGGCACCGGGACCCCGCTCGGGGATCCGATCGAAGTCGCCGCCCTGACCCGCGCCTTCGCGCGCGGCGACCGGCCGCGGATTCCCGGCCGCACTGCGCTCTCGGCGCTCAAGACCAACATCGGCCACCTCGACGCGGCGGCCGGAGTGGCGGGGCTGATCAAGGCGGTGCTCGCCGTGGAGCACGCGGAGCTACCGCCGACGCTTCACTTCGAGACCCCGAACCCGCGCATCGACTTCGCCTCCGGCCCCTTCTTCGTCAACGACCGCCTGCGGCCGTGGCCACGGCGGGGTGGGCCGCGCCGCGCCGCGGTCAGCTCGTTCGGCATCGGCGGCACCAACGCCCATGCCGTGATCGAAGAGGCGCCGGCGCCGCGGCCGGGCTCGCCGTCGCGGCCGTGGCAGCTCCTGGCCCTCTCCGCCCGCTCGGCCGCCGCGCTGGACCAGGCCACCACCAACCTCGGCGCCCGGCTCGCGGCCCTCGCCGCCACCCCGGAAACCGCGGGAGAGGGCGACCCTTCCCTGGCGGACGTGGCCTTCACCCTCAGCCAGGGTCGCAAGGCGTTCGCCCACCGCCGGATCGCCGTCGGGAAGAGCGCGGCGGAGCTCGCCGCGGCCCTGGCCGGATCACCGCCGGGGCGGGCGCTGACGGCCATCGTGCCGCCGCGGTCGCAGGGCCCGCCCGTGGTGGCCTTCCTCTTCCCGGGCCAGGGCGCCCAGTACCCGGGCATGGGCGAGGGCCTCTACCGCGGCGAGCCGGCCTTCCGCGACGCCATCGACCGCTGCGCGGCGGTGCTCGAGAGCGAGATCGGGATCGACCTCCGGGAGCTCCTCTACCCGTCCGGCCGGGAGCCCAAGGCGGCCGAGCGCCTGGCGCAGACGGCGAACGCCCAGCCCGCCCTGTTCGCGGTCTGCTACGCCACCGCCCGCCTCTGGAAGTCCTGGGGCATCGAACCGCAGGCGATGCTGGGGCACTCGGTGGGGGAGCTGGTGGCGGCCCATCTCGCGGGCGTGTTCACCCTCGAGGGCGCGCTCGGCCTGGTCGCGGCGCGCGGCCGGTCGATGCAGGCCCTGCCGCCCGGCGAGATGCTGGCGGTGGAGCTGCCGGAGGAGGAGCTCGCGGCGCAGCTCGACGCCGGGGAGGACGGCGAGCTGGACCTCGCCGCCGTCAACGGCCCGGCGGCCTCTGTGGTGGCCGGCCCGGCGCCGGCGGTCGCCGCCCTGGCCGAGCGCCTGCGCGCGGCGGGGATCCCGGCGCGCCGCCTGCACACCTCGCACGCCTTTCACTCGCGCTCGATGACCCCCGCGCTGGCGGCCTTCGAGGAAGCGGTGCGGCGCTCGGCGCCGCGGCCGCCGGCTTCGCCCTACGTCTCCGGCGCGACCGGCACCTGGGTGACGGCGGAGGAGGCCACGGATCCGGCCTGGTGGGCGCGCCAGCTCCGCGAGCCGGTGCGCTTCGCGGCGGGCCTGGCCGCGCTCGTCGCCGAGCCGCGGCGCCTGCTCCTCGAGGTGGGGCCCGGCCGCACCCTCGCCACCCTCGCCCGGCCGCAGGCGCCGGGGTGCGCGGTGGTCACCTCGCTGCGCCATCCGCGCGAGGAGCGCCACGACCAGGCCTTCGCGTTGGAGGCTCTCGGCCGGCTCTGGCTCGCGGGGGTGGAGCTCGACCCCGGGAGGCTCTTCGCCGGCGAGCGCCGGCGCCGGGTACCGCTCCCCACCTACCCCTTCGAGCGGCAGAGCTACTGGATCGCGCGCCAGAGCCGGCCGGCCGAGGTCATGCCGCCGCCGGTCTCGGCGGTCGCCGCGTGGGCCCCTCCCGAGCGGGCGCCGGAGGGCCCGCCGGCCGAGACGGCGCGGGCGGGGGCCTCCGGCCTCTACGTTCCTCCCCGCACGGACCTCGAGCGCACCCTGGTAGAGCTGTGGGGAGCGAGCCTCGGGGTCTGCCGGCTGGGGATCTACGACGACTTCTTCGAGCTGGGCGGCAGCTCTCTCCTCGCCGTACGCCTGGCGGCGCGGCTCTCGGAGCGGCTCGCCATGCCGCTCGATCCACATTTTCTCCTCGACCAGCCGACGGTGGCGGCCCTCGCCGCGGCGCTCGCGCCGCGGATGGCAGGGCGCGCGGCGGCCGCCTCGGCCGTCGAGCCCGCCTGCGGCTCCTGCCTGGTGACGCTCCAGGCCGGAGACCCTTCGCTGCCGCCGCTCTTCCTGGTGCACCCGGCCGGCGGGCACGTCTACCTGTTCCGATCCCTGGCCCGCGCCCTGCCGCCCGAGCGGCCGGTGATCGGCATCCGCGCCTGGGGCCTCGAAGTGGGCGAGGAGCCGCCACGGACGATTGGGGAGATGGCCGCGCGCTATCTCGCGGAGCTGCGGCGGCGCCAGCCTTCCGGACCCTACCTCCTGGGCGGCGCCTCGATGGGCGGGATGGTGGCGTTCGAGATGGCTCGACGGCTGCGAGCCACGGCCGAGGAGGTGGTGCTGCTGGCGATGCTCGACACGTTCGGGCCCGGCGAGCTGCCGGAAGTCGGTGCAGCCGTGGCCGAGAGCCGAGGAGGGGACGCCTCGTTCGGCGCCGCGGCGCGGCAGCACCGTACCCAGCACGCCTGCGTCGAAGCGATGCTCGCCTACCGGCCTCGCGCCTACGACGGGGCGCTGCTCTTCTTCCGCGCCCGCACCCGCCGCCCCGGCGAACCGCTCCACCCGGAGCGCGCCTGGATCGACCTGGCGGGAGACGGGGTGGAAGTGCGGGTGGTCCCGGGCGATCACGACAGCTTGCACCAGCCGCCGCACGCGGAAGCGCTCGCCCGCGCGATCAACGACCGCCTGGAGGCCAAGCTCGCCACTGCGCAGCGGCAGTGGGTCGGGTGACCGGCCGGCCATGGGCGATACCGAGAACCCCCTTCCTCAGGCTTGCCCTGCGCCCGCCGGCGAGATCCCTCGCGGCTCGCGGGCCTCGCCCCAGCAGCGGCTGGCGGAGCGCCTGCGGCGGGCGCCTCCGAGGACGGCTGCCGGCGAGCCGGCGGCGGCACCCGCCGACGGGCCGCAGGTCCTCTCCTTCGGCCAGGAACGGATGTGGTTTCTCGAGCGGCTGCTGCCGGGGAGCTCGGTGCACCACATCGCGCGCGCCCTCGACCTGGCGGGCTCCCTGAACCCTGCGGCTCTCACCGCCGCCTGGACGGCGCTGGTCTCCCGCCACGCGGCGCTCTCCACGGCCTTCGTCGAGGACGGGGGCGAGGTGCGGCAGCTACGGGTGGCGCCGCCGCCGGCGACGCCACCGTGGATCGACCTCGGCAGGCTCGGCGTCTCGGCTCCCGAGGTCGCAGCGGGCCTCGAGCGAGCGTTCGCCCGCCGTCCGTTCGCGCTCGATCGCGCCCCGCTGTGGCGGGTCTCGATGCTCGCCCTCGGCCCTGGCCGGGCGAGCCTGCTGCTCGTCATCCACCACCTGATCTGCGACGGCCTGTCGCTGCAGCACCTCATCGCGGAGCTTGCAGAGGCCTACCGCGAGCTGGCGAGCGGGGGCCAGACGGGCCTGCCGTCCCCGGCGGCGACCTCCTTCGACTTCGCGCGCTGGCAACGCGCGCGGCTCGAGGGAGAGCGGCTCGAACGGCTGCTGGGCTACTGGCGCCGCGAGCTCGAAGGCTTCCCGGGAGCTCTCGACCTGCCCCTCGACCGCCCTCGCCCGGCGCGGGCGAGCGGCGCCGGCGCCCGCCTCTGCCACCGGCTGCCCGCCGCCCTGGGGAAAGCCGTCGAGGCCCTGGCGCGGGAGCGCGGAACCACGCCCTTCGTCGTTTACCTGGCCGCCTTCCGCGTGCTGCTCGGCCGCCTCACCGGTCAGGCCGACCTGGCGGTCGGGGTGCCCGTGGCGGGGCGGCTGCGGCGCGAGCTCGAGGCGGCGGTCGGCTGCTTCGTCAACACCCTGGTGCTCCGGCTTCCCCTGGCGCCGGACCCCCTGCTGGAGGAGCTTCTCGGGGGCGTCGACCGCGCGCTGCGCGGCGCTCTCGGCCACCAGGAGCTGCCCTTCGAGCGGCTGGTCGCCGAGCTCGCGCCGGAGCGCAACCTCGCCGCCGCTCCGCTGATCCAGGCGCTCTTCGTCCAGCAGGCGGACCCCCTGGCCGGCATCGAGCTCCCGGGGCTCGCGCTCTCCTGGCGCGAGCTCGAGACCGGGGCCTCGAGCGTCGATCTGCTGTTCGAGATCTCGGCCCGCGAGGAGGCTCTGGTCGTCCGCGCCGCCTATAGCACCGATCTCTCCGACTCGACCACCCTCGGCCGTTGGCTCGCCGGGTTCGGGGCGATCCTGGCGGGCCTGGTGGCGCCGGCCGCGGCCGGCGTGGCCAGGATGTCCGACCTCGCCTGGCTCGGCCACGGCGAGCAGCACCAGCTCCGCTGCGAGTGGGGGGACGGGGGGCCGATCCCCGAGACGCCGGCCGGCTCGACCTGGGAGCTGATCCGCGCCGCCCTCGAGGGCCGGCCCGAGTCGATCGCCTGGGTGGTGGGCGAGGAGCAGCTCTCCTGCGCCTGCCTGCTGCGCGACGCCGCGGCCGTGGCCGGCGGCCTGCGGGCCCGCGGCATCGGGTTCGAGGACCGGGTGGGCGTCTGCCTGGAGCGCGATCGAGCGCTGCTGCCGGCCTTGCTCGGGGTGTGGGCGGCGGGCGGCGCCTACGTGCCCCTCGACCCGGCCTATCCGCAGGCTCGGCTGGCCTTCATGCTGGCGGACTCGGCGGCGGCGGTGCTGCTGGCGCGGCCTTCGCTGCTGCCGCGGCTGATCGGTGGCGGCCGAGATCTGCCTCCCGTGCTGGCGCTCGCGGAAGGCGGAGCCGAGGGCGCCCCGGCCTCACCGGCGGCGTGGCCGGCCCTCGACGGCTCCGGCGCCGCCCGCGGGCGCACCCTGGCCTACGTGCTCTACACCTCGGGCTCCACGGGTGAGCCCAAAGGGGTGGCGATCGAGCACCGCAGCGTGGTGGCGTTTCTCGGCTGGGTGGGAGAGGAGTTCACGCGCCGGGAGCTCTCGGCGGTCCTCGCCACCACCTCGATCTGCTTCGATCTCTCGGCTTTCGAGCTCTTCGCGCCGCTGGCCCACGGCGGCAAGGCGATCCTCGCCCGCGATGCGCTGGCGGTGGCCGATCAGACCGTGGCCGGCTCGTCGGAAGTCTTCGGCCCGCGGCTGATCAACACCGTGCCGTCCGCCCTGGCCGAGCTGCTGCGCCGGGATGCGTTGCCGCCCTCCGTCGAGAGCGTGAACCTGGCCGGCGAGCCCCTCGAGCCGTCGCTCGCGGCAAGCATCCTCGCCCGGTCGCCGCTTCGCCTGCGCAACCTCTACGGCCCCTCGGAGGCCACCACCTACTCGACCTTCGCCGCGGTGCGCGAGGCCGACAGTGCCCCGCGGATCGGCTTGCCGATCGCCGGCACCCGCGCCGTGGTCGTGGACCGCTCGGGCCGCCGCGCGGGGCTCGGGGTGCCCGGCGAGCTGCGCCTCGCCGGGGCGGGGCTGGCCCGCGGCTACCTCGGCCGCCCGGGCCTGACCGCGTCGCGCTTCCTGCCGGAGGAGGGGACGGCCGAGCCGGGGAGCCGCTGCTACGCCACCGGAGACCTGGTCCGCTGGCTTCCAGGTGGCGAGCTGGACTTTCTCGGCCGGCTCGACCACCAGGTGAAGGTGCGCGGCTTCCGCATCGAGCTGGGGGAGATCGAGGCGGCCCTGACCTCCACGGCCGGGGTGCGCGAGGCGGTGGTCCTCGTCGAGGGAGCCGCGGGCGACGGCGAGCGGCGGCTGGTGGCCTACTTCGCCGCCGACGGGGAGCTGGACCCCGCCGGGCTGCGGGCATTCCTCGCCGGGCGGCTGCCGGCCTACATGGTGCCGGCCGCGCTCCTTCGACTGCAAACCCTGCCGCGGACCCCGAACGGCAAGGTGGATCGCAAGGCCCTGCCGGCGGCGGGCGCCGCGGGGATCGCCGCCGAGCGCGGTACGGCTCCACGCGGCATGGCCGAGGAGCTGCTGGCGGCGCTGTGGGCCGGGGCGCTCGGCCGCCCAGCAGCCACCATCGGCCGCGAGGACGACTTCTTCCACCTCGGCGGCCACTCCCTGCTCGCTATGCGCCTGCTGTCGCGCCTGCGGGCCGATTGCGGGGTCGAGCTGTCGCTCGCCGCCGTCTTCGAGCGGCCGACGCTCGCCGCCCTGGGCGAGCACCTGGAGCGCGCGCTGGCGGGCTCGCGCCTCGGCGCCGAAACGGCGCCCGTGCCGCCGCTCGTCCCGGTCGAGGCCACGGAGCCGGCGCCGCTCTCTTTCGCCCAGGAGCGGCTGTGGCTGCTGGCGCGGCTCGATCCCGAGGGCACGGTCCACAACCTGCCGTCGGTGCTCTCCTTGCGCGGCCGCCTGCAGCCGCGGGCGCTGGTCGCCTCCCTGGCGGAGATCGTTCGTCGCCACGCGGTGCTGCGCACCACCTACGCGATGGCGGCCGGTGGGCCGGTGCAGCGCATCTCCCCCGCGGCCGGGCTCCCGCTACCGATGGCGGATCTCTCGTCCCTGGCGCCGGCCGACTGCGTCCCCGTGGCCGAGGCGCTCGCGGCCCGCCACGCGCGCCAGCGCTTCGACCTGGCCCGCGGCCCGGTGCTCTACGCGCGGCTGCTCCGGCTGGGCCCCGAGGCGCACCACCTGCTGATCAACGTGCACCACATCGCGACTGACGGCTGGTCGCTGGGCCTGCTGCGGGCCGAGCTGGTGCGGCTCTATGGCGCGTCCCTGGCGAGCGACACCGGGGCCCATGGCGTTCTGCCGGAGCCGCCGGTGCAGTATGCCGACTTCGCGGTCTGGCAGCGGAGCTGGATCGCCGGCGAGCGGCTCTCCGGCTTGCTCGCCGCGGCGTGCGCGAGGCTCGCCGGGGCGCCGCCGAGCCTGGATCTTCCCACCGACCGGCCACGCCCGCCTCTGCTCACGCACCGCGGAGGCGAGGTCCGCCGCCTGCTCCCGCCGCCGCTCGCCGGCCGCCTGCGCTCCCTGGCCGAGCGCAGCGGAGCGACCCTTTTCATGGTGCTGCTGGCGGCGCTCGCCGCACTGCTCTCGCGCTGGAGCGGGCAGCACGACCTGGTGATCGGAGCACCGATCGCCGGGCGCCCCCATCCCCAGCTCGAGGGCCTGATCGGCTGCTTCCTCAACACCCTGGCGCTGCGGGTGCGGCTCAGTGGCGCGCCGTCGTTCGCGGCGCTCCTGGCGCGGGTGCGCGAGGAGTCGCTCGCCGCGTTCGCGCAGCGGGATCTGCCCTTCGAGCGGTTGCTCGCCGAGCTCGACCCGCCCCGCGACCTCTCCCGCACCCCGGTGTTCCAGGCCTTCCTCAACCTCCTGAACTTTCCCGTCGAGGCGGCCGCGGCACCGGAGCTCGCGATGGAGCTCGGCGGCAGCGGCGAGCCGGAAGCGAAGTTCGATCTCACCCTCTATGCGAGGGAGACCGAGGACGGCATCGCCTTGCGGCTGGTCTACGCCGCCGATCTCTTCGATCCGTCGCGGATGGCCGAGCTCTTGGCGCAGCTCGCCGGCTTGCTCGACCAGGCGGCAGAGGCTCCGCACCGCTCGTGGAACGCCCTCTCGCTGATCACCGAGGCGGCGCGGGAGGTGCTCCCCGACCCCACAGCACGCCTCTCCGAGGCCTGGCCGGGGCCGGTCGACGAGTGGTTCCGGCAGCGAGCCGCGGAGCGGCCCGACGCCCTGGCGGTCGCCGATCCGGGCTCCGCCTGGACCTACGGTGGGCTCGCCCGCGCCAGCCGCCGCCTGGCGCACGCGCTCCGCGGCGCCGGGGTGGGGCCGGGGGAGCGGGTGGGGATCCTGGCCCACCGCGACGCCTCGCTGGCGGCGGCGATGCTCGCCGTGCTCGAAGCCGGCGCCGCGTTCTTCGTGCTCGACCCGGCCTATCCGGCCGCTCGCCTGGCGAGCTTCGTGGCTCTCGCCCGGCCGCGCGCGCTGCTGCACCTGGAGGCGGCGGGAGAGCTGTCGCCGGAGGTCGCCGCGGCGCTGCCGGCGGACGGTGGCGAGGCGGCGCCGCCGGCCATGGCGCGCGTGCTCCCGGTGCCGGCGGGCCTCGACGCTGCGGCCTGGGCCAACGAGACGGAGGGTTCGCCACCGCGGGCGGCCGGCGTCGGCCCCGGTTCCCCGGCGGTCCTCGGCTTCACCTCCGGCTCGACCGGGGTGCCCAAGGCGGTGATCGGCGCGCACGGCTCGCTCACCGCGTTCCTGCCCTTCTGGCGGCGCCGTTTCGGAATCGGCGCCGGCGACCGCTTCACGGTGCTCTCCGGCCTCGCCCACGACCCCTTGCAGCGCGACCTGCTGCTGCCGCTGGCGCTCGGGGCCTCGGCCGTGATGCCTGAGCCGCGGCGCATCGGCGAGCCCGGCTATCTCGCCGCCTGGATGGTGGCCGAGGCGGTGACCGTGACCAACCTCACGCCGGCCATGGCGCAGCTCGTCACCACCCCGGCTCCCGGCCGTGCGCTGCCGCCGGCGCCGGCGCTGCGCTGGGCCTTCCTGGTCGGCGAGGCGCTGCGGCGCTCGGACGTCGCCCGCCTGCGCGGGCTGGCCCCGGGCCTGGCGGTGGTCAACCTCTACGGCGCCACCGAGACCCAACGGGCGGTGGGTTACCACCTCGTCCCGCCTGCCGGCGAGGCCGGTCACGAGGTGCTGCCGCTCGGCAGGGGCATGGAGGGCTGCCAGCTCCTGGTTTTGGCGTGCGGCCCGGAGGGGGCGCGCGGGCTTGCCGGGGAGCCCGGCCCCGAGGAGCCCGGCCCCGGCGAGCTCGGCCGAGCGGAGGCTGTCTCCGGGGGCGCGCGCGCGGCTCTCCTCGCGGGCATCGGCGAGCTGGGAGAGATCGCCGTGCGCAGCCACTTCCTCGCGCTCGGCTACCTCGGCGACCCGGCGGCGACCGCCGCTCGCTTCCTCGCCAACCCCTTCACGGAGCACTCGGGAGACCGCCTCTACCTGACCGGCGACCTCGGGCGCTTCCTCCCCGACGGCGGCGTGGCCTTCAGTGGCCGGGCCGACCGCCAGGTGAAGCTCCGCGGCTTCCGGGTCGAGCTGGCGGAGATCGAGGGCTGGCTGGCGCGGCACCCCGAGGTCGCCGAGACGGCGGTGGTCCTCCAGCCCGGGCCGGCGGCGGAGGAGGGCTCCGCCGGCCCTCGCCTGGTGGCCTACGTCGTCGGCCGGCAGGGGGCTCCCAGCCCGCAGCGGCTGCGCGAGCATCTTTCGCGGCAGCTTCCCGCCTACATGGTGCCGGGCTTCTTCCTCCCGCTCTCCGCCCTGCCGCTCACGCCGCACGGCAAGCTCGACACCCGGGCCCTGCCGCCGCCCGAGGCGGCCCGGCCGGGAGGGGAGGAGGCCACGGCGAAGCCGGAGACTGCGGTCGAGCGGCTGGTGGCGGAGGTCTGGGCCGAGGTGCTGGGGCGCGAGGCGGCGGCGATCGGCCGCCAGGACCAGTTCTTCGCCCTCGGCGGCCAGTCGCTCTCGGCGACGCAGGTGATCTCGCGGCTGTGGCAGGCGCTCGATCTGGAGATCCCGCTGCGCGAGCTGTTTCGAGCACCGAGGTTGGCGGACTTCGCCGCCGAGATAGAGGCCCGCCTGCTGGCGGACGAGGCGGCGAGGCCCGGTGCAGGCTGAGACCGCGCCGCCGCTCTTCACCGGCGGCGAGAACCTGAAGCGCTTCTGGCTCATGTGGGTGGGGCAGCTCGTCTCCCTCGTGGGCTCGTCGTTCACCCGCTTCGCCTTCGGGGTCTGGGTCTTCCAGCAGACCCACTCCGCCACCCAGTTCTCGCTCATCGCGCTGACCGCCGGCCTGCCGAGCCTGCTCCTCTCCCCGCTCGCCGGGGCGCTCGTCGACCGCTGGGACCGCCGGCGGGTGATGATCGCCGGCAACCTGCTCGCGGGCCTGGCGAGCGGCGTGATGGCGGCGGTCATCAGCCTCACGACGCTCGCCACCTGGCAGGTCTTCCTCTACGTCGCCATGGGCTCGCTGCTGCAGGCCTTCCACTGGCCTGCCTACGTCGCCGCGACCACGCTGCTGGTGCCGAAGCGGCACCTCGGCCGGGCGAGCGGCCTGATCCAGCTCGCGCAGGGCGCGGCCGGCTTCGCGCCGTTGCCGGCCGGGTTCCTGCTCGCTTCCATCGGCGTGGGCGGCATCGTGTGGCTCGATTTCGCGAGCTTCGCCTTCGCCGCCCTGTCGCTGCTGCTGGTCACCATCCCGGCGCCGCCGGAGAGCGAGGCCGGGCGCTCCGCCAGGGGCAGCCTGGGCCACGAGATCGTCTTCGGCTGGCGGTTCATCCGCGAGCGCCCGGGCCTCTTCGGCCTGCTCCTCTACTTCGCCGCCCTCAACCTCGCCTTTAGCATGGGGACGGTGCTGGTGACGCCGCTGGTGCTCTCGTTCGCGACCCCGGCGGTCCTGGGCGGGGTGCTCTTCACCCTCAACCTCGGCTTTCTGGCGGGCGGGCTGGTGATGAGCCTTGGGGGAGGCCCCGGCCGGCGCCTCCACGGGGTGCTCGCCGGGGGTGCGCTGCTCGGCGCCGCCCTGCTCGCCGCCGGCCTGCGGCCGTCGTCGCCGCTGATCGCCGGCGCCCTGGCCTGCGGGCTCTTCGCGGTGCCGATCGTCAACGGCTGCAGCCAGGCGATCTGGCAGGCCAAGGTGCCGCCGGACGTGCAAGGGAGGGTGTTCGCCGTGCGGCGGGTGATCGCCCAGGTGACGATCCCACTCGCCCAGCTCCTCGCCGGCCCGCTCGCCGACCACGTGTTCAATCCCCTGCTGGCGCCGGGCGGTGCCCTGGCGGGCTCGGTGGGAGCGTGGCTCGGCGTCGGGCCGGGCCGCGGCATCGGCTTGCTCTATCTGGTGCTCGCCGGCCTGCCGCTGGCGGCGACCGCCTGGGTCTACGCCCATCCCCGCATCCGCCACGTCGAGGACGAGTTGCCGGATGCCGTCCACTGAGGGAGCGGCGCGCCGCCGCCGGCTCGCGGGTCGAGCGGGCACCATTGTCCCGTTCCCACGGTCTATTTGCACTCTTGCTTCATCTCCCGGCTCGGATCGGCGGTCGCAGGAGCGGCGGTGACGCGGATCGAACCCACCAAGCTCGTCACCCTGCCGCAGGCCGCCGCCCCGCCGGTGCTCGCCCTCGCGGACTCCGTCCCGGCGATGACGCAGTCCGCCCTGCGCGACTTACTTGGCAAAGCCTGCTCGCCGGAAGTCCTCTCCTTCAGCGTGGGCCTGCCCGCCTCCGAGCTGTTCCCGGCGGAGGCGATGAGCCGAGCCTTCCAGCGGGTGCTCGCCGAGGACCCGGGAGCGCTCCAGTACGGCCTGCCCAGCCGCGAGCTCAAGGCCCAGGTCGCCGGCCTGATGCGCCGCCGCGGCGTCTCCTGCGACGAGTCGCAGATCCTCTTGACCACCGGCGCGCAGCAGGGGATGGACCTCGTCACCCGGCTGCTGCTCAACCCCGGCGGCGCGGTGATGGTCGAGGAGACGGTGTACGACGGGATCCACATGGTGCTCAAGCCCTACCGGCCGGAGCTCCTCGCCGTCCCCACCAGCGCCGCGGCCGGCATCGACGTCGAGGCGGTCGCCGCCCGGCTCGCCGCTGGAGCGCGCCCAGCCTTCCTCTACTTGATCCCCGAGGGCCACAACCCGCTGGGCGGCAGCCTGACCCTCGAGCAGCGCCTGGCCTTGGTCGAGCTGGCGCGCGCCTACGGCCTGCCGCTCGTCGAGGACGACGCCTACGGCCACCTGACCTACGACGCCGAGGCCGTGCCGCCGCTGCGCGCCTTCGATGAGCGCTGGGTGCTCTACCTGGGCTCGTACTCGAAGATCCTGGCTCCGGGCCTGCGCATCGGCTGGCTGGTGGTGCCGGCGAACCTGGTGCCGGTGCTCTCCGCCCTGAAGCACGCGAGCGACATCGACACCGCGACCGTTGCCCAGCGGGCGCTCGCCCTCTACCTCGAGGCGGAAGACCTCGCCTCCCACGTCGCCCGGCTGCGCCGGGCGTATCGAGAGCGCCGGGACGCGCTGCTCGCCGCGCTCGACCGCCACCTCGGCGACGAGGCGCGGTGGAGCCGTCCCGCGAGCGGCTTCTTCGTGTGGCTGGAGCTGCCGCGCGACCTCGACGCCGCCCGGCTCCTGCCGTTCGCGATCGAGAGCGAGCGGGTTGCCTTCTGCCCCGGCGCCGCCTTCGATGTCGCCGGCCGTCGCCACGCCGGCCATTGCCTGCGCCTGAGCTTCGCGAATCTGTCGCCAGAGCGCATCGACGACGGAGTCGCCCGCCTGGCCCGGGCGATCCGGCGCTACCGCGCGCGGCTTCCCAGCCCAGGGCCTCGGTGAGCAGACCATCCACGCCGCCTTCCGCCCGGCCCGCGACCTCGGCGGCTCGCGAGCTGCTCGAAGCGAGGGTTCGCGCCGGCCGCCCGTCCCGGACCGACGGCGGGGGGCGCGCCCCGGCCCTGGCGCGCGGGGCTCCCGACGGGCCGCAGCCGCTGAGCTTCGCGCAGCAGAGGCTGTGGTTTCTCGACCAGTTGGAACCGGGTACCTCCGCCTACCACATCGCGCGGGCCTGGACGATCGAGGGGCCGCTCGACCGGCGCGGCCTGGCGCTCGCTCTCTCGCGCCTTGCCGCGCGCCATCCGGCGCTGCGCACGGTCTTCCTTACCTCCCTCGGCGAGACCTGGCAGCGGATCCTGCCGGCTCCTCCTCCCCGGCTGCCCACGGTCGACCTCGGCGCGCTGGGTACGGCCGACCGCGAGGCCGTGGAGCTGGCGCTGGCCCGCGCCGAGGCGCAGCGCCCGTTCGACCTCGCGGCGGACCCGGCGCTGCGCGCCCTGCTCGTCGCGCGCGCGGACCGATCCGCCCTGCTGCTCTTGACCGTCCACCACATCGCCGCCGACGGCGGCTCGATGCCGGTGCTGTACCGCGACCTCGCCGCGCTCTACCGCGAGACGGTCGAGAGCGGGCCGAGCCTGGTGCCCCCGGAACCGGCCGTCTTCTATGCCTCCTACGCCGCGTGGCAGCGCCGGCGGCTCGACGGTGAGCGGCTCGAGAGCCTGCTGGCGTTCTGGCGGCGAGAGCTCGAGGGAGCGCCGCAGGTGCTCGAGCTGCCCGCCGACCGGCCGCGCCCCCGCCGCCCGTCGCAGCGCGGCGGCGCCGAGCGGCTGGCGCTTCCGCCGGCGACGGTCCAGGCTCTCGGCCGGCGCGCCCGCGAGCTCCAGGCGACGCCGTTCATGGTGCTCCTCGCGGGCTTCGCGACGCTGCTGTGGCGCTACACCGGGAAGCGCGACCTGCTGCTCGGCACGCCGGTCCTCGACCGCCCGCGGCGGGAGCTCGAGCAGGTGGTCGGGGTCTTCGTCAACACCGTTGTGCTGCGCCTGCGCCCGCGGGCCGAGACGGCCTTCGCGGCGCTGGTGGGCGAGGCGCGGGAGCGGGCGGTCGCCGCCTACGCTCACCAGGAACTGCCCTTCGAGCGGCTGGTCGAGGAGCTGACGGCGGAGCGCGACCGGTCGCGCTCCGCGCTGTTCCAGGTGATGTTCCTCGGTCTCGACGGCGGCGAGGGGAGCCTGGCGCTGCCGGGCCTGGCGGTGCGGCGCCGCGGTCTGGCGCGCGAGGAATCGAAGTTCGATCTCTCCCTGGCGGTGATCGAGGAAGGGGGCGCCTCCTTCCTTCACGCCCAGTACGCGACGGACCTCTTCGACGCCGGTCGCATCCAGCGGCTGCTCGGCCACCTCGCGAACCTGCTCGTCGGCGCCGTCGAGGACCCTCGGTCGCGGCTCGTGGACCTGCCGCTCGCCAGCGCCGCCGAGCGGCAGGAGCTCGCGGCCTGGGGGAGCGGCCCGGCGGAGGCGATGCCGGAGGTCTCGGTGGGTGCTCTCTGCCGCGCCGGCGCCCGGGACCGCGAGGACGCCGTGGCCGTCGCCTGGGGCGCCGAGCAGTGGAGCTCCGCGGGCCTCTGGTCGCAAGTGGACGGGCTCGCTGCGCGGCTGCGCGACGAAGGGCTGGCACCGGAGGAAGTGGTGGCTGTGGCCCTCGAGCGCACGCCGCTCCTCGTGATGGCGGCGCTGGCGGTGGTCGAGGCCGGAGGTGTCTACCTGCCCCTCGATCCGGCGCTGCCCCCGGCGCGCGTCGCCGCCATGCTCGAGGACGCGCGGCCGACGGTCTTGCTGGTCGAGGATGGCCCTCACCCCAACCCTCTCCCGCAAGCGGGAGAGGGGGCCGGAGGGGACGAGGCTACGTGGAGAGTGCTCGTCCTGCGGGCGGACGAGCTTGCTCCATCGGGAGAGGTCGGCCTCTGCGAGACGTTCTCAGAACCCCTCGCCCGCAGGCGGGAGAGGGGCAGGGGTGAGGGCTTCCCCCACCCCGACCAGGCCGCCTACGTGATCTTCACCTCCGGCTCCACGGGCCGGCCGAAGGGCGTCGTGGTCTCGCACCGCGCGATCGTCAACCGCATCTGCTGGGGCGGGGAGGCCTACCCTCTACGGCCGAGCGACGCCGTCATGCAGGGCGCCGCGATCGGCTTCGACTACTCGGTCTGGGAGCTGCTGGCACCGCTCGCCGCCGGCGCGCGCCTAGTGCTGCCAACTCCCGGTGCGTCGCGCGATCCGCTGGCGCTGGCCGCGGAGCTGGCCGACAGCCGCGCCACGATCGCCCACTTCGTGCCCTCCCTGATGGCGGTCTTCCTCGACGCCGCCGTCCCCGATCCCGCTTTCCCCGGCACCGGCCTCCTCGGGGCGGCCACCGGCCTGCGGCTGGTCTTCGCCGGGGGCGAGGCGCTGCCGGCGGAGCTGGCGCGCCGTTTCCGGGCGGCGAGCCCGGCAGAGCTGTGGAACCAGTACGGCCCCACCGAGGCGACGGTCGACGCCACGTTCCTGCGCTGTGATGACCAGGCACTCGCCGCGGGCCCCGGGACCGTGCCCATCGGCCGGCCGATCGCCAACCTCGAGGTACGGGTCGCCGGGCCCGGAGCCCTCTTTGCCGGGGAGAGCGCCGCGGCCGGTGTACCGGGGGAGCTGCTCCTCGCCGGGGCCGGCCTCGCCCGCGGCTACCTCGGCCGGCCGGCGGCCACCGCCGAGCGTTTCCTGCCGGCGGCCTGGGCGCGGGGGGAGGGAGCTCGAGCCTACCGCACGGGGGACCTGGTGCGCTGGGCGGAGGTCCCCACCGGCGGCGTTCTCGAGTACCCCGTTCTCGAGTACTTGGGTCGGATCGATTCCCAGGTCAAGCTGCGCGGCATCCGCATCGAGCCCGAGGAGGTCGAGCGGGTGCTCGCCGCGGCGCCCGGGGTGGGCGCGGCCGTGGTGCTCGCCCGCGAGGACGGCGGCGAAACCAGGCTGGTGGCCTACCTGGTGCCGGCCGCCACGCCGGCGCCCACCACGGTGGCGGCCGGCCCCGATGTCGCCGCGCTTCGTGCCTTCGCCGCCGAGCGGCTTCCCGAGGCCATGGTGCCGGCGGCGTTCGTGCTCCTGCCGGCGCTGCCCCTGACCGCCACCGGCAAGCTCGACCGCCGCGCCCTGCCGGCCCCGGAGTGGCGGGGCGTGGCCGCCGAGCGGCTGGCACCTCGGACCGCGGCGGAAGAGGCGATGGTCTCGCTGTGGGCGGAGGTCCTCGGCCGCCCGCCGGAGTCGATCGGCGTCGAGGACGACTTCTTCGCCCTGGGCGGCCACTCGCTGCTCGCCACCCGCCTGGTCGCCCGGCTGGGGGCACGGCTGGGGACGGCGGTGCCGCTCGCCACCGTCTTCGACCGGCCAACCCCGGCGGCGTTGGCCGCGGCGGTGGCCGAGCTCGGGCGAGGCGAGCGCCTGCCGGACCTCGAGTTGGTGCCGCGCCACGGCGACCTGCCGCTCTCCTTCAGCCAGGAGCGGCTGTGGGTCCTCGCGCGGCTCGACCCGCAGAGCACGGCCTACAACATCGCCGGCAGCCTGCTCTTGACCGGCGAGGTTTCGGCCGCGGTGCTCCGGCGCAGCCTGTCGGAGATCGTCCGCCGTCACGAGGTCCTGCGCACCACCTTCCACCCGACCCCTGACGGGCCGCGGCAGCGGATTGGGCTGGCAGTGCCGGTGCAGATTCCGGTCGTCGACCTCTGCGGGCTCGGGGGAGAGGCCCGCGAGCGCGAGGCCAGGCGCTGCGCGACGGGGGTGGCGGCCCACCGCTTCGACCTCGAGCACGGGCCTCTCCTCGCCTGCCGGCTGCTGTTGCTCGATGTGCACCCGCGCCGCTCCCGGCTGTTGCTCAACCAGCCGCACATCGTCTCCGACGGCTGGTCGATCGGCATCCTGCTCGCCGAGCTCGCGGCCCTCTACCCGTGGTTCTCTCAGGGGTTCTCTCAGGGGTTCGCTCAGGGGTTTTCTCAGGGGTCCACCCAGGGGCCCGCCGCGGGGCGGCCGTCGCCGCTCCCCGAGCTGGCCTTCCAGTACGCGGATTTCGCCGCCTGGCAGCGGCGCTGGCACGGCGACGAGCGGCTCGCGGACCAGCTCGCCTACTGGCGCCGCCGCCTGGCCGGGGCGCCGCCCGCGCTCGAGCTTCCCACCGATTGGCCGCGGACCGCGGCCCGGGCGTCGCGTGGCGGACGTCTGCGCCGCGAGCTGCCGGCGGAGCTGAGAGCCGCCGTGCTGGGCTTCGCGGAGCAGGAGCGGGCGACCCTGTTCATGGTGCTCCTCGCGGCCCTGACCGCGCTCCTCTCCCGCCTCTCGGGGCAGGGAGAGGTGGTGGTCGGCGCGCCCGTCGCCGGCCGCACCCGGCGCGAGGTCGAGCCGCTCATCGGCTGCTTCTTGAACCAGCTCGCCCTGCGGCTGGATCTCGGGGGCCGCCCGACCTTCCGCCAGCTCGTGCGCCAGGCGCGCGAGGTGGCGCTCGGCGCCTTCGCCCACCAGGACCTGCCGTTCGAGCGCCTGCTGAGCGAGCTGGACCTGCCCCGCGACCTCTCTCGCACGCCGGTCTTCCAGGTGCTGCTCAACGTGCTCAACTTCGCGGCCCTGCGCCGGGGCGACGGCGAGCTCGCCTTCGAGGTCGAGGGGGCCCCCGAGGCGACGGCGAAGTTCGACCTCACGCTGTACGTCGCCGAGAGCGACGGGACGCTCGGCTGGACCGTGGTCTACAACGCCGACCGCTTCGCGCGCCAGCGCATGGAGATCTTCCTCGACCAGCTCGCCGGCCTTCTCGCCCAGGCGGTGGCCGAGCCAGACCGGCCGCTCGCCGCCCACTCGTTGGTCACTCCCGGCAGCCGCGGCCGCTTGCCGGATCCCACGGCCGAGCTGCCGGACGCCTGGCACGGCTCGGTGGCGGAGATCTTCCGCCGGCGGGCGCTCGCGGAGCCGGCGCGCCAGGCGATCGCCGACCCCCGGGTGGCATGGACCTACGGCGAGCTGCGCGAGGCGAGCGAGCGAGTGGCGGCGGCGCTCACGGCCGGGGGGCTCGCGGTCGGGGAGCGGGTAGCGATCTTCGCCCACAGGAGCGCCCCGCTCGCCGCCGCCTTCCTGGGAGGCCTCCAGGCCGGAGGGGTGTGCCTGATCCTCGACCCGGCCTACCCGCGCGACCGCCTGGTCGAGCTCGTGGAGCTGGCGAGGCCGCGAGCGCTGGTGGCTCTCGTGGCGGCCGGGCCTCTCCCCGAGGGACTGGCGGTGGCCCTGGAGCGCGTGGGCTGCGCCGTCCGGGTGGAGCTGCCGGCGGCCCGCGCGGGCGAGCGCTGGGCCGAGCGCGAGCTGCCGGCCGTCGGCCGCATCGCCGGCGGCCCGGTGGCGCGGGTGGAGGTAGGACCGCGCTCGCCGGCCGTCGTCGGCTTCACCTCCGGCTCGACCGGCCGACCCCAGGCGGTGCTCGGCGCCCATGGCTCGCTCAGCCACTTCCTACCCGTCTGGCAGGCACGCTGGGAGATCGGGCCGGGCGACCGCATGACCATGCTCTCGGGGCTGGCGCACGACCCCTTGCAGCGCGATCTCTTGGTGCCCCTGTGCCTGGGTGCCGCGGTCGTGGTCCCCGACCCGGAGCGCCTCGCCGAGCCGGGCTATCTCGCCGGCTGGGCGCGGGAGGCGGGCGCCACCCTCGCCAACCTCACCCCGGCGATGGCGCAGCTCTTCGCCACGCCGCCCCCGGCCCGGCCGCAGCCGCCGGTCGAGACTCTGCGCGCCGCCTTCGTGGTCGGCGAGGCTCTGCGCCGGCGCGATGTCGCGCGGCTGCGGCAGGTCGCACCCCGCGCCCGGCTGATCAACCTCTACGGCGCCACCGAGACGCAGCGGGCGCTCGCCTGCCACGAGGTGGAGCCGGACGAGCCGCACGAGGTGATCTCGCTCGGGACCGGCATGGAGGGCTGCCAGCTCCTGGTGGTGAGCGAGGCAGGCGCGCTCGCGGGAGTGGGCGAGGAGGGCGAGATCGCGATCCGCAGCCCGCACCTCGCCCTGGGCTACCTGGGCGACGACGAGGCGACCTCACGGCGCTTCCTCCCCAGCCCCTGGGGCGCCCGCCAGGGCGACCGCCTCTACCTGACCGGCGACCGCGGCCGCTTCCTGCCCAACGGCGAGGTGAGCTTCGCCGGTCGCGCGGACCGGCAGGTCAAGGTGCGGGGCTTCCGGGTCGAGCTCGAGGAGGTGGAGGCGGTGCTGGGCCGGCTGCCCGGCGTGGCGCAGGTGGTGGCCGTGGCGCGCGAGGATGCCGAGCTCGGCACCCGGCTCGCGGCCTATCTGGTGCCGGCCGCGGCCGAGCTCGACCTCGGCCTGGTGCGGCGCGAGCTCGAGGCCCGCCTGCCCGCCTACATGGTGCCCGCGGCGCTCGTGCCGCTCGCCGCCCTGCCGCTCAACCCTCACGGCAAGCTCGACCGCCGCGCGCTCCCTATGCCTGAGTGGGGGGCGGAGCCCCGCTGGGGAAGCGCGGGCGGCGGCGCGGCGGCGCTCGCCTCGCCGCTCGAGCGACTGCTCGCCGGCGTCTGGCGCCCGCTCCTCAAGGTGGAAGAGATAGGGCCGGAAGACGACTTTTTCGCACTCGGCGGGCACTCGCTCCTCGCCACCATGATGGCGGCCCGGGTCCACCAGGCCCTGGGCGTCGCGGTGCCGCTACGGCAGTTCTTCGAGCGGCCGACGGTGCGGGCCCTGGCAGAGGCGATCGCCGGCCGCGGCGCATCGCCGCCGCTCGCCGGGGGTGGGGGAGAGCGCCGGCCGGCCTCCTACCAGCAGGAGCGGCTGCGGCTGATGGCCGACCTCGAGGCCTTCCCGGCCGAGTATCACCTGCCGGCGGCCTGGCGGCTCTCGGGGGCGCTCGACGTGGCGGCGCTGGCGCGCGCCTGGCGCCAGACCCTCGACCGGCACCCGGTGCTGCGCAGCGGCTTCGAGGTCGACCAGGGGGCGGTCTGGCAGCGCGCCAGGCCGGTGGCCGAGCTGGCCGAGCGCCGGCTGGCGGTAATCGATCTCACGCGCCTCGACGGCGCGGATCGCGTTCGCCTCGCCGGTGGTCTCGGCGCCGGCCTCGCGCTCGGGCAGGCCGAGGCCGGCTTCGACCTTGCCCGCGGCCCGCTGGCTCGCGCTCGACTCCTGCGGCTGGCCGCGGCGGAGCACCGCCTGCTCTTGACCGTGCATCGACTGGCGGCCGACGAGCGCTCGCTCCGCCTGCTGGGTGCCGAGCTGCGCTCGCTCTACCAGGAGCCGGCCGTGCCGCTCGCCTCGACCGTCGCCATGGCGGACCTCGCCGAGCGCGAGCGGGAAGCCCCGGGGGGCGAGGCCCTCGCCACGATGCTCGCCTGGTGGCGCGAGGCGCTCGCCGGCGCCCCGGCGCTGCTCGCGCTGCCCACCGACCGGCCGCGGCCGGCGGTCGAACGGCATCGAGGGGATGCGGTGCCCGTTCCGCTGCCGCCCGGCACCCTGGCCGCGCTCGCCGGTGCCTCGGCGCTCCTCGGCACGGCGCCCGAAGAACTGGCTCTCGCGGCCTACGCCGCGCTCCTCGGCCGCTGGAGCGGCCAGGAGGACGTGGTGATCGGGTGGCCCTGGGACGCTCGTGAGGCCCGTGGTGACCAGGCCGGGGGCGCCCGGGCCGGCGCGGCGATCGGGCCGCTCACCCAGCTCCTCCCGGTGCGGCTCGAGATCGGCGCCGCGGGCAGCTTCGCCAAGCTCGCCCTGCACGCCCGCACCGCGCTCGTCGCGGCCTGGGACCGCCGCGAGCTGCGCTTCGAGCGCCTGCTCGCCGACCTCCAGCCGCAGCGCGACCTCTCCTTCGCCCCGGTCTTCCAGGTCACCCTCGCCTGGAGCCGCCATCCCGCGGAGCCGTCCCCGGGCGGTGACGGACCAAGCTGGGAGGCCGAGGATCTGCCGCCGCGCTCGGCGCTCCACGACCTGGCGCTGGAGCTGGCGGAGGTGGCGGGTGAGCTCTGCGGCCGGCTGGTCTTCAATCGCGACCTCTTCGACGCGACGACCATGCTGCGCTTCGGTGAGCAGTGGGCGCGGCTCCTGGCCGAGGGAGCGGCCGGGCCGCCGCGGTCCCTGGCGAGCCTGCTCCTTCCCGGCCCGGCCGAGCGCCACTTGGGAGCGATCGAATGGAACGACCGGCCGCTGCCGGCCGGCGAGACACCGTCGATCTCCGCGCGGGTCAGCCACTGGGCGCGCCTGCAGCCGGACGCGGTCGCCGTCCGCCAGGGTGTCGAGCACACCAGCTACGGCTTCCTGGACCAGGCCTCCCTTCGCCTCGCGGCGCGCTTCACCGGGCTGGGGGTCGGGCCGGAGGTGGTGGTCGGTCTCTGCCTCGAGCGCGGAGCGTACCTGCCGCTGGTGCTGCTCAGCGTGCTGCGGGCAGGGGGAGCGTACGTGCCCCTCGACCCCGGCTTCCCGGCCGCTCGCCTCGCTCACATGCTCGCCGACAGCGGCGCTCGCCTGCTCCTGGTCGAAGGCTCGACCGCCGCCGCGGTCGACGTCGCCGGGCTCGAACCGCCGCCGAGGGTGGTGCGCTGGGAGGAGCTGTCGCGGTCCATCGTGGCCGCGACCACGGCTCCGGCCACGAACAGCGAGTGGGCGCTGCGCGACTGCCTCTTGTACATCCTCTACACCTCGGGCTCGACCGGCAGGCCGAAGGGGGTGGGAGTCACCCGCGGCGCGCTCGAGGACCTGCTCGCGGCGATGGCCGCATGGCCGATGCTGTCGCGCGGCGAGGGCATGCTGGCGGTCACCACCCTGTCCTTCGACATCGCCGAGGCGGAGATGTACCTGCCGCTCGCGGTCGGCGGGCGGATCGAGCTGGTGCGGCGCGAGACGGCGCTCGACGGCCGCGAGCTTGCCGCGACCGTGCGCGACAGCCGGGCCGCGTTGCTCAACGCGACGCCGGCGACCTACCGCCTCCTGCTCGCGGCGGGCTGGGAGGGGGAGCCCCTCCTGCGCTGCATCTCGACCGGCGAGGCGATGCCTCCCGAGTTCCTGCACACCCTACTGCCGCGGGTCGGCGAGCTGTGGAACCTATACGGGCCCACCGAGACCACGATCTGGTCGAGCTACGGTCGCGTGCACCCCGGCGAGAAGGTCTCGATCGGCCGGGTGATGGAGGGCGAGGAGGCGTGGATCGTGGCCCCGGGCGGGCAAGCATGTCCGATCGGCGTGCCCGGCGAGCTGCTGCTGACCGGCAAGGGCCTCGCCCGCGGCTACCTCGGCCGCCCGGCGCTGACCGCCGAGCGCTTCGTGCCCGACTGTGCGAGCGGCCGGCCGGGCGCGCGGGCTTACCGCACCGGCGACCTGGCGCGGTGGAAGACCGACGGCCGGATCGAGGTGCTCGGGCGGATCGACACCCAGGTCAAGATCCGCGGCTTCCGCATCGAGCTCGGGGAGATCGAGGCCGTGGCGGTCACCCACGAAGCGGTGCGGCAGGCGGTGGCGCTGGTGCGGCAGGTGGCGACGCCGGGCCGGCCGGCCGACGCGGCAGACCCCCGGCTGGTGCTCTACGTGGTGCCGCCGGCGGGGGCCGAGCCGCCGACGGTCGCCGCGCTGCGCACCTGCCTCGGCACCCACCTGCCGGAGTACATGGTGCCGGCGGCCGTGCTGGTCCTCCCCGAGCTCCCCCTGACCCCGAGCGGCAAGGTGGACAAGCGCAGCCTCCCCGATCCCGAGTGGACGCTGGCGGGCGATGCCCACGAGGCCCCCCGCACGGGCGCCGAGGAGCTGCTGGCGGGGGTCTGGGCCGAGGTGCTCGGCGTGCCGCGAGTCGGGGTGAGCGACGACTTCTTCGCCCTGGGCGGTCACTCCCTGCTCGGCACCCAGGTCCTGGCCCGGCTGCGTGAGCTGCTCGGCATCGAGCTGCCGCTCAGGCTGATCTTCGAGCACCCGACGGTCGCCGCGTTCGCCGCCGAGATCGGCGCCCGCGGGCGCGGCGACGACGAGGTGCCGGCGATCAGCCCGGCACCGGCCGGCACACCCATCCTCGCCGCCTTCGGTCAGCGCGCCATGTGGTTCCTGGAGCAGGTGGGGGCTGGTGGCTCGGCCTTCAACATGCCTTCGACGTTCGTGCTCACCGGCCAGCTCCGGGTGCGCCTGC
Organism: Thermoanaerobaculia bacterium; assembly: GCA_044869805.1. Lineage (GTDB taxonomy): Bacteria > Acidobacteriota > Thermoanaerobaculia > Multivoradales > SZUA-115 > CAWDVR01. The sequence continues at coordinate 170,876 of JBIOXV010000005.1, read as the reverse complement.
TGGCCGAGGCGCTGGGCGAGGTGGTGCGCCGCCACCAGGCGCTGCGCACCACCTTCGAGCTGCGTGGCGAAGAGCTCTACCTCGTGGTCGGGCCGCCCGGTGGTTTCCGCACGCCGCTCGTGGACCTGACCGGCCTCTGCGCCGCCGACCGCGAGCGCGAGGACGCGCGGCTGGTGCAGGTCGAGGGCAGGCGGCGCTTCGATCTCGCGCACGACCTGCTGATCCGCGTTTCGCTGGTGCGGCTCTGCGGCAAGGCCGGCGCCGAGATCCACCGGCTGCTGTTCAACCAGCATCACATCGCGGGCGACGGCTGGTCGCTCCAGGTGCTGGCCGCGGAGTGGGGCGAGCTCTACGCGGCGGCGCTCGACGAGCGGCCGGCTCGCCTCGAGCCGCTGCCGATCCAGTACGGCGACTACGCCCTCTGGCAGCATCGGGTGCTCACCGGCGAGCGCCTCGAACGGATGCTCGGCTGGTGGCGGGAGCAGTTGGGCGACGCGCCCGACGGTCTCGACCTGCCGCTCGACCGGCCCCGCGTCGCCGGCCGCGAGCAGCCGAGCGCGACCGTCGCCCTGTGCCTCGCGCCGGACCTCTCGGCCGAGCTTGGCCGCTTCTCGCAGCGGCAGGGTCTCAGCCTCTACATGAGTCTCCTCGCGGCCTTCGGCATCCTGCTCGCCCGCTGGACCGGACATGGGGACGTGGTGGTGACCAGCCCGATCGCGAACCGCCAGCGCCGCGAGGTCGAGCCGCTGATCGGCCTGTTTATCAACGGCCTGGCGCTGCGCCTGAGACCTGGCCCCGAGGCCCCCCTGGTCGCGTACCTCGGCGAGACGCGGGAGATGGCGCTCGGCGCCTATGCCCACCAGGAGCTGCCCTTCGATCTCGTGGTGGCGGACCTGCGTCCCAACCGCGACCTCCTGCTCGCGCCGATGTTCCACGCCATGCTGGTGCTGCAGAACGTGCCGCGCATCCGCTGGGAGCTCCCGGGGCTGGCGATCGAACGCCGCGATCCCGGCCAACGCAGCGCGCTGATCGACCTGTCGCTGATCTGGAACGAGCTGCCGGAAGGGCTGCAGGGCAAGCTCACCTACAACGCCGGCCTCTTCGACCGCACCACCTGCCAGCGCTTCCTCTCACAGCTCGAGACCCTGCTGCGCTCGATGATCGCGGCGCCGCAGCTCCCGCTCGGTGGTCTGGCCTCGCTCGCGGCGGCCGAGAGCCAGCAGCTTCTCGTCGAGTGGGCCGCGGCTCCCCCGGCCGCTGCGCACTGCGCGCTCCACGAACGCATCGCCGCCGCGGCGGCCGCCTGGCCCGAGTCGATCGCGGTGGTGGGCGCGGGCGAGGAGCACCTTTCCTACGCCGGGCTCCTCCAGCGGGCGGGCGCGGTGCGCGCCGCCCTCGCCCCGCGGCCCGAGGCGGTGATCGGTGTGCTCCTCGAGCGCACGCCCGACCTCATCGCCTCGCTGCTCGGCGTGCTCTCCGCGGGCGCCGCCTACCTGCCGCTCGATCCCGCGACGCCGAGCGAGCGGGTCGCCCAGGTGCTCGCCGACGCCGGCGCGGCGGGGCTCGTGAGCCAGCGGTCGCGCGGCGGGTCGCTCGCCGGCCTCGAGGTCCCCCTGCTCATGGTGGAGGAGCTGGCGCCCAGCTCGGCGCCGGCCGCCGCGGCCGATCCCCTGCAGCTCGCCTACGTCGTCTACACCTCGGGGTCGACGGGGCGGCCGAAGGGGGTGATGATCCCGCACCGCGCGCTCGCCGCGTTCGCCGTGGCCTCGGCACTCCGCTTCGACCTCGGCCCCGGCGACCGCGTGCTGCAATTCGCGTCGGCGAGCTTCGACACCAGTGCCGAAGAGATCTACCCGGCGCTCCTCAACGGCGCCACCCTGGTGCTGCGCGAGGACGCGATGCTGGCTTCCCCGGCGCGCTTCCTCGCCGCCTGCGCCGAGCGGCGGATCACCATGCTCGACCTGCCGACCGCCTGGTGGCACGAGCTCGCCGCCGCCCTCGGGCGGGCCGAGGCGGTGTTGCCGGCCGGCCTGCGGGTGCTGGTGATCGGCGGCGAGCGGGCGGTGGCGGCGCGCGCCGCCGACTGGAGTCGGGCGGCCGGCGCAGCGGTGGTCACCCTCAACACCTACGGGCCTACGGAGGCCACGGTGGCGGCGACGACGTGGGCGTTCCCGCGCCGCGCCTGGGACAGCCGCGACCCCCTCGAGGTGCCGATCGGCCGGCCCAACCCCGGCGTGGTGGCGAGGGTGGTCGATCACCGGCTGCGGCCGGTGCCGCTCGGCGTGCCTGGCGAGCTGCTGCTGGGCGGGGTGGGCCTCGCCCGCGGCTACCTCGGCCTGCCAGGGCGGACGGCCGAGAGCTTCGTACCGGACCCTTTCTCCTCCGCCCCGGGCCAGAGGCTCTACCGCAGCGGCGACCGGGTACGGTTCCGCCGCGACGGCGAGCTCGAGTACCTGGGGCGGGCCGACAGGCAGCTCAAAGTCCGCGGCTTCCGCGTCGAGCCCCGGGAGGTCGAGGAGGCCCTCGCCGGACATCCGGCGGTCCGTCAAGTGCTGGTGCTGCCCTGGCCGCAGGAAGTCGATGCGACCGGGCACTCGGTCACCGACCGGCTCGTCGCCTACCTCGAGATCGGGGAGGGCGCCGCCGCGCCGCAGGCGGCGGAGCTCGCGGAGCGAGTGCGCCGGAAGCTGCCCGAGCCGATGGTGCCAGCGGCCTTCGTCTTCGTGCCCGCGCTGCCCTTGACGAGTCGCGGCAAGGTCGACGTGGCGCGGTTGCCACCGGTCGAGGGCGCGGCGAATGGCCACGAGGAGCCGGCCACGGAAGTCGAGAGGCTGCTCGCGCGGCTCTGGTGCGAGGTTCTCGAGCAGCCGCGGGTCGGCCGGCAGGACCACTTCTTTGCCCTCGGCGGGCACTCGCTGCGGGTGACCCAGCTCATCGCCAGGCTCGAGCGGGACCTGGACCTATCACTGCCGCTGCGCACCGTTTTCGAGCGGCCGCGGCTCGCCGACCTCGCCATCGCGCTCGAAGACCTGCTGCTGGTCACGGAGGAAGCGGGATCTTCGAGCTGAGTGTCACGGTTTCGCCGGCTGCCGCACCCGAAGGCAAAGGCCGTTGGGACTCGAACGCTCGGTTGGAGTTTTGTGCACCGGAGTCAAATTTCTGCATTCCAAGGAGAAGGATGATGAGTCATGAGGAACGAGAGCCCGAGTCTCGCGGCGAGGTCGTAGAGCGTGCCGAGGCCAGCTCCGACGCCGGTGCCGAAACCGCAATCGACCGCCGTGCCTTCCTGAGCGGGGTGAGCAGCACCGCGCTCGGGGCCACGCTGATTCCTGGCATCGCGGGTGCGGCGATCGCATCGTTGGCCGAAACCGAGGCCGCGGCTCACGGTGGCGGCCACCATGACGACTGCGAAATCGGCCCCGAGAGCCCACAGCATCGCCGCAACGCCGCTTTCAAGATCAAGGTCGACGCGGCGAAGGACGAGAAGCAGCTCGGCGTCTGGAATCACGAGTGCAACGACGACGAGGAGAACTACCCGGGCTACGTCGGCAACTACCACAAGGGCATCCCGCACGACCCGGTGACCGGCGAGGTGGACCCCTTGGCCTACGAGGCGATGCGCCAGGCGATCGCCGACGGCGACTACGCGCAGTTCGAGGCCCTGCCGGGCATCGGCCGGCTGCTCAACCCGCTGGGCGCCATCTCCTTCAACATCGAAGGCCCCGACTCACAGGCGATCCCGGTGCCGGCGGCGCCGTCGATCGACAGCGCCCTGATGGCCTCCGAGATGGCCGAGCTCTACTGGATGGCGTTGCTGCGTGACATCCCCTTCTCCGACTACGCGACCAACGCCGACGTGGCCGCCGCCGCCGCCGACCTCGGCAACAACTACTCCGGCTACATCGGGCCGCGCGACAGCGGCGGCGTGGTGACGCCGCAGGAGCTGTTCCGCCTGCCCTTCCCCGGCTGCCTCGACGGGCCGTGGGTGTCGCAGTTCCTGCTCCGCGCCTTCACCTACGACGGCATCCCGGTCACCCCGCAGGCTCGCACCGCACAGCCCGGGCAGGACTTCATGACCGAGTTCAACGAATGGCGGCAGGTGCAGGACGGCGGCGTCGGCGCCTTCCCCGGCTTCTTCCCGCCGCTGGACGCCACCCTGCGCTTCCCGCGCAACCCGCGCGACATGGGCATGCTCGGCCTCACCGACCGCGTCTACTCGGTCTACTTCCGCGCCTACCTGATCCTGCAGGCCAACTTCCCGTTCGCCGCCTCGCCCGGCCTCGACGCCAACCACCCCTACCAGACCAGCCTCCGCCAGGCCGGCTTTTCCACCTTCGGCACCGCCCACCTCGCCGAGCTGATCGGCGCCTCCGGCAAGGCCGAGCGCCACACCTGGTACTCGAAGTGGAACGTCAACCGGCGCCTCCGGCCGGAGGCTTTCTCCGGCCTGGTGCACCGGCAGATCACCGCCGGCGCCTCCTATCCGATCCACGGCGACCTGCTCGCCGACACCGATCTGCTGACCCGGACCTTCAACTACAACCAGGCGCGCAACGTCGCCCAGGGCCTGTCGGCGACCGGCACCTACCTGCTGTCGCAGATCGCCCGCACCGGCTGCCCGACCCACCCCTCCTACCCGGCCGGGCACGCCTTCTCGGCCGGCGCCGGAGTCACCGTGCTCAAGGCCTTCTTCAATGAGGCGGCGAACTTCCCCGGCGCCCTGGTCAAGACCAACGCCACCGGCCTGGCGCCGCTCCCGGCTTATGTGGTCGGCGTCGACGGACCGCAGTTGACGCTCGGCGGCGAGCTCAACAAGCTGGCGATGAACCTCGCACTCTGCCGTGACATGTCGGGTTTCCACTTCCGCACGGACGACCTCGCCGGCCTCTTCCAGGGCGAGGAGCTCGCCATCCGCCTCCTGCACGAGCAGCTCGCGACGTACCGCGAGCCCTTTGCCGGCTTCCAGCTCACCAAGTTCGACGGCACGCCGATCACCATCTCCTGATCCTCCGGCCTTCGCGACGGTTTGCGGGCCCGCCTCACGGCGGGCCCTCTTGTTGTAGAGCCGCCCGTTGACGCCCCGCGACACTGCCTACTATCCTCGTAGGACACATGGTCTGCGATCGGGAGGTCACGACATGCATTCGACCGGCATCGGTTTGCTCGTGCTGTTGACGGCGGTGGCGAGCGTTGACGCCAGCGAGGCGGCCGCCCCGCTCTCCGCCCTGTTCGAGGAGGTATGGGAGTTCCAGCTTCGGGAGGAGCCGCTCTTCGCTTCGGGCACGGGCGACCACCGCTACGACGACCGGCTGCCGTCGCTCGCCGGCGCCGACTTCGAGCGCCGGGGGGCGTTCTTCCGCCGGACGCTCGAGCGGCTCGCGACCTTCGACCGCGCGGCGCTCGCCACCGGCGACCGCGTGAGCTACGACATGCTCGAGCGCAAGCTGAAAGACGACCTCGCCGAGCTCGACTTCGGCACTCACCGCATGCCGATCACCGCCGAGGGCGGTTTCCACAGCTACTTCGCCCGCCTGCCGGCCGAGACCAACTTCCTGGTCGCCAAGGACTACGACAATTACCTCGCCCGCCTGCGGGCCTTCCCGGTCTACGTCGACCAGCAGGTGGCGCTAATGCGCGAGGGCCTGGCCGCCGGCTTCACGCCGCCCAAGGCGGTGTTCGCCGGCTTCGAGACCACCATCACCACCCACATCGTCGACGAGGTCACGCAGAGCGTCTTCTGGCAGCCGTTCGCGAGCTTCCCCGCGACCCTTCCCGCGGGCGACCGCGAGCGCCTCTCCGCCGCCGGCCGGCGGACGATCGAGGAGGCGGTGATCCCCGCCTACCGCAAGTTCCTCGACTTCATGACCCGCGAGTACATCCCCGGCGCCCGCTCCACGATCGGCGCCTCGGAGTGGCCGCGCGGCCGCGAGCTGTATGCCCACCTGGTCCGCCACTTCACCACCCTCGATCTGACCCCCGAGCAGATCCACGAGCTCGGCCTCCAGGAGGTGGCCCGCATCCGCGCCGAGATGCAGGCGGTGATCGACCAGGTGGGCTTCGAGGGCAGCTTCGCGGAATTCGTCCAGTTCCTGCGCACCGATCCGCGCTTCTACCCGAAGAGCGGCGAGGAGCTGCTCAAGCAGGCGGCCTACATCGCCAAGCGCATGGACGGCAAGCTTCCTTCGCTCTTCAAGCGCCTGCCGCGCCAGCCCTACGGCGTCGAGCCGGTGCCGCCCGACCTGGCGCCGAAGTACACAGCCGGCCGCTACGTCGAGGCGCCCCTGGACTCGACGCGGGCCGGCACCTACTGGGTCAACACCTACGCGCTCGAGAGCCGGCCGCTCTACGCCCTCGAGGCCCTGTCGCTGCACGAGGCGGTGCCGGGGCACCATCTGCAGATCGCCCTGCAGCGCGAGCTCGAGGGCGTGCCCGCCTTCCGCCGCTTCACCTACGTCAACTCCTTCGGCGAAGGCTGGGGGCTGTACTCCGAGCGCCTGGGGCTCGAGGCCGGCTTCTATACCGACCCCTACAGCAACTTTGGCCGCCTGACCTACGAGATGTGGCGCGCCTGCCGCCTGGTAGTCGACACCGGCCTGCACGCCTTCGGCTGGACGCGGCAGCAGGCCATCGACTACCTGGCCGGCAACACCGCCCTGTCGCTGCACGAGGTCGAGACCGAGACCGACCGCTACATCTCGTGGCCGGCGCAGGCCCTGTCCTACAAGATGGGAGAGCTCAAGATCCGCGAGCTCAGGAAGCGCGCCGAAGAGGCACTCGGCGCGCGCTTCGACCTGCGCGACTTCCACGACACGGTGCTCGCCCAGGGCTCGGTGCCGCTGACCGTGCTCGAGGATCAGGTGAACGCGTTCATCGCGGCCGCCCGGCGCTAGAGCCGGTGAATAAACCTGCTGCGCGGGCCGTCTGCGTTGTCGCGGGGTCCTCCCGCTCCTAGCAGCCGGCCCTGCTCGCTACGGTTTCTTCACCGGTTCTGAGTCGCGAGCCACGGGCGGCCCCGCAGGCGCGGCCTCAGCACTCGTATTTGAGGCCGCCGGTCGGGAAGCGCTCTCCCATCCATGTCTGCCACAGCGGCTCGTCGCGGGCGACCACGGAGGCCGCCTGCTCGCCGTACAGATAGATGCGCACCGACAAGTAGACCTGGCCGCCCATCTCCATGGCGAAGAAGTGGGCTGTGCCCGGCGCCGGCTCGTCCAGCCGCAGCAGCAGCTCCTCGGGGTAGGCCTCCTCCCCCACCCGCACGACGAGCCCGGCGAGGGGTGGCACGCCGTGGGGCGAGCTGACCCGTTGGCCCACGGCGGCCCCGGCCATGCCGAGCGCGCCGGTGAGCGCCGCCCAGGCCTCGGAGCGGGACCCGGGGCCGACGCCGCCGAGCTGAAAGGAGGCCGAAGGCTGCCCGGGGAAGTGCTCGAGGTACAGGCGCAGGATGCGGAAGAAGGAGGGCCAGCCGCTCTCCCAGCCCACGAGCTGGTTGTCCCAGTCCTCGCCGTCGGCGAACAGGCTGTGGACCACGCGCACGACGCAGGTGCCGCCGGAGCGTGCCTCGACGATCCACTCGCTGGCGACCGGCGGCGCGCCCGGCCCCAGGTCCTCGCTGTCCATGACGAAGCGGTGGGGAGGATCCCAGAGGGTGATCTTCGCCACGGACTCCATGCCCGGGCCGAAGTTGGCGGTGGCGAGGCCGCCGAGGTACTCCTCGACCTGGCTGGGGACGAACCAGGCCGAGATCCCGGGCCCGGTGGCGATGGCCTTCCAAACTTGCTCCGGCGTACCGGGGACCTCGGCCTCGACCGCGACCCAGCGGCGCCCGGACGCATCTTTGTTGACCGGCATGATCGCTCCTTTGCGCGGCTCGGCGGGAGGCTCGTCTAGGCCTTGCGCCGAGAGTGGATGGTGACCATGGTCTCCCACTTGCCGTCGATCAGCGCCCGGCTCGTGAACGTCCGCTCGTTGTTGCTCTTGATCTCCATCACGTCCCGGAACTTGGCGTCCTTGCCGGGGGTCCTGACGCAGGGCCCCTCGCTCTCGAGCGTCAAGGTCTTGCCGCTCGCGTCCAGGGTGCCTTCGTAGTGCCAGAGGTAGCTCGACGAGGAGTCGACCCAGGTGCCGACGAACTTCTTCGTCCCGGGGTCGAAGCCCAGCGTGAAGACCGCGGAGAAGGGCATGTCCATGAAGGTGCCCTTGACGTCGGAGACGGCCCAATAGTCGCCCAGCCTGCGGAAGCTCTCCGATCCCTTCGACTTGATGGGCGGCTGGCTCGGATCGAGGACCACTTCACCCTCGGTTTCCCACTCTCCAGCGAGCTGGTCCAGCCAGGCATGACCGGCTGCCGGCGCCTCCTGGGCCGAGAGCCAGGCGGTGCCCGCCAGCAGCGCCATCAACAGTCCTGCGATTGCGATCCTCTTCATGATGGTCTCCTTTGGTTCGTGTCGTTCGTGCTCAGGATGGAACTTCGGTTCGGGTTTCGTGGGGCAGGGGGTGCGCCACCACCACCAAGCGATGCGAGCGGCCGCCCGGGGCCTGCGCGTCGTGGTAGCGCGCCACCAGCCGGGTGACGGCCTCGGTCAGCTCGCCGGTGAACGCGGCGCGCTCGGCGGCCGACCGGAAGCGGACCTCGGTGTCGAGCGACAGCGTCGGCAGGCGCTTGCCCGCCTCCTGCGCGCGGCGCCAGAGATCGCTCACCTCGCGCACGATGCGGGCCGCCAGCGCGATCAAGTAGCTCGCGGAGAGCCGGTCCGCGCTGCGGCCGGGGTCCGCGGCGACCGGGCCCAGCGCGCTCGGCGAGATCACGTAAGACGCCGCGGTCGCCACCAGCAGGCGCTCCGTCAGCCCGCCCCACATGCGTTTTTCGGCCACCTTCACCAGCCCGTGCGCCTCCAGCGCCCGCAGATGGTAGTTGACCTTCTGGCGGGCGATCCCGACACGCGCCGCGAGCGCCGCCGCTGACGCGGGCTCCGCCAGCTCCGCGAGCAGACGGCTCCTGACCGGGTCGAGGGCGACGGTCGCGGTGGCCGGGTGATCGATGACCTCGAGGTCTTGCATGGCCCCGATTTCACCATTGACAAGATTTGTTGTCAATGGGGTGGAGGGGCGGGCGAGGCGCAGCAAGTAGAGTAGGGCGGCTTCGAGGCCGCCATGCAGCCGCAGGAACGCTTCCGCTTCGGAACCTTCGCTCTCGACGCCCGCGAGCGGACGCTCCAGCGGGGCGGCGATCCCGTGGCGCTGCCGCCCAAGGCCTTCGATCTCCTGGTCTTCCTGGTGCGCAATGCCGGCCGGTTGCTCTACAAAGAGCAGCTCCTGGCCGAGGTCTGGCCGGACGTGGTGGTCACCGAGGGCAACCTCAGCCAGACCATCCGCCTGCTGCGCCGCGCCCTGGCCGAGAGTGGCGGCGCCGACCTCATCGAGACGGTGCCCAAGGCGGGCTATCGGTTCGTGGGCGAGGTCCGAGCGGAGACGGCCGAGGAGGTCCCGCGCCACGTGGCGGAGGTGGTGCCGGAGAGCCCATCCGCCAGCCAGGCTCCGCCGCGCCCCCGCCGGCTCTGGCTGGCCCTGGGCGGGCTCGCCGCGCTCGCGGCCCTTGCCCTACTCGGCGTGCGTGGCCCCGGCTCGCAGGCGACGCTCGGCCCGGCGCGGCCGGGCGAGCCGTTGCAGCCGGAGGCCCGGCGCCTCTACTTCGAGGGCCGGGCTCACTTGCGCGAGCTCGAGGCCGCGGCGGCGCGGGATCGGCTGGCCGAGGCGGTCGAGGCCGAGCCCGGCTCGGCCCTGGCGCAGGCGGCGCTCGCCTCGGCGTACTCGGCGCTGGGCGAGGCGGCCGCGGCCGAGCAGGCGGCGGAGAGGGCGGCGCACGAGGCCGCGGGCCTCGGCAAGTCGGGCGGCCTCGGCAAGCAGGGGGGCCTCGGCAAGCAGGGGGGCCTCCTCGGCGAGGAGCAGCGTCTGTGGGTCGAGGGCCAGGCGCTCGCCGCCCGCGGCCGGCCGGCGGAGGCGGCCGAGGTGCTGCTGCGCCTCTTCGGCCTCTATCCGGGCGAGCTCGACTACGGCTTGCACCTGCTCGATACCCAAGTGAAGGCCGGCCTGCTCGAGGAGGCGGAGCTGTCGCTCGGGCGGCTGCGCCAGACGGCGGCCGGCGACCCGCGGGTGGACCTAGCGGAGGCGCGCCTCGCCGAGGAGAAGGGTGACCTCCAGCGCCAGGCGCTGGCCGCCGAGCAGGCATTGGCCACCAGGCGGGCGCTCGCCGACAGCGGCGGGTCGCCATCGCGGGCGGTGCGCGTCGCGGCCCTCGGCTTGCGCGCCGCGGCCCGCCTCCAGCTCGGGCAGGCCGCGGAGGCGAAGCAGGACTTCGGGGCCGCCCTCGAGGAGGCCGTGGCGGCCGGCGACCGCGCTGCCGAGGGTCACGCCCTGCGCGGCCTGGCGCGGGTGGACCGCCGGCTGGGGGCCCATGCCGAGGGCATCCGGCGGCTGGAACGGGCCATCGACCTCTACCGCGAGCTCGGCAACCGCCTGGGCGAGGCCGCCTCGCGCAATACCTGCGGCGTGCTGCTCTTCGACCTCGGGCGGCTCGATGAATCCGCCGCGATGTACGAGGCGGCGCTGGCGCTCTATCGCGAGATCGGGGACGCGGAAGGGGCAGGAGGGGCGTTGACCAACCTTGCGCTGCTGGCGGGGCGCCTCGGCGACCGGCCGCGCTCCTATGCCCTCCTGACCGAGGCCTTGGAGGCGCGGCGCCACACTGCGGACAAGGTATTCGTCGCCCGCAGCCTCGACAACCTCGCCATGGAGGCCGTGGTGCTTGGGCGCATCGCCGAGGCCGAGCGTCTGGTCGCCGAGGCCGACCCCCTGACCCGCGAGGCGGGCGACCCGGACACCCTTTCCCTCTCGCTCTACGTGCGCAGCCAGGTGGCGCTGGAGAAGGGCGAAGTTGGCCGGGCGATCGAGCTCGCCACGCAGTCGGCCGAGGTGATGCGCAAGACCAACGACCCCGGCCGGTTCGCCGGGCGGCAGCTCGGCCGCAGCGCCACGCTGCTCGCCGGCGACGAGGTGAATGAGGCAGTCGCGGCCGGGCGCGAAGCGGTGGCGCTCCTCATCGAGCACAAGCGGGAGAACGAGGAAGGGCTGGCGCGGGCCATCCTTGCCCACGCCTTGGTCACCGCCGGGAAGCTGGCAGAGGCCGAGGCCGAGATCGCCCACGCCCGCGCCAGGGTGCCGCCATCGCAGGGCCCCTTCTCCTTTGCCCAGGCGCGGCTCACCCAAGCTGAGGCCGAGCTGGCCCTCGCCCGCGGGCGGCTCGCCAACGCCGGGGAGCTCTTCGCCGCGCTCGAGCGCTCGGGCGAGCTCGGCTCCGTGCCCTCGATCGCTCTCGAGGCCCGCCTGGGCCGTGCCCGCGTGGCGGCTGCCGGCGGCCGGCGCGAGGAGGCACGGCGCCAGGCCCGGGAGGTGCTCTCCGCCGCCGAAACGCTCGGGCTCCCGCGCTACGCCCACCTGGCGCAACGGCTGCTGGCCGAGGTAGACCAACACCGCCACCGCCGCGGTCAAGGTCTTCCCTCTGGCGGCGGTGGGCGTCACCCCGGCCTTGCGCACCATCAACGGGCCTTCGACCGGGCTGTCCCTGCCGAGCCTGCTCTCGACCGGCGGCGGCAGCCTGCTGTTCTCGGACGGCTTCGAAACCGGGGGCACCGAGGCCTGGACGGCGACGGTGCCCTGAATCGGGCCGTCGTCGGCACCACCTCGCCGCGAGCGGCTACAGCCGGGCGATCGCCGGGTGGCCCGGGAAGCGCTGCTTGGCCTCGGCGAGGAGCTGTCCGGCGGCCGTGGCCTGGCCCAGGGTGCGCAGCGTGCGCACCGCGCTCACGTAGGCCATCGGGATCGGGTTGCGGGCCACGAGCTGCCGCAGCACGTCCACCGCTTCCTGCGGGCGCTCGGTCGAAGCGTAGAGCAGGGCGAGGCTCGAGGGCGCCAGGAAGTCGCCGGGGAAGAGCTCGATCTCGCGCTTGAAGGCGGCTTCGGCCTGCTCCGGCTGGCCGCTCCTCGCCAGCACATCGCCGAGCAGGAGCTGGAGGCCCTTGAGGCGGCCCTCACCTCCGGCCATCTCGGCGAGCCGCGCCTGGGCCTGGCGGGCGAGGTCGAGGGCCTTGGCCAGATCGCCCCGCTGGCGGGCCACACGCCCCAGGGCCAGCAGCAGGCCGGGGTCCTGGCGCAGCTTCAAGCCCTCCGCCGCCTGGCTCTCGGCGTCGTCGAGCTTGCCCTCGGCGAGCGCCACGCGGGCCAGCAGCTCGCGAGCCGCGGCGCCGTCCCAGGCGAGGGCCAGCTCGGCGTGGGCGCGGGCCTCGGCCGGGCGACCGAGCGACAGCAGCACGTCGCCGGTGGCCAGCGCCAGGTGCGGCTCGCTGCCGGAGCGCTGGAGCGCCTGCTGGTAGGCGGCGAGCGCGTCGGCGAAGCGGCCCAGCCGCTCGTAGGAGAGCGCCAGGTTCTCCCAGGCCACGATCGAGTGCTCGTTCCTGGCCAGCACCTTCTGGAACGACTCGGCGGCTTTCACGAAGCGCCGGTTGGCGTACTCGACGAACCCGCGCTGCAGCTCGGCGGCGAGGTCCATCTGGGTCTGCGGCGGCGGCAGAGCGCCCTGGAAGGTGCTGCGCGCGCCTCCCACGTAGCCCAGGCTCTCGAGCTTGCGCCGCGACTCGAGGTCGAAGGCCCCCGGCGCGGCGAAGTTGGGTGGGATGCCGGCCAGCGCATCGCGCAGCGCCGCCGCGGTGCGCTTCTGCTCGGCGAGGACGTTGCGCTGCTGGCCGGGGTCGGCTGCCAGATCGTAGAGCTCCGGGGCCGAGCTGTCGACGTACTCGTAACGCCGGTCGAGCATGGCGCGCAGCTCGCTCCAGCCGAAGTAGAGGCGCGTGTAGTAGGTCTCGGCGTAGATAATACGGTTCTCGGGGCGGTCCTCGGCGGCGCGCTCGGCGATCTCGACCAGCGAGCGGCCCTGCATCTCCGGTGGCACCGGCAGGCCGGCGAGGCCGAGGAAGGTGGGCGCCAGATCGGCGAGCTGCGCCGGGGTCGCCACCTTGGCTCCGGCGAGCCGGCCGCCCGGGAGCTTCACCAGCAGCGGCACCTGCACGGTCGAGCGGTAGAGCAGCACGCCGTGGCCTTCCTCGCCGTGATCGCCGAGGCCGTCGCCGTGGTCCGAGGTGAGGACGATCGCCGCGCGCTCCCACAGTCCCAGCCGCTCGAGCTCGGCGAAGAGCTTGCCCACGATCTCGTCGGCGAACGCCACCTCGCCGTCGTAAGGCAGCGGGTACTTCTGGGCGTAGCTCGCCGGCGGCTTGTAGGGCGCGTGCGGCTCGTAGATGTGGAAGAAGAAAAAAAAAGGCTTGCCGGCGTGGGCCGCGAGCCAGGGTACGGCCTTGGCGAGAGTCTCCGGCCCCGGGCGTTCGTAGCTGGTCAGGCCGCCGCCGGGCGCGAAGCTGATCGAGTCTTCGTAGGAATCGAAGCCGGCGGCCATGCCGGTCGCCCGGCGCAGCACGAAGGAGGAGACGGCGGCGCCGGTCGCGTAGCCGCCGCGCTGGAGGATGTTCGGCAGCCAGGGCAGGCGCTCGGCGATCGAGTAGCCCATGTTCGCTCGCACGCCGTGGGTGGTGGGCAGCAGCCCCGAGAGCATCGAGGCGTGGGCGGGAAGGGTCATCGGCGAGTGGGTGTAGGCGGCCTCGAAGAGCACGGCTTCTCTGCGGAAGGCGTCGATCGCCGGGGTCGCGACCTTGGTGTAGCCATAGGCCGGCAGGTGGTCGGCGCGCAGGGTGTCGATCGAGATCAAGATCAACGGTGGGCTCGAAGGGGCGGCCGTCCCAGGTGCCACGAGGAGGACGGTGGCGAGGCCGATCAGGGTGCGCAGCTTCATCGAACGCATTCTAGTGGACCGCTTCGCGCCACCCGGCGCCGGGAGGACGAGGCCGCCGCTGGCGGAGCCCTCGTGCCACGGTTTCCGAGGCCCGCGCACTCCCTACCCAGAGGCTACCCAGCGGCCTCGTCGCCCGCGCAAGTCGCCGGTCGTGTCCACGAGAAAGGAAGGTCTCCATGACCCGGGTCCGCCTCTCATCTTGCCTCCTGTCGCTCCTGGCCCTGTTCCTCGCCGTTCCCCTCTCCGCCGAGCCTGCGCATACGGATACGGAGGCACCCCTCCTCTGGCTGTCATCCGTTCCGCCCCCGGCGCCGATGTGCTCTGTGGCGCAGGAGGACACCGGCCGCGGCACTGTGGGCCGCGCGTCGGTCGAGGTCTGCGCCAAGTGTTATGTCGAGTGTTCCTGGGGTACCTGGGGCCAGCACACCGAGTGTGCGACCTGCAACAACTTCTACCAGGCCTGCCTCGACGCCAAGCAGCTCATCGACCTGTGGATCTCGGAGAACTTCCCGCCGGGCCAGTGCCACAAGCGGCATTGCAATTGTGTGACCTGAGGCCGTTGTCTATCGCCGCCGGGCGACGGCCGGCGCGCCTCAGCGGTGTAGCGGTGGCGGCGCCGCGCCCTGGCCGCCGAGCACGAGGCGAGGAGCTTCGAGGGGCACCAGTGTAGCGCTGCCTTCGACCAGCTTGTAGAAGCGGTCGAGGGTCGGGGTGGCAATGCGGTCGACCGTTCCGGGCGTCCGCGGGCCGCCCGGCCAGCGCACGATCACCTCTTCGATCGCCTCGGCGCGACCGAGGCCGATCTCCTGCTGGAAGCTCGAGCCGCCGAAGGAGCCGCCGCTGCCGGCGAGGAGGTGGATGGAGCGCGACTTGCCGGCCTCGCGGACCCGCACCTCGATGCGAGCGCCCACCCCGAAGCGGTTGGCCTTGACGCCCACCAGGCGCAGAGTGATCCAGTGCACAACGCCGTTGCCGGCCGGCAGAGTCGGGTTCTCGAACAGGGCATTCGAGAACGCGTCGCCGGGATAGAAGCCGCCGAGCTGGTGGAAGAGGTCCTGGTCGCCGTCGTTGTCGAGGTCGCCGAAGGCGACGCCGTGGCCCTTCTGCAGGTGGCCCATCCCGGAGGCGTTGGTCACCTCCTCGAAGCGGCCGCCGGTGTTGTGGAAGACGACGTTCGGCATCACCGCCTCGTACTCCGGGGCGCCGGTGCCGAGGTAGACGTCGAGGAAGCCGTCGCTGTCGAGGTCGCCGTAGTTCGAGCCCATCGGCAAGGTCGGTCGCGTGATCCCGCTCTCGCGGCTGACCTCGCTGAAGCGTGAGGCCGCGTTGGAATCGCCGCTGCCCGCTCCGTCGTTGCGGAACAGCAGCGGCCAGCCGCCCGGGGTCTCGAGCCCGAAGAGGCCGGCCGTCACCCAGGCCGGGGGCGCGCCGTAGTCGTTGACCCAGAGGTCGAGGTCGCCGTCGTTGTCGTAGTCGAAGAACCAGGTGGCGAAGCTCCGCTCCTTGGGCCCGGTGACTTTGAGCTCCGTCGCGACGTCGACGAAAGTGCCGTCGCCGCGGTTGCGGTAGAGCCGGTTGCCGCCGATGTTGGACACGTAGAGGTCGGGGTCGCCGTCGCCGTCGTAGTCGCCCCAGGCAGCGCCCTTGCCGTAGCGGCGGTTGGCCACTCCGGCCGCCTCCGCCACCTCGATGAAAGTGCCGTCGCCGTGGTTGCGGAAGAGGAGCGAAGGGTAGGGCTCGCCCTTGCCGTTCACCTCGTTGGCGAGGTAGAGGTCGAGGTCGCCGTCGAGGTCGTAGTCGCCCCAGGCGCCCGCCTGGGTGGGGTAGGCCGGGGCCGCCAGACCGGCGGCGTGCGTCACGTCGGTGAAGCGCCGCGCCGGGGTGGCGAGGTCGTTGCGCAGCAACGAGCGCCGCACCTGCCCGGCCTCGAGCATCCAGCCGCCGCGCAGCACCAGCAGGTCGAGGTCGCCGTCGTTGTCGAAGTCGGCGTGGGTGAGGTTCAGGCCCCCGAGCTGCTCGGCGAGGCCCCAGTGCTCGGCCACGTCGGCGAAGCCTCCGTGGCCGTCGTTGCGGAACGCCTTCATGCCGCCGCAGGGGGCCCAGGTGGTAGAGACGAGGTCGAGCAGGCCGTCGCCGTCGAAGTCGTCCATCACCGCGCCGCCGGCGTTGTCGAGAGCGTTGATCCCGAGGTCCGGTGCCCGATCGAGCCAGCGCGGGAAGTCGGTCTCGGGCAGGAGGGCCTTCTCCGGCAGGCGCAGGCCCGGTGGCACGCCGGCCGGGTACTCGCCGGCGAGCATCTTCGCCAGATCGAAGAGCCAGGCCGCCTGGATGTGCTTGGGCTCGTGGGCCACCATGGCGAGGAACACATCCGCCGCCTTGCGCGCCGCATCGGGCTTCGAGTGAACGCCCTCGGGGCGGATCGGCAGCAGACAGCTCGCCTGGTTGTGGCGCTCGACACAGTTCTGGTCCTCGGCGAGCTGGAGGTAGGAGAGGCCGAGGAACCACAGCATCCCCCAGCGGTCTTGGTTGTTCGGGCTCGCCTGATCGAGGAGCTCGATGCCGCGCTGGAGAGTCTCCACCGCCTCGCCCGGGCGAGACAGCTTGAGCAGCTCGACGCCCAGCCGGTAGCGCACTTTCGCCTCGGCGAGCGGCTCGAACCACTGCTCGGCGAGGCGCCGCGAGAGCTCCGTCGCCGGTAGCTCGCCGTACCAGGGCAGGTCGCTCGCCTTCATCTGGCGGCAGATCTCGGCGAACTCTTCGCGGGGTGACGGCGGAGCCGGCTGCTCGGCCGGCAAGGTCGAGGCCAGCGCTCCGCAGGCGACGAACGCCAGCAGAAGGTGGGTCCGGAGCCGGAAGCGGGAATCTATCCGCCTGCACTGCATGCTGAACCTTGGCTTTCGAGGGAAGTCCCCGCGGCCGGCAGGATAGCACCCAGGACTTCACTCTCTAGGAAGTGCGACCACCGTGAGAAAGGCACCCACCGGAAGCTTCAGGAAGCGCTGCCGGCGGCCGTCCGGCCAGCGCACGGCGAGGGCGTCCACGGCCCTGGCCTCCCCCAGGCCGAAGATCGCCCGCGGGTCGTTGGCCGAGGAGTAGCTGCCGTCCCGCCGCACCACGCGCAGCAGCGGTTTGCCGGCGCCGGCCGCCAGCTCGAGGCGGGCGCCGATCGCATCGGCGCAATCCGCCGCCACTGCCCGCACCGAGAGCCACGCCGCCTGCTGCCCGGCCTGGTTCAGCAGCAGGTGCGCCGGCCCGCTGTTGTTGTTGACCAGCACGTCGGTGTCGCCGTCGTTGTCGACGTCGCCGAAGGCCGCGCCGCGGCCCACCACCGGGCGCGCGAACGCCTCGCCGCCCGCGGCCGTCGCCTCCTCGAAGCGGCCGTCCGGCCGCTGGCGGAAGAGCTGGTGGTGCTGGGCCAGCGGGTAGTGGCTGCCGGCGCGCACTTGGGCCTCGATGCGCTGGATCTCGCCGTTGGCGGTGAAAAGGTCGAGCCGGCCGTCGTTGTCCACGTCCAGCCACTGGGTGCCGAAGGCGGTGTAGGCGAGGCTCGCCGCCTTGAGGCCGCTGGCTCGCGAGGCGTCGCGGAACAGGCCGCCGCCCTCCGCCAGGTAGAGGGTGTTGCCCTCGCCCGAGCGGTTGGCGACCAGCAGATCCTCGTCGCCGTCGCGGTCCACGTCGCCGATCGCGATGCCCATGCTGGCCTCGGGTTGGCCGTCCTCGGAGAGCGCGCAGCCGCCGAGCAGGGCCGCTTCCTCGTAGGTGCCACCGCTGCCTCGCAGCCAGAGGAAGTTGGGGCCCTCGTCGTTGGCCACGTAGAGGTCGGCGTCCGAGTCGCCGTCGAAGTCGCCCGCCACCACACCCAGACCGGCGCCAGCCTGGATCGAGATCCCGGACCGTGCCGAGATGTCCTCGAACCGCCCGCCGCCCAGGTTGCGATACAGGCGATCGGTCTCGGGTGGGTAGGCGAGCGGGCCGCAGTAGTCGGGAGCGCTCGCCGGCGAGAAGCACTGCACGTGGCGGGCGACGCTCGCGGCGAGGTAGTTGGCCACGTAGAGGTCTTCGTCGCCGTCGTCATCGGCGTCGAAGAAGGCGGCGGCGGCGCTCCACGAGGGGTCGCTCACCCCGGCGCGCGCGGTCGCGTCGGCGAAGGTGCCGTCGCCGCGGTTCGCCCACAGCCGGTCGGGGCCGAAGCCGCCCACGAAGAGGTCGGGGAAGCCGTCGCCCTCGACGTCGCCCACCGCGGCCGACATGCCGTAGTCGCGCTCGTCGATGCCGCTCGCCTCGGTCACCTCCACGAAGCGCGGCTCGAGGCGGCCATCCGGCAGGGCCTGGAGATCGTTTCTGTAGAGGCGGCTCTCGACCGGCCGCATCGAGGCCGGCGGCGGGAACACGGCGTCGTCCAGGCCCTTGCCGGGCTCGAGCGGCGCGCCCTGCACCAGGAAAGCGTCGAGATCGCCGTCGCCGTCGTAGTCGAAGAGCGCCGCACCGGAGCCCATGTTCTCGGCGAAGTAGAGCTTCCCGGTCATGCCGTTGAAGTGCACGAAGTCGAGCCCAAGCTCGGCGGCGCGCTCGACGAAGAGCGGCTGGGCGGAAGCGGGGAGAGTCAGAAGCGAGGCGAGGGCGAAGGCGAGGGAGGCGAGCGGCTCCCCGGCCAGGGCCAGCCTGGCCCGTGCATGGCTCCGTCTGTCATCCCGAGCGTAGCGAGGGATCTGGGTGGGGGATCGCGGGTCGGCGCCACGCCCCCGCCCGGATCCTTCGCTGCGCGCAGGATGACATCCCTGCCCCTCCTTGCTCACTGGCTCGAGAGCTCCAGCCAAGGTGAGCGGCAGGGCTGCTGTGCGAGGTAGAGGTCGAGCCGCTTCTTGGCGCGGTCGAGCATGCCCGGGGCCGCCCCAGTGCGCGTGAGCTGGGCCACCACTGTGCGCTGCAGCTCGACGGCGTCGTCGAAGCGGCCGGCCTCGGCGAACGCCATGGCCAGGGTCTCGCCGTGCTCGGGCACCGGGCGGGCGGAGAAGACCTTCACCGCCAGCTCGAAGGCACGCGCTGCGTCGCGCAGCTTGGAGTCCGAGGCGGTGGCGAGGAAGCGGGCGGCGAGGTGCGCCACGTCGCCGTCCTCGGGCAGCGCCGCCAGGCTCTCGGCGAGCGCCGTGGCCGCCTGCTGCTCCTCCCCGGCGCGCAGCAGCGCGCGGGCGCGCGCCAGGTGCAGGGCCGGAGCGGTGGGCGCCAGCTTCACGGCCCGGGCGAAGGCCGCCGCCGCCTCGGTGAAGCGACCCTCCTGGGCGAGCACCGTGCCGTAGGCGGCCTGCGCGTTGGCGAGCTCCGGCGAGAGCTGGAGGGCGCGCTCGAGGTGCGTCCTGGCCTCCGCGGTGGCGCCCTGGCCGAGCAGGATCTCGCCGAGCTCGGCGTGCGCGATACCGTGGCCGGGATCCCCGGCCAGCACCTCGCGGTAGGCGGCCTTCGCTCCCTCCGGGTCGCCTTTGCCGGCGAGGACGCGGCCGAGGCCGAGCAGCGCCTGCGGATTGCCGGCGTCGACCGCGAGCGCGGCCCGAAACTCGGTCGCCGCCTCGTCGAGCTTGCCGTCGCGCAGCGCGAAGCTCGCCCGCTCGAGGTGGATCGTGGCGCCGCGGCGGGCGCTCTCGAGCTGGCGGACCAGGGGATCGGCGAACGGCACGGCGGCATCGCCGCGCAGCTCGAGGTGGCGCTTGGCTTCCTCGCCGCGGCCGAGCTGGCGCAGGGCGAGGGCCAGCGGGTAGTGCACGGCCGAAGCGTTGGGTGCGAGCGCCAGCGCCGCCTCGAAGTGCTCGACCGCCACCTCGTTCTCCTGGCGCGCGGCCTCGATCCGCCCGAGGCCGAAGCGCGCCGCGGCCTCCGTGCCCGGGGCGCCGAGCGCGCGCCGGAACGCGGCCTCGGCGATCGCCACGCGGTTGCGAGCCAGCTCGATCTCGGCCAGGCGGAGGTGCGCGGCAGCGTAGGCATCGTCGATCGCCAGGGCGCTCGCCAAGGCCTCGGCCGCCGGCGCCAAGTCCCCCGCCTCCTGCCGCGCGACGCCGAGCATGTAAGGCCAGCGGAAGTCCCGGGGCGCGAGCAGCGCCGCGTTGGCGAAGCAGGCGGCCGCGGCATCGTGCAGCCGGTAGAGCAGGTAGACGGCGCCGCCCTCGCCGAACACCGCGGCCAGCGCCGCCGAATCCCTGGGCTGCGCGCTGAGCGCCTGCTCGAGCCGGGAACGAAGCGCGGTCATCTGCTCGCGCACCGCGGGCTCCAGGTCCTCGACGGCGGGGTAGGGGATGGCGGACAGCAGGGCGACCGGCGCCGCGGGATCGGGCAGGCTCGCGAAAGCGGCGGGGGAGATCAGGATGGCCGTGGCGAGCAGCGAGCGAGCAGCGACGAGCATCGTTCCGGCCATGTGCCGATGCTAGCAGGCACCTCCGCCCAAGTCCTTCGCTGCGCTCGGGACGACAGTCCTGAACATTCACCGGGCTGCGGCAGGCTGCTTGCCAGGTGTCGTCCTGAGCGCAGCGAACGACCTGGGCCGAGGCCTCGCTGGATCAGGGCGTCGCCCAACCGCGGTCGTGCTCCCGCCACCGCCCGCCGACCGCCGTGGCGGCGATCGCCCCTTCCGCGCAGCCGAAGCAGAGGGCGGCGGGCAGGGCCGCGGGCGACACCCCGGCGAGGCTCGCGGCGTCGAGGTCCACGGCGGCGAAGTCGGCCCAGCGGCCGGGCGCGATCTCGCCGGCCGGCAGGCCCAGGGCGCGGGCCCCGGCCTTGGTGGCGGCCGCGAGGAGCGGCGTGGCGACGGTGCCGCCGCGGTCGCGCAGCACACCACGACGCTCGCGCTCCAGGCGCTGCGCGTACTCCAGCCAGCGCACCTCCTCCAACATCGAGATGCGGGCGTTCGAGTCGCTGCCCAGGCAGATCGTGCCGCCGGCCCCGGCGATCGCCGGCAGGTCGGCGACGCCGTCGCCCAGGTTGGCCTCGGTCAGCGGGCAGATGCAGACGTTGCCGCCGGCGGCGAGGAAGCGCGACATGTCCTCGGGCGCCGTGTGCGTGCAGTGCACGGCGGTGAAGGCGGGCGAGAGATCGAGGAAGTCGGCGAGGATCGCCATCGGCCGCGCGCTGTAGGCGGCGAGGCAGTCGTCGATCTCCCGCTGCTGCTCCTCGACGTGCATGTGGAAGACCAGGCCGCGCCGCCGCGCCTCGGCGTGGAGCTCGGCGATCTCCTCCGGCCGCGCGGCGCGCAGGCTGTGAGCCACCGCCCCGAGAGTGTGGAGCGCCGGGTCGAGCCGCGCCGCGAGGCGGTCCATCTGCCGCCAGTAGGCGTCGAGGCCGGCGGTCTCGAAGCGCTTCTGGGCGCCCTCGAGCGGCTTTCCGACGCCGCCGGTGCGGTAGTAGGTCTCGAGCAGCACGAGGCGGATGCCGGCCTCCGAGGCGGCGGCGAGCACCTGCTCGTCGAGGGCGAAGTCGCCGCTCGCCACGTGGTGCAGGTAGTGGAACTCGCCGACCGCCGTGATGCCGGCGGCCCGCATCTCGAGGAACGCCTGCCGGCAGAGTCGGAAGAAGCCCTCGGGGTCGAGGCTGCCGGCGAGCGAGTACATGGCTTCGCGCCAGCTCCAGAAGTCGCCGGTGGAGCAAGGGAAGGTCTCACCCAGCCCACGGAGGCCGCGCTGGAAGGCGTGGGAGTGGGCGTTGACGAAGCCGGGCAGGAGCGCCCGCCGCGGCAGCGCCCGGGTGACGGGGAGGCCGAGCTCACCCACCGCGCTGATGCGCCCGCCGGCGTCGATCGCCACCTGCGCGCCGGGCACGAACGCCTCGCCGGTCCAGGTCAGCTCGGCGGCGATGACCTGGGCGGGCTGACCTGGCGCACCCTCGCCCGGTGGCCGCGCGCCGTGCGGGTCGGAGGGCTGATGCGCTGCGCTGCGTGGGCTCGACATGGGGCTTCGGCTAGGCCGCCCGGCAGAAGCGGTCGATCAGCCGCGCCAGCGCCTCGCGCGCGGCGAAGAACTCGGCCTTCGGCATCGACTCGTTGGGCTGGTGGGCGACCTCGATGGTTCCCGGCCCGAAGACCACGCAGTCGAGGCCGAGGCACGCGAGCCAGCCGGCGTCCGTGCCGTAGGAGGCGGCGACCGTCTCGCGCTGGCCGCTGAGGTCGCACACCGCGCGGTAGATCGGTGCTTCCTCGGGGAGCAGCATCGACGGTGTGTCGTTGTACATCTCGACCTCGACGCGGCCCTCCGGCGCCACGCCGGCCACCGCCTCGCGCACCCGCCCAGCGAGGGCGGCAGAGTCCATCTCCGGCAGCGGGCGGAGCCCGACCTCGACGGTGCAGCGGTCGGGCACCACGTTGATCGCCGTGCCGCCCTCGATGCGGCCCACGTTGAGGGCCACGAAGGGCGTTTCGGGGAAGTGCTCGCCGTGGCGCGGGCGCTCGCTCTCGAGCTGGCGCCGCAGCGCCGAGAGCGCCACCACCACCCGCGCGGCCGGCTCGATGGCGTTGGCGCCGAGGTGCGGGTAGCCGCTGTGCGCGCTCTTGCCGCGCACCGTGACGCGCATCTTGAGGTGACCCTTGTGCAGGCGCACTGCTCTGAGCGAAGTAGGCTCGCCGATCACGGCGCTCCCCGGCAGCGGGCGCTCGCGAGGCCAGGTGTCGGCGAGGCGCTTGGCCCCCAGGCAGCCCAGCTCCTCGTCGTAGGTCAGGACCAGCGCCAGCGGCGCCGGGAGCGTGTCGCCGGCGGCCTGGGAAGCGAGCTCCGCTGCCGCGTTGACGGCGAGCGCCAAGAAGCCCTTCATGTCCGCCGTGCCGCGGCCGAACCAGCGGTCGCCGCCGTCGGTCAGCGTGAAAGGGTCGCTCTCCCACCCGTCGCCGGCCGGCACCACGTCCATGTGCGCCGAGAGCGCGAGGCCCGGGCCGAGGAGCTGGCGCGTGTCGGTGCCCTGGCGGCTGGCGACGGCCACTGCCGGATCGCCCGTCACTGGCCGGCGCGTCGCGGGCTCGGCCTCCGGGTCGACCTCTGGGCCGATCTCCACCACCAGATTGGTCTTCTCGCCGTCCGCCGAGGGGTTGCGCGTGATCCGCACCCGCGGCCGGTCGAGGTAGTCGCAGAGGAAGTCCGCGACGGCCAAGTTCGAGAGCCGGCTGGTGGTGTCGAAGGCGATCAGGCGGGCGAAGAGGTCGGTGTCGGAGAGCAGGGAAGGCACGCCGGGAACGATAGTGCCGGCGAAGGTGCGGCGCAACCGGCCTGGCGAGCGCCTAGAATGCCCGAATGCATACCCATCCCTTCCACATCCTCGACGTCTTCGCCGAGGAGAAGTACGCCGGCAACCAGCTCGCGGTGTTCCTGGACGCGGGGGACCTTCCGTCCGAGACCATGCAGAGGCTGGCGCGGGAGACGAACTTCTCGGAGACCACCTTCGTGCTCTCCTCCGAGCCGCGAGACGGCGGCTACGACGTGCGCATCTTCACCCCGTCCGCGGAGCTGCCGTTCGCCGGCCACCCGACGCTGGGCACGGCATGGGTGATCCAGCGCGAGCTCCTGGGCGGCCGGGGCGACCGCGTGGTGCTCAACCTGGGGGTCGGCCAGGTGCCCGTCACCTTCACGCGCGACGAGCCGGGCGAGCCGGTGCTGTGGATGCGGCAGAAGCCGCCGCGCTTCGGGCGGCAGGTGCCGCACGCGGCCGCGGCCGAGGCGATCGGCCTCACGCCCGCCGACCTCGACGAGCGGTTCCCGGTGGAAGAGGTGTCGACCGGCCTGCCCGGCCTCATGGTCCCGGTGCGCGGCCTCGCGGCCCTGCAGCGGAGCAGCCCCGATCACGCGGCCTGCCGCCGGCTGCTGGCGGGCCTCGAGGCCGACATGGTGATGCTCTTCTGCCAGGAGGCGCGCGAGGCCGGCAACCACCTCGCGGCGCGCTGCTACGCGGAGCTCTGCGGCATCGCGGAGGACCCGGCGACGGGCAGCGCCTGCGGCGACCTCGCCGGCTACCTCGTCCGTCATCGGCTGCGCGGCGTCGACGCGATCGACCTCCGTGTCGAGCAGGGCTACGAGATCGGCCGCCCGTCGCTGCTGCGCCTCAGGGCGCGGGAGGCGGAGGGCGGCGAGATCGAGATCGACGTCGGCGGGAGGGTGATCCCGACGATGCGCGGCGAGCTGGTGTAGGGGCGACCCTTGTGGTCGCCCGGGACAGTGATCGTGTCGAGGGCAGCCACAAGAGCTGCCCCTATTGCCCCGGCACGCCGTACTTCTCCGCCATGATGCGGTTGAACTCCACGGTCCCCCCGCGCGGCACGGAGAGCGTCTTCCAGCCCTCGCCCGCGTGGTGCCGCGCCAGCATCACGATCTGCCCCACGTGGTAGGCAGTGTGCGCGAGCTGGCGGTGGATGGCGTCCACCACCCCGTGCGGCTCGCCGCGGATGGTCACCTGCCGCGCGAGGTCCTCGGGCGCGAGCGTGGCGAGCGTCCCCTCGAGGTGCTCCCAGCCCTCCTCCCAGAGCGCCATCACCTCCTCTCGCCGCGTCCCTGCCGCGATCACGAACTCCGAGTCGCGCTCGCGGTCCGGCTTCTCGCCGTCGGTGGTCAGGAAGTCCCGCCAGCGCGAGCGCAGGTTGCCGCCCAGGTGCTTGGCGACGACGGCGAGCGAGTTGGTCTCTCCGTCGAGCGCTGCGAAGAACTGTGCGTCGTCCACCTGGGCCAGCGCGCGCTCGGCGAGGCGGCGGTGCGTCGCCGCCTCGCGCCGCACGCTGGCCAGTAAGGTCGCACCCAGGGAGTCGGTAGCCGTCGATTCGTCACTCATCGCTCCTCCTGGCAGAGTCGTGGCGACAAAGGTTATCGAAAATCTCGTCAATCGAGCGCTTCCCACGCACCACGCCGCGGGACTCGCGGATCTGCTATAACCGCCCCATGTCGGACCGCAAGTACGGCTCGCGCGGCTACATGCAGGGCGATCGCGAAGAGCCTCGCCGCGAGCAGCCGTCAGGAGCGGGGAGCCGGCCACGCGAGAAGCCTGACGGCCCGCGCGGCCGCGGCCTGGGGGCACCCACCGAGTCGGTGTTCCGCTGCGCGGTGTGCGGCGCGAAGCAGGAGGCGCCGGCGGTCGGCGCCCTTGCCGCCACCTGCCGGCAGTGCGGCACGGACCTCCACGCCTGCAGCCAGTGCCGCCACTTCGACACCTCGGTCCACAACGAGTGCCGCAAGCAGGTCCCGGTGCGCATCGCCAAGAAGACGCAGCGCAACGAGTGCGCCCTCTTCGAGCCCAAGCTGGCGCAAGTCTTCGCTGCCGAGAGCGGCCGGCCGAGCGACGCCAAGTCCGCCTTCGACGCCCTGTTCAAGCTCTAGCCCCCGCGGGTAGGAGCCTTCCCGGGAGGAATCGTCTTGTCTCTGCCGAGCCCGTCTCTCTCGCGTCCCAGCCGGCCCCGGAAGGCCGGCGCCATCCTGCTCGCCGCCGGCCTCTTGGCCTCGGCGGGCGCCTCCCGCCTCGCGGCCTCGGCCGCCTCGGAGACGATCCTGCCGCCGCTCGTCCCCTGGGCCGGCAAGAGCCGCACTCTGATGGCGGAGCGCAACGACCCCTGGGTGACGCCGTCCGAGGCCAGCGGCCTCGCGAAGACGCCGTCCTACGAGGAAACCGTGGCCTATCTCGAGCGGCTGGTGGCCGCGGCACCGGAGCTCTCGCTCGTCTCGTTGGGCAAGAGCCCCGAGGGCCGCGATGTCTGGATGGTGATCGCCTCGGCCGAGCGCGCCAGGACTCCCGAGGCCCTGGCCGCCACCGGCAAGCCTTCCCTCCTCGCCCAGGGCGGCATCCACTCCGGTGAGATCGACGGCAAGGACGCCGGCCTGATGCTGCTGCGCGACATGACCGTCGCCGGCAGGGAGCGCGCCCTGCTCGCCAAGGCCAACTTGCTCTTCATCCCGATCTTGAACGTCGACGGCCACGAGCGCGCCTCGCGCTACGGCCGCATCAACCAGCGCGGCCCCGAGGAGATGGGCTGGCGCACCACGGCCCGCAACCTCAATTTGAACCGCGACTACGCCAAGCTCGACGCCCCCGAGACCCGCGCCGTGGTGGCGGCGATCGAGCGCTACCAGCCGAGCCTCTACTTCGACCTCCACGTCACCGACGGCAGCGACTACCAGTACGACATCACCTTCGGCAACAACGGGCCGCACGGCTACTCGCCGGCCATCGCCCGCTGGCTGGACTCGGTGCTGACCCCGGCCCTCAACCAGGACCTCGCCGCCTGGGGCCACGTCCCCGGGCCGCTGATCAACTTCATCGACGCCAACGACCCCACCAAGGGCAACTTCTTCTTCACCGCCCCGCCGCGCTTCTCGAACGGCTACGGCGACCTGCGCCACCTGCCGTCGGTGCTGGTCGAGAACCACTCGCTCAAGCCCTACGACCAGCGCGTGCTCGGCACCTACGTGCTGCTCGCCTCGGCTCTGAAGACCCTGGGCGAGCGCGGTGCCGAGCTCGCCACCGCCGTTGCCGCCGACCGCGCCCTTCGCCCGGCCAAGGTGCCGACCGGCTGGCGCCCGCCCGCCGGAGCGCCGCCGGCAACGATGGAGCTCGCCGCCATCGAGGCGCGCCAGGAGAGCTCGAAGGTCTCGGGCGGCAAGCGCACGGTGTGGACCGGAAAGCCGGTGACCTTGACCGTGCCGTCGGTGAGAGCGAGCGAGGCCACGGCCACGGTGTCGCGGCCCAAGGCGTACTGGGTGCCGCCCACCTACCCGGAGGTGATCGAGCGCCTGCGCACCCACGGCGTCGAGATGGAGGTCGCCGCAGCGCCGCGCGCGGTCGAGGTCGAGATGTACCGGCTCCAGGAGCCCAAGCTCGCGGCCGAGCCGTTCGAGGGCCGGGTCAACGTCACGGCGCGCCCGGTGGCCGAGCGGCGGCGCGAGACCTTCCCCGCCGGCTCGGTCCGCATCTCGACCGACCAGCCGCTGGGCGACCTCGCCGTCATCCTGCTCGAGCCCGCCGCGCCGGACTCCTTCTTCCAGTGGGGCTTCTTCCTCGAGGCGCTGCAGCAGACGGAGTACGTCGAGGGCTACGTGATGGAGCCGATGGCCGAGGCCATGCTCGCCGAGAGCCCGGCCCTGGCCAAGGAGTTCGAAGGGGCGCTGGCCGCCGACCCGGAGCTCGCCAAGAGCCCCGGCGAGCGCTTGCAATGGTTCTACCGCCGCACCCCGTTCTTCGACGAGCGGTGGCGGCTCTACCCGGTCGCGCGCGAGCTCGCCCCGTAGGCGAGCCGCGAGGCCGGCAAAGGAGGATCGCCATGCTGCACGACATCGCCGCCCAGGAGGTCTACCCCGGCTGTAGCCGCCTGATCGAAGAGCTCGACCGTGCCGTAGCCAGCTCGACGGTGCCGGAGAAGATCACCCACGCCGTGCAGGCCACCCTGCACGACCTGCTCTCGGCCCGCCAGGTCTCCCTACCCGAGCACATGCACCAGCCGGCGCCGAGCTCCTACGCGCGGCGGCTGGTCCATGCCAGCCCCGACCTCGGCTACACCGTGCTCGCCATGGTGTGGGGCCCGGGCCAGGGCACGGGCCTCCACAACCACGCCGGCATGTGGTGCGTGGAGGGCGTGCTCGAGGGCCTGATCGAGGTCACCCAGTACAGCATGCTCGACCGCTCCGGCAGCCTCTACCGCTTTCAGCGCGAGGGTTGCGACAAGGCAGGCGTCGGCGAGGCCGGCCGCCTGATCCCGCCCCACGAGTACCACGTGCTCAGGAACGCGGTGCCGGAGGGGAGCTCGATCACCATCCACGTCTACGGCGGCGAGATGAACCGCTGCAGCGTCTTCGAGCCACGCACTGAGGGCTGGTACGAAGAGGTGACGAAGACCCTGTCGCTCACCCACTAGCCGGCGTACATCCGGAGCGAGTACCCCACGTCGTCCGCCATCTGGAGCGTGGTCGCGAGATCGGGGTGGCGGAGCACCAGGAAGCCGTCCGAGACCAGGGTCTGGCGCCAGTCGCGGCGGCGGGCGCCAACCGGCAGCAGGTTGTCCCACACGATCCAGGCGCCGTAGGCGCGCACGATGCGGTCGAGGCCGGCGATCTTGCGGATGGTGCCCTGGCCCTGGGCGCGCTTGTAGACATTGGCCACGTTGTAGAGGCGGCGCACGTCCTCGCTCATCCGCTTGTAGCAGATCGCCTCGGCCCAGCCACGGAACACGTCGATGTCGCAGGCGAAGTTCATCTGGTCCACCTGATGGGCGCCGGGCGGCCGCGCCCCGATCTCCCCGAACACCACCTCGCCGTCGGCTTTGCGGTACCACTCCATGTGGGTGAAGCCGGACTCGAAGCCCATGGCCTTGAGCACCGCGCGCCCCATCTCGATGCCGCCGGCGAGCTCGGGCTGGTCGGGATGGCGCAGAGCCACGACCTGGGGGCTGATCCACTCGTTGCTGCGCGCCACCAGCGGACGCGGCCGGTACCAGGCGATGTTGTAGTAGGCCGGCTCGCCTTCGATCGACAGTGTGTCGAAGGTGTACTCCTCGCCGTCGACGAACTCCTCGACGCTGACCTCGGGCACGTGGCGCATACGAGAAAGGGCATTGTGCAGCTCGCCCTGGTCGTGCACCCGGTAGGTGTCCGCCGAGCCGGCGCCGTCGATCGGCTTCAGGATCAAGGGGAAGCCGATCCGCTCGGCCGCCTCCCAGCAAGCCGCGGAGGTCTTGGCGGCGACGTGCCGGGGGGTACGGATGCCGGCCGCGTCCAGGGTTTGCTTCATCTTCTCCTTGTTGCGGAAGGCGAAGGCCTGCTCGTGGCTTAGGCCGGGTACCCCCAGGGCCTCGCGCAAACGGGCCGCGAGCTCCACACCCGGCTCCCACAGGCACTCGACGCGGTCGGGAGCGCGGCCCCCCAGCCAGCGGCGGACTGCCTCGATCACCCCCTGCTCGTCCCACAGGTTGCGTACCTGGAGATAGGCCGAGACCGCCGAACGCGCCGGCTCGGGGAGGGCCTCGGGCGGCTGGTCGCCCACCCCCAGGACCTCGGCGCCGACCTCGGCCAGGCCGCGGGTGAAGTGGGGCATGTCCCCGGGGTAGCCGGGAGAGAGCAGTAGCACCTTCATCGTGTCCTCGCGCGAGGTCGAAGGAGTGGAGGTCGAGAGCGGGCGGGATTATACGGCCCCGCCTCGCCCCGGGACGCTCCAGGGTGGCGCCGGCACCCGATCCGGGTAGCGCCACCAAGGGGTTACGCCTCGCCGGGCCGGGGCTCGCGCTCGGCGGATCGGACTGCAACGAAATGGTATTGAATTTGCAGGTAGTCACGACTCTAGATTTCGTCGTACTGTGAGAGATATAAACAGCCCTGATCCATCCTGGGAGAACTTCTTGGGAGAACGGCTGTCGCTGCTCTACTGGTTTGCGATTGTGCGGAGATAGCTATCGCGACGCATTGCCGAGAAGGAAACTAGCCTAGTGGACGGAAGGAGGTCCCTCATGCTCAAGGGAATTGCGATCACCGCCGCCGCTGCCGCCGCCCTGGTCATCGCGGCGCTTCGCTTCGGACCGCAGGAGGCCCCGCCGGTCGAGGAAACCGCCCCGCCGGCCGGTCCGGCGCTCAAGATCGCCTACAGCGACTGGCCCGGCTGGGTCGCCTGGGAGGTCGCGGGCCGCAAGGGCTGGTTCGCCGAGGCCGGCGTGGCGGTGGAGCTGGTGTGGTTCGAGTACGGGCCCTCGCTCGAGGCCTTCGCCGCCGGCACCGTCGACGCCGTGTCCACCACCAACGGCGACGCCATGGTGCTGGGCGCCGCGGGCAAGGCGTCCAAGGCGGTGGTGATCAACGACTACAGCGACGGCAACGACATGGTCATCGCCCGCCCCGGCATCGAGTCGGTGGCCGCGCTCGAGGGGAAGAAGATCGGGGTCGAGCTCAACCTGGTCGACCACCTGCTGCTCCTGAAGGCGCTCGAGGCGAACGGCCTGTCCGAGGACGACGTCACGCTGATCAACATGCCCACCAACGACACGCCGCAGGCGCTCGCCGCCGGAGGGGTGGACGCCATCGCGGCCTGGAACCCGGTCGCCGCCCAGACCCTGCAGCAGGTGGCCGGCTCGAAGGCCCTGTTCACCAGCCACGAAGTGCCGGGCCTGATCTACGACGCCTTGTTCGTCGACCCGGCGAGCCTCGAGAAGCGGCGCGACGACTGGCGCAAGGTCGCCGAGGTGTGGTTCCGCTGCGTCGAGTACATCAACGACCCGGCCACCCAGGCGGACGCGGTGGCGATCATGGCGGCGCGGGTGGGCACCACGCCGGAGCGCTACCAGAAGTTCCTCGCCGGCACCCATCTGCTCGACCTCGAAGGCAACCTGCGGGTGCTGGTGCCGGGGATGGGCCTCTCCTCGGTCTTCGGCTCGAGCGAGATCGTCAATCGCTTCAACGTGGCGAAGAAGGTGTACGCCAAGCCGCAGGAGCCGGCGGCGTTCTTCGAGCCGGCGCTGGTCGAGGCCCTGGCCGCCGACCTCGGGATCAGCCGCGTGGCGGCGACCGGGGTCGCCCCGTAGCGGCTCGAACGCCTGAGAAGGGAGGAGAGTCGTGGCCCAGCCCACCGCCTGGTTAGCGATCCGCCGCGAGCTGCCGCGAGAGCGCGCCGCGGTGCCGCTGCTCGCCGGCTTGTTGCTGCCGCTCGCCCTCTGGGCGTTGGTCAGCTACGTGCCGTTCCTCTGGCACCCCTACGTGAAGATCACGGACTCCGGCGGTTCGGCGGAATTCACCGCCGGCATGCGCGTCAAGCCGGATCAGCTCGCCTCCGAGAACGCGCGGCTGGCGGCCTCCGGCAAGCCCGCGGCGTGCGGGGTGCGCGCCAACCCGATGTTCCTGCCGGCGCCGCACGAGGCGTTCCGGGCGGTCTTCACCGCCTTTGCCACCGAGCCGCTACGGCCGGGCGACCCCTGGCTGCACGAGAGCCTGCTGCACTCGATCAAGATCATCGTCTGGGGCTTCCTGCTCTCGGCGCTGTTCGGCGTGCCGCTCGGCATCCTGTGCGGCACCTTCGCCTTCTTTTCGCGGGCGGTCGAGCCCTTCACCGACTTCATCCGCTACATGCCGGCCCCCGCCTTCGGCGCCCTGGCGGTGGCGGTGCTCGGCATCCACGACGCGCCCAAGGTCGCCATCATCTTCATCGGCACCTACTTCCAGATGGTGCTGGTGATCGCCAACACCACGCGGCAGCTCGACGTCTCGCTGATCGAGGCGGCGCAGACCCTGGGCGCCAATCGCCAGCAGCTCGTGTCACGGGTGGTGATTCCCGGCATCCTGCCCAACCTCTACAACGACCTGCGCATCCTCTTGGGCTGGGCGTGGACCTACCTGATCGTGGCCGAGCTGATCGGCGCCAGCTCGGGCATCAGCTACTTCATCAACCAGCAGGGCAAGTACCGCAACTACGACAACGTCTTCGCCGGCATCATCATCATCGGCCTCGTCGGCCTGATCACCGACCAGCTCCTCGCCCTGGCCTCGCGCTTCCTCTTCCCGTGGCAGCCGCAGTCCAACGGCTCGGCGGTGCGCAAGGTGGCGCATCTGGCGGCGGTGCTCGCCGGCAAGGTCAAGGGCCGCCGGCGCCGGCCGCGTGCCGCGCCCAGGCCGGTGATGCCGGTGCTGCCCGTCCGTCGCGCGAGAGAGGTCGGCCGTGCCGCCGCGCTCGATTGACCTGCCCGACTATCGCCAGCCGCGGCCGGAGGTCGCGGACCGCTTGGCCCGCCTCGCCAAGCGGCCGCTGGTGCTCGACGTCCAGGGGCTGGGCAAGGTGTTCGAGACCGCGAACGGCCCGCTCGAGGTGCTCTCGGGCATCGACCTCCAGGTGCACCGCCGCGAGCTGGTGTGCGTGATCGGCGCCTCGGGCTGCGGCAAGTCGACCCTGATCCGCATCCTGGCCGGGCTCGAGGCCCCGAGCCGCGGCCGCGTGCTGCTCGAGGGGCGCGAGGTCTCGGGCCCCGGGCCGGACCGCGGCATGGTGTTCCAGGGCTACACGCTCTTCCCCTGGCTCACGGTCAAGGGCAACGTGATGTTCGGCCTCAAGCTCTCGGGCAAGGATGCCGAGGAAGCCGGGGCCGAGGCCGAGCGCTGGATCGAGATGGTGGGGCTGACGAAGTTCACCGACGCCTATCCCTACCAGCTCTCGGGCGGCATGAAGCAGCGTGTGGCGATCGCCCGCGCGCTGGCCAACCGGCCGCCGATCCTGCTCATGGACGAGCCGTTCGGGGCGCTCGATGCGCAGACCCGCTGCCAAATGCAGTCCTATCTGCTCGAGATCTGGCAGCACGTCGCGGTGACCATCCTGTTCATCACCCACGACCTCGACGAGGCCGTGTACTTGGCCGACCGCATCGTGGTCCTGGACACCTGCCCCGGCCGGGTCGCCGAGATCATCGAGGTGCCGCTGCCCCAGCCGCGCGGCCAGGAGCTGTTCTTCGACCCCTACTTCCTGGCCACCCGCCGCCGCCTCGAAGAGCTGATCCACCCGCCGCAGGCCACGGCCCGGGAGAGGCTGCCGCTCGAGGCCATGGCCTCCGCCGTGCCCGCGGACTCGATCTTCTAAGATGGCCCGGCCTGTGGAGGAATCGCCGCTAGCAGGCCGGGCGCTGTGTCGCGGGTCCTCCCG
Source organism: Thermoanaerobaculia bacterium (assembly GCA_044869805.1). Lineage (GTDB taxonomy): Bacteria > Acidobacteriota > Thermoanaerobaculia > Multivoradales > SZUA-115 > CAWDVR01. Next base: position 138,385 of record JBIOXV010000005.1, on the reverse strand, counting down.
GGATTCCTCACATACCGGCGTGTATGCTGCGGTTCCCAGGTCCGTGGGCACATGGACGGGGCGCTCCTTGCGCGCGGCCCGCTAGCGACGATTCAGATCGATGGAGAGGCGCATGAGCGACCGTACCCCCGCTCCACCGTTCGACTCCACGCTCGGCCGCCGGGCGGCGGAGAAGGAAGGCACGCTGTCCGAGGAGCGCGGGCACGCCCGCGCCCGCCGCGGCGTCGAGCTCGGGCTGCCGGCTGCGCCGTCGGTCACCGACCCGATGATCAGTTGCTTCTCGCGCGGCGAGCTGCCCCACTTCGCCGGCATCAACACGCTGCTCAAGCTTCCCTACCTCGAAGACGCCCGGCAGGTGGGCGACTACGACATCGCCTTCCTCGGCATTCCCTTCGACACCGGCACCACCTACCGGCCCGGCACCCGCTTCGGCCCGCAGGGGATGCGCCGCGTGTCGGCGCTCTACACGACCTACTTCTACGAGGTCGGGGTGGACCTCGTGGAGTCGGTCAGGATGTGCGACCTCGGCGACGTCTTCGTCATCCCCGCCAACCTCGAGAAGAGCTTCGACCAGGTGAGCCGCGCCGTGTCGCACGTCTTTCAGAGTGGCTGTTTCCCGTTCCTGATGGGCGGCGACCACTCGCTCGGCTACCCCAACGTGCGGGGCATCGCGCCGCACGTCGACGGCAACGTGGGCATCATCCACATCGACCGCCACATCGACCTGCAAGAGAAGGACATGGACGAGCGGATGCACACCACGCCGTGGTTCCATGCCACGAACATTCCCAACGCACCGCCCTCGAATCTGGTGCAGATCGGCATCGGCGGCTGGCAGGTGCCGCGCGCCGGCGTGCAGGAGGCGAGGAAGCGCGGCTCGAACATCCTCACCATGGACGACGTCGAGCGGCTCGGCATCGAGAAGACAGCCGAGATCGCGCTCGAGGCGGCGTGGAAGAACGCCAAGGCGGTGTATCTCTCCTTCGACATCGACAGCGTGGACTGCGGGTTCGTGCCCGGCACCGGCTGGCCGGAGCCGGGCGGCTTCCTGCCGCGCGAGGTGCTGAAGCTGCTGAAGCTGGTGGCGCAGGAGGGGATCGTGGCCATGGAGGTGGTGGAGGTGGCGCCGGCTTACGACATCAGCGACATCACCTCGCTCCTCGGCGTGCGGGCGATGCTCGACGTGCTGGCGGTGCTGGTGGACAGCGGGCAGCTCCCGCGGAAGGACAAGCTGGCGGGCATCCGGCCCGCGGGCCTCGACGCCTGGAGCGGGTACTGAGCGCCGCGACGGGCCCGGCGCGCGATCCAAAGTGCCGGAGCCGATGCAGATTCCTGGACTCGAGTTCCTGAACTCAGAGCCCTGACCTCTCGCCATGCACGAGCTCTCGATCGCGCTCGCGGTGGTGGAGTCGGTCAGCGAGCGGCTGCTGGGGGAGCGGCGAGCGGGCGAGGGCGAGTCGGGTGAGCCAGAGGTGAGCGCGCGGCTGCCGGGGCCGGGGCAGCCGGGTGGGTCGCAGCCTGGCGCCTGGCGCCCTGGCGAGGCTCGCGAGCCGGCGGCCCGGCCGCGGGTCGAGAGTGTGACGCTGGCGGTGGGCGCGCTCTCGGGGGTGGACCCTGCCGCGCTGCGCTTCGCATTCCCCGAGGCCACGGCGGGCACCGCGCTCGACGGGGCGGTGCTGGAGATCGAGGAGGTGGGGATCGTGGCGTTCTGCCCGAGCTGCGGCCGGGAGCAGGCAATCCCGAGCGTGCGCCGGCTGCGCTGCCCGGTCTGCCGCACGCCGACGCCGCGGATCGTGAGAGGACGAGAGCTGGAGATCCTGCGTGTGGCGATCGTGGAGGGGTAGGGGAGCGCCGGATCGGATGAACTCCCGCGCGCGTTGGCGGCATGTTCGGGAGCATCCAGTCGAGAGCCGGCTCGGGCAGCCCACGGCCGCCCTCCCTCGCGCGCCAGGCGGGTCCGTGGGGCTCCTGGCCGGGACCGGCTCGGGCTGGTTCTCGGATGGGCGGGATCGCCCTCGCCTGCGTTCCGCTCGCGCCAGACCGGGTCGCTCCTTTGCGCGTGGAGCACGGCGCTCGCTGCAAGCTCCCCGGCCAGGAGCCCCACGGACCCGCCCAACGCGCGTCCCCCGACGGAGAGGTTCTCATCCACAAGGTCGAACGGCGGCAGCGAACGAATTACTGCTGAGCGGAGAGGTCCGTTCCGGCCCCTCGCCCCGCGCGAGCGGGGAGAGGGACGGGGTGAGGGGCGTTGCTAGCCGACGGATTCTCGATCGCCACCCTCGCCAGCCGCCGCCCGCACGTCCTCGTCAGGGTCGAGGGCGAGCGCACCACGAACCTCAGGCGAACAAGAGGGGTGACCCGCCACGGCGGCGCGGAGGGTGGCGATGGGATCGCGCGCGAGGAGGGCAAGGATGGCGGGGAAGAGGTCCGGGCGTTTCACCAGCTCCCAGCGCACGGCGGCGGAGATGTCCTGTGCGAGGGCGGCGAGGATGGTCGCGTCGGATCGAGGATGAGCGGCGACAGCGGCACGGGTCTGCGGGTCGGGGTCGTTCGCGAGCTCTGCCAGGCGGTCGCCATAGCAGCCAGGGTGGCGGGCGGCGAGGCGGCGGCCCCAGGGGCCGAGGCCGGCGAGGCGGGAGAGGTCGGAGGCTGCAAGGGCCGCGGCGGATGCTGGCTCGATGCCGTCGAGCTCGCGGGTGCTGCCGGCGCGGATTAGGAGATCGAGCACGCCGGCGGGCAGGCGTGGGTTGCGGGCCGCCTCCTGGCGGACGAGGAGATCGGCGTCGGCTGCGAGGTGGGCGAGGTCCTCGGGGCCGGTCGCCGGGTGGCGGGCGGCGAGGAGCCGGCCCCAGGCGCCGGAGCGCGCGAGGCGGGCGAGCTCGGCGGAGGGCAGGGCGGGGTCGGGCTCGGCGAAACCGAGGAAATTGGCGCTAGCCCCGGCGCGCCGCAGCAGCTCGCGGTGAGCCGGCGGGCAGCTCGGGTGCGCCGCGGCAGCCTCGCGCCCGCGGCCGGCGCCGTGCTCGGCGAGCCGGGCGAGGAGGTCGGCCGGCGCTGCGGGATGGCGAGCGAGTGCGGTCAGGATTTCGGTGTCGTCCAGGTCCGCTGCCAAGAGGGCGAGTGCCTCGGCTGGGGTTTGCGGGTTGGCGAGCAGCGCCTGCTGGGCGCCCGGCTCGTCGTCGTCCGCCAGGCAAAGGAGCACGGAAGGCGGGCAAGACGGGTTCGAGGCCAGGGCGGCGCGAGTCGCAGCGTGGGCGTCGCCGGCGAGCGCTTCGAGCTGCTCTGCCGTGAGATCCGGCAGACCGGCGGCTAGCCGGCGGGCGAACGGCCCAAGGGCGATCAGTGCATCGCGCTCGGCGGGAGCCAGTTCCCGCGCAGGAGCGCCGACGGCGGCTAAGTCAGGGCTGGCGCCGGCGGCGCGCAACAGGGCCAGCGTCTCGTCCACCTTCAAGGCGTTGCCTTGGGCGCTCGAGTACGGACTTGCCCGGCGCTTTGGATGATCCGTCGCAGCGGCACCGGTTTCGCCGAGCCCATCCGGTTGAGACTCAGCACGTCGCGCCGCCGCCTGTCGTACCGCGAGATCGGCGTCCGCCAGCAGCCGAGCTGCGAGCTCGGGTGGCGACCAGGGGTTGGCCGCGAGGTCCGCGCGTAGACTGGCGCTGGAGTGCCCGCCAAGTGCGAGCAGCACCTCGGCAGGAGTCGCTGGATGCCGGGCGGCGAGGCGCCGTCCCCACTCGCCACCTTCGGCGAGGCGGGCGAGCGTCGCGGGTGGGAGGGTCGGATCGGGCGGCGCGAAGGAGGCGAGATCGGCGCTCGACCCGGCGCGCCGCACGATCTCGAGCTCCTCGGTCGGAAACGCCGGATTCGCCGCCGCTTGCCGCCGCACCCAGAGGTTGTCGTCGAGAGCGAGGCGAAGGAGTTGCCCGGGCGACACCTCGGCCCGCCGCGCCGCCTCCAGCCGCGCCGGCGCCGAACGCCCGGTCGATGGCGCGGCTGCCCTGTCGTCACCTTCGAGCATGGGTCGAGTCTAGCCGGGGAGTGAGCTGCCAGACGCGGCCCTGGTATCGAGCCGGAACCGGGCAAGACCAGGATTCCTATTCGCCTGGACAATCGTGTGCTGGATCATTTCCGATCGGTCGCGGCACTCACGCCTGGGTGAGGAACCGGTCCAGATCTGGGATGAACACGGTCCCGGCATCGAGCTCGAAGACGCCGCGCACCAGCGAGCGATCGAGCAGGCGGCCGGTGGCGTTGACGCGGTTGGGCAGCGGCAGGCCCTCGACCTTGATCTCGGGCCGCACCGGGAAGGCGACCTTGAGCGGCACGCGGGCGCCGCGGGCGATCAGCAGGCGGCTCTCGCCTTCGAAGAACGACGGGCCGGCGCCCATGCGCAGCGAGAGGTCGATCACCGGCACCACTTCGTCGCGAAACGGCGCGAGCCCGAGGAGGTAGGGCGGCGCGCCCGGCACCCGCAGCAGCGGCTGCGGGCGCACGATCTCCTGCACCTGGGAGAGCGAGAGCCCGAAGAGCACCGGCGCCTCGCCGCCCGGCGAGGTCGAGAAGAGGAGCAGCCGCGGCGCGCCCGGGGCGGAAGCCAGGGCCCCGATTCCGCGAGCCTCGCCGGCATCCTGCGTGGCCTCAGCTTGCGGGCTGCCCTCCAGCTCGGCGGGCAGAGGCAGCACCTCGCCGCCGGTCCCGGAGGCCGAAGCTCCGCTCTGCGCCTCTGTCGGCCCGAGAGCCGCGGATGCGGCGGCGGTTGCCGCGCCGGCCACGTTTCCGTTGCCCCCCGTCTGCTCCGGGTAGAGCCGCCGCGGCGCGAGGAGCAGGGCAAGGCCGCCGGGGAGGCGCGCTACGCGATCGAGCCGCGGGCCGGCGGCCCGGCCGACGAGGGGTGGCAGGGGCAGCAGGTCGGCGGCGGCGACCTCGGTAGCGCGTTCGACGCGGTCGACCATCAGGCCCCAGGGGCCGCGCGGGCCGTCGAGCAGCAGCACGGGCCCGGAGCCGCCGCTCCGGGGGAGGAGCGGCGCGCCGAGCAGGGCGGCCAGGCGGTAGACGGGGTGGGTGCCCTGGTCGCGCTCCAGCCGCAGCACGCTCTCGCGCGGCAGGCAGTAGGTCTCGCCGCCGGCCTGGCAGGCGAGGAGCGCGACGGACGGCTTCATGCTCCCGCTGCTCCCAGCGCGGCGGGCACGGCGAGCTGCCCACGACGCGAGGCCGCGCCCAGGCGGCGCACCGTGGCGAGCAGCCCCTCGTCCTGGAAGGGCTTGACCACATAGTCGGCAACGCCCAGGTCGAAGGCGCGCTGCCGGTGCTTGTCGCCGGCGCGCGAGGTGAGCATCACCACCGGGATCCCGGCGAGCGCCGGCTGGCCCTTGAGCGTCGCCACCAGCTCGTAGCCGTCCATGCGCGGCATCTCGATGTCGAGCAGGATGACGTCCGGCGGCTGGCTCGCGTGCTGCAGCAGCTCCAGCGCCTCGAGGCCGTCGCGGGCGGTGGTCGGATGGAAGCCGGCGCCGCGCAGCAGGCCGGAGAGCACCCGGCGCACGGAGAGCGAGTCGTCGACGATCATCACCTCGAGGGCTCGCGCGCCGCGCCACCGCGGCTGGAGCGCCGCCGGCCTGGCGCGCACCGCGCCGCGGGCTTTGCGCTCGACTAGCTCGGCGGGGGCGAGGATCAGCACCACGCTGCCGTCGCCCATCAGGGTGGCGCCGGTAAGCCCGGGCACGCGCTTCAGGTGCGGCCCCAGGCCCTTGACCACCACCTCGCGGGCCTCGAGCAGGCTGTCGACCACCAGCGCGTACTTGCGGCCCCCGAGCCGGATCACCAGCACCGGCAGGAGGGCGCCACCGTCGTCGCCCGCGCCGTCCTGCCAGCCGGCTGCCTCCGGCCAACCCAAAGCCTCGGCGAGGTGGACGACGGGCAGCACCTCGTCGCCGGCGCGCAGCACGCTCTCCTGGCCCACGCTCTCGAGGTCACGGCGCCCGGCGCGCAGGATCTGCGTCACTACCGCCAGCGGCACGGCGTAGCGGCGGCCGCCGGCCTCCACCATCAGCACCTTGAGGATGGCGAGGCTCACCGGCAGGCGGATCGAGACCGTGGTGCCCTCGCCGGGCCGCGAGGCGAGCGCCACCGAGCCCTTCATGCGCTCGACCGTGGTCTTCACCACGTCGAGGCCGACGCCGCGGCCGGAGACCTCGCTGACACGGCCGGCGGTGGAGAAGCCGGGCAGGAAGAGCATCTCGGCGAGCTCGTCGTCGGCGAGGCGCGCCACATCCTCGGCGCCCAGGTACTCTCGCGTCATCGCCACCTCGCGGATCGCCTCGGCGTCGAGGCCGGCGCCGTCGTCCTCGACGGTCAGCACCACCTGCGTGCCCTCGTGCGTGGCGGAGAGGCGCACCCGGCCGCGGTCCGGCTTGCCTGCCGCGCGGCGCAGCGCCGGCGGCTCGATGCCGTGGTCGACGGCGTTGCGCATCAGGTGCAGCAGCGGGTCGGCGATCTCCTCGAGCACCGCCTTGTCGAGCTCGACGCCGGCGCCCTCGAGCACCAGCTCCGCCGTCTTGCCCTGCGCCTGGGCGGTGACCCGCACGGCGCGCTCCAGGCGCGCGGCGAGGGTGCCGAGCGGCACCATGCGCAGCCGCAGCAGGCCGTCCTGCACTTCACTGGTCAGCCGCGAGAGGCGGGCGAGGTAGCCGTCGAAATCGACGATCGTGCCGGAGAGCTCGCCGCCCAGCGCCGCGATGTCGCTGCCGGTCTCGGTGAGCTCGCGGGTGATGAGGTGGAGCTCGGTGTAGCGGTCGAGCTCCAGCTCGTCGAAGTCGGCGCCGTTCGCGAAGCCCGCGGCGACGGCGCCGCCGTTCGCGCCGCCCGCCGGCCAGGCGAGAGCGCCGGCCGCGGCGCCCAGGGGCTGGCCGCCGCGCCAGACCCTGCCGCCACCCAAGAAGGGCTTGCGGCCACCCAGCGCCGCCGCCTCATAGCCGGTCTCGAGCCGGCCGGCGATGCGCCGCAGCCGCGCCACCGAGAGATCGAGCTCCCCGACCTCGCGGCTCAGGTTGCCGAAGTACTGCTCGAAGGTCGAGCGGTTTACGACCAGCTCCGACACCAGGCGCACCAGCTCCTCGAGGCGGTCCCATGACACACGAATGGGGGGCACCCGGATCGGAGTCATGCGCAGGGGTGCGCGCCCGCCTGGCGCGATCTGAACGGGCTCCCCGGCTCCGAGCGCGGCGAGGCCCACCCCGTCGCCCGGCGCACCGGCATCGTCCGGCCGCTCGCCGAGGAACGGCAGCTCGGCCGGGCCTTCGCCCAGCCGGTCGCGGTAGCGCGCGTAGAGCTCGGCGGTGCCGGCCTGGGTCTCGCTGCCGCCCACCACCAGGTCGGCGAGGGCGTCGGCCGTGGCGTACAGCAGGTCGAGGTCGCCGGCCGCGATCGTTTCCTCGCCGTCGACCAGTAGGTCGAGCAGGTCCTCCATGCGGTGGGCGAGGCGGGAGACGCCGGTGGCACCCACCAGCGCCGAGGTGCCCTTCAGAGTGTGAACGCTACGCCGGATCTCGGCCAGCGGGCCGCCGGCCCGGTGTGCGGCGGCGGGTTCCCGGCGCAGCGCGGCGAGCGCGTCGGCGACCGCCGCCAGATGGTCTTGGGCCTCGTCGAGGAAGGACTCGGCGAGCTCGGGCGACACCTCGGCCAACGACAGCGCCGGCCCCGGCGCCACGGCCGAGGGAGCGGTGCTCACCCCGTCGAGGTAGGTCGCGATCTCGGAGACCGCGGCGAGGAGCGCCGCCGCGAGCTCGCCGGTGACCTCGCTCTCGCCGTTCTCCAGTGTCTCCAGGCGCTCCTCGAGCCGGCCGGCCATTTCGCCCAGCGCCGGCAGGCCCACCATCGAAGCCGCGCCCTTGATGCTGTGCGCCAGGCGATGGGCCTCGCCGAGCGAGCCGTGGCCTGCGAGCACCTGGCCGGGGCGGGCCGCGGCCTGGCGCCTGGCGGCCTCGATGCCGGCGGCGATCTGCGGCAGGTAGCTCTTCGCCTCGTCGACGAAGCCCGCCAGGAGCTCGGGGTCGATGGGGTGCATGGCCGTTCCTCTCTACGCCGCGCGCTCCGGCAGGCGCAGGCGCTCCATGAGCGTCCGCTCCGGCAGCCGGAAGCGGTCCATGGACTCGCGCAGCTCGTCGGCGAGCGCGGCCAGGGTGCGGATCGAGACCGCGGCCTGTCGGGTGCCGGCGGCGGTGCGCTGCGTGACCTGGGAGATCTCGTTCATCGACCGCGCCACGCCCTCGGAGCCGCGCGCCTGCTGCTTGGCGGCGAGCGAGATCGACTGGATGATCTCCGCCAGCCGGTTCGACACGCTCTGGATGGCGCCCAGCGACTGGCCGGCCTCGTTGGCCAGCGCCGAGCCGCCCACCACCTCGCGGGTGGTGGCTTCCATGGCCGCCACCGCCTCGGTGGTCTCGCTCTGGATCGACTTGATCAGCGTGCCGATGCGCTTGGTGGCCTCGGCGGAGCGCTCGGCCAGCCGCTCCACCTCTTCGGCGACCACCGCGAAGCCGCGGCCCGCCTCGCCGGCCATGGCGGCCTGGATCGAGGCGTTCAGGGCCAGGATGCTGGTGCGGTCGGCGATGTCGCCGATGAGCTGCACGATCTCGCCGACCTCCTGCGAGCTCTCCCCCAGCCGCTTGATGCGCTTGGCGGTCTCCTGCACCTGCTGGCGGATCGAGCCCATGCCCTCGATGGTCTTCGCCACCGCCTCGGCGCCCTGCTTGGCGGTGGACAGCGCCTGGTCGGCGACGTTGGCCGCCTGCACCGAGCTCTCCGACACCTGGGCCACGGAGACGGCCAGCTCGTCGACGCTCGCCGAGGTGCCGGCCAGCGCCAGCGACTGCTGCTCGCTGCCCGCCGCCAGGTGCTCGGTGGTGCTCTGGATCTGGTTGGCGGCCGAGCTCACCTGCTGGGTGGTGTCGCGGGCGGTGGAGATGATGCGCCGCAGCTCGGAGATCATCAGGTTGAAGGAGTCGGCGATGGCCCCGGTGACGTCGGCCGTCACCTCCGCCTCGCGAGTGAGGTCGCCGTCGGCGACGCCCGACACCTCGTCGAGCAGCCGCACGATCGAGTGCTGGATGCCGTCGCGCTCCTCGCGCGACTGGATCAGCGACAGGGTGTTGTCGAGCATGGCGTTGAGCGAGCGCGAGGTGGTGCCGAGCTCGTCTTTCCCCAGCACCTCGGCGCGGGCCCCGAAGTCGCCGATGCCGATGCGGGTGAAGGTCTGGCTGATCGAGCTCACCTGCCGCAGCACCAGGCGGGCAAGGTAGAAGGCGGCGCCCAAGGCGAGCAGAGTGAGCAGCACGCCGGTGATGCCGATGTTGCGCCGCACGCTGGCCAGCACCGTGTCTGTGGAGGTAAAGGCGGCCTGGGCGCTCTCGTTCGAGAGTGCGGCGAACTGCTCGTTGACCACCACCAGCTCGTTGAAGGCGCGCTCCAATTTGCCCATCTCGCCGGCGATTTCCGCCATGTCCACCGGGCGCCCCGCGAATAGGGCGTCGCGCAGCGGCGTGTAGCGCTCGTAGGCGCCGTCGATCAGGCGCATGGACTCGGTCTCGCTCTGCTGCAGGTTGAGCTTGCCGAGCTTCCTCAGGACCTCCGTAAACGCCTGCGCGGCCTCGATGGGCAAGGACGTGGCCCATTCCGACTTGTACTTGTCGTGCAGCTCGAGCATCGCCTTGTCCTCTTTCTCCACCGTGTCCTGGAGGCGGAGGCGCTGACCCGGCGTGAGATCCTCGTGCGACAGCTCGGCGAGTGCACCGGCGAGCTTCTCGCGGTGGAGGTTCGCCTTGTCCAGGTCCATGATCGGCTTCAGCATGAAGCCGTAGAGGTTGTCGAACTCGGCCTTGAGCACGTCGATGCCGTCGCGCTTGATGGTGTTGGAGCCTGTCAGTGCCACGGTGGCGATCAGGATCACGGCCACCGGCGTCAGGACGGCGATCAGGGAGAACTTGCCGAACAGCTTGAGGTTACGGAACACGGAGGGTCTCCTTTCAAAACGATGACGGCCGGCTCGCCCGAGGGCGGAGCGGCGCCGAGCTCTTTCTCGTTCGGGGGTGGTGCGCGCGGGGCATCAGGCGGCCTCCAGGGCGCCCAGCGCGTCGGCGGCCAGCAGGCGCTTCACGTCGAGCACGGCCACCACCTCGCCGCCGCGCTCCACCACGCCGGCGAGGTACGTCGAGACGGGGTCGTCGAGCGGTGCCGCGGCGCTCGTCAGGCGCCCGGCGGCGAAGCTCGCCAGGCCGGCGACCTGGTCGACGACCAGGCCGGCGAAGGGCTCCTCGGCCTCGCCGCGCACCACCAGCATGCGGCCTCCCGCGGCCGGCCCCTCGGGGCTGGCGCCGAGGAAGCCGGCGAGGTCCACCACCGACAGGATCTCGCCGCGCAGGTTGGTGACGCCCAGCACCCAGGCCGGCAGGTGGGGCACCGGGGTGACGGGCGGCACGGCGCCGACCTCGATCACGGCGCCGATCGGCACCGCGTAGCGGGCGCGGCCGAGAGAGAAGACGATGTAGCGCTCAGTGCCGGCCTCCTCGAGAGCCTCGCGCACCGGCTCGGCCCCCGGGGGCGCCGGCGAGCCGGTCGCCGTTGCGGGCGTTCGCCGGCGAGGCGGCTCGGGATGGCTCGCGACCTCGGAGTCGAGCGCCCCGAGAAGCGCCGCCAGCGCGTCGGCCTGGCCGCCGTCCTCGCCGGTGCCGTGCTCGTCCATGGCGTTTCCTCCTCGGCCTCCGCTACAGGTTGCGAGCCGCGGCGGCGCGCAGCTCGTCGTCGGAGAACGGCTTGGTCAGGTACTCGTCGGCGCCCTGCTTCAAACCCCAGAAGCGGTCGCTGTCCTGCGTCTTGCTGGTCACCAGCACGATCTTGATGTCCTTGGTGTCGGGCGTGGTCTTCAACTGACGGCAGACCTGGAAGCCGTTCTTCTTCGGCAGCACGACGTCGAGGAAGATGAGGTCGGGCCGCACGCTCGCCGCCTTCTCCAGCGCCTCCTCGCCGTCCGCCGCGGTCAGCAGGTGGTAGCCCCGTGGCGAGAGCGCCTGCGTCATCAGCTTCAGGTCGGTGGGGCTGTCGTCGACTAGCAGGATCGTCTGGCCGGGCATCGAGATCTCCTTCACGAACCGATCAGAAAGGGATGCGGTCGATGGCGACCGCCAGGTCACGGAGGAAGACGCCGTAGCTTTCGCGCCATTCGGTCGCGGCGGCGGGCGAGCGCAGGCGACGGCCACAGAGCTCGAGGAAGGTCTCGAGAGCCAGGCCCAGGGCGCGGGCGATGTCGCGGAACACCCGCCCCCGCTCCGCCGCGTCGGCGGCCCAGGTGCGGTAGAAGCTGGCGGCGTTGGCGACCGAGAGGCGGTTCGACTGCACGGTCAACAGGCGCGCCATCGGATGGCGGGCGATGGCGCCCTTGAGCACCGAGGAGGCCGAGAACGCGGTGCTCAGGGCGAGCCCCGCCGCCGCCTTCCCGTGCGCGGAGCTCTCGGCGAAGGCCACCGCCTGGTTGAGCATGTCGGCCAACCCTTCGAGCGCGGCCAGGGGCCGCTTCCTGGTCTTGTCGGAGCTCAGCCGCGCCATGCCCTGCTCGAGCTGCGACAGCAGCAGCATGAGCTCGCCCTCGAGGTCGTCGTCGCTCTCGGCGACCTCCCAGCCGAGCTCGTCGTTGGCGATCGGGAGCCCGGGGGCGAAACCTGCCAGAGAGAGCTCCGCGGCATCGGCGCGGTCGCGCAGGCTCTCGTCCATCTGCCGCGCCGCCTCCAGCATCAAGTGCCGCCAGCCGGTGTGGATGCTCCTACCCGGCGAGCGCACGCGGTCGGTGATGCGGAAGGTGCCGTCCTGCCAGGTCAGGAGCTCGAACACCGCCTTCTCGCCCTCGAGCGGGCCGAGCAAGGCGTGGACGATCTCGCCCTCCTCGAGGTAGAGCACCCCCTCCTCGCCGCGGCGGCGCACCACCAAGCCCACCGAGCGCCCCTCCGTGCACAGCAGCTGCACGACGCTCCCGATCTCGAAGTCCCTCAGATCCCCGTCAACCGGCATGCGCCTCCCGCGGGCAGTGAAGCTCGACGGCCCTGACCAGGTGGGCGGGGTCGAACGGCTTGGTGATGTAGTCCGTGGCGCCGGCCAGACGGCCGCGGACCTTGTCGAGGAAGCCGTCCTTGCCCGACAGCATCACCACCGGCACGGCGCTGGTGCTGGGGTTGGCGCGTACCAGCTTGCAGAGCTGGTAGCCGTCCATGTGCGGCATCGAGACGTCGAGCAGGATGAGGTCGGGCACCAGCTCGTCGAGCTTGGCCAGGGCCTGCAGGGCGTTGCCAGCCACCAGCACCTCGTGGCCGTGGCGTTCGAGCGCCACGCCGACGATCTTGAGCACGGTCGGGCTGTCGTCGACCACCAGCACTTTGCGTCCCGGCCGGCCCGGCGCCGGCGGCCGCGCCAGGTAGGCGGCGGTGCGGGCACTCGCCTCCTGGCGGCGGGCCAGATCCTCGATCACCGCGGCGAGCCGGGGATCGTCGGGCTTGAGCTGCCGCGCCACGCGCAGCCGCGTCAGGCCCTCGTAGGTACGCCGCAGGTTGAGGTAGCCCAGGGCGATCGCCAGGTGCACCTCGAAGGTGACCGCGTCGCCGCTCAAGGCCTCCAGCCGGTCGAGGGCGGCGCGCAGGATGTCGCCGTCGGCCTCGGCGTTGGCGAGCAGGCCGTCGAGGTCGTCGAGACGCACCATCGCCTTGCACTGCGGGCACTTGGCGACCTCCACCAGCGACTCGCCGTGGCAGAACGGGCAGCGCCAGTGCTTGCGTTTCTGGGTGCGCCCGGCGCGCACCCGCTCGAGCCAGCTCCGGGTGCGCTCGTCGCCGGGGTTGATGGCGAGCGCCTTCTCCAGGAAGGAGATGGTCTCGTCGCGGTTGGCCCCCACCGAGGCGAGCCAAAGCCAGGCCAGCTCCTGGTGCGGCGCGAGCTCGGCCGCCTCCAGCAGCTTCTCTCGCGCCGCCGCCTTGTCGCCCTGCTTGGCGGCGGCGATCCCCTTCTTCAGCAGATCCCGTTGTCGATCGACGGCCAGCATGCTGTCGCCTCTCTCCTTGAGCTCCCTCCGCTGCGGCGTGCGGCTCAGGTGCGGATGAACTTGTCGATGCCTTCCTCGCGCCACACCCGCAGGGTCATCTGATCCTTGGGGTCGATGGGCACGCCGATGGCGTTGACCGGCACGTTGTGGCTCTTCTGGATCTCGATCCAGGTCCTCTTGATGGCAGGGTCCAGTGGCATGGCGGTTTCCTCCGTAGGTTTACAGAACGGCAGCAGGGCAGCCCTCGGCCAGGAGGACGCGGAGCGAGTCGGCGCCGGCGTCCAGGCGATCCTCGGCGGCCACCACGGCGAGCGCGGCGTGCTCGAGGCCCGGCGCGAGCCAGCCCTGGGCGAGCTCCGCCAGGCACCGGCGATCGACCTGGGACAGGGCGTAGACGATCTCCTCGGCCGGCAGCGGCCGGCCGAGGTAGAGCTCCTGGGTGGCCAGGCGGCTCATGCGCGCCGCCGAGCTCTCGGCGGCGATCAGGTGCTGGTTGATGAGCGAGGTGACGGAGCGCGACAGCTCCTCGTCGTCGACCGGCTCCTCGCCGGTCGCCAGCTTGCCCAGCTCGGCGCAGACGAGCCGCAGCACGGCGGGCAGGTTCTCGGGCGTGGTCGAGCCCTCGACCAGCAGCGTGCCGCCCTGGGCGTAGGCCTGGTAGGAGCTGCCGATCGAGTAGACCAGCCCGCGCTCCTCCCGCACCCGCCGGAAGAGCCGCGAGGAGATGCCTCCGCCCAGCAGGCGGTCGAGCACGTGCAGCGCGTAGCGCTCGGGGGCGGCGAAGGCGAAGGCCGGAAGCGAGAGCGCGAAGTAGGCCTGAGCGATCGGCGCGTGCTGCACCACCACGCCGCCGCAGTGGCCGGCGGCCTCGCGCCTGCGGGGCACGCCCTCGCCCAGCAGGCGCCAAAAGGCGTCGCGGGCCTGGGCCACGAAGTCGGCGTGCTCGAGGTGGCCGGCGGCGGCGACCAGGATGCGGTCCGGCGTGTAGTGGCGGGCGACGAAGTAGATGGCGTCCTCGCGCGTCAGGCCGCGCACCGCCTCCGGGGTGCCGGCCACCGGGCGGCCGAGCGGGTGGCCGCTCCAGGCGAGCTGCTTGACCAGGTCCTCAGCGAAGTGGGGCGGGGAGTCGCGTCGCGCCTCGATCTCGCAGGCGATCGCCTCCTTCTGTCGCTCCACGGCCGCCTCGGGGAAGGTGGAGTTGAGCAGCGCGTCGCCCAGCAGGTCGAGCGCGTGGTAGCGGTAGTCGTCGAGCACATGGGCGGTGAAACAGGTGTAGTCGCGGGTGACGAAGCCCCCGACCTGCCCGCCGGCGCCGTCCATCAGACGGGCGATCGACAGGGCGTCGCGGCTCGCCGTGCCCTGGAACAGCAGGTGCTCCACCAGGTGGGCGATGCCGCGGGCACCGCCCTGCTCGTCGGCCGGTCCGGCGTCGACCAGCACGCCGATCGAGATCGAGCGCGAGCCCGGGACCGCCTCGGTGAGGACCCGGATACCGTTGTCGAGCACGGTCTTCTCGATCAAGATCGCGTTCCTCCGCCCTTGGCTCTGCGCGGACGGCCCTACCAAGGGTTCGACATTCTGTAGATCCATACTACGAGAAATGTCGTGATACGAGCCGACGCACTTCAGGTGTAGCTAGAAACAATCCGAGACTCAGCAAGAGGCGTACCAGGGGCCGCGCGGTGAGGGTTAGCAGTTTGCGACCGTCTTTGGCCACGCGTTGAAATGATTTCGTGTCCCGTCGTCTGAGATCCAGACACACTGTCTGCTTTTAGGAGGACTGATGAAGCGCACCACGGCACTCGCCACGGCTTCGGCCCTGGGCTTGAGCCTCGGGCTGCTCGCCGCCCGGCGGCGCAACCTGCGCCTGGCGCGGGAGAACGCGGCGCTCAAGGCGCGGGAGCGGGAGGTGGGCGAGCAGGAGCGGCTGCGCGAGGCGATCGCCAACGCGGCCCGCGAGTGGCAGCTCACCTTCGACGCCGTCGAGTCCGTGCTGCTGGTGGTGGACGGGCGGCTGCGCGTGCGGCGCATGAACCTGGCCGCGAGCCTGCTCGCCGGCCGGCCCTACCGCGAGCTCCTCGGCCTGGCGGTGGGGGAGCTGGGGCGGGGGGAGCCGTGGGCGGCCGCCGAGGCCCTGGCGGCGGAGGTCGGCCGCGGCCGGGTGTCGCGCTCCCGTTCGGCCGTCGACCTGGTGTCCGGTGCCACCTGGGATTTATCGGCGAGCGTTTCGGGGTCCGCCAGTGTCTCGGGGTCAGCCAGCGTTTCGGAATCGGTGGACGGGCCGCCGGGCGAGGACCGCGTGATCGTGGTGGCGCGCGAGGTGACCGGCCTGGTGCGACTCCAAGAGTCGCTGCGCAAGAGCGAGGTGATGTCGGCCATGGGCTCGCTGGTGGCGGGCGTGGCGCACGAGGTGCGCAATCCCCTGTTCGGCATCTCGGCGGCGCTCGACGCCTTCGAGAGCCGCTTCGGCAGCCGCGAGGAGTACGGCCAGTACCTCTACGTGCTGCGCAGCCAGCTCGCGCGCCTGAACCGGCTGATGAACCAGTTGCTCGACTACGGCAAGCCGCCGCGGCTCGAGGTCGGCACCGAGAGCCTGGCCGACGTGGTGGCGGAGGCGATCGCCAACTGTTCATCGCTCGCCGGGCGCGAGCAAGTGGAAATCCTGCCGCGGCTCGCCCCCGGGCTGCCGCCGGTGCCGATGGACCGCCAACGCATCCTGCAGGTGCTCCAGAACCTGCTCGAGAACGCCATCCAGCACAGCCCCGCGCCGGGGGTGGTCGAGGTCGAGGGCGGGCTGGACCCGGAAGGGCGGCCGCCGGCCCTGGTCTGCGCGGTGCGCGACTCCGGCCCCGGCTTCCGGCCCGAGGATCTGCCCAAGGTCTTCGAGCCGTTCTTCAGCCGCCGCCGGGACGGCACCGGCCTGGGGTTGTCGATCGTCCATCGCATCGTCGAGCAGCACGGCGGCGCCATCCAGGCCGGCAACCGCGACGGCGGCGGTGGCGAGCTGCTGCTGCGCCTGCCCCTCGAGCGCGGCGCCGCCTCGCAGCCGGCGGCCCCCGGCTGATGCGCGGGCGCATCCTCGTCGTCGACGACCAGGACGCCGTCCGCTTCGGCGTCCGCGCCTTCCTGGAGAGCCGGGGCTTCGAGGTGGCCGAGGCCGCCACCCAGCGCGAAGCGCTGGAGCGGCTGCAGGCGCAGCCGTTCGCCGCCGCGGTGGTCGATCACCACCTGCCGGACGGCAACGCCCTGGCGCTGCTGGCCGGCCTCCGAGAGGCCCACCTGCGGCTGCCGGTGGTGATCCTCACCGCCTACGGCTCGATCGACCTCGCCGTCGAGGCGATCCGCGAGGGAGCCGAGCACTTCCTGACCAAGCCGGTGGAGCTCTCGGCGCTGGAGGTGATCCTCGAGCGGGCGCTCGAGAACCAGCGCAACCGGCAGAAGACGATGGCGGGCAAGGCCGGGGGGCTGCGCCGGCCCCTCGACCCGTTCGTGGGCTCGAGCCGCGGCATCCGGGAGCTCCGGGCCCAGGCGGCGAAGGTGGTGGACAGCGAGAGCCCGCTGCTGATCCAGGGCGAGACCGGCTCCGGCAAGGGGGTGCTCGCCGCCTGGCTGCACGCCCGCGGCCCGCGCGCGGAGGAGGCGTTCGTGGACTTGAACTGCGCCGGCCTGTCACGGGAGCTGGTCGAAAGCGAGCTCTTCGGGCACGTCAAGGGCGCCTTCACCGGCGCCGCGTTCCACAAAGCCGGCCTGCTCGAGGCCGCGCACCGCGGCACGGTGTTCCTGGACGAGATCGGCGACCTCGAGGTCGGAGTCCAGCCCAAGCTGCTCAAGGTGCTGGAGGAGAAGCGGTTCCGCAGGCTGGGCGACGTCAAGGACCGGGCCGTGGACATCCGCCTGATCTCGGCCACCCACTGGGACCTCTCGCTGCTCGTCGAGCGGCGCACCTTCCGCAGCGATCTCTACTACCGGCTGGCGGCGATCCCGCTGGTGATCCCGCCGCTGCGCGAGCGCCTGGACGACCTGCCGCAGCTCGTGGCGACGGTGCTCGAGCGGCTGCGGCCGGAGCTCGGCCGCGGCGAGGTCGAGCTCACCTCCGAGGCCATGAAGGCGCTCGCCGCCTACCGCTGGCCGGGCAACCTCCGCGAGCTGCGCAATGTGCTCGAGCGGGCCATCCTGCTGGCCGAAGGCGCGGTGGTCGATGCCCGTGACCTGCGCTTCGCCCCGGGCGTAGCCGCGGGCGAGGCGATCGACACCCGCCTCACCCTCGAGCAGATGGAGCGGCGGCTGATCGAGCGCGTGCTGGCGGAGGAGGGTGGGCGCGTGGCGCGCGTCGCCGAGCGGCTCGGCGTGCCGCGCAGCACGCTGTACCAGAAGCTCAAGCGTTTCGGGATCAGGTTTCCAGAATCCGGACAGCCGTCCTGAATCGGGACGCGCTGGGCCGGGAAGCGCGGGCCCGGCCCGCCCTGGGCCATGGCACGTGGCTTGCGGCGACAGGGAAGCGTGGTCTTCCCCGAGCCACCCCTGCCTCGCCTCTTGGTGGTCGACGACGAGACCACGATCCTCTTCGCTCTGCGCGACTTTTTTTCCGCCCGCGGGTACGCAGTCGACGCCGCCGGCGAACGCTCGGCCGCCGAAGCGCTGATCGCCGAGCGGCCCTACGCGCTGATGATCGTCGATCTCCGCCTCTCCGCCCGCGAGCCTGCCGAGGGCCTCGACCTGGTGGCCTTCGCCCGCCGCCGGCGGCCGGGCATGCGCATCGTGGTGCTCACCGCCTACGGCTCGCCCGAGGCCGAGGCCGAGGCCCTGGGGCTGGGCGCCGACGCCATGCTCGGCAAGCCCATGCCCCTGCCCGAGCTGGCGGCGCTGGCGGATCGCCTGCTGAGCCACGCAGCCTGAGAGTTCGAGCAGGAGCCTGCTGCGCGGTCCACCCGCCACGGTTCCTGCTCTGGCTCCGAGCCTCCGCCGCGAACAATTCGCCCTCCCTTCTCGTCTTGCTTGGCGAGGAGAAGACCCCATGCGGCCCCTGTCTATGTACCGGATCATCGCCATGCTTTCGGGCCTCGCCCTCTTCGTGCTGCTGGCGGCGCCCACCGGCCCCCTCGAGCGCAAGACCAGGCACCTCGAGAAGACCGCGGCCGGCGGCCGGCCGGTGCGCCTCAGGGCCGAGTCCGCCGAGCTGACGGTGCGGGCCGGTACCGGCACCGAGGTCAAGGTGACGGCCGACCTGGAGTTCGCCTCGCGCGACAAGCAGTGGATGGCGGCGATCGACCAGCGTTTCGACGTCGCCATCCGCGAGGCGGCGGACGGCCTCGAAATCGAGCCCACCGGCCCGGTGCAGGACGATTCCTGGGGCGACGGGGACTTCTTCCGCTTCGAGGTCAACCGGTCCTACGACCTGAGGATCGTGCTCGAGGTGCCCAAGGGAACCCGCCTCGATCTCGACAACCGCTATGGCGACGTGACGGTCACGGGCGTCGAGGGCGCGCTCGCGGTGGCGCTCACCTCGGGCGACCTCACGGCCGCCAACCTGCGCGGCGGTGCCGAGATCGACAACCGCTACGGCGACGTGGAGCTCTCCGACGTGGAGGGCGACCTGGTCCTCGAGGCTGGCAGCGGCTCGGTCGAAATCAGCAACCTCGCGGGAGGGGCGCGGCTCGAAAACCAGTACGGGAACTTGGTGCTGTCGCGCGTCACCGGGCCGGTCGAGATCGCGGTGACGAGCGGCGAGGTCGAGGTCCGGGAGGCCGGCGGGGCCGTTTCGGTGAAGGACACCTACGGCGCGGTGACCATCGAGGACGCGACCGGCGACGTGACGGTCAGCACGCAGTCGAGCCCCATCCGGCTGGCGCGCATCGGCGGCCGGGTGAAGATCGACGGCGAGTACGGCTCGGTCGAGGTCTCCGAGGTCGCCGGCCCGGTCGAAGTGGTGAGCGGCAGCGGCACGGTGAAGGTCACCGGCGCGGCGCGCGAGGTCTCGATCCGCAACCAGTACGCCGGGGTCTCGGTCGACGGCGTGGGCGGGGCGGTGACGATCTCCAACGAGAGCGGCGAGGTCGCGGTGGCCGGCCTCGCCGGCGCCGCCCTGACCGCCCGCCATCAGGTGAAGACGCGCTACGGCTCGATCGACTTCGAGTGGCCGGCCGCCGCCCCGGCGCCGGCCTTCACGCTCGAGTGCACCTACGGCGACCTCGAGAGCGACTTCCCCGGCAGCCTCACCAAAGGGGACCCCACCGATGTCCTGGCGTCCCCCGCCACCGACCCCACCTCCACCGCGGCGCTCGAGCTGTCGGCGGTCAGCGGCAGCGTGAGGTTGAAGAAGGCTCGCACGTGAGGCCTTGTGCGAGGCTGGCAGCGACCTGTCGTCGCGCCGGTCTGGGCGAACGCGGAGGCGCGATAGGCTGAACGGCCCATGGCCGCCGCCGCCCTCCTCTCCGCCATCTCGCGCATCTGCCTCGCCCTGCCCGAGGCGACGTGCGAGCGCACGGGGAGCCACGCCACCTACCGGGTACGCAAGAGAGTCTTCGCCTACTTCCTCGACAATCACCACGGCGACGGCATCGTGGCGGTCGCTTGCAAGACCGCGATGGGCGAGCACGAGGAGCTGGCGCGACGGGAGCCGGAGCGGTTCTACCTGCCGGCCTACATCGGGGTCCGAGGCTGGGTCGCCTTGCGCCTGGACACCGGCGAGGTCGACTGGCAGGAGGTCGAGGAGCTGGTGGTTTCCAGCTACCGCCTGGCAGCGCCCAAGAAGCTCGCCGCCGAGGTCGCGGCCCGGAAGTCCTGAGCTCCGGCTGATGCAGCAGCTCGGGGTGCTGTGGCCCGCCCTACCCCTTCAGGTGCTTGGCGAAGAAGGCGACCGTCTTCCGCCACGCGTCCTCGGCCGCGTCGGCCTTGTAGCGGGTGCCGGAGGGGTTGGCGAAGGCGTGGTTGGCGCCCTCGTAGACGTGGATCTCGACGTTCTTGCCCAGCGCCTTCATCGCCGACTCGAACTCGCGCACCGAGGCCACGGGGATGCCCTGGTCCTCGCTGCCGAAGAGGCCGAGCACGGGCATGGTCAAGGGCTCGAGCTTCTCGGAGTCGGTCACCAGGCGGCCGTAGTAGACGACCGCGGCGTCGATCTTGTCCGGCAGCAGGAGCGCCGTGCCGAGCGACCAGCCGCCGCCGAAGCACCAGCCGATGACGCCAACCTTCCTGGCGCCGCCCTTCTCCAGGTAGGTGTAGGCCTGGCGCAGGTTGTCCTCGAGCTTCTCCCTGCGCTCGCCCGCCGCGGCGGTGAGCTTGCGCGCGTCCTCGGGGTTGGCCGCCTTCTGGCCCTCGTAGAGGTCCACGGCGAGCGCCGTGTAGCCCTCGCCGGCGAGGCGCCGGGCCATGGACTCGATGTTCTCGTTCAGGCCCCACCACTCGTGGATGACGATGATCCCCGGGGCGCCGGCCGCGGCCTGCTTCGGCTTGGCCAGGTAGCCTTCGACCGCCTTGCCGTCGATCGTTGCGTAGGTGACGCGGCTCGACTCCACGGGCGAGGCGGGCTCGGCGGCGGCCGCCGGGCTCGCCACCGGCGCGTCGCCGGCGTGCTGGTGGGCCATCTGGTCGGCGTAGCCGGCCGCTGGGCCGGCGGCAGAAGGGGGCCCGGCGGCGGCCGCGGGCAGGGCGAGAAGGACGAGGCCGGAGACGACGAAGTCACGCATCATGGAGCACCTCCTGGGCGGTTGAGCTTCGAGCCGCGCCCGGCGGGCGAGCCGGTCTGTGCAGTCGGGGGTCGGCCGGGCGCATCGCGATGGCCCCCGGACGCAGGATAGACTATCGCCTCCGAGCGGCCCGGCGTCTCGAATCCGCCACCCGAGCGCGGCGCGCCGCGCCCCGTGCAGGCCCCCACGTCAGAGGAACGAACCGTTGGACCAGATCCGCAACTTCTGCATCATCGCCCACATCGACCACGGCAAGTCGACGCTCGCCGACCGCCTGATCCAGCGCTGCGGCGGGGTCGAGGCGCGCGATTTCCGTGACCAGATCCTCGACTCGATGGACATCGAGCGCGAGCGCGGCATCACCATCAAGAGCAACACCATCAGCCTGCGCTACACGGCGAAGGACGGCCGCGAGTACGAGCTCAACCTGATCGACACCCCCGGCCACGTGGATTTCTCGCACGAGGTGCGGCGGAGCCTGATGTCCTGCGAAGGGGCGCTGCTGCTGGTGGACGCCTCCCAGGGGGTCGAGGCCCAGACCCTGGCCAACCTCTACCTGGCGCTCGAGAACAACCTCGAGGTGCTGCCGGTGATCAACAAGATCGACCTGCCGGCGGCCGACGTCGACCGGGTGCTGGAGGAGATCGACGCCGACCTGGGGCTCGACCCCTTCGAGGCGGTCAAGGTCTCGGCCAAGCTCGGCACTGGCATCGACGACCTGCTGGAGGCGCTCGTCACCAAGCTGCCGCCTCCCAAGGGCGACCCGCAAGCGCCGGCCAAGGCGCTGCTGTTCGACGCCCAATACGACGCCTACCGCGGGGCGGTGATGCTGGTGCGGGTAGTAGACGGCAGGGTTCGCGCCGGCCAGAGGATCCGCCTCATGCACTCGCAGGAGGACCACCAGGTGGAGGAGGTGGGGCGGCTGCGTCTCAAACGGGTGCCGACCGAGGCGTTGACCGCCGGCGAGGTGGGCTACGTGATCGCCGGCATCAAGAGCCTCGCGGGCCTGGCGATCGGCGACACCGTGACCGACGCCGAGCGGCCGGCCTCGGAGCCCATCCCAGGCTACAAGGAGGCCAAGCCGATGGTCTTCTCGTCGCTCTACCCGATGTCGACCGACGAGTACGAGGACCTGACCAAGGCGCTCGAGAAGCTCCGCCTGAACGACGCCGCGCTGATCTACCAGAAGGACGCGTCCACGGCCCTGGGCTTCGGCTTCCGCTGCGGCTTCCTCGGCCTCCTGCACCTCGACGTGGTGCAGGAGCGGCTGGAGCGCGAGTACGACCTCGCCCTGATCCTCTCCGCGCCCTCGGTGCGCTATGAGATCCACCTCTCGGACGGCACCCGGCTCGAGGTCGACAACCCGGCCCTCTACCCGGACCCGGCGAAGATCGAGCGCGCCTTCGAGCCCTACATCCGCGGCACCATCTTCACGCCCGAGCGCTACCTCGGTACGCTGATGGAGCTCTGCCGTGATCGCCGCGGGGTCAACACCACTTTCAAGTACCTGGCCGCGGGCCGGCTGGAGGTGATCTCGGAGCTGCCGCTCGCCGAGGTGCTGTTCGACTTCTTCGACCGTCTGAAGAGCCTCACGCAAGGCTACGGCTCGTTCGACTACGAGCCTCTCGACTACCGCGAGACCGACCTGGTGAAGGTCGACATCCTGGTCAACGGCGACAAGGTCGACGCCCTGTCGCAGCTCGTGCATCGCGACAAGGCGCGGCAGCGCGCCCTGCGCTACTGCGAGCGGCTGGCCGAGACCATTCCCAAGCAGCAGTTCAAGATCGCCATCCAGGGCGCGATCGGCGGCACGATCATCGCCCGGGCGACGATCAACGCCTTCCGCAAGGACGTCACCGCCAAGTGCTATGGTGGCGACATCACCCGCAAGCGCAAGCTGCTCGAGAAGCAGAAGGAAGGCAAGAAGAAGATGAAGCTGGTGGGATCGGTCGAGATCCCGCAGTCGGCGTTCGTGGCGGTGCTCAAGAGCGACGAGGGAGACTGAGCGTGCAGGCACCCAGCGCGTCGCGAGAGCCGGGTTCCGCCGTCGTGGACCTCTCCCTGCTGGCGGAGTTCCCGCTCTTCGCCGAGCTGCCGGGCGCCGACCTCGAGCGCCTCGCCAGGCTCTTCCGCCGCCGCCACCTCGCCCCCGGCACGGTGCTGATCACCGCCGAGCAGCCGGGGGAGGCGATCTACGTCCTCTACTCGGGCACGGTCAAGATCGTGGCCGAGATGGCGGACGGCAAGCAGGTGATCCTGGCGTTCCTGGGAGTGGGAGACACGGTGGGTGAAATGTCGCTCATCGACAGCGCCGGCCGCTCGGCCACGGTGGTGGCGCTCGAGCCGTGCACGGTGCTGGCGATGGACCGCGCGGCTTTCAACTCCTGCCTCGCGACCATGCCGCGCATGACCTACAACCTGGTGCGGCTGCTCTCCTCCCGACTGCGCCTGGCCAACGCCCAGATCCAATCGCTGTCGACGCTCGACGTGGCCGGCCGTCTGGCGCGCCAGCTCCTCGCCTTCGCCGAGCGGCACGGGCGGGCGGTCGACGGCGAGCCCGGCGTGTGTATCGGCCTGCGCCTGACCCAGACCGATTTAGCGGAGCTGGTGGGCGCCTCGCGCGAGCGCGTTAACCAGGTGATGGGCGACTTGAAGGCGCGCGGCCTTCTCGCCACCGACTCCGCGCACCGCGTGCACGTCCGCGACCTCACCGGCCTGCGCTCGCTGATCGGGTAGGAGCAGCGATGAACACCGGCGAACCCGGCCGCGGCCGCATCCACCGCTATGAAGGAGAGCGCGTGACCGTGCTCTACGAGCGCAAGCGCTGCATCCACGCCGGCTCCTGCGTGCGCGGCCTGCCCGACGTGTTCCGGCCGCGCGAGACGCCCTGGGTCGAGCCGGGCGCGGCGGGCGCGGCGGAGCTCCTGGCCACCGTGCTCTCCTGCCCGACCGGCGCGCTCAGGGCCGAGCGCGCGGACGGCACGAAGGTCGAGCCGGTGCCGGCCGAGAACGTGGTCGAGCTCTGCCCGGACGGACCGTTCTACGCGCGCGGCGATTTGGAGATTGTAAGTGGGTCAATCGTGAGCGGGCCGAGCGCGAGTGGGCAGGCAGCGAGCGGGGAGGGCGCGGCCGAGGGCCCCACGGTACTGTGGACCGACACCCGCGTCGCCCTCTGCCGCTGCGGCGCCTCGGCCAACAAGCCGTTCTGCGACGGCTCCCACGCCGAGGTCGAGTTCGTCGAGCCCGGGCTGCCGGAGGCGGTCACGCTGCGCGACGACCCGGCGCTCGCCGGCTCGCCGCGCCTGCGCATCCACCTGCGGCCGAACGGCCCCCTGGTCCTCGAAGGCCCGGTCAAGATCCTCGCCGCCGACCGCTCGGTCTGCGCCTCGGGCACCCGCGGCGCCCTCTGCCGCTGCGGCCGGTCGCAGAAGAAACCGCTTTGCGACGGCAGCCACAAGCAGGGCTTCGTGGCGGAGTGAGCACGGGCTACGGCGCCAGCGGCTGGCGGGCACCTTCCCGCAGGGCCTCGGGCGGCGGCCCTACCGCACCAGCTTGCGGTACTTGATCCGGTGCGGCTGGTCGGCCTCGGCGCCCAGGCGGCGCCGGCGGTCGGCCTCGTAGTCCTGGTAGTTGCCCTCGAACCACACCACTTTGCTGTCGCCCTCGAAGGCCAGCATGTGGGTGGCGATGCGGTCCAGGAACCAGCGGTCGTGGCTGATCACCACCGCGCAGCCGGCAAAGGAGAGCAGCGCCTCCTCGAGCGCCCGCAGGGTGTCTACGTCGAGGTCGTTGGTCGGCTCGTCCAGGAGCAGGAGGTTGCCGCCGCTCTTCAGGAGCTTCGCGAGGTGCAGGCGGTTGCGCTCCCCGCCCGAGAGGTCCTTGACCCGCTTCTGCTGGTCAGAGCCCCGGAAGTTGAACTGGCTGGCGTAGGCGCGGGAGCTCACCTCGCGCTTGCCGACGAAGATCAGCTCCTTGCCGCCATCCGAGATCTCCTCCCAGACTGTGCGCTCGGCGGCGAGGCTCTCGCGCGACTGGTCGACGTAGGACAGCACCACGGTCTCGCCGATGCGCAGCGTGCCGCCGTCGGGCTTCTCCTCGCCGGTGATCATGCGGAAGAGGGTCGTCTTGCCGGCGCCGTTGGGGCCGATCACGCCCACGATGCCGCCGCGCGGCAGCAGGAAGTCGACGCCCTCCATCAGCACGCGGTCGCCGTAGGCCTTCTCCAGCCCCTGGGCCTCGATCACCAGGTCGCCGAGGCGCGGCCCGGCCGGGATGTTGATCTCGGCCACCCCCTGGCGCTTGTCGGCCGCCTGGTCCTCGGCCAGGAGCTGCTCGTACTGGGTGATGCGGGCCTTGCCCTTGGCGTGCCGGGCGCGCGGCGCCATGCGCACCCACTCGAGCTCCCGTTGCAGCGTGCGGCGGCGGGCCGAGGCTTCCTTCTCTTCCTGCGACAGGCGGTTCTCCTTCTGCTCGAGCCAGGAGGAGTAGTTGCCCTCCCAGGGGATGCCGGCGCCGCGGTCCAGCTCCAAGATCCAGCCCGCCACGTTGTCGAGGAAGTAGCGATCGTGGGTCACCGCCACCACCGTGCCCTTGTACTCGGCGAGGTGCCGCTCGAGCCAGGCCACGGACTCGGCGTCGAGGTGGTTGGTGGGCTCATCGAGCAGGAGCAGGTCCGGCTGCTTCAGGAGCACCTGGCAGAGGGCCACGCGCCGCTTCTCGCCGCCGGAGAGCACGGAGACTTCCTGCTCGGCCGGCGGCAGGCGCAGCGCCTCCATCGCCAGCTCGAGCTGGTGGTCGAGCTCCCAGAGGTTCTGAGCGTCGATCACGTCCTGCAGGCGCGAGAACTCGTCGGCGGTGTCGTCGGAGTAGTTGGCGGAGAGCTCTTCGTAGCGGGCGAGGACGGCCTTCTTCTCGGCCACCGCCTCTTCGACGCACTCGAGCACGGTCTTGCCCGCGGGGAGCTGCGGCTCCTGGGGCAGGAAGCCCACGCCATAGCCCTCGGCGAGGACGGCCTCGCCGGAGAAGTCCTTGTCCAGGCCGGCCATGATGCGCAGCAGAGTCGACTTGCCGGCACCGTTGGCGCCCAGGATGCCGATCTTGGCGCCGTAGTAGTACGACAGCCAGATCCCCTTCAAGATCTCCTTGCCCTGAGGCGTGGTCTTCCTCAGGTCCTTCATGGTGAAGATGAACTGCGGCATGGTGTCTCCAGAGAAGTTGCGGCCTGCGTGGCGGCGAGGCGCCGCCGGGGAGGGGGATTGTCACACAGACGGGCTGCGGGCAGCATCAGCCGGCGGCGGCCCGCCGCTTCCAGAACCTTCGCGCAATCCCTGCGTTCCCAGCGGGTAGAGGTAAGCCGATGCTCGAGATCCGATCGCTGACCAAGATCTACCCCGGGGGCACGACGGCGCTCTCCGATGTTTCCCTGACCCTGGGAGCCGGAGTGCTGGGCCTGCTGGGGGCCAACGGCGCCGGCAAGACGACCCTGATGTCGATCCTCGCCACGGTGACCACGCCGACGCGGGGCTCGGTGCTCTGGGACGGCGAGGACGCGCTCGCCAACCCTCTCGCCGTGCGGCGGGCGCTGGGCTATCTGCCGCAGGACTTCGGCGTCTACGACAAGCTCACGGCGCGCGAATTCCTCGCCTACCTGGGCCGGCTCAAGGGCCTGCCCGAGCGAACCTTGGGCGATCGCGTGATGGCGCTGCTCGAGCTGGTCAACCTGCACGGGGTGGCCGACCGCCGCCTCGGCGGCTACTCCGGCGGCATGCGGCAGCGGGTGGGCATCGCCCAGGCCCTGCTCGGCGAGCCCAAGCTGCTGATCGTGGACGAGCCCACCGTGGGGCTCGACCCCGAGGAGCGCGTACGGTTCCGCAACCTGCTGGCGGAGATCGCGCACGGCCGGCTGGTGATCCTCTCCACGCACATCGTCTCCGACGTCGAGGCCGTGGCGTCGCAGATCGCGGTGCTCAAGCGCGGCCACCTGCTCCTCGTGGCCACGCCCGAGGAGCTGCTGTCGCGGGCCGCGGGAAAGGTCTACGCCGCCGTGGTGCCCTCCGAGCGCCTGCCCGAGGTGCAGCGCTCGCTCGCCGTCTCGGGCCTGGTGCGGCGCGCGGACGGCGTGCACGTGCGCTTCGTCGGTCGCGGCGACGCTCTCGCCGGGGCCGCGCGCGTCGAGCCCACCCTCGAGGACGCCTACCTGCTGGCCAATCTCGAGGCGGCGTGAGCTCCTCCTCCACAGCGAGCTCCGTCGGAGCGAGCACCTTCACACCGAGGTTGGCGCGCCTGGTGCGGGCCCAGGTCGAGGCCGAGGTCAAGACGCGGCTGCGTTCGCCGTCCACCGTCGTCGCCGCCTTCGCGCTCTTCGCGCTGTCGTTCCTCTGGATCCCCGACCCGGAGTCCCGCTGGGTGTCGATGTCCTGGGGGAGCGCCGCGGGCGAGCTCTCGACCGGGGTCCACAACTCGGCCTACGTCGGCGCCTCGGCGGCGGTCCTCGCCGCACTCTTTCTCACCCTCATCGGCTTCTACCTGGTGGCGGGCTCGGTGCGCCGCGACGAGGAGACGCGGCTCGGCGCCATCCTCGCCGCGACGCCGCTGTCGAAGGCCGCCTACCTCTCCGGCAAGCTCGCGGCGCACTTCGTCTACCTGGTGGCGCTCGGCGCCGTCTCGCTCGCCGCCGGGGTGCTGGTCTTCTTGCTCCACGGCAGCGGTCCCTTCGTGCTGGCGGACTTCGTCGTTCCCTTCGCCGCGCTGGTGGTGCCCGGGCTGGCCTTCACCGCCGCCTTCGCCGTGCTCTTCGACGTTACGCCGGGCCTGCGACGGCGCGCCGGCCTGGTGCTGTTCTTCTTCGCCTGGACCTTCGTCTTCCTCATGCTCCCGGTGCTCGGCTCCGGCGGCTTCAGCGAGCACCGGCCCGGCCAGGGCTACCCGCTCTTCGATCCCGCCGGTCTCGCCGGCTTCACGCAGTGGATCACCGACGCTGTGCCCGGCGGCGTGGTCGAGGGAATCTCGCTCGGCCTGATCCAGACCGACGAGCCCCTGAGGCGGGTGCTGCTGCCGGGCGTGCGCCTGGCCGGGGGCTTTGCGCAATCGCGCGGGCTCGTCTTCCTGTGGAGCTTGGGAGTCCTCGGGCTCGCGGTCGCCGCCTTCGATCGTTTCGACCCGTCGCGCCGCCGCGGCCGGGAGAAGTCGAAGCGCCGGACCTGGCGCGACCGGCCGCGGCTCTCGGCCGGGATGGCGGAGAGCGCGGCGGCGGATGCCTCGGGGTTCGCCGCCAAGGATCTCGGGTCGCTGCCGCCGGTTGCCGTGGCTCCGAGCTTCCGGCGGTCGGTGGAAGCGGAGGTGCGGCTCCTCTGGCACGGCGCCGGATCGCTGCGGTGGCCGCTCCTCGCCGCCGCGCTGGCGGCGGCCGTGCCCGTGCCGCCGCCGCGCCTGGGCTTGGCGGCGTTCCTGCTGCTTCTCGCGCCGGTGCTCTCCGAGGCCGCGGCGCGCGAGAAGCTGGCCGGCACCACCGCACTGGTCTTCTCGCAGCCGGGCATGCCGCGCTCGCGGGTGGGCTGGAAGCTCGCCGCGGCGCTCGGTTTCGTGCTCGCGCTCGGCCTGCCGGCACTGGCGAGCCTCACCCTGTCGTCGCCGGCCCGCGGCGTCGCGGGCCTGGCGGGGCTCGCTTTCGTGGCCGTCTTCGCCACTGCCGCGGGAGCCTTGACCGGCGGCGGCAAGCTCTTCACCGGCCTCTACGTCGCCCTCTGGTACGCGGCGGTCAACGGCAGCCCGAGCCTCGACTGGAGCGGCGCCATGGGCCCGCGGCTCACCTCGACGCCCTATGCCTTCCTCGCTGCCGCGCTCGCCCTCCTCGCCTGCGCCTGGCTTGTCGAGCGCTGGCGGCGAGCGATCTGATTGCCATCGCCTCTGTGGCCGATGGGTGGCCGGGAGTCCGCGAAGCGATGTGCTAGCATCTGATGCGTGCGCACCACCTTAGACATTGCCGATGATGTGCTCCTGGCGATCAAGGAGAGGGCACGCCGCGAAAGGCGAAGTGCCGGAGAGATCCTGTCGGAGGTCGCTCGGGATGCCTTGACGCGCCGTTCGCAGGCTCCGGTTACGACCACGAAACCTGAGAGCTTCTTCGGCTTCGAGCCCCTGCCGAACCGCGGCCGGGCGGTCTCCAACGAGCTGATCGACAAGCTGCGCGAGGAAGAACTCGAGTGATGCGAGCCCTGCTCGACGTGAATGTCCTCGTGGCGCTGCTCGACGCGGATCACGTCGACCATCTGCGGGCCAGGCAGTGGCTCTCCGCTGAGATCCGCCACGGCTGGGCCTCCTGCGCCGTGACGCAGAATGGCTTCGTGCGCGTGGTCAGCCAGCCGCGCTACCCGAGCCCCGTTACGACCCCGGAGGCGGTCGCCCGCCTGCGCCACGCGACGAGTACGGAGCACCACGACTACTGGCCCTGCTCGATGAGCTTCCTCGATCCGGGCCGCGTGGATCCCAGCCGCGTTCATGGGCCGCGCCAGGTGACGGACGTCTACCTGCTGGCGCTGGCCGTCGAACGGGGCGGCAGGCTGGTGACGTTCGACGGCTCGATCCCTCGCTCGGCGGCGCTCGGTGCCGGCCCTGAGCATCTCGTCCTCCTCTGACCCGCTCGGAGTCGCGCGCGGATGGCCTCCCCCCGCTCCGGCCGCCGCGGCAAGCTGGCCCTCGTCGCCATCTCGATTCTCGCCGCCCTGCTGCTCGCGGAAGGAGCTCTGCGCCTCGCGGGGATCGGCGCGCCGGGCCGCGGCTCGCGCTGGTTCGCCGGCGGCAACCACCCGCGCTTCCTGGTCGAGGAGGACGCCTCGTGCGGCTATGCGTTGCGCCCCGGCTTCAGCGGCCGCGAGGTCTCGAGCTGGGGCGAGTTCGAGGTGCCGGTCGTGATCGACGGCCACGGCCTGCGCGACCACCCGCACTCGGCGCCCGCGGCGCCCTCGGTCCTCGCCCTCGGCGACTCGATGACCTTCGGCGAAGGGGTCGAGGCCGGTCAGGCCTACCCGGCGGTGCTCGAGGCCGAGATCAGCCTTCGCGTCTACAACGGCGGCGTGCCGGGCTACGGCAGCGAGCAGATGGCCTGCCGCCTGCGCCGCCTGCTCCCGGTGCTGCGCCCGGGCCTGGTGCTGGTGAGCCTGATGGCCGTCTGGGATCGCCCGCGCTGCGCCAGCGGCTTCGTCTACCTCGACGGCTACCTGGTGGCCGCGAGCTGGCGCGACCGGCTGTACCTCGTCGGCGGCAACCTCTACCCGGCCGAGGTGGGGTGGCCGCTGGCAGGGCCTCTGACCGCCCACCTGGAGGGCCGCTCGCACCTCGCGCGGCTCACTCTGCCTGCGCTCCGGCGCCTCCCGGCGAGGCTTCGTGGGGTGGCGCCGCGGCCCGCCGAGCGCCCGGCGGAGAGCTGCCTCGAGAGCCTGGTCGGTGCCCGCGCCGACGCCGCGCGGGAGGGCGCGAGGCTGGTGGTGGTATTGATCGAGAGCGCCGAGCCGGGCGCCGCCGAGGCGACGGCCGCCGCCGCCCGCTTCCTGGGCGAGCGCGGCCTCGAGCCGGTGCTGCTCGACCGCCTGCTCGCCGGCGAGGGCCTCGAGCGCCTGCGCTTCCCTCGCGATCGGCACTGGAACACCGAGGGGCACCAGAGAGTGGCTACGGTACTGGCACGCGAGCTTGCGCGGCTGGGACTGCTTCCGCGGAGCGCGACGGGTCGACCGTGAGCCGACCGCCGGCTCTGGTGCGGTAGATGCGCAGCAGGCCGCGAGGGGGAGACACGAAGACCAGCTCGGAGCGGCTCTCGATCTCCTGCAGCAGCCGGCCGACGGCGGGATCGCTCCGGCGCCTCGCGGTGAGGCCCCAGAGCAGCAGGTAGTCGATCGAGCAGCCGAGGCCACGGTAGCCATCGAGGTGCGGGCGCGGGACCGCAAGCTCCTCGAGATCCACGGCGCTCCCCAGGTGAGCGTAGGGATCGCACTCCGGCCGGTAGACCACCGGGTAGTAGCCGGTCGAGGCCTGGTAGCTGTCGAGGTCGATCAGGCCGCGTCGCGTCGCCAGCAGGCCCGAGGCGTGCTGGAAGGGCTCCACTCGCCGCGACAGGCGCCCGCCATCCGGCCCCACGCCGGCGTGCGCCAGGGAGAGCGAGAGGATGGTGGAATACGGTGGGAGGGACGGCTCGCCCGAAAGGTACTCCTCGAGCTGGTCGTTCAGGCCACGGTACTGCCAGGCGTGGACCGCCGCGAAGCCGAGGGTCAGCACGGCGCCGGCGGCGACGATCGCCGGGCGCCAGCGTTCGAGCGCGGCGTCGCTCGCGAACCACGGGAGGAGCAGCAAGCACACGAAGAGCTGCAGCCGCTGGTTGACCAGCCCGCCCCCCACCACGGCGACCGGGGCCGCGAAGTAGAGGAGGGCCACCGCGACCGCCATGAGGAGCAGCGCGTCGTCGCGCCTCAGGCTCCAGCGGCGATAGCGGTCGACCAGGAGGGCGAAGGTGAGGACCACGAAGACCGCCTGAGTCCCGACCGAGAAGACCAGCTCGCGGTAGTCGAAAGAGACCAGCGAGGAGAGCACCGCCAGGTGCTTGACCAGGTCGAGCTCCGGGACGAGCCTGACCTCGCCGCCACGCTGCCGCGCCATGAATCCCACGAGCAGGGCCGCCGCCGGGACGCACGCCGCCACGGGCAGACCGCTGCGGCCGAGGAGCACCAGGGCTCGCCGGCGCCACGGCTCACCACTTTGGCGGATGGCGCGGAGCTCGACCGAGAGCTCGGCGACAGCGACCGTTCCGATGGCGAGCAGGGTGATCGCCAGCGGCACCAGGTGGCACCAGTAGACGAGGAGGAGGAGAATGGCCATCACCGCCGCAGCGCGAGCGCTCAGGTGTTTCCGCCTCCGGAGCCAGAAGCCGAGCACCAGGAGGGAGAGAGCGGTGGCGAAGCAGAAGCTGTAAAAACCCATGTGCAGCAGGTAGCTGAAGACGAACGGCAAGCCGAGCACCGCCAGGAAGCCGGCACCAGGCCGCACTCCCTCGAGGGCGTAGCGCAGCCCGACCGCGAACAGCAGGGCGTAGGCGGTGAGGAGCAGCCGCTCCGCGATCTCCGGCGGCGCCACGGCCATCAGCCCGGCGAGCGGGAGATAGATCAGCCAGGTGGGTGCGAGCGCGTCGTTGACCGCGAAGTAGTGGGCGGCGCCGGGGTCGTGCTCGCCGACGAGGCGCAGCAGGAGGTTCGCGATCTCGAGGTGGATCGGGCCGTCCTGGGAAGGGAAGTGGGGGTAGAGCCAGAGAGGAACGAGCTGCGCCACGACGAGCGCCCAGAAGATCGCGCGCTCTTCACCCGGCCGGAGCCCCGCTCGCGTGGCCGCCATCGCTCCCTCCCTCGCACGCCGGCTGGGACGAACCGTGCCGGCGCGGGCAGTGTACACCTGCTGGCAGGCACGGCGGCCGCCCCGTGCTATAACCGCCGGCCGTGCGCACCAAGCCCCGCTTGCCGCCCGAGCCCAGGCGCAGGCGGCGCCCGTGGCTGCCCGCCCTCTTCGTCGTCGCGGCGTTGGCGGTGCTCGCCTACTTCGCCTGGTCGCGGCGCTGGCGCCACGGCGAGCTGCCGGCACCCGAGCCGGTGCCCGCCGTCGCCCGCGCCGCGGTCGCGGGCCGGCCGGTGATCTTCCTCGGCCTCGACGGCGCCGACTGGGAGCTGCTCGACGCCTACGCCTCCTCCGGCGTGATGCCCACCCTGGCCGCGCTGCTGGCCGAGGGCCGCGCCGGGGTGCTCACCTCGCTCGAGCCGCCGCTCTCGCCCCTGATCTGGACGACGATGATGACCGGCGTCTCGCCGGTCGAGCACGGCATCCTCGACTTCACCCGCTTCGACCCCGCGACCGGCGCCCGCGAGCCCATCGGCAGCGAAGACCGCCGGGTGCCCGCGCTGTGGAACATGGCGACAGCGGCGGGCAGAAGGGTCGCGGTCTTCGGCCTGTGGGCCACCTGGCCGGCCGAGCCGGTGCGCGGGCTCCTGGTCGCGGACCGCATGGTGTCCGCGCAGAGCACCACCGAGCCGCCGCCGGGCGCCGTCTATCCGGCGCAGCGGGAGGCGTGGGTGAAGGACGCGCTCGCCGCGGCCGAGCGCGAGCTCGACCGCTCGGCCCTCGCCGGCTATCTCCCCTGGCTCACCGATGCCGACTTCCAGACCGCCCTGGCCGAGCCCGAACCCCTCGCCCATCCCGTCTCCGGCCTGCGGCGCATCCTGCTCGAGACCCGCGCAGTGCACCGCATGGCGACCGACTGGCTGGCGCACGAGGAGACCGACCTCGCGGTCGTCTACTTCCAGGGCACCGACCTGGTGGGCCACCTCTTCGCGCCCTTCGCGCCGCCGCGCCAGGCGACGATCCGCGAAGAGGACTTCGCGCGCTACCACGCCGTGCCCGAGCAGTATTTCCGCGAAATCGACCGCTACCTGGCCGAGTACCGGGAGCTGGCCGAGCGCAAAGGCGCCGTGCTGGTGATCGCCTCGGACCACGGTTTCCAGTGGCGGGAAGGCCGGCCGCGGGCGCTGGCGAGCGCCGCCGCGGCCACCGCCGGCAAATGGCACCGGCGGGAAGGCGTGTCGCTGCTGTGGGGGGAGGGGATCGCGCCCGGCCCGCGCGAGGAGGCGGGGGTGGAGCGGGTGTGCGCCACGCTTGCCGCGCTCGCCGGCCTGCCGCCCGGCGTCGGCCTCTACGGGCCGCCGTTGCCGGGGGTCGAGCCGACGGGCGCGGTGGAGGTCGACTACCGGCGCTCCTGGCGGCCGCCGTTGCGCCCGGCGCCGCGCGGCACCCCGGAGATGGACGAGGCCGCGCTCGCCCGCCTCGAGGCGCTGGGCTACATCGGCAGCGGCGAGACGGCCCCGGCGCGGGAATCGGCGCCGGCCGCGGAGGCGAGCCGCACCCCCGGCTCCTTCAACAACGAGGGCCTGATCCTGCGCGGCCGGGGCGAGGGGGAGCGGGCCGCGCAGGCCTTCGAGCGTGCTCTGGCCCTGGACCCCGCCCATGCCTCGGCGCTGTGGAATCTCTCCGACCTGCTCTTTGCCGGCGGGCGGGAGCGCGAGCGCGCCGATCGGCTGCTGCTCGCGGCGGTGGCCGCCGGCCTGCCGCAGGGCGCCGAGCACGTGGTGGCGCGGGCCCGCGCCTGGCGGGCGCTGGGCGCCGGCGAGCGCGGCACGGCGCTCCTCGACCAGGCGCTCGCCTCACAGCCCAACGACGCCATGCTGCGGCTGTGGCGAGGGCGCTACCGGCTCGAGGCCCCGGACTGCCCCGGTGCGCTCGCAGACTTCGTGCAGGTCGCCGCGCTGGCGCCCGACGACCCCATGGCCCACGCGTCGCTCGGCCTGGCGCGCGCCTGCCTGGGCGATGCGGCGGGGGCCCGCGCGGCGCTGGCGCGCTCGCTCCAGCTCGATCCAAACCAGCCCGAGGTGCGGGAGTTCCTGGCTTCGATCCCCAACTCGCCGTAGTAGACTTGCCGCGTCACAAAGCTGTGAAATCGCCGGCCCCGCGAGGGGAGGAGGAGTCGATGAGGCCCGTCCACAGATCGCTCTCGGTGTTGCCGTTGCTCGCGCTGGTTACCGTACCCGTGCTCGCGCAGACCACGGGCGGCATCGTCGGGCGGGTGACCGACGAGCAGCAGGGCGCGCTGCCCGGCGTCACCGTCGAGGCCACCAGCCCGGCGCTGCAGGGCGCCCGCGTCGCCACCACGGACGCGACCGGCACCTACCGCCTCACCCTGCTGCCTCCCGGCAGCTACACCTTGACCGCCAGCCTCTCGGGCTTCGCCACCGCGCGGCGGGAAGAGGTCGCCGTCGCCCTCGACCGCGACACCACCTTGAACGTCGAGCTGTCGGCCGCGGCGAGCGAGGAGATCACTGTCACCGGGGTCGTGCCGGTGATCGACGGCACCTCGACCGCTCTCGGCACCAACCTCGACACGCTGGCCATCGAGACCCTGCCCACCGGCCGCAACTACAGCTCGCTGGTGCAGATCGCGCCCGGCACCTCCTCCGACGCCAACCCCGAGAACCGCAACCAGTCGACGATCACGGTCTACGGCTCGACCGGCGCCGAGAACGTGTTCTACATCGACGGCGTCAACACCACCGGCGTCGAGTACGGCTTCCAGGGCAAGGAGCTGAACTTCGAGTTCATCGAGGCGATCGACGTCAAGACCGGCGGCTACGAGGCGGAGTTCGGCAAGTCGACCGGCGGCATCATCAACGTCATCACCAAGTCCGGCGGCAACGAGCTCCACGGCGACGTGTTCGCCTACTACGACAGCGACTCGGTGCAGAGAGACGCCGAGACCATCGTCGCCACCAGCGGCACCACCGTCGGGTTCGGGCGCGAGGACTACGGCTTCGACCTCGGCGGCTACATGATCAAGGACCGGCTGTGGTTCTTCGCCGCCTACGACCGGGTCGAGAACACCAACACCAACCAGGTGTTCACCGACCTGAACCGCATCGTGGCGGACGGCGAGAGCCAGCGCGACTTAGGCGCCCTGAAGCTGACCTACAAGCTCACCGAAGGCCAGTCGCTGGTCGGCTCCTTTTTCCAGGACCCGCGCGAGGACACCGGCGCCATCTCCGACGCCTCGCACTCGATCAACGGCGAGCCGCTGACCTACACCGGCAAGCAGGAGCTGGGCGGCAAGGACTATGCCGTGCGCTACGAAGGCATCTTCGGCTCCGGCTGGGTGCTCTCGGCGCAGGCGGCGCGGCACGAGGAGGAAAACTCGGTCGGCCCGGCCACCGCCGCCGGCGACGTGGTGCAGTTCCGCGACGTGGCGGCCGACTTCTTCCAGACCGGCGGCTTCGGCCTGATCCAGACCAAGGAGTTCGAGCGCGACTTCTTCGGCGCTTCGGCCACCCGCTACTTCACCGGCCACGAGGTCAAGCTCGGCGTCGAGCTCGAGGACCAGGACGCCACGGTCACCAAGCGCATGTCCGGCGGCCAGCAGGTGGACGTATTCGAGAACTCCATCAACCCGTCGCGGCCGATCTTCCGCCACTTCTACTGGACGACCCCCGGCGCCACCATCGGCAACGCGCCGATCTCGCAGCTCGTCGCTTCGCCGTCGCACGAGAACACCACGGTCTTCCTGCAGGACAAATGGGCGATTCGGCCGAGCTTCACGCTCTCCTTCGGCGTGCGCTGGGACCGCCAGCAGATCTTCGACGCCGCGGGCACCAAGCAGATCGACTTGAAAGACGACTATGCGCCGCGCCTGGGCTTCATCTGGGACCCGGCCACCGACGGCAGCTCCAAGGTCTTCGGCTCCTATGGCCGCTTCTACGAGCAGTTGCCGATGGACCTCGTGATCCGCTCCTTCTCCTTCGAGCGCCAGCCGCGCATCATCAACTTCTCGCCCACCAGCAACGTGCCCGACCCGCAGGCCGAGGCCGATTTCGGCACCGAGTCGGCGATCCTGGGCGGCTTCACCGAGCCCTCCGACCCCAACCTCGAGAACCAGTACATCACCGAGGCGCTGCTGGGCTACGAGCGGCAAGTGCTGCCCGACCTCGCGGTCGGCGTCAAGGGGATCTATCGCGAGTACGGCCAGGTGATCGAGGACTTCCTCTGCGCCGACGACGGCACCTACTGCATCGGCAACCCGGGCGAAGGCATCATGAGCCGCGTCTTCACCCTCGACTACTCGCGCACCCTGCCGGCGCCCAAGCCGGAGCGCGAGTTCAAGGGAGTCGAGCTCACGGCCAGCAAGCGGTTCTCGGAGAGCTGGCAGGGTCTCGCCTCCTACCTCTACTCCAAGCTCGAGGGCAACTTCGACGGCCTCTATGCGCCGTTCACCAACATCGGCGCCGACCCCAACATCACCGCCGCCTACGACTACTTCGACTTCTTCACCAACGGCAGCGACCTGACGCGCATCACCAACAACGGCCCGCTGTCGAACGACCGCCGCCACCAGTTCAAGGTCTCGGGCGTGTACCTGACGCCGTTCAAGCTCTCGATCGGCGCCGCCGCCTACTACAAGAGCGGCACGCCCTTCACCCGCTACGGCTTCTCCGACGCCTACGGCCGCTACGAGTTCTTCTTGACCGAGCGCGGCGGCGAGGGCAGGATGCCGGCGATCTACGAGGGCGATCTGCACTTGGGCTACCCCCTCGCGATCGGCCCGGCCAAGGTCAACCTGCTGCTCGACGTCTTCAACGTCCTCGACGCCCAACGCGCCATCCTCCTCGACCAGCGCTGGGGCTTCCAGGAGGCCGACAACTCCTCACCTACACCCGTCAACCCGGGCTACAAGAAGGCGGTGTTGCGAACCCCGCCGACCACGGTGAGATTTGGGGTGAGGGTGAGCTGGTAGGGCGAGCCTACTCTGGGGCGACCCAGGTCGCAGGAAGGCGTCTGAAGTCCTTGACGTCGAAGGTGCAGACGGTTTCGCCGGCCGCGGCGGCCTGGACGGCGAGGAAGGCGTCGATGAAGTCCACGTTGCGGTCGGCGGCCAGCTCCAGGGCCTCGACCACGATCGCGACGTCGTCCACCTCGATCCCCGGGGCGCCGACCAGGGGCACGAGGGTCTCCCGGATCACCGTCATGGGATGCCCGTAGAAGGACTTGAGCACCCACACCACCTCCGCCAGCACCAGCGGGGCGACATAGATGCTCACGTCACCGGCCTCGGCTCGCGCCATCAGACGCGCCGCCCTTGCCGCTTGAGCTGGAGGCTCTCCCGTCAGGTAGCGGAGCAGGACATTGGCATCGACCCACAGCCGATTCATCGCCGCCGCCGCTCACCCAGCTTCTTGCCCACCTCGTCGCGGACGGCTGCCTTCCCGGGAAACGGACGAGTCGCCGCCAGGGCTCCGTAGAGCTCTGCCAGCGGCTTCTGCTCTACGGCGCGCAGGGTAACCCCACCCTTGTCCGTCAGCTCGAACACCAGCAAGTCGCCCTGCTTGGCCCGCAGCCGCTCGCGGATCGCCTTTGGGATGGTGACCTGACCTTTGGTGGTGATCCGTGCGATTTCCATTCACCTTACCTCGTCTATTCTCCGTGAATCCTACCAGGAGAAGGGCCGGCATCGAAGCCGGGGCGCCTGCGCAGGGACAGCGATGTCATGGCCACAGACGGGGCAATCGAGGCTGGCAGCTCCTGTCTGGTCTCTTCGCGCAGCACCGTCAAACCAGGAGGCTTGCGACTCGATACGATCTCCGTCGTGAGCGAGGCTTCTGCTCCCGCCCCCGGCCTCTACGTCCACGTCCCGTTCTGCTCGGCGATCTGCCCGTACTGTGACTTCGCGGTGGTGAAGGGGAGCGCGGCGCGGCGGGGGAGGTTCGTCGAGACGCTGCTGGCGGAGATCGAGCTGGCCGCGGGGGAGGCGCAGCCGTTCGACACCCTCTACTTCGGGGGCGGCACGCCCTCGCTGCTGGCGGAGGAGGAGCTGGCGCGGGTTCTGGCGGCAGCGCGCGAGAAGCTCGGCGCGCGGGTGGACGCCTGGATCTTCCTCGAAGCCAACCCGGAGGACGTTTCACCCGCGTCGCTCGCCGCGTGGCGGCGGCTGGGGGTGCGCACGCTCTCGCTCGGCGTGCAGTCGTTCGACGACGCCGAGCTGCATTTCCTGGGCCGCCGGCACAGCGCGGCCGAGGCGCGAGGGGCCGTCGAGCTGGCGCTCGGTGCGGGGTTCGATACCGTCTCGGTGGACCTGATCTACGGCCTGCCGGGCCAGGAGCGCGCGGCCTGGCGGCGCAGCATGGAAACCGCCATCGCTCTCGCGCCAGAGCACCTGTCCTGCTATCAGCTCACGGTCAACGAGGGAACGCCGTTCGGCCGGCAGCGGGAGCGGGGCCGGCTGCACGAGATGCCCGAGCCCCAGCAGGCGGAGCGCTTCGTCTTCACCCACGAGCTGCTGGCCGCCGCGGGGTACCCGGCTTACGAGGTTTCCAACTTCGCGGCCGGCGAGGCGCATCGCTCACGGCACAACGCCAAGTACTGGGACCACACTGCCTACCTCGGCCTCGGTCCCTCCGCGCACTCCTTCGACGGCCGGCGCCGCTTCTGGAACGAGCGCAACCTGGGCGCCTACACGCAGCAGGTCGAGGACGGAAACCGCCCCATCGCCGGAGGGGAGACGCTCACCCACGAGCAGCTCGCGCTCGAAGCGCTGATGCTGGGGTTGCGGACGGCGGCAGGCATCGACCTCGCGGCCTTCCGTGGCCGCCACGGCTTCGATCTCGAGGCGGCGAACGGCGAGCGCTTCTCGCGGCTTGCCGGCCAGGGTCTCCTCACCCTGACCGGGGGCCGCCTGGCGCTCACTATGAAAGGCCTGGCGGTGGCCGATGGACTGGCGGCGGAGATCTCACTGACCAGGAGTGCCTAACGAAACCTGCTGCGGCGGATTCGTAGGCGCTCCTGGTAGTCAGCAGTTTTTTCCTGCCCTCATCTTCGCAACCGCACCTCGACCGGGGCGTCGAGCACGATGTCGATCACCGTGCCGGCCGGGATCTCGACCTCCTTGCCCGCGGTGCGGGAGGCGACGGCGGTGCCGACGGCGGCGCCCACGATCGCGCCCAGCACGGTGTTGCGGTCGCGGTCGTCCCTGCCCCCGGTGGCACGGCCGAGCACCGCGCCGCCGGCCGCGGCGCCGCCGATGGTCGCCGCATCGCGCCCGGTCTCGCTACGGCCGGCCGTGGCGAAGTTGGCGGCGATCGGCACCGAGCCGCCGGACGGCAGCACGAGCTGCTCGAAGTCGAGCCCCAGGCGCGCGCGGCCGCCGATCTTCTTGAGCGACACGGCCTCGGTCACCGTGCCGCGAACCTTGGCGCCCGCAGGAATGGCGACCTCGCCGTCCACCACGACATTGCGCGTCACGCGCGCCGCGAAGCGATCGCCAGGGCCGCTGAGGCGGCTCGAAACGCCATCGAGGAACTCGATCTCGACGCCGGTGCCGGCGGGAACCGTGGCGTAGCGCGGCGCGGGCGGCGGCGGAGGCGGGTTGGGTGTCTGGACGATGCGCTCGGCCTCGCCGAGCTCGCGCTCGCGGCGGTCGAGCTCGCGGTCGCGCGCCTCGAGCGCGGCGGCCTGCCGCGCGGCCTCTTCCTTGGCGGCGATCTCTTTTTCCCGGCGCTCGAGCTCGGCTTCGCGCTGGGCTAGCGCCTGCGCATCGAGCGCCGCCTGCTGGTCGGAGCTCGCCGCGTCACCGGCCCTGCGAGAGCAGCCGCCGGCCGCCAGCAGAGTCGAGACGAGGAGCGCAACGAGGAACAAACGGCGGTCTCTGGAGTTCTTCATGGAGCGTTCCTCCCGCAGGGGAGTACGAGCAAGGGCGATGCCAAAGCAGGGAGCGACGTGCGCTCGCGCGTCGCCTCACCCCTGGAGGAACCGCAGCCAGAGGACACCCAGGCCCAACGTCAGCAGCGTGATCGGGACCCCGGCGCGCAGGTACTCGCGGAAGCCGAGGTGGACTCGGTGGCCTTTCGCGACCTCGGCCACGATCAGGTTGGCCACCGAGCCGAGCAGGGTCAGGTTGCCGGCGAAGGTGGTGGCCATCGCCAGGCCGAGCCAGGCGCTCTCGGGATCGGGGAAGGAGGCGATCGCCGGGCGCAGCAGCAACACGGCGGGGACGTTCGACACCAGGTTCGAGGCCAGCACCGCCACCGCCGTCAAGGCGAGGAGGCCGTGGCGCGCGACCGGCTCCAAGGCGTCGAACAGCGGCCCGGCGAAGCCCGCCGTCTCCAGGGCTCGGGTGACGACGAAGAGGCTGGCGAAGAACACCAGCAGCGAGACGTCGATCTCGCGGAAGACGCGTTGCGGCTTGAGCCGCCGGGTGACCAGCAGGAAGGCCGCGGCCGCTAGCGCCGCGAGAGCGATCTGCGCGCCGGCGAAGAGCGCCACCATCATCAGGGCCGCGGCCGCGAGCCCTTTGGCCAGCAGCGGGCGGTGGAGGTGGGCCTCGAAGGTGACCTGCCCCTCCAGGGCCCGGGCGCGGAACTCCGTCGGGTAGACGAGCAGCACCACCGCCCAGACCACCACCAGCCCGGCGATCGCCAGCGGCGCCAGCGCCGCGGTGAAGGCGGCGAACGAGATCCCCGACTGGAGGCCGATCAGCATGTTCTGCGGGTTGCCGATGATGGTCGCCACCGAGCCCACGTTGGCGGCGGTCACCAGGGCCACCAGGTAGGGAATCGGGTCGCGCCGCAGGCGGGCAGTGAGCTCGAGCACCAGCGGAGTCAGAACCAGCACGATGGTGTCGTTGAGGAACACCGCCGACAGGCCTCCCGAAACCACTACCAGGAGCGCCAGGAGCTGCCGCGGGGACCGCGCCCAACGCAGCGCGGCGCCGGTCACCAGCGGCAGAAAGCCCGCCAGGCGGAGGTTGCCGTTGAGGATCATCATCGCCAGCAGCAGGGCCAGGGTGTGGAGGTCGACGGCGCCGAAGGCGTCGGCGAGCGAAATCGCCCCGCTCAGCACCAGCGCCGTGGCGCCGACCAAGGCGATCGTGGCGCGGTTCATGCGCAGGCGGGGGTAGCGGCCCACCGCCACACCGATCAGCGTGACGCCGATCAGGAGCAGTTGAAACCAGCGCAGCGCGGACATGTTTCGCCGCGCCATCTTGCCACGGAGGCACTGCTATCATCCGCCGCGCGGAGCCGAAGCTCCGGCGTTCGCACATGCACGTGAAACCAGGCGCCGAGCTCCCGAGGACCCACGCCACGGCATTCTCGAGCGAGACCCGCGGCGCGGCGCCGGACCTCGAGCCGCGCCCATCGCGCCGCCGCCGGCTCTACGCAGTCTCGGCCGTTCTCCTCTCTCTCGCCGCCGGGCTCGGCCTCGCCGAGCTCGGGGTGCGCTTTCAGGAACGCCGGCACGCGATCGGCGAGCAGCGCCGCTCGCGCTACGAAGAGGCGTATCAGGCGAGCGCCTTCCGCACCGGCGAGCTCGGCGACGCCGGCTTCCTCGCCCCCGGCTTCTCGGGCCTGGTCACCGACGAGCTGGGGAGGCCGGTCGAGTGGGTCCACAACTCGCTCGGCTTCAGGAGCCGGCGCGAGTACGCGCGCCGGCGGCCACCTGGAGTGCTGCGCATCCTCGCGCTCGGCGACTCTTTCGTCGTCGGGCACCGGCTCGGCCAGGAGGACACCGTGCCGGCGCAGGTCGAGGCCTGGCTCGGCGGCGAGGGCAGCTTCCCGGGCGCCGAAGTCCTGGTCGCCGCGATCGAGGAACCGGCGACCGGCCTCTACTACCTCGAGCGTCACGGGCTCGCCTTCGAGCCGCAGGTGGTGATGCTCGGCCTCACCCTGGGCAACGACATCGCCCAGGTCTACTTCAACCTCGGCGCCAGCGGGCACTATCGCCTCGAGCCGCCGGGCTCCGCGCCGGCGCTGGTGCTCAACCCGGACGCCGACCGGCCGGCGAGCCTCGCCAGGGTCGAGCAGCCGCTGCTGCCGCCGGAGGCGCTCTCAGGCCCTGGCCCCGGCCCGCCGGCGGTGCCCGCGCCCGGGCCGCCCTCGGCCCTCGAGTCGCGGTTCCACCTGCTGCGCTTCGTGCGCCAGGCGGCGGCCGACCGCCGAGACCGCGCCACCGCCTACCCGATCCTCTCGATCTGGAACGAGTACGCGAGGCCGCGGCTCTTCGACGGCAACGGCCTCGGCATGTACCTCGAGCCGGCGCCGCCCGAGACCGAGCGCGCCTACGAGCTGCTGTTCGCGCTGCTCGCGGCCTACGACGAGCGCTGCCGGGCGCACGGGGCGCGCTTCCTCCTCGCCGTCCACGCCCAGCGCTACCAGCTCCAGCCCGCGGACTGGCAGGCGACGGTCGCGGGCTACGGGCTCGAGCCCCGGCGCTTCGATCTGATGGCTGCCAACCGGCGGCTGGCCCGCTTTTGCCGCGAGCGCGGCATCACCTGCTTCGATCCCACGGCGGCGATGGCCGAGCGTCACGCGCGGGAAGGCCGCTCGTTCTTCATGCCGCGCGGCGACATGCACTGGAACACCAGAGGCAGCCGCACCTTCTTCGAGCTGATCCGCAGCGACCTGGCAGCGGCGCTCGCGCCGCTACGCCCGCCCGCCCCCAGCTAGCCGACGCCAGCGAAGCGCTCCCAGGCGGCGTCCGCCTCGGCACCCGTCGCCGGATCCTGCTCGGGGCAGTCCATGCGCAGGTCAGGGTTGCCGAACGGCAGGTTCACGTAGGCGCAGTGGTGGGGGTTGCGGGCGTCGTCGTGGACATAGGGGCGGAAGTACCGGCAGGTCGAGCACATGCGGCTCACCGGGACCTCGCCCCGGAGCTGCAGCTCGCGGATCATGCGCTGCACCAGGCGCAGCAGCACGCCCTGCTCCTCCTCGGAGAGGCCTTCGACCACCTGCGCCAGAAAATCCGGCCAGGTGGCGACGCGGGCGGCCTCCCGCTTGCCGGCCTCGGTGAGCGACAGCGAGAGGCGCCGCGCGTCCTCGAGCGGGCGCTGCTTGATGACCAGCCCCTTCTTTTCCAACACGCCCACGGCCTCGGAGGCCGTGGAGGCGCGCACGCCGAGCCCGTCGGCGACCTGGTTGAGGGTCAGGCCAGGCTGGCGCTCGAGGTGAGCCAGAACCTGGCCCTGAGTGGGTGTGAGGTCCTGCGCAAAGCCCTCCTGCCAGGCATGGCTGCGGAGGACCATCCCGATCTTCGCCAGGCCAACCGCCACGCGCGCACCCGTGGAGTGGACGGCGGGAACGGAAGTCAGCGGCTGCGAGTCTGGCTGGCTCACTTCGGACTCCGAATAAGAGAGGGCGCGCGCTCAGCGCTCCACCTGGACTTCAGGTCGGCCCATACGCCCGGCTCTCAAGGAAAACGTTTTCACGATTGTAGCTCGCTTTCCCTGATCACCGTCGGCGAATTATGGCTCTTTTTGTCGCCTCCTGCGTTTCATATATGTGTAACGCTCATGCGAAAAGCCGCTCGTCTACATTTCTTCTGTCTCTGGTACTACGAGAGATAGGGGCCAACGCCGGTTGCTGACCGGCTAACTCACGAAAGGAGACCTGCAATGTCGAAGCGCACTCTCGCTCTGCTCTGCCTGCTCGTCCTGGCTCTCGCAACCCCGGCCTTCGCCGCGCCGCCGGACCCTCTGAACTCGCCCAACTACGCGAAGGATGCCACGTCGGTGGACGCGGCACTCTCGACGGCGGTCAAGGACGCTATCGGGCCGAACCCATTCCCCGGCATCCCCTTCCCGATTCTCGACCCGGCGGTGCAGTGGAGAGAGCAGTGGATCTGCCGCTCGGCCGGGCCCGCCGAAGTGCAGGGCTTCCGCATCATCTGCGGCGCCGGAACCTTCGTCGACTTCCACATCTCCGACTGCTGCGTGCCTGGAGATCACTGGCAGCTCAAGGGCAAGGAATGGGACGCCGCCCCCAACACCGGGGTGACCACGTCTCCGGGCGGGGTGATCGTCTACAGCGTTCCGGGGCGGGTGTACAACTACGGCGGCACGCCGTTCAACCCGGGCCTCGACGTCTACGTCGAGTGCACCTACCAGCACGGCGTCAACCTGTTCCTGGCCGACTCCTTCGTCGTCTTCTCGAGCGACGCCGCCGGCTGCTTCGTGATTCCGGACCCGGTGCGCCAGCGCATCGACCGCACGCCGTAGCGATTTCGCCGCCCCTGCTCCGGCCGGGGTGTCACACTCCACCCCGGCCGGACACCTCCCCTCGTAGGCCGACATCTTTCGAGCCCCCACATCCTGGATCTGATCGGGCCGCTGGTGGTCAGCGGCCTGGTGTCGCCTCGGATCGAGGCGTAAGGAGGTCGTTCATGAAG
This sequence comes from Thermoanaerobaculia bacterium, assembly GCA_044869805.1. GTDB lineage: Bacteria > Acidobacteriota > Thermoanaerobaculia > Multivoradales > SZUA-115 > CAWDVR01. The sequence goes on along the minus strand of JBIOXV010000005.1, from coordinate 93,853 downwards.
CGTTGGTCGGTAGTCTGCCTCGTGGCTCTGCTGGCGGCTTTGCCCGCCACGGCCTCGACCTTCCTCGCGATGTCGCGCGCGGAGCTGGTTCGGGACGCGGCGGCCATCGTGCAGGGCAAGGTGCTCGAGGTGCACTCGTTCTGGGATGCGGAGGGGCGCGTCATCGTCTCGGAGGCGGTGATCGAGGTGGAGGAGGCGGTGCTGGGCGATCCCGGCTCACAGGTCCGGGTCAAGACCTGGGGGGGCACGGTGGACGGCTATACCGTGGAGGCGCACGGCTTCCCCAGGTTCGGCGCCAACGAGCGTGTGCTGTTGTTCCTGGAGCGCGAGCAGGACGGCGTGGCCAAGGTGGCCGGCTACCAGCAGGGGCACTTCCGGCTGGTGATGGACCGTTCCGGCTTCGAGTGGGCCGTGCCCACGGTGGACGACGGCGGCCGCCTGCTGTTCCCGGACGGCCGCCCGGCCCCGGCGGCGAAGACCGTGCTGCTCACTGACCTCAAGGACTCGATCCTTGCTGAGGCCCGGCGCGCCGGCCGCCTCGAGTACTAATCCACGAGGGGGCAAAAGACCATGAACAACCTGAAGATCCGCACGCTTCTCGCCCTCGCGGTGGTCGCCACGCTGGCGGCCGGCAGCGCGCTGGGCTACGTCCTGCTGTCCCCGCGCCGCACCTGGGACAGCCCGCCCAACGTCGTCGTCGACAGCCGCGGCAACTCCTCGATCACCGACGGCGACCTTGGCCGCACCCGCACGCGCAACGCCATCCTCGCCTGGAACAGCGCCGGCACCGGCACCCGCCTGTCGGCCACCGTCGGCTCGATCTCCGGCTTCTCGCTGGGCGACGGCCGCCCGATGCTCAACTTCCAGGACCCGACCGGCGCCTGCCGCAACAACTGCCTGGCGGCCACCTTCACCGGCTTCTACACGCAGCGCCCGAACGGCACCTACCGCATCACCGACGCGGACATCGTCACCAACCGGCAGCACGCCTGGGCGTCGCTGGGCGAGAGCTGCTCGAACGAGTTCTACACCGAGGCGATCCACACCCACGAGGTCGGCCACCTGCTGGGCCTCGGCCACTCCGGCGTCTCCGGCGCCACCATGTATCCCTCGGTCTCCGCCTGCAACAACGGCCCCGCGTCGCTCGCCAACGACGACCGCGCGGGAATCCAGGACCTGTACTAGGTTTGATCCTTTCCGCCATGCGAAGTGGGGCTCGCGAGAGCCCCGTTTCTCGAGAGCGTGAACGAAGCCTGTGGGCGCGCCGGGGAAAAGGTGGGGGCGCTGACTCTCAATCCGCTCCCTAGCTAATCCACTTTCCTTCCCCCCTCTTGACCAATCTCAGCAGGTTCACGAGGGCCTTCCAGCCAAGGAAATCGCTGTCGTTAGGGCTGCCCGCGCGGAGCCTGAGGGTATTGAACTCCTCGCCGTATACGTTGATGCCCTCCAGCACGGCGTATTTCTGCCCATCCCACTCGTCCCCGCCGAAATAGGCGTCCAAAGCCTCCGCAATGTTGTGTCTATCCGTTTCCAGGGCCGTGCTCTGGGCATTGTACTTGCCCATTTCGTCTTCTTTCAATTCCACTTTTAGGGCCGCGTCGATCATTGCGTCAGTCATTGCTGCATAAGCTTTCAGCAGATCCCGCGCCAGTCGAGAATACTCTTTGTCTTTTGCGTTTAGGTTGTGTTTTGATGGCACCGACGCCACCTTTGGCGGCGCTTTGCTTCCTTTGTTGGTGAACTCGTCCCAGCTAGGCTTTTGTGCCCTCTGGACGGTTCCGGCTGACCGGACAGGCAGAGGTTGCACTTGGCGATGGGGCGCAAGCGATCGCGCGGAGCCGCCCGCCGTTGGCTGAACGCTCGCCGCGGTGCCGAACCTGGGCTGGGGCGGCGCGGTCGCGCGCTGGACGTGGGGGGAAGGGGTCCTCGTCGGCGCCGCCCTTTCCTGGTGCGGCAACCTTGCCTGAGCGGCGGCCGAGATCGCGCGCTGCACGTGGGCCGCGGCGGCTTGCACGGACTGTGTCTTCTCCTGCCCCGCGGCCTTGGCCTGGATCCGCCGCCCCATTGCGGCCTCGACGTGAGCCGCGACCGGACGCGGTGGGGGCGCGGGGGCGCCGGCTGCGCGCTTCTCGGTCATCGTGACCTCCGTAGGGAGGAAATCTGTCGCGAAAGAACGAACGCTAGCACATTCGTTCGTAGCCTCGTCTCCGGAGGCCCTACATCGACCGCTGGTAGCGCACGAAGGCCCGCGTGGCGAAGGCGCCGCAGGCTAGCGCGAAGCCGGCCGAGAGCAGCAGGAAGAAGGCGGTCTGGCCGGGAGCGCGGCCTTCGTAGCCGTTGCGCGCCGCGATCACCGCCCACTCGACGGGGTTGATGCGCGCCACGGCCTTGAGCCAGGCCGGCATCAGGTCTTGGGACATCAGCATGCTCGAGGAGAAGATCATCGGCGTGAGCGTGAAGTTGGAGGCGGCGATGATGATCTCCTGGCGGCGGGTGAGGAGCGCCAAGGCGCTCGAGAAGCCGGCGCTCTCGGGGTCGAGCCCGGTGGTGGGCTCGTCCAGGAACAGCACCTGCGGCCGGTGGATCAGGCCCATGGCCACGTCGAGGCGCCGCTTCATGCCGCCGGAGTAGGTCTGCGCTAAACGGTCGGCCGCGTCGTCGAGTCGAAAGAGGGCCAGGAGCTTGCGCGTGCGGGCGGCGATCTCGGCCGCCGGCAGGTGGAAGAGACGGCCCTGGAGCATCAGGTTCTCGCGGCCGGTCGCCAGGCCGTCGACCCCGGAGGTCTGGGCCACGTAGCCGATCGCCCGCCGCACCTCGCGGCCCTGGGTCCCGACGTCGAAGCCGGCGACCCGGGCGCTGCCGGCGGTCGCGTGCGCGAGGGTGGTGAGGATGCGGATGGTCGTCGACTTGCCGGCACCGTTCGGTCCCAGCAGGCCGAATACCTCGCCCTGGCGCACGGAGAAGGAGATGCCGCGAACAGCCTCGACGCCTCCCGCGTAGGTCTTCCGGAGGTCCCGGACCTCGATCGCGCTCACGCCGCCGGTGCTCATGGAGGCGCCAATCATAGAGCCGCGAGCGGCGTTGACATCGCGGGGTGCTAGAGTCACGATCTTCGAAAAATATGTTGGATACGTACCGCGCCATCGAGACCCCGGAGGGCGTCGAGCTGGGTCTGCGGGTCGCCGGGTTCCCTGCGCGCCTGCTCGCCAGCGGCGTCGATCTGGTGATCCGGCTGGTGGGCTACGCGCTGCTCGCCACCGCTCTCGAGGTGCTCGGCAACGTGGGCCGCGGACTCTTTCTGCTCTTCCTCTTCCTGGGCGAGTGGTTCTACCCCGTGCTCTTCGAGGTGCTGTGGGCCGGCGCGACGCCCGGCAAGCGCGCGCTGGGGCTGGTGGTCCTCCACGACGACGGTACGCCCGTCTCCTGGACCGCCTCTGTGCTGCGCAATCTGCTGCTCGCCGCGGACTTCCTGCCCGTCGCCTATGGGCTCGGCCTGCTCTCGATGCTCGCCTCGCGCGACTTCAAGCGGCTCGGCGACCATGCCGCCGGCACCCTTGTGGTGCACCGGGAGCGCGAGGCTGCGCCGGCGCCGCTCGCCGGTGCCCGCGCCTGGGCGCCGCCGGTGCCGTTGGCCGCCGCCGAGCAGAAGGCGATCACCGACTTCGCACACCGCCTTCCCCGCTGGTCGGAAGAGCGGGCGCAGGAGCTCGCCGACCTCGCCGCACCGTTGACCGGCGCGCGCGGCGACGAGGGCCTGGCGCGGCTCGTCGGCGCCGCCAACTGGCTGGTGGGGCGGCGTTGAACCGCGACCAGTTCGTGGAGCGGCACGCCGGCGGCTGGCAGCGGCTGGAGGCCCTGCTCAGCCGGCTGGAGGGCAGCAGGCCCCGCGCCGCCGGCGGTACCCGTGGTGCCGCTTCCGGCGAGGCCGCGGCGGCGGCGCTCCCCGAGCTCTATCGCCGGCTCTGCCACCAGCTCGCGCTGGCGCGCGCCCGCCGCTACGGCGGCGACCTCGAGGAGCGCCTGAACCGGCTGGCGCTGCGCGGCCACCAGCAGCTCTACGCGAGCGCCCGCGGCGCGAGCTGGGAGCGGATCGGGCGCTTCATCACCCGCGAGTTCCCACGCCACGTGCGGCGGGAGGCGAAGCTGGTGGGGGTCGCCGCGGCGCTCTTCCTCGGCACCTTGCTCGCCACCGCGGTCGGCGTGCGGCTCGAGCCCGACCTCGCCTACTCGATTCTCGGCCCGGCGCAGACCGCCGCCTTCGAGGAAATGTACGACCCCGAGTCGCAAGAGTCGCGGCCGGCGGCGACGGACTTCGGCATGTTCGGCGGCTACGTCTACAACAACATCTCGATCGCCTTCCGTACCTTCGCCAGCGGTCTGGTGGCGGGCATCGGCGCCGTCTTCATCCTGGTCTACAACGGCCTGGTGATCGGCGCCGTAGCCGGCCACCTGGGCAACGCTGGCCTGGGCGAGACCTTCTACCCGTTCGTGATCGCCCACGGTGCCTTCGAGCTGACGGCGATCGTGCTCGCCGGCGCCGCCGGCCTGCGCCTCGGCCTGGCCCTGCTGGCGCCGGGGCGCCTGACGCGCGGCCGTTCGATCCTCGAGGCGGCGCACGGCGCCGTGCCGCTGCTCTACGGACTCACCATCATGCTGCTGATCGCGGCCTTCATCGAGGCCTTCTGGTCGTCGACCGTGACCCTGGCTCCCGGCGTGCGCTACGGCGTGGGCGCGGCCCTGTGGGCGCTGGTGGCCGCCTATCTCCTCCTGGGCGGGAGACGGCATGGACCTTGAGCGGGTGGCGGCCGCCATCCGCCCGCGGCGCCCCTGGGAGGCCATCGACCTCGGCCTGACGCTGGTGCAGGCGTGGGGGCGGCGGATCTGGGGACCGTGGCTCGCCGTCGGCTTTCCGCTGTGGCTCGGCGTGCTCCTCGCCGCCCGCGGCGCGCCGCTGGTGGCCTTTGCCATCCTCTGGTGGCTGCGGCCGCTGCTCGACGTGATCCCCCTGCACGTGGTCAGCCGGGCGCTGTTCGGAGAGAAGCCCACGCTGCGCGGCACGCTCGGCGCCGCGCTGCGGTCGTGGCTCAAGGTTGCGCCCGCCTACCTGGGCCTCGAGCGCCTCGACCCGGCCCGCTCGTTCCACCTGCCGGTGCGCCTGCTCGAGGAGCTCGGCGGCCGGGCCCGCTGGCAGCGCCAGAGCGTGCTCAACCGCTCCGGGCACCTGGAGGCGATGCTGCTGACCTTCGCCTGCATCGTGGCCCAGGTGCTGCTGTTCTTCGCCTTCTTCGCCTTCGTCATGATCATGGTGCCGGAGGGCCTGTCTCCGGACTGGGGCCTGCTCTTCAGGACCTACCTCGACGGCGGTGAGGCGCCGCTCGCCTACCACCTGCTCTGGGGCCTCCTGGGGTTTGCCTCCCTCACCGTGATCGAGCCGTTCTACGTGGCGGCGGGCTTCACGCTCTACCTCAACCGGCGCACCGACCTCGAGGGCTGGGACGTGGAGATCGCCTTCCGCCGCCTCGCGCGGCGGCTGCGGGACGAGGCCGGCGGCGGGCGGCGGGGCAGGGCACGGCAGGCCCAGACGCGGCAAGCCCAGACGCGGCAAGGAATCGCCGCCGCGCTGCTGCTCCTCGCCATCGGCTTGCCGGCCGCGGCCGCCGGGGCGGACCCTACGCCCAAAGAGGCGATCGACCGCGTGCTCGAAGCACCCGACTTCGGCCGCGAGCGCACGGTGCGGCGCTGGAAGTGGCGGTTCGAGAGCGACGAGCAGCGCTCGAACGGCCCGGGCCTCGAGCTCGATTGGCTGGGGCCGCTCGCCGAGAGCGCGCTGTGGCTGCTGGCCGGGGCCGGGGTCGCGGCGCTCGCCATCTACGCGCTGCGCAGGAGTGGCCTGATGGACGGCGGCCCGGCGCAGGGCTCGCTTCCCGTGCCCTCGCCGATCACCTCCGGCGCCGCGCCGGCTCCCGAGCCGCTGCCGGCCGACGTCGCGGCCGAGGCCTGGCAGCGCTACGAGGCCGGGCGGGTGGCCGAGGCGCTGTCGCTCCTCTACCGGGGCGCGCTCGCGACGCTCGCCGTGCGCCGCCGGCTGGAGATCGAGCCGAGCTGGACCGAGGGCGAGTGCCTGCGCCGGCTGGCGCGCCAGCTCTCGCGCGGGGCGTCGGAGGAGCTGGCTCGCCTGACCCGCGCCTGGCAAGGCGTGGCCTACGCCCACCGGCCGCTCGCCGGCGAGGAGATGCTCGCGCTCTGCGCCGGCTACGGCCGTCACTTCGGGCCCGGTGCCGCGGGATGAGTGAACGATGGCAGTGAAACCTCGACGCGCTGCGCGCCTGCGCCTTTCCTCGATGCCGGCACTCGGCCTGCTGGCCGCCCTCGGGGTGGCGGCCTTCTTCCTCCTCTTCGAGCCGGTGGAGCGCACCGTCCGCACGGGCTGGTCGCAGGCGGCGCGCCGCGACCCTTTGCTGGCCGCGCAGCGCTTCCTGACCGCGATGGGAGTGCCATCCGAGTCGGCCGAGGAGGTCGATCCCCTGCCGCCGCCCGGCGGGCTGCTGGTGCTGATGGCGGAGCGGCCGATGCTGTCGCACGAGCGGGCCGTCGAGGTGCTGGCCTGGGCGGAAGAGGGCGGCTATCTCCTGGCCTCGCCCGATCCCGTCCTCCTGAGCCTGCTCGGTGTCGTGCAGGTCGAGGAGCCGATCGAAGACCAGCCCTGGGAGCTCCTCGGCCGCCCGCAGCGGCTGGAGGCGAGGCCCGGCGAGAGCTTCGAGGTCGCGATCGCGGCTGCGGACCGGCTGCTGGTCCCCGAGTACGACGAGGAACCGGCGCCGGACGCCGCCGACCCCGACTACTTCGTGTCCGGCCCCGGCGGGGAGGACGGTCACCTGCTGATCCGCAAGCCGCACGGCAGCGGCTGGGTGGCGATCCTCTCCGACCCGGGCCTGCCTTCGAACGCCAGGCTCGGCGAATACGAGCACGCCGCCTTCCTCTGGTCGGCGGTCACCGTGGCAGGCAAGCCGGTGTCCGCGCGCCTGGTGCGGTGGCTCCAGTACCCCACGCTCGGCGCCCTGCTCTGGCGCCACGGCTGGCGGGCGGTGGCGGCCGGCGCCGTGCTGCTCGCCTTCTGGCTGTGGCGGCGGGCAGCGCGCTTCGGGCCCCTGCTGCCCGTCCCGTCGCGCGCCCGCCGCAGCCTGATCGAGCACATCCGCGCCTCGGCCGAGTTCCTGTGGCGGCAGGGCGAGGCCGGCTCGCTGGTCGAGAGCTCGCGCCAGGCGCTCTTGAAGCGCGCCGGCGTGCGCTTCCCGGGCTTCGCCAGGATGCCGAGCCGTGCCAAGGTGGAGAAGCTGGCCGCCCTCGCCGAGCTGCCGGGCGAGACCGTGGCCTGGGCGCTCGGCGGCGCCGTGCCCGGGCGGCCGCACGACCTCACGCGCATGATCGAGACCCTGGAACGCCTACGGAGGCCCTTATGAGCAGCGAAGCGACGGCCGGCGCGGCCACGGAGCTCGGCTTCGAGCAGGCGGCGGCGGTCGCCACCCGCATGCGCCAGGAGGTGGCGAAGGCGGTAGTGGCGCAGGAGGCGGCCCTGGAGCAGGTGCTGGTGGCCTTCCTCGCCGCCGGCCACGTGCTGGTCGAGGGCGTGCCCGGCCTGGGCAAGACGCTCCTGGTGCTGGCCCTGGCCAAGACCTTCGGCGGGCAGTTCGCGCGCATCCAGTTCACCCCCGACCTGATGCCGGCCGATATCACCGGCCACACCCTCTTCGACATGAAGAGCGGCGAGTTCAAGATCCGCCGCGGGCCGGTGTTCACCCACCTGCTGCTGGCCGACGAGATCAACCGCGCGCCGGCCAAGACCCAGGCGGCCCTGCTCGAGGTGATGCAGGAGCAGCAGGTGTCGATCGAGGGCCGCTCTTTCCTGCTGCCGCCGCCGTTCATGACCCTCGCCACCCAGAACCCGATCGAGCAGGAGGGTACCTACCCGCTGCCCGAGGCGCAGGTGGACCGCTTCCTGCTCAAGATCGCTGTCGACTACCCGAGCGAGAGCGACGAGGTGGCCCTGGTACGGCAGGTGACGGCCGGCCGGGTGGGCGACCGCCTCGACGTCTCGGCGGTCGACACCGTGACCACGCCGGCCGAGGTGGTGGCGATCCAGCAGCTCGTGGCGCGGGTGCAGGTGGACGAGCGCATCGTCGACTACGCGGTGAAGATCGCCCGCGCCACCCGCTCGTGGCCGGGCCTGCGGGTCGGCGCCGGCCCGCGCGGGGCGATCGCCCTGGTGCGCGCGGCGCGTGCCCGGGCGGTGCTCGCGGGCCGCGACTTCGTGGTTCCCGACGACGTCAAGGAGCTGGCGGCGGCGGCCCTCGTGCACCGTGTGATCGTGTCGCCGGAGATGGAGATCGAGGGCTACACCGCGGCGCGGGCGATCGAGGGCGTGCTCGCCGCGGTGGAGGCGCCCCGCCAGTGAGCACGGTGGCGCCGGCCGTGGCCGGCCGGCCGGCCCTGACGCCTGCGCCGCGCGCCCTGGCGGGCGCCGCTGTCTGGCTCGCCGCCGGGCTGGCGGCGGCGTTCGCTCCCGCGCCCTTCGCGCCGGCCTGGCTGGCGGCCGGCGGCGCCCTGGCCGCGCTCGCCGTCGCCGACGCGCTGTGGGTGGGCCGCACGCGCACGCCCCGGGTCGAGCGGCAGGTGGCGGGGGCGGTGCCCCTCGGGGTGCCCACCCGGGTGCGGCTCAAGATCGACAACCCCGGCCGGCGGCCGGTGGCGCTCGCGGTCTTCGATCACTACCCGCCCGCCTCCGAGCTCGAGGGCTTGCCGCGGGCGACGGCGGTGCCGGCCCGCGGATGGGTCGAGCTCGAGTACCAGGTGCGGCCCCTCGAGCGCGGCGACGCCGCCTTCGGCGCCACCGAGCTGCTGCTCGCCTCGCCCCTCGGCCTGTGGCGGCGCCGCAGGTGGGCGGGGGCCGCGCAGGTGGTGCGGGTGCTGCCCAACTTCCGGCCCCTGCTCGGCTACGCCCACCTGGCGGTCGACGACCGGCTGGCGCGGATGGGCATCCGCCACCGCGAGCGCCGCGGCGAGGGCCGCGAGTTCCGCGAGCTGCGCGACTTCCGGCAGGGCGACTCGCTGCGCCAGATCGACTGGAAGGCGACCTCGCGGCGCGGCAAGCCGATCACCCGCGACTTCCACGACGAGACCGACCAGCGGGTGGTGTTCATGGTCGACTGCGGGCGCCGGATGCGCGCCCGCGAGGGTGACCTCGCCCACTTCGACCACGCGCTCAACGCCGTGCTGCTGCTGGCCTACGCCGCCACGCGCTACGGCGACGCCGTGGGCCTCGCCACCTTCAGCGGCGAGCCGCGGTGGGTGCCGCCCGCCAAAGGGCCGGCGGCCATCGCGCGGCTGCTGGCCGCGGTCTACGACCTCCAGACCTCGGCGGAGCCGCCCGACTACGCGGCCGCGGCGGTGCGGCTGGCGACGCTCGAGCGCCGCCGCGCCCTGGTAGTGGTGGTCTCCAACCTGCGCGACGAGGACGCGAGCGAGCTGCTGCCGGCCCTGAAGCTCCTCTCGCAGCGCCACCTGGTGCTGCTCGCCAGCCTGCGCGAGTCGGCGCTCGCGGCCGCGGCGGCGGGGCCGATCGGAAAGCTCGAGGACGCCCTCTTCGTGGCCGCCTGCCGGCAGTACCTGGCGGCCCGCGAGCGCGCCCACGAGCAGGTGCGCGGCCTGGGCGTCCTCACCCTGGACGTCGAGCCCGAGAAGCTGCCGGTCGCCATGGTCAACCGCTACCTGGAGATTAAACGTTGCGGCCTACTCTAGCGTCTGATGAGTAGAACCCTCGCGGAGGACGAGCCATGATCCAACCCTCGAGCGGCATTTCCCCGGACCTCGAGGTGGAGACCGCGCCCGGCGACAAGTGTCCAAAGTGCGGTTACACGCGGCCGCCGGACAGCGACGAGTGCCTGGCCTGCGGCATCGTGTTCTCCCGTTTTCGCAGACCGCCGGAGAGCCCCTATCGTGGCGCGGAGGAAATCCGGGCCGACCTCGGAGGCTCCGGTGCGCGCTTCAATCCTTATGCTCCTCCGACCGCCGCCGTGGGGCAGGCGCCGGTGTCGGTCGGTGAGCTCGAGCTGGCCGAGCGCGGGACCCGGCTGGGGGCCAAGCTGCTCGACAACTTTGCCTTCCTGATCCCCTACCTCGCCGTGCTCCTGCCGGTGACGAGCGCCGGTGAGCGAGAGGTGAGCAGCCGAGGCGCGATCTTCATCCTGCTCGGGCTCCTGGGGCTGGTGGCGTTGGCCCTCGTCCAGCTCCGGCTGCTCGCCAGGAGCGGCCAGACGCTCGGCAAGCGAGCGGTCGGCATCCGCATCGTGCGCGCCAGCGGCGAGACCGCCTCGCTGGGGCGGCTGGTCGGCCTGCGCTTCCTTCTCCCCACCGGCCTGCAGGTGATCCCGCTGGTGGGACCGGTCTTCTGGCTGGTGGACTCGCTCTTCCTCTTCCGCGACGACCGCCGCTGCATCCACGACCACATGGCGGACACCATCGTGGTCACCGCGCCTCCAGCACCGGCTTTGCCGCTCGCCAGCGTACGGTGAGATCGCTGGGAGGGGGCTGCGCGCAGCGCCCGGCCTCCTCGCAGCGATTTGGATAGGCTCCCGGCCGCCATGCGACCCGCCTTCCTCATCCTGCTCGTCGTCTTCGTCATCTGGGCCAACTCGTTCATCGCCGTGCGGGCGCTGGTGGGCGAGGGCGTGCCTTCGGCCGAGCGCCTGGGGCCGCTCGAATTCGTCGAGGCCCGCTTCGCGCCGGTGGCCGTCTTCTGCCTGCTGTGGTTCGCTTGCCACCGCGCGGCGCGGCGCGAGGCGCGGCACATCCTCGCTCACCACGCGCCGCTCACCGTGCTGCTCGGCCTGCTCGCGGTGTGGGGCTACAACCTCGCCTTCGCGGTCGGGCACCACCGCGTGCCGGCCGGCACCGGCTCGCTGTTCACGGTGCTCAACCCGGTGCTCACCTTCGTGCTCGCGGCGCTGGTGGGCCTCGAGCGGCCGACCTGGCGCAAGGCGGCGGGCATCGCGCTCGCCTGCGCCGGCCTCTACACGGTGGTGGTCTACGGCGCGGGGCGCAAGGTCGAGCCCGCCTACCTGCGTGACGCCCTGGTGCTGCTCGGCGCGCCGGTCTCCTGGGCCTTCTACACCGTGCTGTCGAAGCCGCTGGTCGGGCGCTTCTCGCCCTTGCACCTGAATTTCCTCGTGCTGGGGATCGCCAGCCTGCCGACGCTGCCGCTCGCCGCCTTCGACCGCGGCTTCCACGCCAAGCTCGCCGCCTGGGGCGGCGAGCGCTACGGGGCGGCGCTGTTCCTCGCCCTGGCCTGCACCGTGCTCGCCTTCTGGCTGTGGTACGAGGCCCTGAAGCGGCTGCCCGCCACCACCGCGGCGGCGTTCGTGTTCCTCAACGCGCCGCTCACCGTGGCCTTCGAGTGGCTGTGGTTCGGTCGCGTGCCCGGGCCGGCCTGGGTCGCGGGCGGCGTCGTGGTGCTGGCGGGCGTCTACCTGTGCACGCGGGAGGATCCGCGCCTGGCGAAACCTGGTGCGCGCCCGCTGAGCGAGAAGCTGCTTCCTGGTATCCGCGATCGCAGGCGAGCGGCGGAGCCCCGGCTCTCTACGGAGGAGGTCGTGGCCCATCGGGAGGCGGATCGCTGAGCGCGGTCGTCGGATGGAACTGCCTGTAGCTGACTTATTTTCTAGCACTTAGACAGAGCTCGCCAAGGCAGCGAAAGGCCCCGGCTGCGCGGGAGACGCCAGCCACGGGGAGAGCATGGTTGACATACTATGCGGCGCATAGTACTGTGCGCGACATGGGTGACGCGGACGCCTTCGGAAAACTGGAGCTCGAGCTACGGCGCGGGGTGGTGGTGTTGGCCACGCTCTCGCAACTGCGCGCTCCGCGCTACGGGTATGAGCTGCGGCAGGCATTGGCGGACCAGGGAATGCCCATCGAAGAGGGCACCCTGTATCCGTTGCTGCGCCGCCTGGAAACGCAAGGCTTGCTGAAGAGCGAGTGGAAGATCGAGGACGGGCCACCACGGCGTTACTACTCGCTGAATGCGGACGGCCGCGAGTTGCTCGAGAAGCTCACCTTGTCATGGCAGGGTTTGAACGACGCAATGGGTCGACTGTTGAAAGAGGCCGACAATGAACGCGAATGAAGTGATCGAGTCCTACGTCACCGACGTGGCCGTGCAGTTGCCACGCAAGCAACGCAACGACGTGGCGTTCGAGCTGCGTGCACTGATCAACGAAGAGTTGCAGGCCAAAGCCGAAGCCGCCGGGCGCGGCGTCGATGCAGCCATGGCGACCGAGTACCTGCGCGCCTTCGGCCGGCCCGAGGACGTGGCCGCGCGCTATCGCCCGGCGTTGACCATCGTCGACCCAGCGGACGGGCACACCTTTCTGCGAGCGGCTGTCATCGGCCTGGCGATCCTCTGGTTCCTGGGGCTGTTGGTGAGCCTGCGGCAACCCATCGATTCCGGATGGGGCTTTCTCCGAGCCCTTGGCCAGTGGTGGGGAACCACGGTGATCCCCTCCCTGTGGTGGCCGGGTATGCTGGTCGTGGGCTTTGGTGCGGCCTCGTGGGCCCGCCGCCGATGGCCGCCGACCTCAGAGTGGAAGCCGCGTGCGGGCGATCGTATTCATGGGGGCCGCGCAGCCATGGTGATGGGGCTCGTCGGCATCCTGTGCGGGCTGTTCGTGCTCCTCGATCCGCGCAGGTTGCTGGATGTCCTTTTCGGCGGTGGAGCGGCGCCTGCGGCTTACGAGGCGCTCACTTACACCGATACCTTTCTCCAGCGCCAAGCTCCCTTCCTGCTTGCGCTCATCCTGCTCAATATCCCCTTGTTCATCACCGTGATCGTGTACGGTCGCTGGTCGGCCATGATGCGGCGCATCGAGATGGGGCTGGGCCTGGTCACCTGCGCAGTGATGGTGTGGACCGTCGTGGATGGTCCGGTGCTCATCGCTCCGAGCGGCGATCGAACGGCCAAGTCCTTGATGGCGCTCATCGTCGCTTTCGTGCTGATCGATCTCGGAATCAAGCTGCACCGGAGAGTCAGGCCAACTCCGAATCGAGAGATGCAGACAGAGAAGGCACCATGACCTTCTGGGGGTCTGCGGCGTTCGTCATGCCGGCTGCCGGGGCGATGGCATACCGAAGCCGCGCACTTTGATCGCCACGAAGGTCACGTCGTCGTCGGGCGGGGCGCCGGACTTGCGCTTGCTGACGGCGTGCTCGAGGTCGGCGATGAGGTCGGCCGGGGCTTTCGTCGCAGAGGCGGCGAAAATCGCCTGCGCGCGGGCGTACCCCAGCGGCTCGCCGGCCCCGTCCCTGAGCTCGGGGAAGCCGTCGCTCATCAGCAGCACCGCGTCGCCGGGCGCGAGCGCCGTCTCCACCTCGCGGTAGGTGCACTCGGCGAGCGAGCCCAGGGGCAGGCCCTCCACGGCGAGCTCGTCGACCGCGCCGGTCGCCGCCCGGTAGACCAACGCCGGCGGCATGCCGGCGGCGGCCAGGGTGAGGCGGCCGCCGTCCACCCTGGCGAGCGCCAGGGCCATGGCCATGCGGCCCAGCTCCATGCTCTTGATCGCCCGGTTGGCCTCGCCCAGGAAGGCGGCGAGCGGCGAGTCCGCGGCGCGGGCCACGAACAGGCTCTTCGCCACCGTCACCAGCGTGCCGGCAGTGGCGCCGTGGCCGGTGGCGTCGCCCACCGCGAGGGTCAGCGCGCCGCCCTCGCCGAGCAGGAAGTCGTAGTAGTCGCCGCCCACCTCGGTCGCCGTGCGCATGAAGACGGCGAGGTCGAGGCGCGGGTGCTCGGGCAGCTTCTTGGGCAGCAGCGAGAGCTGGAAGCGCCGCGCCTCTTCCAGCTCGCAGGTCTTGCGTTCGTTCTCGGTGGCGAGCAGCAGGCGCTCGATCTCCCGCTCCTGGGCCAGCCGCTGCTGCTCGATGAGCTGCCGCTGGTGCTCGGCCAGGTCGGCGGCCATGCGGTTGAAGCTGGCGGCGAGCTGGCCCACCTCGTCCTTGGTGCGCACCGGCACCCGCGCCGAGAGGTTGCCGGAGGCGAGCGCGCGGGCGCCCTCGGCGAGCTCGGAGAGCTCGCGGGTGATGCGGCGCGACAGCGGCGCGATCCCCACCAGCGCGAAGCCGATCAGGCCGAGGCCGAGCACGAAGTTGCGGGCCGCGGTGCGGCGCAGCTCGACCAGGGACTGCTGCAGCGGGCTGGCGATGCCGTAGACCAGGCCGGAGTCGGCGTCTTTGACCTTGACCATCACCCAGCCGTCGGCCTTGACCTTGCCCATCTGGTCGCCGCGCACCGGGAGCTGCTCGAGGGTCGCACGGTCGGCGGGATTGGCGGTGTAGACGGCACCGTCGGGGTCGAGGGCGAAGGGGATCTCGCCGCGGTCGCGGCGCGACAGGGCGAGCACCGCGTGCAGGACCTGCTTGGCGCTCACCCGCGCTTCGAGCGCGCCGATCGCCTTGCCGCTCGCCTCGACCGGGCAGTTGAAGTCGCGGCCGAGGAGCTTCTTCGACTCGGCCGCCCTCTGGGCCAGGGCGCGGCGCGCCTCGGGATCGAGGCCCGTCGCGGGCTCGACGGTCGGCAAGCCGGCCTCGAGGGAATGCGAGAGAGCGGCACCCGCCACCGGGGCCGCGGCGAGAAGCGATGCTTCGAGGCTCCTGCCGGCGAGCTTCAGGGCCGCGTCCGTCTGGGCGGCGATCAGGTCCTGGAGCAGCACCCTCTCCGCCTTCTCGGCCGCGAGCTCTCGGCGCTCCGCGTCGCCCGCGGTCCGGGCCGGCGAGTCGAGCCGGATCACCAGGTGGCTCATCGCCCTCTCGGCGTGCTCCACCCCGACCTCGGGCAGCGGCGTCACCGCCGCTGCCCCGGCCACGCGCGGGGTGCGGGGCGGCCGCGGCGCGCGGGGAGCGGGGGGGACCGGGGCCACGGGAGCGGCGGCCGGGGGCGGGGGCATCGCGAGCGAAGACGGCGCTTCGGGCGCCTCCCGAGGCACGAACTCCAGGGCTTCGACGAAGGGGGCGACCTCGCCGAAGGCGGCCTCGACCTCGGCGAGCAGGGCGCGGCGCCCGTCCCCGCCGCCATCGTGGGCCGCGAGCTCTCCCAGCGGCAGCCGCCCGAGGCGGCGCACACGGCGGGCGAGATCGTCCTTTACCAGGCTCATCCGCTCCTTCATCTCCGAGGCGAGCTCGGTCGACTCCTCGAACGCGACGCGCCGCAGAGTCGCGGTCGAGTTGAGGTAGGAGTAGAGGACCAGCGCCGAGAGCGGCACCACCGAGAGCAGGAGGAAGGCGAGGATCAGCTTGCTGCGCAGGCTCATGGTCGGGGCAAGGGGCGGCGGACGCCGCGCGAGGCGGCTCCCATGGCCTTGAGGATACGGCGAAACCGGGTGCGGGTTGCAACGGGGAGAGTTGGGCGAGGCCGCCCTGAGCGGCATGGGATGATGGCTCCATGCCCGACCGCCGCACCAACCGCGGCGCCCACCCCAAGGACGCCGAGGAGTTTGCGCCGCAGCATCTCCCCACCTTGCGCGCGGCGGCCGAGGAGCTGTGCTGGCTGCTATCGCGCGGTTACTCGAAGGCGGCGGCCCTCACCCTGGTCGGTGACCGCCACGCGCTGCGGGCCCGCCAGCGCATCGCCCTGCAACGCGTGGCGGCGAGCGACGAGGATCGTGCCCGGCGCGAGCAGCGGCGGGTCGGACCCGAGGCCCTGGCCGGCCAGGAGCTCGCCGTCGACGGCTACAACCTGCTGGTCACCGTGGAGGTGGCGCTCGGCGGCGGCGTGGTGCTGCTGGGCCGCGACGGCACGATGCGCGACATGGCCTCGATCTCGGGCCACTACCGCCGCGTGAGCCAGACCCTGCCCGGCCTCGAGGAGATCGGCGGCTATCTCGCCGGGCTGGGCCCCGCCGGCGTCTCCTGGCTGCTCGACCGGCCGATCTCGAACAGCGGGCGCCTCAAGGCGCTGATCGAGGCCACGGCCGAGGCCCGCGGCTGGCCGTGGCAGGTGGAGCTGGCGGTGAGCCCGGACCGCGAGCTCGCCGCCTCGCCGGCGGTCGTCGCTACCGCCGACAGCGCCATCCTCGACCGCTGCCCGCGATGGCTCAACCTCGCGCGCCTGGTGGTCGAGGCCCGCGTGCCGGGAGCGTGGGTGGTGGATCTGTCGGCGGCAGTGTTGGCTCTCTAGCTGCTGCTGTCAAGGGTATTTCACGGCGTGACCCTTCGATCCGACTGGCTGCTTTGCGCTTGCCCTCGTCGGAGGAAGACGGCCGGACCTGTGCCGGCCGTCTTTCAGTACCTCCAGCTCTTGAGGTCCGCGCCCGCCGGCGCGCTCTGTTCGATGCGCTTCAGGATCTTCGGCACGTACAGGGTGTTGTAGCGCAGCCGGGAGAGGTAGTTGGGGTTCGCGTGATCGCCGTTCCAGCAGTGCTCGGCGCGGTCGCCGTAGTCCACCTCGCCGCCGTAGTACGGCTCGGTGGTTTTCTCCAGGAAGTCCTCCATCAGGTAGACGGCGTTGTTGAGGTAGTAGTTGTCCATGTCGCCGCAGTAGACGTGGATCTTGCCCGTGAGCTTCGGCCCCAGCTTGGCCCAGTCGCGTTCCAGGATGTGGCGCAGGTCGTAGTGCTCGCGCCAGTGGGCCGCGACCTCCTTGTCGATCACGCCGGTGCGCTTGTCCCAGATGCGTTTCGGGTAGCCGTCCGGCCCGACCGGCGAGTACACCGCCTCCCAGATGTCGAACTGGTCGCCGGAGCGGCTCTTCTCGCCCAGCACCAGCTCCAGGTGGTTGTAGTCCTCGAGCGTGACGTCCACCTGGCCCAGGTAGTTGCGGTGGCCGGGGCGCTTGACGGTGGCGAAGGGGCCGCGGCGGTAGTAGGCGTTGTCGTCCTCGTAGACGTTGACCTGCGTATAGGCGCGGAAATCGATCGGGTCGGGGCAGGCGGCGAAGCAGCCGTTGTACATCTCGGGGTAGAAGACCTGCGTCGCCAGCGCCTCCCAGCCGCCGGTCGAGCCGCCGTAGGTGAAGCGCGCCCAGCCCTCGCCGAGGCCCCGGAAGCGGCGCTCGATCTCCGGGATCAGCTCGTGGTTGATGGCGTCACCGTAGGGCCCGAGGTTGGCCGAGTTCACGGCGTAAGAGTCGTCGTAGTAGGGGTTGGCGTGCTGGATCTCGACGATCAGCAGACGCGGAAAGCCGGGGCTTGTCCACTGCTTGAAGAAGGCATGAGCCTCCTGCTGCTGGATGCGGTTGTAGCCGTGGATTCCGAAGCGCTCACTGTAGTCCGGCTCCAGGTTGGGGTCGGGCGGCTCCTCGCGGAAGCCGCCGAAGTCCTCCGGGAAGTGGCCGTGGAAGACGATCAGCGGGTAGCGCGCCTCCGGGTGATCGTCGAAGCCCTCCGGCACCAGCACGTGCGCGCCCAGGTGCATGGGCCGGCCCCAGAAGTCGGAGAGCAGCTTGCTCTGGATCTTCAGGTGGCGGACATACTTGGTGTCCTTAGGCGGCTCGATCGGCGGGATCGCGGAGGAGAGCTTCACGGCGACGTTGCCGCCCTTCGCCGGGTCGAGCTTGACGGGCATCGGCTGCGAAAGCAGGTTGCCCGGTGCCAGGTTCCAGTGCTGGCCCTCGCCGCGGTCCATGGGCAGCTTCACCGCGTGGCCGTCGGCGCGGCGGAAGGTCTCGTAGCGGTGGAGCACCGCCTGCACGGAGTAGTCCCCGGCCGGCAGGTCCGCGAGGCTCGCCACGGGGTAGCCGAACACGCCTCCGTCGATCACCGCGGCTTCGCCCGCCTTCCAGCCGTCGACGTCGATCCCCAGCACCTCGATCGCGCGCACTCCCGCCGCCACTTGCAGCCGCGGCTCGGGCTCGGCTTGCTTCGCGATCAGCAACAGCAGCCGCCCGTCGAGCGGCGCCGAGGAGAGCGCGGCGTCGTAGGTGACGCTGAAGCGGAGGTCCGCTGGCCCTTCAGCGCCGGCTGGCATCACCGTGCCGAGGAGCAGAGCGAGGAACAGTAAAGCGGGGGGCCGAGGGGCTCGAGGCATGGAAGTCTCCTGGGCATCGGAGTTTGGGTGAGGGTTGAGAGATGGCGCAGCGGTCAACCGAGTACCGTGAACCCCGGATGACCAGCCAGGTCGCGATCGAACGTAAGAGTCGTCCGCGCTTCCTGTGTCTGTCCGATCTCGCCGATCAGGTAGTCCGCAAAGCTGGCTCTGCCTTCTTGAAAGAGGACCAGCGCCCGGCCGACGGCACTGCGATCCTCGAAGACGAAGAAGGGATCTTCGAGCAACCCTTGGAACGCGACCGCGCAGTCCCTGCGCTTTGCGCGATAGGTCCTCGTCAAGACCCATTCGATCTCGCAGAGGACCGGGTTGCTCACCAAGCAAACCTCACCCTGCTCCCGCGCAGCTTGCAGCAAGCGATCGACAGTCTCCTTCTGGCGGGCGTCGTCATGGATCAGAAGGCGCAGCAGGACGTTGGTGTCGACGGCGATCATCAAACGTCCGTCTCGGGATCGAAGCGTCCCTTCGTGCGAATCGCCTCGGCCTTGAGAGACACGTACTCGGCGATGCCCTCGTCCATCTCCTCGACGGTCACGGCGCGACTGGGAGCCAGATGTCGGAGCAGACCAGAGATCCTCGGGCCCTCGCTGGTCTTCTCCGGCTCCAGGAACAGCCGTCCATGCTCGTCGAAGCGGAAAGTGATCCGGTCGCCTTGCGAAACCCCAAGCCGTTCCCGGACCTCTCGTGGGACGGTGAGCTGACCTTTGGAGGTGAGAGTGCTGACCGCCATGATTCCTCCTTACGGCGGAGAGAGTATCGCCCCGCTCGTAAGGAGGCAAGGGCCGACGGCAGCAGATGGCGCCCGGCCTCAGAGCTTGAACGAGAACATCAGCATCCAGCCCCAGCGGTCCACTTTCTTGTACCGGATCGCCGTCTCTCCTTCGGGGAGCGCCTGGTTGGCCTGGATCCCGTCACCGAGGATCTGAACGTTGGGATCGAGAACCGCTCCGGCCCCCATGACGAATGACCATTCCTTGGTAGAGTCTGGACGCCAGCCGAAGAGGTAGCCCGCGGCGAAAGAATCGAGGGCCTGCTTGTCGCTCGACTGAATCGCTACGAAGGGCCCATGCCCCTTGGTGACGAAGTACGTCTTGCCGTCGGCTCGCAGGGCTCGGTCGATCTTTTGATCTCCCCAGGAGCGGAAGAGGTAGTGTGCTTCGAGCATGATGCGGGGCAGATATCGAGACTCGTCCTTGACCCGCACTACGCCATTCACCAGCTCAGCGTCGTCGATCCGGCGCTCGCTGGTGAAGTCGCCAGTGACCGCGATCCCAGCGCTCCAGTCGAAGCCGAGGAAGCTGTTCAGAGCGGCCTCCTTTTGGGCGAGTTCCTCGGGGGAAGCGGCGTCCTGCGCGCTGTCTTCGCTGTCTTTGATTTCGTCCTGTCGCGGGGTCAGCGTGACCTCTGCGCCAACCTCAGAGGCTGCCAGCATCGAGAGGATCAGCGTTAGCGCGACACCCGCCGCCGAGACTCTTCGTTCGGTTCTCATCCGGCTCTCCTTTGGTCCGTCGGGCCAGTGCTCGACTCAATCCAAGTCCCTTAGACGGACATCAATCAGAGCCTTCCGACAGGAGAGTTGCCGGTATATGACCAGGTCCATGGCCTGTTAGAAAAAGATGGATGGAGTCGCCAGTCCCTTGCAGCCCGAGGATCAGCCGATCACTGCCCGCTTGCGGATCGCCTCAAGCCACATCCGGCGGATCAGCGAGCTGCCGGGGTAGATGAGCCGCCAGTACGGGGCGAAGCGGCGGCGGGCGTCGGCCGAGGTGGCGAAGACGCGGGTCTCGGTCTCGAGCAGGGTCGAGCCGTCGCCACGAGCGGCGTAGTGGAAGTTCATCACCGCCTTGGCGTAGCCGGGATCGCGGAGTATGGCGAAGTCCCCGGTGGTGGCGATGCTGTCCCGCCGGAAGCCGGGGGGAGCGATCACCAGGGTCCCGAAGACGATCTCACGATCCTCCACCTCGGCGAGCGGCACGAAGCCCGAGGAGAGGGCGACTTCTAGGATCGGTCGATCGGGCGACGGATTGAGGATCGACTCTCTTCTCTCGCCGAGGCGTGGGGCCCGCAGCCAGGTCAAGAAGCGGAAAAGGCGGATCTCGCGAGCGGTGACTTCCCGGGTGGCGGCTGCGACGCGAGACGGCGGCGCCTGGACCACCAGCGAGTGGTGCTCCGAGAACTGGTACTCGGGGATGATCTCGTCCAGCCTATGGCGCGGCTCGCTCACCCGGATCGCGGGCGCGGGCAGGACGATGCCCACCAGCAGGGCGGCGAGCCCCGAGGTTGCGACGAGAGCGCCGTGGAGCCGGCTGCGGATGGCCAGCAAGCGCAGCGGCTTCAAGATCGACACGCCGCCGACGAAGAGCAGGGTGAGGCCGAGGTAGACAAAGGCGGCCCCGAGCATGGCACCTCCGAAGGAGTGCGCCCTAGTCTAGTGCCCGGCCGTGGGTGCGGGCTCGGCTTCCGCCTCAGCCGCCACGATCGCCGCGGCGCGGTGCCTGCGTGGTGGGCACGTGCCCGTGGGTGGCCGGGTGGCCACCGCCGCCGGTGCCCTCGGGCCGCTGCCCGTGCTGGGCCTCGGTGGAGACCTCGATCTCACCCGCCGCGAGCAGCTTCTGCACTCCCGGATGGTCGACGGCGTGATCGGTGATCTGCCCGCTCTTGCCGGGGCCGAGAAAGAGGGACTTGCCCAGCGGCAGCGGTACGCGGACCGGTTTGCGGCCAGTGTTACGGATGGTCGTCATGCGCAGCTTCTCCTACGAGCTCTCTTCCAGGCGCTTCAGGTTCTGGGCGGCCAGCGCGTCCTGCGGGTTGAGCTCGAGGACCCGCTCGAGCAGCTTCTTCGCTTCGGGGAACTGTCTCCTGGTCATCAGCAGCACGGCGAGGTCGTTCATCGCCGCCGGGTGATCGGGCGAGAGGGAGATCGCCTTGCGCAGATCCTGCTCGGCGCCGGAGCTGTCGCCACGGTTCATGCGCAGCGCGCCGCGCTGGTAGACCGCGTCGGCGTTGCCGGGGAACTGGGCCACCAGCGCCTCGGTGGTCTGCAGCGCCTCGTCGAGGCGGTTGAACGACACCAGGATGCGCACCGCGATCATCCGCGGGCGTGGGTCGCCGGGCACGCGCAGCGCCTGCTGGCGGGCAAGATCGAGCGCCTTGTCGGGCTCGCCGGTGGCGAGCGCCTCCATCACCGGCGCCAGGTCGGCGCCGCCCGGGCTCGCGGCCTGCGAGGCGGCGAGCGCCTGCTCCTGCGCCGCGATGAGCTGCGCCGCCCGCTCTTTGGCGGCGTTGGCTTTCTGGGTCTCGCCGAGGCTGGTCTGGGCTTCGGCCAGGGTCTGCCAGGCCTGAAGGCTCGCGGGGTTCAAGGCCACGGCGCGCTCGAGCGCGGCCGCCCCTTCGCGGGAGCGGCCGGAGGCCACCATGACGCGGCCGTAGTCGAGCAGGATGGCGCTGGCGAAGGGCGAGACACGGTGCGGGTTGGGGGCGGCGAGCACCTCCTCGGCGAACGGCTTGAGCACCGCCGCCGACTCGCCGAGCTTTCCGGTCAGGCGGAGCGCGCGAGCCGAGAGCAGCGAGAGCTGCGGGTCTTGACCCACCTTGCCGGCGAGCACCCGCGCCGCCGCGGCAGGGTCATTCTGCTGCAGATGGGCTTCGGCCGCGATGCCCCGCGCGTCGCTCGACAGGCCGCCCTCGTCCTTCTCGAGTAGCGGCTTCACGGCTTCGAGCGCCGCCGCCGCGTCGCCCTGTGCCAGGGCGAGCTCGCCCCTGAGCAAGCGAGCGGCCGGGGCCTCCGGGGGCAGGCCCGCGATCAGCGCCGAAGCCGCTTGGGCGTTGCCGATGCGCACCGCAGCCTGCGCCGCGGCAAGTCGTGCCTCGACGTCGTTCGGCTGCGACTCGGTCCAGGGTCCGAGATGGGCGAGCGCGTCGCCGAGCCGGCCCTGGCGTAGCCGCAGCAGCCCCAGCTCCCGCGCCGCCGGCGACTGCGGCGAGATCGCCACCGAGCGCTCGAGCAGCGGCTCGACCTTGTCCTGCTGGCCGGCAGCCGCCGCGGCGCGGGCGGTGTGGAAGAGCACTGCCGGGTCGGGCTTCTCGGCCGCGGCGAGCGGCTCGAGCACGGCGAGCGCCAGCGCCGGGTCGCCGGTTTCGAGGTAGAGGATGCCGAGCAGCGCGAGGGCCGGCCCCGGGGCCTTGGGGTCGCGGCGCAGCGGCTCGAGCAGCGCGATCGCCGCTTGCGGGCGGCCCTCTTCCATCTCGCGCACGGCGCGGTCGAAGATCGTGGTCGGTTGCGAGGCCGAGGGAGCGGGGGCAGGTGCCTGCGCCGCCGCGGGCGGCAGCGAGGCGAGGGTTGCGAGCGCCAGGAAGAGGTGGACGGGGAGTCGGCTCATGGGGGGATTCTAGCTTGCATCTCTCGTGCCCCCTGCCGCGGGGCGCGGGCCAGCCTGGCGAAAGCGGCGAGCTACTGCGCTCTGGCGGCGGGCGCCGGCGTCGGCTCGCCTTCCGCGATCCGCAACCGCCGGTCGGCGGCGAGGCCGAGGAACCGCTGGCGCCTGCCGCTCGGCCAGCGCACGATGAGCTCGTTGATCGCTGTCGCCGGGCCGAGGCCGAAGTGCAGCGCCGCCTCGTTCTGCGACAGGTACGAGGAGGCGCTCTGCACCTCCTGCACCTGCCGGCTGGCGCCGGCTCTCACTTCGATCGTGGCGCCCAGCCCCGAGCGGTTGCTCGCCGTGCCGGCGAGCTCGACCGCCAGCCAATGGCCGCCCGCCGTCGCGTTCTGGTAGGCCTCGGCGACGTCGTTGCAGTTGACGATCACGAGGTCGAGCGTGCCGTCGGCGTCGAGGTCGCCCACCGCCAGGCCACGGCTCGCCCGCACCACGTCGACGCCGGTGTCCAGGAGCTCGCGGAACTTGCCACCGCCCAGGTTCTCGAACACCTGGTTGCGTTGCTTGTAGGTGTTGCGGGCAGCGAACAACTCTGCGTTGTCGAGGATGTGGCCGTTGGCGATCGCAAGGTCGGGGTCGCCGTCGTTGTCGAGATCGGCGAAGGCGACGCCGAAGGCCACCTCCATCAGCGACGGCTCGGCGATCCGCGCCACGTAGCGGCTGTCGCGGAACAGCTCGCCGCCCAGGTTCTTGAACAGCGAGTTGGTTTCGAGCTCCGAGTTGGTGACCACGATGTCGGGCAGCAGGTCGGCGTCGTAGTCGGCCACCGCCACCCCCATGCCTCCCTCCGGCCGCCCGCGGTCGCCGAAGGCGGTGCCCGAGGCGAGCGAAATGTCCTCGAAGCTGCCGTCGCCGCGGTTCTTGAACAGGAAGTTGGGTGAGGCGTCGTTGGCCACGTAGACGTCGGGCCAGCCGTCCTCGGTCAGGTCGGCGGCCACCACGCCCAGGCCGTTGCCGAGCGCGCCGCCGAGGCCCGCCGCCGCGGTCGCGTCCTCGAAGGTGCCGTCGCCGCGGTTGCGGAAGAAGCGCTCGGGCAGGCCCTGGTAGACCTCCGGCGAGCAGTAGCTCTGGATGCCGCGCTCGCGGTCGCCGCAGAACTTGTGGTTGTCGAGCCGGAAGTCGACGTAGGTGGTCACGAAGAGGTCGAGGTCGGCGTCGTGGTCCACGTCGGCCAACGCCGCCGAGGCGCTCCACGAGTCGAGGTCGGCGCCCGAGCCGGCGCCGGCGTCGGTGAACCGCCCATCGCCCTGGTTCACGAAGAGCTGGTTCTTGCCGAAGGCGGTGACGTAGAGGTCGAGATCGGCGTCGCCGTCGACGTCGCCGGCGGAGCCGCCCATGCCATAGCTCTTGAGCGCGAGGCCGGAGTCACCGGTGACGTCGACGAAGCGGCCCCCGCCGTCGTTGCGCAGCAGGCGCGAGCGGGCGGGCTCGCCCTGATAGCCGGGCAGCGCGCCGCTGTCGACGAAGAAGGCGTCGGCGTCGCCATCGCCGTCGTAGTCGAAGAGGATCACGCCGCCGCCCATGGTCTCGACCATGAAGTACTGGCCGGAGCCGCCGTGGTGGTGCCGGAAGTCGAGGCCCCAGGCGTTCGCCACCTCACGGAAGCGGATTGCCGACGGCTCCTGGGCCCCGGCGAGGAAGGCGAACCAAGCGAGGAGCATCGGTGTCGAGACGCGATGCATGGTGCGCAGGAGCTGGTGAAGAGGCCGTCGCGCAGCAAATCTGTTCATCTGCTTCCCGTGTTCATCTGCTTCCTGGGGGGCTCGTTCTCAGCTTCTCCAGGCTCTGCCGCGCGCGCGGGTCGTCCGGCTTGAGCGCGAGGGCGCGCTCGAGGAGCCCGCCGGCCTCCTCCTTCCGGCCGGTCCCGAGCAGCAGCACGGCGAGATCGTTCAGCGCCGCGAGGTGCCCGGGCGCGAGCTCCAGCGCCCGCCGCAGGTCGCTCTCGGCCCGCGCCACGTCGCCCGACCCCAGAGCCGCGACACCGTGCTGGTAGAGCGCATCCGGTTGGTCGGGAGCGAGGCGCAGGGAAGCTTCGGTGGCGGCGAGCGCTTCCTGGTAGCGCCCCAGAGTCAACAGCACGTGGCCGGCGACGAGCGGCGGCCGCGGGTCGTCGGCGACCAGCGAAGCCTCGCGCCGCGCCAGGGCCAGCGCGTCCTCCGGCCGGCCGGCGGCGAGCGCCGCCATGGCGCGTTCGAGGCCGGCGGCGGTGGCATCGCGGGCCGTGGCCTCGAGCTCGCGCTTGCGCTCGGCAGCCGAGGCCTCGGCGGCGGCGAGCGCGCGAAAGCGCTCCAGCGCCTGCTGGCCCTCGTCGCGGCGGCCGGCCGCCAGCAGCGCCTGGGCGAGCGTTTGCCAGCCCTGCCGGTCCTCGGGTAGGCGGGCGAGGCCGCGGCGCACGATGTCGATGGCTTCCGTGGCGCGGCCGGCGGCCACCAGCATGCGGCCGTACTCGAGGTCGAGGCTCGGCCCGGCGCCGGCGTGGGAGGCGTCGCGAGGCACGAAGGGCTCGAGCGTCGCGAGCGCCGCTTCCACCTCGCCGGTCTGGAACTGGGCCTGGGCGAGGA
Organism: Thermoanaerobaculia bacterium; assembly: GCA_044869805.1. Classification (GTDB taxonomy): domain Bacteria; phylum Acidobacteriota; class Thermoanaerobaculia; order Multivoradales; family SZUA-115; genus CAWDVR01. The sequence goes on along the minus strand of JBIOXV010000005.1, from coordinate 68,778 downwards.
GCAGCGCGAGCGCGGCATCGCCCCCGGTGTGCCCGGCGAGCTGCGCCACGGCTTCGGCAGCGCGGCCCGTGGACAGGTTCGCGTCGGCGGCGAGGCGCCGTACCTCGCGAGCGAGGCCCGGCGGCGGCACTCTGAGCAGTGGCTCCAGGGCGGCGAGCGCGGCGTTCGGGTCTCCTTCCGCGAAACAGATCTCGGCTTCCAGCACCCGGCGCGGCGGTGGGTCGGGCGGCAGGCCGGCGAGGAGGTCCCGCGCCTCGGCCGGCCGGCCCAGCCTCACCGCCGCAAAGGCCGCGGCCTGGCGGCCCTCGACGTCGCCCGCCACCGCCTTGGCCCATGGCCGCAGCAGCCGATAGGCGTCCTCCCACTGTCCCTCCCGGCCGTGCGCGAGGCCCAGCTCGCGTGCCGCGGGGGAGACCGGCGCCAGGGCCGCCGAGCGCGCCAGCCATGCCAGAGCTTTCTCCTCCTGCCCGCTCGCCTTCGCCGCCCGTGCCGCGTTGTAGAGCACGGCGGGATCGGCCGCCTGGGAGCTGGCCAGCGGCTCGAGGACCGCCAGCGCATCTTGCGGCCGGCCCGACTCGAGGTACACCGCGCCGAGCAAGGCCAGCACCGGGGGCTCGGTCGACGCCTGGCCGCGCAGGGGCTCGAGGATGGCGAGCGCGGACTGCGGCCTGCCGGCGCGGACCTCGGCGAGCGCCTGCTCGAAGGCCTGCTGCGAAGGCGAGGGCGATGCGGAGGCAGACGCCGGAGGGTCCGCGGTCGCAGCGGGCGACCGCTGGGCGGCGATCGCGAAGCAACAGAGCATTGCGAACGCCAGGGCGCGCATCAAACGCATGATACTCGGCTCACTCGATGCGTTCCGTGCGGGTTGGCGAGGCGGGAGCTCGAGGGGGCACGCAGGCACTCCCTCGAGCCGTTGGGGTGGGTGCGATCAGAGGAATCGGCTCGTAGGCAACGGAGGGTTTTGCAACGCCGATGCCACGCCGCGCTGCATACAGGGACGCGCAAAAAGGCCGAGATCTGTGGCCTCGGCAGGACGGCGCCGTGGCCGCGAGCGGACGCCGGCGCACCGTCTACGCCAGGCGGATGCAGAGCCAGCCTTTGAGGTACTCCCCTTCCGGATGGCGCACGTCGATCGGATGGTCGGGCGCGGCGGCGAGCGGAGCGAGGAGCGAGACGCGTGCGCGCGCCTCGTCCGCGGCGGCGAAGAGGATCTGGCGAAACAGGCGGGCGTCGACCGCGCCGCTGCAGGTGAAGGTCAGGAGGAACCCGCCGGGCGCCACGCGGCCCAGGGCCAGGCGGTTCAAATCCTTGTAGGCGCGGCTGCCGCGGTCGAGGTCGCTCTTGCGTGGCACCAGGGGCGGCGGGTCGCAGACCACCAGGTCGTAGCGGTCGCCACGCTGCCGGAGGTCGGCGAAGACGTCGGCCTCCACCCACTCGAGCCGGCCGGCATCGAGGCCGTTGGCCGCGAGGTGGTGCGAGGCGACCGCCGTCAGGCGCGGTGCCGATTCCACGGCCACCACCGTGCGGGCGCCGCCGCGCAGAGCATAGGCTGCAAACGCACCGGTATGCGCGAAGAGGTCGAGCACCGCGCGTCCGCCGGCCAGCCGCTCGGCCAGACGGCGGTTCTCGCGCTGGTCGCAGTAGAAACCGGTCTTCTGCCCACCCGCGAGCGCGGCGGTGAAGGCCAGGCCGTGCTCGGTGAAGCCCGCCACCTCGGGCGGCTGACCGGCCACCGCCTCGTCCACCTCGGGCAGGCCCTCCTGGCGGCGGGCTCGCAAACGGTTGCGCTGAAGAATGGCGAGGCCGGGGAAAGCGGCGCCCAGCGCTGCGTAGGCCTCGTGGCGCAGGCGCTCCAGGCCGCCGGCCGTGATCTGGCTGACCAGCGCGTCCCCGAAGCGGTCGACGGTCCAGCCGGGCACGCCGTCGCCCTCGGCATTGAGCACGCGGTAGCCGGAGGTTTCCGGCGGCAGCAGCGAGGCGCGCAGCGCCGCGGCCTCGGCCAGGCGGGCGGCGAAGAAGGCGCGATCGAGGTCCGGGAAGCCGTGGCCGACGAGGCGCACCGGGATGCGAGACGCAGGCTGGAAGAAGCCGAGCCCCAGGTCCTCGCCGCCGGCACCGAGCACGCGCGCGACCGGCTGCTCGCCGCCCTCCGCGGAGGCGACGGCGCCGGAGAAGATCCAGGGGTGGCCACGGCGGGCGGCCTTGTCCCGACCGGCCTTCAAACGCACCAGTGCCGGCATGGAGCTAGTGCTAGTCGGCGACGGTCACCTCCGCCGAGCTCGAGCCGCTGCGGCCGGTGCCCTGGTCGGTGACCACGACCTCCAGCCGGTAGCGGCCGGGCGCCAGGCCGGAGTATTTGAGACCGACGAGCAGCGTCTCCGAGCCCGGGATGGCGCCCGGCACGCGCTCGATCTTGGCCACTTGCAGGCCCTTCTGCTCCGCGCCCTCGGCGGAGCGCAGCTTGACGTCGGCGCCCAGCGGCCCCTGGCCGAGGTTGAAGGCGGCCACCGGAATCTGCGTCTCTCCCTGGGCCGGCCACGCCGGCGACGCCGAGGGCAGGAACGGCTGGTCCCTGAGCATGAAGGGGAAGGGCACGTTGCGCTGGCGCTCGGGGGCCTCGCGCACCATCAGCCACTTGCCCAACGGCTCGGGGAAGGCGGGCGGCGCGAGGCTGACCTCGCCCTTGGCGTAGTCCGGCACGGTGACCGGCACCACCCGCAGCGACGAGATCCCGGTCTCCAGGTTGCGCACCAGCACGCGCACCGAGTACTCGCCGGGGTCGAGGTCGAGGTGGCCGTAGTACTTGAGCCCGGTCTGCTGGAGCAGGGCGCTCGCCTGCTTCAAGTCCACCCCCAGGGTCTGGGCGAAGAAGTCGTGCACCGCGCCCGCGGGGTCGAGGGCGTAGGTGTAGATCTCGAGCGGCAGCATGGGGCCCTTGACCCCCGCGATCAGCGACTTGCCGTTGGCCTCGATCAGCACCGGCACGTAGGCCTTGCCTTCCGGGGCGCGGAAGGGCGCCGCCACCACCGCCGTCTGCAGCGCGCCGCCCTCGGCGCCGAAGAGGTCGTCGGCGGCGCGCAGGTTGCGCTCCATCCGGCTCTGCTGGGTGAGCGGCAGCGGCGCGTAGAAGCCGGGGCGCGCCTGGACTTCGGCGCCCTTGGGCGCGTTCCGCAAGCGCACCTTGAGTCCGTGGTACTTGCCGTCGCGCTTGAGGTCCTCCGGCTGCACGGCGAGGATGTAGGTGACGCTGGTCTTCTGCAGCAGCAGGTCCATGGCCTGCGACAGGTCGTTGAAGTTTCGGAACACCTCGCCGCCGGTCTCGCTCGCCATGCTCGACAGCGCGTTGGATCCCGAGATCTGGCCGCGGATGCTGCCGCCGGCCCGCAGACCCCCGATGTCGACCGCGTGGATGGTGCAGTTGGCCTGCTTGAAGGCCTGCAGAGCGGCCTGCAGGGCATTCTGCACTTTGCCGCTGCCGAACATCTCGTCGGTCGACACGCCGGCGATGTTGCCGAAGGCGATGTCGTCGCTCGCCGAGGAAGCCGCGGAGGTGGCGATGTCGGGATCGCCGGCTCCGCTGCCCCCACCGCCCCCACCGCCCGAGCGAACGCTGCCGCCGCCGCCGACCAGGAGCTGATCGTCAAAGCCCTCGGAGAGGTAGACGACGTACTTGCGCCCTTCGACGCCGTCGAGCATGCGGCCGAGGTCGCCGAGCTGCCGGGTCATCGAGGTGACCTTGGCCTGCATCTCGTCCCGGTCCGAGCGGTTGATCATCTTGGAGAGGTCGGTGACGTAGGTCTCGACCGCCACCGCGGACTCCTGGCGAGCCCCCCGACCGGCCGCCCCTCCGACCCCGCCCACGCCCGGGGCGCCGATCATCAGGCCCAGAGGGTCGTTGGTGGCTGTCAGGTTGGGCGCGCCGAGGGTGTCGAGGGCGAGCTGGAGCTGGGTGCGATCGGAGGTGAAGTTCAGGATCACGGCGAGGCCGGTGTTGGCGGCGTAGGAGACGACCCCGGCCAGGTCCTCGGGCCGCAGGTTGGAGGAGACCATCTCCTTTGCCGCGTCACGGGCCCGGAGAATGGCTCCGGGGTCGGAGAAGGAGAGATCGAAGAAGAGCAGGAAGTGGCGCCGGCTGGAGGTGGGGAGCGCGCGCCCGGGGGCGGCGCCGCCCCCGGCCGCTTGCGAGACCCCCAGGTCGACGATCTCGAAGCCGACGATGGGCTGCGGCTTGCGGCCGTCCAGCACCTCGAAGTTCTCGATCGTCAGGCCACGCACCGGCTCACCGCCGACGGTGACGTTGACCGGGACCTCGATGACCACCACGGACGCCGTCTCGGTGAAGTTCTTCTGCCCTCGGGCGACCGGCACCAGGAGCAGCGCGAGGGCGATGAGCAGGGTCCAGTTCCAGCTCGGTTTCAGGGTCTGCGGCTTCACGGTCGGCCTCCTTCACGTTCGACGGTCACTGTATCAGGGCCCGAGAGCCCTGCCGTGCGCGATCCGGGCTCGGGAAGAGTCGAATCGCGAGCAAGAGTCGAGCCAGCGGGAAGGCCGGCGCGCGGCCCTTGCCGCGTCCTCGAACGGGGTCGGCCGGGCCTCAGTTGGGGACGCTGAAGGGGATCGAGTTGGAGAACGAGCGGCCGGTGACCGGGTCGGTCAAGCCCACGCGCAGGGTGTAGTGGCCGGCCTCGAGGCCCGAGGGCGCGAAGCTGGCGAGCAGCTTGTCGAGCCCCAGGATGCCGGTGGCGGTGCGCTCGACCAGCTCCAGCTTGCCGCCGGTGATGGTCTCACCCACCGAGTTGACCACCACTCCGTCCAGGGTCACCGGGCCGTCGCCCAGGTTGTAGGCCACCAGGCAGAAGCGGGCGTCCTGGCCGCGGCCGATCTCGGGGCGCACCGCCGGCACGTAGGGCTGGCCGTTGATGGTGAAGGGATAGATCGTGGAGCTGCCGCTGCGCAGGTCCTGCCGCTCGCGCACCAGCAGCCAGCGCCCGGGCTCTTCGAGGAAGAAGGGCGGCAGCATCACCGTCTCCTGCTGCTCGAAGGCCGGCACCTCGAGCGGCACGGCCTCGACCGCCGCCCGGCCGGAGGAGGCGTTGCGCACCAGCACCCGCACCAGGTAGGCGCCCGGTGCCAGCTCCAGGTGGCCGTAGTACTTGAGGCCCTTGCCGGTCAGCAGCTCGCGGCCGCGGGAGATGTCGAGGTTCACCTCCTGGGTGAAGAAACCCTTCATCTCGCCCTTGTCGTCGGTGACGTAGACATAGATCTCCACCGGCAGAGTCTTGCCGTCGTGGCCGACCAGCAGGCTCTTGCCGTCCACCTCGACGATCACCGGCACGTAGGCCCACTCGCGGGTGGCGCGGAAAGGGGCGGCGAGCACGTCGAGGCCGAAGTCGGCGGCGGGAGCCGCGGTGGCGATCGCCTCCGAGGCGAGCAGCTCCTTCTCCAGCGGGTCGAGCTCGGCGAAGGGCCGCGCCGCGTAGTAGCCCTGGCGGAAGGAGAGCCGCGCGTCGCCGCCCGCCTTCTCCTTGAGCTTGACGCGCAGGCGGCGGAACTCGCCGCTCGCCGCCAGCTCGGAAGGGGTGAAGGTGAGCAGGTAGGTCACCGAGCTGCGCTCCAGCACGCGCACGAGCTGCGACTCCAGGTTGTTGGCGTCCTTGAACAGCTCGCCGCCGGTCTCGTGGGCCATGTAGAACAGCCCTTCCTGGCCGGAGTTGATCGGTCCGCCGTCGCGCACGCTGCCGCCCGCTCTCAAACCGCCGATGTCCACCGCCTGGATGGTGCAGTCGGCGCGCCGGAACTCCTGGATCATCTCGCGCAGCCGGGTCTGCACCTCGGTGTTGCCGTAGAGGTCGTCGGACTCGACCGAGAACAGCTCACCGCGCTGGATCTGGAGCTGCCGCTGGTCACCGCTCGCGATGTCGGCGAGCGGCGTGCCGGTCAGCAGCCGGCTGTCGAAGCCCTCGGAGAAGAGCACGATCTGCTTGCGGCCCTCGATGGCGCTCATGCGACGCGCCATCTCGCCCAGCGAGCGGGAGAACGAGGTGATCTGGCCGCGCTTGAAGCTGCGCTCGCTCTTCTCGAGCTGCTGCGCCATCAGTGCCATGTACTCGCGCATCGCCGCGCGCCGGTCGACGCCGATGTCCACCGGCTGTCCGGTCACGGCCTGGCTGGCGTCCTGGCCGGGCAGCGTGGTGGGCTCGATCAGGAAACGCAGAGGATCGAGCTCGGTGCTGCGGAACAGGCCCAGGCTGTCGATCGCCTGCGCCACCTGGGAGCGGTCCGGCGTGAAGGTGACGACCAGGCGCGGCCCGGTCTCGAGCGAGTAGGTGGCGACCGCCACCAGATCGGTCGGGTGCATCTGCTGGAGCACGAAGTCGCGGGCCGCCACCCGCGCCTTGAGAATCGCCGAGGGGTTGGAGAAGGAGATGTCGAAGAGCAGCATGAAGTGCCGGCGCGACGACGACGGCAGGTAGCGGTCGCGGGGCGCGGGCGAGGCTTCGACCACCGCGAGATCGATGACTTCGAAGTCGGTGACTCTCTGCAGCTTGCCTTCGTCGTAGACCTCGAAGTCATCGGCGGTCAGGCCGCGCACCGGCGTGCCCGTCTTGTCGACGACGTTGACCGGCACCTCCACGGCCACCACGCGGGCCGACTCCTGGAAGCTCGCCTCCTTGCGATCAGACTGCGGGCGACCTGGTTGCGGCCCCGCTTCCTGCGCGCCGGTGGTCTGCGCTCGAGCCAGGCTCACTCCGAGGAAAGCGATCGAGAGCATCCAGCAAGCGAGTCGGCGGCTCATGGTGATTGAACAGTGTAGTCCTTCTCCAGGGTCGTGACAATCGGTTTTTCGCGGTATTTCCGCGCTGGTAGAGTGCGCCGCGCAGCTCAAGATTTTGGATCGGGTTCGAAGGCGACGGGAGGCGAGCCACGACCCAACGCAAACGTTCGCCCGCCGGCGACGCCGGCGCGGCCAGAGGTCGCTCGAGGAGCGATGCGCGCCCCGAACGCAAAACGCAAGCCGGGCGAGAGGCGCACTGGCTCACCCGCCTCTCGCCGCGGGCGGCGGCGGCCATGGTCTTCGTCTGGGCCTGCCTGGTGCACGGCGCCACGCTCGCCGCCAACCCCCTGGCCCGCACCCCGGTCTCGGCCTTCTTCTTCGGCGACGGCCCCATCTATCTGGAGCAGGCGCGGCGCCTGGCCGAGGGCTCGCCGCTGCTCAACTTCGGCCTGCCGTATCACCCGCCGCTCACCGCCTGGCTGTGCGTCCCGCTGTGGTGGCTGCTCGGCGACCCGCCTGCCGCCTTCCTCGCCGCCAAGGCGCTGATGATCGGCCTCTGCGCCGGCGGCTACGCGCTCTTCCACCACCTGGTGCGCGAGCGCCTGCCGCACGCGTTGCTCGTCTGTCTGCTCCTGCCTCTGAGCTTCGGCGAGCTCGCCCTGGCCTCCACCGTATCGAGCGAAGTGGTCTATCGCGGCCTCCTCATGGTGTTGCTCCTGCTGGGCTGGCGCTGGCCGCTCGCGGCCGGCGCCCTGCACGGGCTGGCGGCGCTGGCGCGGCCCGAGCACCTGGGGCTCGCGCTGGTCGCCGCCGCGGCCGTCCTCTTCGTCGCACCGGCGCGGCGGCGCTACCTCGCGCTGGCTGCGGCCGGCGCCGCGCTGGTGCTCGCGCCGCACACCCTGGTGAACACCCGCACCCTGGCGCAGTACAACCGCGCCCACGCCGGCGAGCTGCGGGAGCCGTTGCCGGTGTGGGTGCCGGTCTCGTTCTACGGGCCGCTCAACTTCGCGCTCGCCCAGCGCGAGGAGGGCATCCATTTCTCACGCCGGACGCTGCCGCCGGCACCGGGCGATCCCGCCGCACTCGACCCGACCTTCCCGCCGCACAACGAGGCCATCGTCCGCGGCACGCGCCTGGGCCTGACGGAGATCGTGGAGCGTCCGGGCCGCTTCCTCGCCCGCACCGCGAAAAAGCTCGGCCACTCCTTCGCGGCCCTGGGCTTCGGGTGGACCTGGCGCGACCTGCCGAAGCCGGGCCGCTGGGTCCGGCAGCCGGTCGACGTGGCGAGCGTCGAGAGCCCGCTCTACCTCGGCTTCTGTCTGCTGCTGACCGGCCTCGGCGCCTGGGCGTTGCGCGCCGACCGCCGGCTGCTCGCCGTCGGGCTGGCCCTTCTCCTCTATCGCCTGGCCGTGAATGCCGTCTTCTTCCCCTACCTGCGAGGGATGATGGTCATCGCGCCGCTGTATTTGGCCCTGCAGGCCGAGGGCCTGGCCCTGCTGCTGCGCCGGCACGCGGCGCGCGGCCTGGCCGCGATCCTCGTCCTGCTCTCGCTCTTCCACTTCGCGACAGTGTGGACCGGCAGCGGCAAGCTGCGGCTCTCCGGCGAACGCTCCGCCGACGGCACCATCCTCGACGACCGGCCGGTGGTGATCGAGCGCAGCGCGCCGTAGAGCCTTCTGCGCTCGCGCGCTCTCCCGGGCGGTGGTCCAAGGAGCGAAACCTTGCCTCCCACAGCTTTCGCTGACCACATAAGAGTCGGATTGCACACCTAGATTTATGAAGACCATTGATCGACCATTGATATTATCAGTATAGCTGTATTAGTGGCGCCACAGTCGAGACGGACCGCGTTTCGCGATCCGTCTGCCGCGCCTGAAGGAGGCACCCATGGAAGACAGAGAAGCCAGGGCGGTGGAGCGAGGAGAGGTCACGGACCCGACTGCCGCGGGGCGGGGCGGTATGGACCGCCGACGGTTCCTCGGTGGCGTGGGAGGGGCCACGGTCGGAGCGATGGCCGGCGGTGCGGCGGTCGGCTCGCTTCTCGGCGCCTCGCCGGCGCTGGCCAGCGGCGGCAGCGCTTGCCGGGACTGGGGGCCGCGCGTCGACCTCGCTGGGTTGGCCGACCTCTACGCGCCGCAGGAGGTCGTTCCGTACACGGTCCGGCCGGGCGGCATCGACAACCTCGGCCTCCATTCGACGGACGTGTTCACGATCCCCGGTCGGGGGGAGTTCGTCGTCGACTTCACGGGCTACTTCCGAGTCGCCCGCTCTCACCCCACGACCACGAGCTGGACCACCTTCGAGGTCACCGTCAACATCCTCGACCTGCGGCTACAGGGAGCGAACCCGGCTCTCGGCCCGGTCACCGTCCGGCTCAATCCGGACATCTTGGCCGCGGGTCAGATCTTTGCGGCCAGCGGCTCGGCGCAAGGTGCTGCCTGCAGGATCGCGACGGGAGCCACATTCGAGATGCAGGCGCTCGGCGTCACGGTCTTCAACAAGGAGCCGATCCTGCTCATGAACAGCAACGTCAGGTCGATTCCGCCCGTGGACGACCCCAACGGCCAGGCTCAGCTCTTCAGGCTGCCGCTGTTCGATCTCGCCAACCCCGATGGCCCGGCCCTGGCCTACCTCACCAGCCTGCGGTACGGGGCCGACCACTACATCACGGAGGCCCAGGCGCAGGCGATCCGCGGGGGATGAGCGCCGAGCGGTGCTTGAACGGAGAGCGGGGATTCTGTACTTTCGGTGCTGAGCTCATATCGAGGAGAGGGGCCATGCGATCGTTCTTCCTGATCCTCCGGCGCAACCAGGCCCAGGATCTCGGTGTGCCGCAGCCCGAGATGTTCGGGCGCTTCAAGGCCTGGACCGAATCTCTCCACGACGCCGGGGTGCTGCGGGGAGTCGAGCGCCTGAAGCCGGCGGCGGAGGGCACGACCCTACGAGCCCGCGACGGGGAGGTCGGGGTCGAAGGACCTTGTGATGGCTCCACGGAGGACGTAATCGGTTTCTATCTCATCGAGGCTGCCGATCCCGTCGCGGTGCAGGCGTTGGCCTGGGATTGCCCGATCCTGGCGGTCGGCGGTTCGGTCGAAATCCGGGAAACCGAGGCCTTCCCGAAGCCGGGCGCCTGATCACCGCCTGGGCCGGCGCCCGGCGACGCGGCCTGGCCGCGCTGCTCGTCGCGGTGTCGCTGTTCCATTTCACCACGGTGTGGACCGGCAGCGGCAAGCTGCGGCTCTCCGGCGAACGCTCCGCCGACGGCACCATCCTCGACGACCGGCCGGTGGTGATCGAGAGAAGTACGGGCGAGCAGTAACCTCCCCTCGGGCCGGCGGAACCTGGCCCGTTCCGGCACGACCGTTGGCTTCAACGGGGTGTGCTTCTTGCAGGCACGCGCCGCGAACCCCAAACGGCCCTTGACCTCGAGGTCCCTGCGCGGACCCTCGGAGGATCGATCGATGCGCCTGAAACCGGTCCTGATCTCGATCGTCACCGCCCTGCTCCTCGCCCCCGCGCTCCCCAGCTCCGCCCAGCCGGAGCCTGACTTCCACGACGACCGCGCCTGGCCCGACACGGCCGGCGGGCGTCTGGCCAAGGAGCTGTTCGACACGTTCAACAGCGGAGACGCGGCGCGGTATCGGGCCTTCGTCGAGAAGTCCTTCGCCGCGTCCTTCCGCGCTCAGATCCCCGCCGACCAGCACGTCGGCGTCCTGCTCGAGGTCTTCGCGCAAAGCCAGGGCTTCGATTTCTGCTGCGTGCGCCACCACGACCCGGCGCTGCCGGGCAACCCGCTGGTCGTCGTCGGCCAGAACCGTCTGACGGGTGGCTGGGACGGGCTGTTGCTGGAGATCGAGGCCGCCGCGCCGCCGCGCATATCGGGTCTGCAGTTCTTCCCCGCGCGGCCCCCGAAGGACCAGCCGGCCGAAGGGCTGCTGACCGAGGCCGAGGCGGTGCGCGCCATCGAGGAGCACGTCGACAAGCTGGCGAAGGCCGGCGTTTTCTCCGGCGCCGTGCTGGTCGCCCGCGACGGCAGGACCCTCTACGAGCACGCCGCGGGCGAGGCCGAGAAGGGCTTCCACGCCCCGAACCGCGCCGACACGCGGTTCAACCTCGGCTCGATGAACAAGATGTTCACCGCAGTGGCCGTCGCCCAGCTCGTTGTCCAGGGCAAGCTCGGGTTCGACGACCCGGTCAGCAAGTGGCTGGGGCCGGACTGGCTGAAGAAGGAGTACGCCGACGCCATCCAGGTGCGGCACCTGCTGTCGCACACTGCGGGCCTGGGCAGCTTCTTCAGCGAGCGCTGGGACCGCGCGTCCCGGGCCCTGTATCGCACCGTCGAGGACTACAAGCCTCTGGTCGCCGACGAGGTCCCCTCCTTCGCGCCCGGCCAGGGCTGGCAGTACAGCAACACGGGCTTCGTGCTGGCCGGGGCGATCGTCGAGAAGGCCAGCGGCCAGGACTACTTCGAGTACATCAGGCAGAACGTCTACAAACCCGCCGGGATGGAGCGTTCCGACAGCTATGCCATGGACGAGCCGGTCGAGGACCTGGCAATCGGCTACTTCAAGGACTCCGGCCCGGGCGGCATGCGTTGGAAGAACAACCTCTACGTGCACGTCATCCAGGGCGGGCCGGCCGGCGGCGGGTTCTCGACCGTCGGCGACCTGGTGCGGTTCGGCCAGGCGCTGCGCTCGGGCAAGCTGGTGCGGCCCGAGATGGCCGAGCTGCTGTGGAGCCCGAAGCCCGAGCTGGGCTCCCCGGAGTACGGGTTCGGGTTCGGCGTGCGCGGGGGGCCGGGCGACCGCGTGGTAGGCCACAGCGGCGGCTTCCCCGGTATCAGCGCGCAACTCGATCTGTACCTGGACCGGGGCTACAGCGTGGCCGTGCTCTCGAACTACGACACGGTCGCGGGCCGGGTCGCCGAGCGCGTCCGCGCGCTGCTGTCGAGGGTGCGGACCGACTGACGGCCGGCCGAGCTCAGGCGGCGGGCGTCCCGTACACCTCGGTCCCCGGGAAGAAGCCGTACCAGCCGAACCAGAACGAGACGTGGCCCGGGTGGCGGGGCAGAGGCGCGGCGTCGTGCCCGGCCGGGACCAGAGCTTCCTCCTCGGCGCGCCACGCGCGGCCCTCCTCGTCGAGGACCTCGTGCTCAGTCGCACCCGGCGCGAAGGTGTGGGCGCCCCGCCGATAGGCACGCACCGCACCGCTCGCGGCGTCGGCCACGACGAGGAGCGGCAGGCCGCCCACCGTGTCGTTGATCACCCGCGCGCTGAAAGCGGCCTCCAGTGGGTAGGCCTTGGCCGCCTCGCCGGCGCGCAGCGCATAGACCTCGGCCTCGCGCGGCAGACGGTCGCTCTTCTGCCAGACGGGGAAGGCGACCCCGGCACGGGCCTTGTCGGCTGCGCCGGGGAGGTAGCGGAAGCCGGCGCGCTTGCCCGCCGGCTGATCGAGCGACAGCACGCGGGTGCCCGGGTAGCGCCGCCGCCAGTCGCCCCAGCGGGTGCGCGTCATGGGCAGGACCTCGAGGCGCGCGCCCGAGCCCACCAGGGGACCCACGACGGGCTCACCGGTGAGCTGGTTCCACAGCGAGCTCGTCTCGCGGTCGTACATCAGCTTGTTGCTGCGGTAGAGCAGGCCCGAGGTGCCGAAGGTGCGCGCGCCGTCGCCGGTGCGGCCCGAGAAAAGGACCGCGCTGCCGCAGAGGGTGCAGAAAGACAGGGTCACCGGCTCGCCTCCCACCACGTCGTTCGCCATCTCGTGCCAGGACAGGATGCGGTCAGGGTAAGCTCGCTGCTCGCCGCCCAGGCTGACGCCGTACACGGTTTCGCCGTCCTCGAGGTAGGTCGCCTCCCCGGCGGCGATCGTGGCGGGGCGGTCGAGGCTCGGAATGCCGTCACGGCGTACCCCGCCCCAGACGATCTCCTGGGGCCGGATGGCGATCGGCAGGCCCGGGTCGAGGAGGGCGGTGAAGGCGGGGTCGATGCGCGCGAAAAGACTCTGCTTGAAGGCACGGTAGCCGGGCCTGGGCTCGAGGTCGAGATCGGCGCCCACGTGCTCGACCCACGGGTAGAAAGAGCACTCGAGGCTGCGCCCCACGAGCCCGTCGAGCAGGCGGCAGAGCTCCGGCCGCGCCTCGCGGCGGCTGAAGAACAGGGCATCGACGATGCCGGGTACGAGGGAGCGGTCCTTGGTCTTGGCGAGCTTCTTCACCGCCTTGGCCCGGTCTTCGGCATCGGGCGCGAGGAGTTGGGCGACGAGCCCGTAGCCAGGCGGCTGGGGAGCGGGCTCGCCCGAGGCGGAGGCGACGGCCACCGCGGCCGCGACGACGGCGGCTCCGAGCCTGACTGCCAGCGCGGTTCGACGACTCATGACTAGAAGGCTCCTCGCGGAGTTCTACGGCCCGGGCGGATCTCCGGATGTAGCAGACGGCCGGTACAAGCCCGGCCGCTACCTCCGGAGGGGTCTGGCACGCTTGCGGCCCGGGGGCGGTTTCTGGACGTCGCAGCCGGAGCTGTGCCGGCCGTCGTCTACGGGGGCGGGCTGCCGTCCTCGGCCGTCGCCAGGCCGAGCATCAGCACGTAGCGCCGCGCCTCGGGGTTGGTGGCGTCGAGCTTCAAAGCACGCTCGAGGTGGTGGCGGGCCTTGTCGAGGTCGCCGGTCGCGAGGTAGACCTTCACCAGCCCGAGGTGCACCTCCGGCACCTCGCTGTCGCGGCGCAGCGCCTCGCCCATGTACTTGAGCGCGCCGGCATGGTCGCCGCGGGCGAGCGCGATCTCGGCCTGGTAGACGAAGAAGAAGGGGTTGCTGTTGTTGGCGCTGTCGACCTGGGAGAGGGTGACGGCGGCCTCGTCGAGCCGCCCCAGGTCCTGGTAGGCGCGAGCCAGGTTGGAGAGCACGGCGACGTCGTGCGGCTCGACCTCCAGCCCGCTCTGGTAGATGCCGACGGCCCGATCCAGGTCACCGCCACGCGCGTAGGCGACGCCCAGGTTGTTGATCGCCTTGACGAAAGTGGGCGCGATCTGGTGCGCCACCTCGAGCAGCTCCCGGGCGCGCTCGACCTCGCCGTCCATCAGCGCCTCGGCGCCGAGGTTGTTGTAGAAGTGGGCCGCCGCCGTCAGGTCGTCGATGGGCTTGAAGTCCTTGTAGGCCTTGGCGCGGTAAGGCAGGAAGTCGTAGGTCTGGAGCTTGCCCCTGACGTACATGCCGGCGACGATGTGGCCGCGGCTGACCACCAGGCCGTCCTTGTAGTTCCAGCGCTGATAGTCGGTGACTTCGACGTAGAACGGGTTCAACCGCTGGTGGCGCGCCACGCCGACGAAGAGATTGACGAACGACAGGCAGTTGCCCTGGTGGGAGCGGAAGGTCTGGATGGCGTTGCGGGTCGGGGTCAGCGAGTAGCGGAGGTCGATCTTCTGAAAGATGAAGTCGAGGGTCTGGTCGACCCGCCGCAGCTCGTTGGGACCCGGCTTGTAGCGTGCGGAGAGGATGCCCAGGATCTCGTCGTCGAGGGCGAACGGCACCTCCAGCGCATGCGCCTGCTCGCCGCCGAGGCGCTTGGTGTACTCGCCGCGCAAGAACGACACGCTGTCGAAGGGCTTGTACTGCGCGCAGCCGCCCGCCGCCAGGAGGAGGGCGAGCGCGGCGAGACGAGAAGTGGCGGTTCGAGCTGGGGGTCGGGTCACGGTAGTCCGCGCGGTCTGCAAGAATCGTACACCCGCCGCGAGCCGCGATGCCCACGCCCTCGGGCCGAGACCTGGGACGGAATCTATGGGGCACCCCCATCGGCCGGACAGGGCGCGATTCAAGTTCTTGGAGAGGCCCCCTCCAAGCCCTTGGAGGAGGCCCCGATCCGGCTCTCTGAATTGCCACGCAAGTATCTGGTAGGAAGAGGTTTACTGGTTCCTCTCGGACCCTCGGGAGAGTGGCACTTCGATTGCTTGACCTGCTGGGTGTTGGAAGCTTAGACTCGACGACCAACCACCGTTGGAACCGTCCGTAGGAAAGGAGGTGTCGCGCGAGATCTGGCGAACAGATAGACTCGACAACTCTCAAGACGGACCCAAGTTCGGTATTTCGGCTCCATCTGTTTGGGGCCATCAACCATCCTGATGGACTTAGGAGGTTCAATTCGCATGGAAAACGGTAACTTCTGGCGCAAAGCGCTCGTCGTCGCGGCGATCCTGCTGGCGGGGACGGGTACGGCTTTCGCACAGTTGCAGACCGGCAACCTGTACGGCACCACGGCCGACAATCAGGGGCAGGCGCTTCCGGGCGTCACCGTCACCCTGAGCGGCGTCGGCGCCACGCAGGTGCAGGTCACCAACGCCGAGGGTCAGTTCCGCTTCCTCGGCCTGGCCCCCGGCGACTGGGCGATCAAGGCCGAGCTCGAGGGCTTCTCGACGGTCGACTATCCGAACATCACCATCGGTGTCGGCCGCAACACCACCATCGAGGTCACCCTCACCCCGGCCCTCGAAGAGGTGATCACGGTCACCTCGGAGAGCCCGCTCCTCGACGAGCGCAAGGTCTCCACGGGCACCACGGTCACCGCGACCGAGCTCGAGAAGATCCCCACCGCTCGTGACCCCTGGGTCATCCTGCAGCAGACCCCCGGCGTGCTCGTCGACCGCATCAACGTCGGCGGCAACGAGAGCGGCCAGCAGTCGATCTACGTCAGCCCCGGCACCAACTCCAACAACTCGGTGTGGGCGGTGGACGGCGTGGTGATCACCGACATGGGCGCCATTGGTTCCTCGCCCACGTACTACAACTTCGACGCCTTCGAGGAGATGCAGGTCACGACCGGCGGTACCGACATGTCGCTGGCCACCGGCGGCGTCACCATGAACATGGTGACCAAGCGCGGCACCAACGAGTGGCGGTTCTCGGGCCGTTACCTGATCACCGACAAGGACTGGCAGTCGGACCTCGACATCAGCTCGTCGGAGTTCGACCCGCAGCAGACCGTGTTCCGGGCCGGCAACCGCATTCAGTCGGTGGACGACTGGGGCGGCGACGTCGGCGGCCCGATCGTGCGTGACCGCTTGTGGATCTGGGGCACCTACGGCCTGCAGGAGATCGACCTGCGCACCGCGGAGAACCCGCCCCTGCGTCCGAACGGCGACAAGGACTTCACCGAGCTCGAGAGCTACGGCGTGAAGCTCAACGCCCAGGTGACGGCGAACAACTCGCTGACCGGTTTCTACCACTTCGGCGACAAGATCAAGATCGGCCGCAACGCCAGCCCGCTGCGTCCCCAGCCCACCACCTGGAACCAGAGCGGCGGCACCCCGATCTACAAGCTCGAGGACACCCACATCTTCAACTCCAACTTCTACCTCACCGGCATGGCCTCCTTTGTCGACGGTGGGTTCCAGTTGGTGCCCCAGGGCGGCGGCATCGGCGACGCCAGCTTCCCGAACGTCGTCCGCAACGGGCAGCAGGTGTGGCAGAACAGCTTCCAGCTCTACCAGACCGAGCGCCCGCAGGAGCAGGCCAAGGTCGACGGCAACTACTTCTTCAACACCGGCTCGGCCAGCCACGAGCTGCGCTTCGGCATCGGCCATCGTGAGGCCGACGTCGACTCGCTGTCGCAGTGGCCCGGCCAGCAGCTCATCGGCCTCCAGGACGTGGTGGTCGTTCCCGGCAACATCTATCTCGGCTGGAGCGCCACCATCCGCAACGTGTCGGACACCGTGGAGTACGACACCGCCTACATCCAGGACACGTTGACCTTCGGCAACTTCACCGCCAACGTCGGTCTGCGCTACGACAAGCAGGGCGGCACCAACAACGCGTCCACCATCCCCGCGGCCCCGGTCAACCAGGGCGATCTGCTGGGTGGCCGGTTCGCCGGCAAGGACGCCAGCTTCGAGTGGGAGGACATCACCCCGCGCCTGGGCCTGACCTACGCGCTCGGTGAGGACCGTTCCACGCTGCTCCGCCTCTCGTACTCGCGGTTCGCGGACCAGCTCTCCTCCGGCACCGTCTCCTTCGACAACCCCACCAACTACCAGTACGGCTACTTCTACTGGTACGACGGCGTGGCTTTCGGCGGCAACGGCGACGGTCAGCTCACCGCCAACGAGGTCGGCCCGTTCGTCAGCTTCGTGGGCTCCACCTCGGACGCCAACGGCAACCTGTTCACTCTCGCGCAGGTCGACTCGAACCTCTCGGCGCCGCTCACCGACGAATTGGTGCTCAGCGTCGAGCATGCCTTGATGCCCGAGTTCGTGATCAGCGCCAGCGCTACGTGGCGCAACTACTTCGACATCCTCGAGCAGGAGCGCCTGGTGTTCGAGAACGGTCAGCTTCGGGTGCACCAGCGCTCGGACTACATCGCTCGTCCGCCGCGCGTGCCGAACGTCAACAACCTGCCGTTCGACAACCACCTGCCCGACGGCGGCAACTGGAGCGCGACGCAGTACACCTTCCGGCCGGGCGTCACCTACGCGGGTGTCAACCGCCTGGAGAACGGCGATCGCGAGCAGGACTACCTCGGCTTGACCCTGGGCTTCAACAAGCGGCTCTCCAACCGCTGGCTGCTCCGTGGCCACTTCACCTGGACGGACTGGGAGTGGAACGTTCCGGAGAGCGAGCGCGAGGACCCCACCCTGACGGTTCCGGGTGGCAACCAGGACGGTGACCCGGTCATCCTCGGCGTCGGCAATGGCTCGGGCGCCAAGGGCAACGTGTACATCAACTCGGAGTGGTCGTATGACTTCTCCGGCATGTACCAGATCGCTCCGGATCGCCCGTGGGGCTTCAACGTGGCCGCCAACATCAACGGCCGCCAGGGCTACCCGATCCCGTACTCGCGCAACAGCAACCTCAACGACGGCCTCGGCACCCGGCTGCTCCAGGTTACGCCGGACATCGACGAGTTCCGTCTCGACGACATCATGATCATCAACGCCCGTGTCGAGAAGGAGCTCACCTTCAACGACTTCGGGCTGACCCTCTCGGTCGACGGCTTCAACCTCTTCAACGAGTCCTTCGTGCTGCAGCGTCAGGGCAACCTGGCGGTCAGCTCGAACAACTTCGTTCTCGAGGTCACGAGCCCGCGCATCTTCCGCATCGGCGCCCGGTTCAACTTCCGGTAAGCTGATCGTCCTGCGCTAGTCGATGCCGCCGGGGCCGCGAGGCTCCGGCGGTTTTTTTTGCGTGCGGTGCGCGGTAAACTCCTCCCGTCAGGGACTTTGACCAGGAGAGAGCCGAATGCACGCAACACGTTCCACGATCGCGACTTTGAGCCTCCTGCTGGCAATCGCCGCGCTTCCTGTCCAGGCGCAGGACTGGGCGGGCCAGGGCCGGGCGCAGGGGATCGTCACCGACGCCGAGAAGAAGCCCGTCGAGGGCGCCCAGGTCACGCTCCGCCTCGACGGCGAGGGTCCGAAGCCCGTCATGACCGACAAGAAGGGCCGCTGGTCCTTCCTCGGGCTGACGACGGGCGAGTGGACAGTGACGATCGAGAAGGAGGGCTACAACACCGCCGAGGGTCCGATCAAGATCATCTCGGGGTCCGTGGGGCCCGGTGAAACCGCGCGCACCACGCTGAACAAGGCCACTGTGGCGCAGCCCCAGCAGCAGCAGTCGGAGCAGTCCAAGAAGGGGGCCGAGATCCGGGCGGCGCTCGAGCGCGGCAACGCCGCCTTGATGGCGCAGAAGTACGCCGAGGCGCGAGCCGAGTACGAGGCGGCCATCGCCCAGATCGAGGACCCCACGATCCACGTGCCGATCCTGCGCTCGATCGCCAGCGCTTACTTCGGCGAGGGCAACGCGGATCAGGCGGTCGCCACTCTGGAGAAGGCGCTCGCCATCGCGCCCGACGACCAGGAGTCGCTGCGCCTGATCTCCACGGTGCTCATCAACTCCGGCAAGGAGGAGCAGGCCGCGCAGTACCGCTCGCGCATCGTGGGCGAGTTCAAGGTCGACGCCGCCATCCTGCTCAACAAGGGCATCGAGCAATACAACAAGGGCGACTACGAGAAGGCGATGACCTACTTCCAGCAGGTGGTGGCCGAGAACCCGAGCTCGGCGGACGCCTACTACTACCGCGGCATGACCTATCTGGCGACGGGCAAGAACGCCGAGGCCAAGGCCGATCTCCAGAAGGTGCTCGAGATCGACCCGAACCACGCCAAGGCGGCGGACATCAAGGAGTACATCGCCAACCTCTGAGCCGAGGCTGCGCCGAGCCATGGTCCTTCCCGGGAGCGGCGCGAGGCGCGCCCCCGCCTTCGCGCTCGGCGCGAGCATCGCCCTCGGCGTCGCTCTGCTGCTGGCAGGCGGCTGCGGCAGGGAGCGGAGCGCGAGCTCCTACCCGGCCGCACCTATCGTCCTGATCTCGATCGACACGCTGCGCAGCGACCACCTGCCGGCCTACGGCTACGCGGGTGTGGAGACGCCGGCGCTGTCCCGCCTGGCGGGCGAAGCGATCCTCTTCGAGCACGCCTACAGCCACTACCCGCTCACCTACCCGTCGCACAGCTCGATCCTGACCGGCCTGCTGCCGTCCGAGCACGGCGTGCGTGACAACGTCGGCTACCCCTTGAAGTCCGATACGCTGCCCTACCTGCCGCGCGAGCTCAAAGCCGCCGGCTACGCCACGGGCGGGGCGATCTCCGCTTTCGTGTTGCAGGGGGCGAGCGGGCTCGAGCGGTCGTTCGACGTCTACGACGACGCCATCGAGGTGCGGCCCGACGTACCCCTGGGCGGCCTGCAGAGGGCGGGAAGCGAGACCCTCGATCGCATCGTGCCGTGGCTGGACGGGGTGGCCGCCGGGCCGTTCTTCCTCTTTTTCCACATCTACGAGCCGCACACCCCCTACACGCCGCCCGAGCCCTTCGCCTCACGCTACCCCTCGGCCTACGACGGCGAGATCGCCGCCGCCGACGCCATCGTCGGCCGTCTGTTCGAGGAGCTCCGGCGCCTCGGGGTCTACGACCGGGCGATCATCGTCCTGCTGTCGGACCACGGCGAGGGGCTGGGAGAGCACGGCGAGGACGAGCACGGCCTGTTCCTCTACCGCGAGAGCCTGCAGGTGCCGCTGCTGCTCAAGCTGCCGGGAGGGGCGCGGGGCGGCGAACGGGTGAGCGCGCCCGCGCAGCTCATCGACGTCGCACCCACCCTGCTCGGCCTGGTCGGGCGGCCGGTGCCCGCGGGCCTGCACGGCGCCTCGCTGCTGACTCTCGGGCAGGGGAGCGGCGCCCGCCAGATCTACGCCGAGACCTACTACCCGCGCCTGCACATGGGCTGGAACGACCTCGCTTCGCTGATCGGCGGCGGGTACCACTACATCGAAGGCCCGGACCCCGAGCTCTACCACCTCGAACGCGACCCGCGCGAGTCCTCCAACGTGTTGGGGCAGGAGCGACGGACCTTCGCCGCCCTGCGCGACGCCATCCGCGCCCTGCGTACCCCGCTCGCCAAACCCGGCGAGGTGGACCCCGAGACGGTCGCCAAGCTCTCGGCCCTGGGCTACGCCGGTGCACCGGCGCAGGTGGCGGAAGGCCCGCTGCCCGACCCCAAGGCCCGCATCCATACCCTGGCGGACCTCAAGCAGGCCTCCTTCCTGATGAGCCGCAAGGACTTCGACGGGGCGCTCCCGCGCCTCGAGCGGCTGCTCGCCGAGAACCCCCACATGCAGGACGGCTGGGAGAAGCTGGCGCTCTGCTTCCAGCGCCTGGGGCGGCGCGCCGAGGCTGTCGCCGCCTACAAACGGGCGCTCGAGAACTCCGGCGGCTCGCCGCACGTGGCCCTGGCGCTGGCCACCTTGCTCTCCGACCTCGGGCGCTTCCAGGAGGCCAAGGCGCATGCCGAGCTGGCGCTCACCGGCTCGCCGGCGCTCGCCCACCAGCGCCTGGCGGAAGTGGCGCTCGCGGCCGAAGACTATGCCGAGGCCGAGCGCCAGGCGCGGGCAGCGGTCGAGGCCGAGGCCGATCGGCCGGCGTCGCTGATCGTCCTCGCCCAGGTCTTGAGCCGGCTGGGCAAGCTCGACGAGAGCGCGGCCGCCGTGGCTCGGCTCGACAAGCTGACCTCCGAGGCACGCGCCACGCCGCCTCACGGCTACTTCCTGGTGCGCGGCGATCTGCTGGCCCGGCAGGGGCACGCCGCCGAGGCGGAGGCGGCCTTCCGCGAGGAGGTGCGGCGGCACCCGGAGAGCCTCGAGAGCTACTCTCGGCTCGCCGTGCTGCAGGTCGCCCAGGGCCAGGCCCCGGCTGCGTGGAAGACCCTGCAGCAGATGGTGGAGACCAACGACAACTCGCCGGCCTCCTACGTGTCGGCGGTCGAGACGCTGCGCGTGCTCGGCGACCGGCCGACGGCCGCCCGCCTGCTCGCCCACGCGCGCTCCCGCTATCCGCGGGACGAGCGGCTGGCCAGCCTCTCGCCGAGCTGAGCAAGCCTCGCCCAGGGCTGAGAGAGGCCGCTACGAGAACTTTCCCGCTTTTCGGGCGTATCCGGAGGAGACCCCGAGCGAATCCCCGAGCGAAGCTTACGGAGGGCAGTGATGGTGATCACGGCGACACACACGCGTTGTCTGCGCTCTGCCGGAGTTCTTGCGTTGCTGCTGCTCCCGATCGCAGGGCCGGCCCTCGCACAGGAGGAACCCGCCGCTCCGCCCGCATCGCCTCCGGCCGCTGGCTCTGAGCCGACTGCTGTCTCTGAGCCGGCCACGGCCCAGGCCCTCGACCCGGTCGCCGCCACCCAGGCCTATCTCGATCGCCTCACCCCGGAGCAGAAGCAGCGCTCGGACGCCTACTTCGAGGGCGGCTACTGGCTGCAGCTCTGGGGCTTCCTCTACGGCTTGGGGATCGCCTGGCTGCTGCTCAGCAAGCGCTGGTCGGCCGCCATGCGGTCGCTCGCCGAGCGCGCCACCCGCTTTGGCCCGCCGCGCACCTTCCTCTACGCCGTGCAGTATCTGGCCGTGACTTTCGTGCTCGGCTTCCCGCTGAGCGTCTACGCGGGCTTCTTCCGCGAGCACAAGTACGGACTCGCGACGCAGGCCTTCGGCGGCTGGATGGGCGACCAGGCCAAGGGGTTGGCTCTCGAGCTGGTGCTCGGAGGCTTGGCGATCACCGGGCTGTACTGGGTGCTCAAGCGGGCGCCGCGCACCTGGTGGCTGTGGGGCACCGTGGTGTCGATCGTCTTCCTGATGTTCGTCATGCTGATCACGCCGGTGTTCATCAACCCGATCTTCAACACCTACACGCGCCTCGAGGACCCCGCTATCCGCGAGCCGATCCTGTCGCTGGCGCGGGCCAACGGTGTGCCGGCCGACGACGTGTGGGTGATGGACGCCTCGCGCCAGACCACGCGCATCAGCGCAAACGTCAGCGGCTTCCTCGGCACCGAGCGCATCACCTTGAACGACAACCTGCTGGCGCGTGGCTCGCAGGCTGAGATCGAGGCGGTGATGGGGCACGAGCTCGGCCACTACGTGCTCAACCACGTCTACGAAATGATCTTCGAGTTCGGCATCGTGCTCGCCCTGGGCTTCGCGTTCCTCTCCTTCGCCTTCGAGCGCGCGCGCCGGCGCTGGGGCGCCGGTTGGGGAGTGACCGGCGTTGCCGACGTGGCGGGGCTGCCCCTGCTCGCGGCGCTGTTCTCGGTGTTCTTCTTCTTCATGACGCCGGTGACTAATACCATCATCCGCGTCAACGAGGCGGAGGCCGATCTCTTCGGCCTCAACTCCGCCCAGCAGCCCGAGGGCTTCGCCGAGGCGGCGCTCAAGCTCGGCGAGTACCGCAAGCTCTCGCCCGGCCCAATCGAGGAGTACGTGTTCTTCGACCACCCGAGCGGCCGGAACCGCATCCTGATGGCGATGCGGTGGAAGGCGGAGCACCTGAAGTGAGGGGTGCTAGGCTCCGCGCATGGCTCCAGGCCTCGCTGCCCTGACTTCTGCCTCGCTGCTTGGGGCCGCGCTCCTCGCCGCGCCGCCGCCGTCGGGCGACACCGTCATGCTGATGCTCGAGGCGGTGAAGGTCGAGGCCGCCTTCCATGGCCGCGAGGCGGGTCGCAGCGAGCTCTCCCCCGGCGTGCTGGCAGCGCTCGCCTCGGTGCCGCGGCAGGAGTTCGTGCCCGCGTCGGCGGCCGGCTGGGCCTGGGAGAACCGGCCGCTCGCGCTCGCCCATGGCCGCAGCCTTCCCCAACCGTATCTCTCCGCGCTGATGGCGGAGCTGCTCGATCTCGGGCCCGGCGAGCGGGTGCTCGAGGTCGGCACCGGCTCGGGCTACCAGGCCGCGATCCTCTCGCGGCTGGCGCGCCAGGTGAACACGCTCGAGCCTGTCGGCCCCCTGGCCCGCGAGGCGTCGGCAAGGCTGTCGCGCCTCGGCTTCTCGGCGGTCGAGGTGCGGCACGGCGACGGCCTCGCCGGCTGGCCCGAGGCCGCGCTCTTCGATGCCATCCTGGTGACGCTGGCGGTGAGCGAGGTCCCACCGGCGCTCCTCGCGCAGCTCAGGCCGGGAGGGACGATGCTCGTCCCCTTGACCTACGGCGGCTCGACCCCCTACCTCACGCTGGTGCGCAAGAACGACAAGGGCAAGCTCAAGCCCAAGCCGCGGCCCTTGCTCGAGCTGGCCGTCGAGCCGCTGCCTGCGATCTCCGAGTGAGAGCTGGTGAAGAAATAGCTGCGCGGCCCGCTCGCGACGACTCCTCCACCAGCTCTGACCCCTCGTCACCGGCCGAGCCAGCCCAGCAGCCGCGGGACCGACGGGCGCCGCCCTAGGCGAGAGCCTCCGCGACATCACCCCAGGTGACGCCCTGCTCGGAGAGCCCTAGATTCAGGTCGGCGAGCCGCCGCGTGATGCGGCGGTAGAGCGCCTTGGGCTCGAGGCCGAGGGCGGTGGCGATCGAGGTCACGGGCCGGTCCTCGCAGAAGCGCATGCGCAGAATCAGGCGGTCCTCGGCCGGCAATGCAGAAATGGCGCGGGCGAGAGCGACCTGTACCCTTTTGGCCTGTCGCGCACGCTCGCGGTCGCGCAGGCCGTCGTCGGCTCGCTCGCTCGCCGGCTCGTTCGCCAGCTTGACGCCACTCTCCTCGCGGCGCCGGCCGCGGTGCGGAAGCCGGCTGGCCAGGCTCAGCAGCTCCTGCTCGTTGGCCTGCGAGCGGAAGTTGTTCTTGAGGATTGCGACCGCCTCGCGGGGCGTATAGCCGTCGCGAAATAGAAGCCGGTCGAGCTGCACGCCCATCCCTCCCGCGCGTCGCGCCTCGGCGGAAGGACGCCACTTGCCCCAGCTCTCGATGCGCCAGTCGAGGAACAGGCGGCCCACCACGGTGGTCAGATAGGTGCGCAGCGTGCTGCTGTAGCGGAATTTGCGCAGGATCCCGTAGCCGTTCTCGCACAGCCGCACGCTGGCCCGCGACTTGAACTCCTCCGCCTCGTCCGGCGACAGCGAGTGGCGCTGGCAGACCCAGCGGATCACGCTCTCGACCAGCGGCCAGCTCGCTTCCAGGCGTGCCTTGAGCTGCATTTCGTCGGGTTGGGGTGCCGCGGTATCGGTGGCCAGCTCGGCGAGCATCGCTTCCTCCCCCGTGGAGCGCTCCTCTGGGCTCCTTGTCTTCGGGGCTCATCAGCTATAACGTCGCACCTCTCAAAACCGAACAGGGGTGGGGTCGTAGCTGGAGGGCAGGTGGATTGCAGAGCCGTCGACGGTGATCGAGCGGCGTCGAGCTTCAGTTGACGGAGGCGAGGTGAGCATCGACCTTCCAAGAGACGGCGAGTCGACGGTGGAGCTCTTCGACCGCTGCCGAGCCGGCGACGCCGCGGCCCGCGAGGCTCTCTTCGCCCGTCTCTATCCCCGCCTCACGGTCTTCGCTCACGCGCAGCTACCGCGCCGCGCCCGCGGTCTCAAGGAGACGGGCGACCTGGTGAACGAAGCGTTGCTCAATACATTGTCCAAGCTCGATGGTTTCGCGCCCCGCCACGCGGGCTCGCTCTTCGGTTACCTCTGTCAGGGGGTGCGCAATCAGATCAAGGACGAGATTCGCCGCGCCAACCGCCGGCCGCCCGCCGACGCCACGGTGGGCAGCATGATCGACGGACGGCGCTCGCCCGTGGAAGAGGCGATCGGCGCCGAGGAGCGGGAGCTCTACGAGCGGGCGCTCGCGAAGCTGTCGGCGGTCGACCGCACGGCCATTCACCTGAGCGTCGAGCTCGACTTCAGCCACCGCGAGATCGCCGACGCCCTGGGCAAGCCCTCAGTCGATGCCGCGCGTATGACCGTCAACCGCGCCCTGGTCCGCCTGGGGACAGAGCTCGCCGCGTTGCGCGAGGGCGCCGGTGTCTGAGCCTCCCGAGCCGGACGACGACGCCGCGCTTCTCGACCTGGCCGGTTCGGTCTCGGCCGGCAGCCCGGTCGACTGGCAGGCGGCGGAAGCGAAGGCCGGCGCCGGGCGCGGCCCCGTCGTCCGCGCGCTCGGGCTGATCGCCAGGATCGCCGAGGTGCACCGCAGCCTGCAGCGCACGGTCATCCTGGAGCCGGGAGAGGCGCCGGCGGAGGGCCGCGACGCTGGGCCGCCGGTCCCCGGCCGCTGGGGCCACCTCGAGCTCCTGGAGGAAGTGGGCGAGGGTGCCTCGGCCGACGTCTACCGCGCTCGCGACACCCGCCTCGAGCGCGAGGTCGCCCTGAAGCTCCTGCGCCGCTCGCCTCACCACGACGAGACCAGCAACGAAGCCGTCCTGCGCGAGGGCCGGCTGCTCGCGCGCGTGCACCACCCGAACGTCGCCACCGTCTACGGCGCCGACGAGCACGACGGCCGTGTAGGCGTGTGGATGGAGTACGTGCGCGGCAAGACGCTCAACCGGCTGATCGCCGAGCAGGGCCCGCTCGGCGCCCGCGAGGCGAGCCTGATCGGCATCGATCTCTGCCGGGCGCTCGCGGCGGTGCACGAGAAAGGCGTGGTGCACCGCGACCTCAAGGCGCAGAACGTGATGCGCGAGCTGGGCGGGCGAATCCTGCTGGTCGACTTCGGCATCGGCCGCGACATCGCCAGCGAGGAGCAGAGCGCGCCCTCGCTGTCCGGCACGCCGCTCTACCTGGCCCCGGAGACCTTCGCCGGCCAGCCCGCCACCATCCAGTCCGACCTCTACAGCCTGGGGGTGCTTCTCTTCTACCTGGCGACCGGCAAGTTCCCGGTGGTGGGCGGCTCGCTCGACGACCTGCGCGCGGCGCACGACGAGGGGCGCGTGACCCTGCTGCGCGACCTGCGCCCGGACCTGCCGGGGTGGTTCGTGGACGCGGTGGAGAAGGCACTGGCGCGGGACCCGGCGGCCCGCTTCGCCACCGCCGGGCAGATGGAGCGGGCGCTGGGCCAGATGTCGGGGACTTGGAACCGGGTGGGGGAGGGGAGGGCGGAGCAGCCGGCGGCGGCCGCGGAGAGGCGCTGGGTGTGGAAGGCAGTGGCGACGCTGGTGGTGTTAGCTCTGCTGGCGTTGATCGGAGGTCTGTCTGAATGGCAGCGGCGGCGGCAGCATTCTGAAGCAGAGAGGCTGTTCAGGCAGGCGGAGGATCTGCACAACGCCGGTCACATCGAGCAAGCGATCTCAGCTCTCGAAGTAGCGGTCGCAAAGAACCGCGGCCTTGCCAAGGCCCATGACCTGCTCTCGATCTGCCAGGCAGGGATTGGGCGCTTTGAGGACGCCGATCGCTCGTCGGCGGTAGCGTTGCGAATGTCCGAGGCGCTTGGGCCGGTGGAGAAGAGCCGCGCCCTTGCCTCTAGCCACCTCAACCGGCTGCAATACGAGCAGGCCAAGGATGAGTGCGAGATGGTCGTTGCGGTCGAACCCGACGACGCGACGACCCGCCGTCTGCTGGCGATGGTCCTCGGCACGCTGCGCAAGCCGGACCAGGCCGCTCTGGAAATGCGGAAAGCTCGGGACAGCGATCCGGGTGACGTGATCGGCCAGGGTGAGCTAGCGGTCCTTCTCGCTCAAGCCAACCGTCCAGACGAGTCCCTCGGGGAGATCGAAAAGGCGCGCTCAGCGCTTGCGGGTGTGGATCTGACCTACCTCTTCTGGGGCGAGGGCCTCGCTTACTTGATGAAGGGAGAAGGCGAGCGAGCGACCCAGGCTTTCGGCCATCTCGCCAAGGGGCAGGACGTCTATGAGAGCAATGGCCAGCTCTTCTTGGCTCAGGTCGCGGTCTATGAAGGGCGCCTGCTCGATGCAGTGGCTGTGCTCGGCAAGGGGCTGATCGTCGATGGTCGCCGCGAGTTCGAGGCGAACCGGGCGACCAGGCTGGAATGGCTGGCACGGCTCAATCTCCTTCTTGGCGACGGCCCGCCTGCACGCGACGCGTTGGAGAATCTTGAGCGTGTCCGCGACCTACCGAGCTTCTTCAAGGCGCTTCGGGGTGCGACGTTGGGCTACGTCCAGCTAAGGGATACCCAGCGGGCCAGGGCGCTACTGAGTCGCCTCAAGGCCGTCCGTGATCGGTATCCCAGTTCGATCGCAATCGGCGCCGTCGCGCAGGTGGAGGCCGAGCTGGCGCGCCTCGACGGCGATCCGGCCAAGGCAGAGGAGCTCTTTCGGCTCGCCTACGAGCGCTGGCCGGACGCCTCGACGCTCGAGTCGCTCTCCCGGTTCTGGATGGAGCAGGATAAGCCGGCTCGTGCGTTGCCACTAGTCGAGGAGCGCCTTACCCAGAAGGGGCTGATCCTGGGAGACCACCTCGCAACCCAGTGGGTCCTCGCCCACCTGGACCTCGCGCGCTGCCTGACGGCGCTCGGCCGGAAAGACGAAGCGCGCAGGTCTTACGATGAATTCCTCGACCTGTGGGGTGAGCACGGCAGCGATCTCGGCGTCGTGAAGGCGGCCCGAAACGAGCTCGCCACCATCACTTCCCGCTGACTTCTTGTTCCTCCAGGAAATCCTTTTGTAGTTCCGTCTACTCCGCTGAACGGAGCAGAGAACGGGCGCAGTAAAGCTCGGGCCTGCGGCCGTGCGGAGGATGGCGCGCTCCCTTCCGGAAGCCTCCGCATGGCCGGCAGCCGGCCGCCCGCGGTCTGCTAAACCACGATCGCTATGCGAGAGGTGAACGCCATGTCAACGGGAAACCCATTCTGGACCGTCGTCGGTCGCGCCTGCTGCGACCGCGGATTCCGCAGTGACTGCGCCGCGCGGTTGGGAGGGCGGGTCTCGCCGACGCTCGCGCCCCTCCACGAGGAGGTCGAGGGCCTGAAGAAGCACGTGCTGGGCACGCTGGGCTATCGGCTGGACAACAAGGGCCTCTACTACTTCTACGACCTGATCTTCCGCAGCCGGGAGGGGGAGGAGGGGCTCGAGCGGGGGGTGCTCGCCGAGTTCGGCCGCCTGGCCGCGGCCGCGAACTTCGGCCGCGAGCTCGCCGACCCGATTGCCTGGGAGCCCACCTGGGAGGTGATCGGCCTGGCCTGCACGGACCGCATCTTCCGCGCCCAGCTCCACGAGGCCTCCGGCGATCCCGAGGCGTTCCGCGCCGAGCTGGAGGACGGTGTGCCGGGCTTCGCCTTGGGTGGGCAGGCGCGCGAGGTGCTGCGCGATCTGTTCGCCCCGGTCGAGACCATGCAGGTCCTGCGCTCGATCCACATCCTGGCCTGGCGCATCCCGTACGCCGAGCCGGCCGAGCGCGCCGCCTGCGAGACGGCCATCCGCCACGACGAGTACGTCTTCATCCGCCAGGACGTGGCGATGGACCTCTTCCTGCTCCAGACCGCGGTCAAGCAGGGCCCGCACCGCCGGCGGCTCGAAGCCCGCGTGCACGAGGAGCTCGCCTTCGCGGCCTGAGGCGGGGCACCACTCCCACAGCATCTCCCTGGGCTCTCCCGCGCCGGCCGTCCAGGCTGGCGCGGGAGCCACCTTCTATCCAGACTAGAATTCCGCCAAGGCCTGCGAGGCCCGAACCCCAGCCCGCGTGATGGACCTTTCTCCCGGCGACACCCTGAGGCGCCTGCTGGACGGCAACCGTGCCGCCGCTGCCTGGCTCTACGACTCGTTCGCGCCCCGCCTCTTCCGCCGCCTGCGCCAGCGCTACGCCTACCTCGGCGAAGCCGAGCTCGAGGACCTCTTGCAGGAGACTTTCCTGCTCGTGCTGCGCAATCAGCGGCGGGTGCTCGCCGCCTTCCTCGAGCGCCGGCAGGCGCGGCCCATCGGCAGCGAGGAAATCGAGCGCTTCCTGTGGGACGAGGCCTGCGGCCTGGCCAGCAACCGGCGGCGCTCGGCGGCGGTGCGCAAGGTGGTCCCCTTGAGCGACTATGCCGAGATCCCGGCGGCGGCCCGCGCGGAAACGCGCGCCGTGGACCGCGACGCCCTGCTGCGCCTCGCCGCCTGCCTGCGGGAGGCCGGCACGCGGCTGTACCTCTACTACAAGCTCCGCTTCCGTGACGGGTTGACCCCGGACGAGATCGCCGCGGTCACGGGATGGTCGCTCAAGGCAACGTACAAGCTGCGGCAGGACCTGAACCAGGCCGTTCTGCGCTGCGCCGAGCGGTTGCGCCTGTTCGGAGGCCCGGAGGTGTGAGAGGTACGCCGTTCGCCGCCCTGCTAGCCATGGGGGTCGCGGCCTGCACCGGCGGCGAGCCGCTGCCGCCGCAAGTGGTGGTAGCGCTGCGCGGCCACCCCGAGGGAGAGGTGAGGCCGGACGGCGGCCTGACGCCCGTCTTCCTGAGCGCGAAGCTGCCGATCGAGCTCTGCCTGGCGGCGCCGCGCCACCTCGGCACCACCCACTGGCAGGCGCGGCTGTGGTACGCGGCGCAGGGCTCGGCAGGGGGCGGCTTCACATCGCCCGTGGTACGGGCCGGGACCACCCTCTGTTTCCGGGCGCCCCCGGCAGGTCCCGGCCGGCACCGCCTGTGCGCCGAGATCGAGGACCGCCTGGAGGGCCGGCGCTGGCGACTGAGCTGCCAGCCGCTCGTCCTGGAGGAGCGCCCGGCCTACCGCGCGCTCGACGCCGAGCGCCGCGCGCTGGCCGCCTCGCTTCTCGGGCCGGGCTTCGAGCGCCGCTTGGAGGACGCCGACCGGCTGCGCGCCCGCGCCGCCAGCGAGGGCTTTCCGTTTCTCGCCGTGGAGATCGACCTGGTGGCGGCGTACGCAGCCCGTCAGGTGGGGAGCGCCGGTGCCCTGGCCGAGGCACGTCGCCGCCTGTCTGCGCTGCCGCCCTGGCTCGACCGGCCGGCGGCGAGCTGGCTCGCGGCCTCCGCGGCACTCGAGCGAGCCAAGGTGGACCTCGCCGCGGGCGGCGAGCGGGACGCGTGGCAGGAGCTGCGGCGGGCGGGCGACCTGTTCAAGCGCGTGGCCGCGCCCGAGGGTTTCGCGGTGGCGATCAGCCAGTCGGATCTGCTGGGTGAGCTCGGCGCCCAGGCCGAGGCGGTGGCGCTGCTCTCTGCCGAGCTCGAGGACTGCGAGCGCTATCCCTGCGCGCCAGAGCTCCTGCCTATGCTCGAGACCCAGCTCGCCTGGCTGCTGCTGCTCGATCCGGACGCCGGCGCGGCCGAGCTGGGGCGAGCTCGGCGCCTGCTGGAGCACGCACTCACCAGCCCGGCCTGGCAGGAGGGCCCCCTCGAGCTCGCCAACGGCCGCATCAACCTGGGCTACGTCGAGCTGCGCGAGGGCCGCGATCCGCATCTCCAGCTAGAGGAGGCAAGGCGGCTGTTGGTCGAGGAGGCGGGACCCTCGGCGAAGCAGCGTTTCCTGCTCGCGTGGATCGAGCTCCTGGAGGGCCTCTACGCACTCGGCCGGGGGGACGCACCCGCGGCCCTGGCGGCCTGCGCCCCGCTCGCCGCGGAGCAGGAGACGCCGCGCCTGGCGGTCTGGGGCCTCTCCTGCGTCGGCGCGGCCCGCCGCCTCCAGGGCGACCTCGCCGGCGCCCGCGGGAGCTTCGCGCGCGCCCTCCTCGCCTACGAGCTGGCGAGCCCGGCCGAGCTGCGCCAGAACCTGACGCTGGGGCCGAGCCAGCGCGCCGACGACTACTACCAGGCGGCGCGGGTCGAGGTCGAGCTAGGCCGCGGCGAGGAAGCCTGGGCCCTGCTCGCTGGGCTCGACCGGCTGGCCGCCGCCGAGCAGGAGCGCCTGTGCCGAGCGCGGGCGGAGGCCCCGGCGCTCGCCGCCCGCTGGCAGGCCGCCGACCAGCGGCGAGCCGAGCTGCTGGCTGAGCTGCTGGCCCTCGAGGCGCCGACCTCGCGCCGGCGGCGCCAGGAGCTGGCGCCGGTGGTGCGCGATCTCAAGCGCGAAGCGCAGGAGCTGGCCCGCGAAGTACCCCGCTGCGCGGCCGAGACCGAACCGGCGCGCGAGGCGTGGGCCGGGTTTCGCGCCGTACCGCTGCCCAACGAGATCTTGCTGCTCGAGCGCCGCCGCGACGGGCGCGTCCTCCTGGCGCGCCGCACGCCGCTCGATCGCCGGGCGCTCCGTGCCCTGCTCGCCGAAGTGTCGTCCGCCCTCGACCGCCGGCAGACGGGCGACGAAGAGTGGCAGCGCCTGCTCTCGCCGCTGGCCCGCGCGCTGGCCCCTCCGGCACTCGAGCGCCAGCCGCTGGAGACGGCCTACGCGCTCCACGGCCTGCTGCAGGACGTGCCGCTGGCCGCCCTGCCGATGGAGTTTGCCGCGGCGAGCCGCTCGACGATGCCCGCCACGCACGGCGGCGGTGGAAGGCGTTGGCTCGCCGACTGGGCGACGGTGGTGCACGTGCCCGCCGAGGGCCGGGGGGCCGCGGTCGCCGAGCCCCGCGGCGACGAGGCCTGGTTTCTCGTCGATCCGCGCGGCAACCTGGCGGGCGCCCGGTCGCTGGTCGAGACCTACCGGCGCCTGTTCCCGGCGGCGCGCGTCCTCGCCGGGGAGGCGGCCACCGTGCAGGCGCTCTCCGGCGGCCTCGCCAGCGCCGGCCGGCTCCACCTCGATGCCCACGGGCGCTACGACCCGGCATTCCCGGAGCTCTCGAACCTGGAGCTGGCGGACGGCCGGCTGACGGCGAGCGATCTCGCGGCCCTGCCCGCTCCCCGAGAGCTGGTGAACCTCTCGGCCTGCAAGACGGGCCGTTCGCCGACCACGGCGGACAGCGGGCTCTACGGCCTGGCCGGCCTCTTCGCGCAGCGGGGCACGGCCTGGGTGGTGGCGAGCCGCGGCAACCTCGACGATGCCGTGGCGCGGGAGTTCAACCAGGCTTTCTACACTTCGCTGGCGGCCGGGGCGAGCGTCCCGGAGAGCCACGGCCAGGCCCTCGCCCGCCTGCGCGGGCGCTGGCCGGCGGCGGCGTGGGCCGGGCTGCTGCTGCTCTCGGGCAGCCCGCCGCCTTACTCCGGCAGGCAAAACGCCGGTGTGACGACTCCTACGGTAGTCGGAGGGGTGGGCGGCGCGAAGCAGGTGCCGAAAGGGAGGTGAAGCATGAAGTCGATCGATTCAGAGGAGCTCCTGTCGCGGCTCGCCGAGGCGGAGGACGAAGACCCGGACGAGGCCGCGGCCTGGCCTACGGAGGCGCTGCTCGCCGACTACCGGGCCGGCCGACTCCCACCCGAGGAGGAGGAGCGGCTCGAGCTGGCGATGGCGCGCGACAGGGCCCTGCGCCACCGGCTCCTCGCGCTCGCCGCCGTGCGCCCGGTCCCGGCAGCGGAGTCGGCAGCGATCCCCCGGGTGCGCGAGGCAGTTCTGGCGGCGGCGTGGCCGGCGCCCCGCCGCGGCCTCTGGGCGGCCGCCGCGGCGCTGGTGGCGGCGGCCATCCTGCCCTGGCTGCTGCTGCGCGACGGCCAGCCTCCCGAGCGGCCGCTCCCTGAGTATGCGGTCGAGGTGGCGGGGCTGGCCGTGGAGCGCGACGGCGCGCCGACGGATGGGCCGGGGTCCGCCGTCGCCCAGGCGCTGCCACAGACCCGGGTGTCGATCGTGGCCACGGCCGAGGGCGAGCCGGTCGCCGGAGTCGACTACGGGCTCTATCGGCAGCGAGGCGCCCGCCTCGAAAGGCTCCCGACCGGCGGCGCGATCGAGATCGAGGCCCGACCCGAGGCGGTGGTGCTCGAGGCCGAGGCCGAGGACCTGGTGGGCGAAGCGCCCGGCACGCATACGCTCTTCGTGGTCGTCGCTCGGCAGGGAGAGCTGCCCCGAGGACTCGTGCTCGCCACCGGCGAGGGCGCCGTCCAGGCCTTGGAGGATGGGGGCGCCCGCCGGGTGCTGCCGGTGGTCATCGAGCTGAAGGACCCGCTCTCGGAAGAGCGTTAGGTACGAGGCGGCAGAGGCAAGGAGGAAGGTCATGCAATGGAAGGACAGGCGCCGCCACGGGCTTTGCATTGCCGTCTTCGCTCTCGTGCTCCAGGCCACCATGGGGCCGGAGGCGGCGGCGCAGCAGGTCACCTGGGAGCTCTTCGACGTCGAGGACGACCCCGAGGGCCAGAACGACAAGCGGGTGGCTTGCGGTCACTACGGCGTGTTCTATCTGCAGGTGACCAACGCGCTGCCGTTGGCGCCCGAGCCGGAGCCGGCGATCCCTCGCGCCAAGGGGATCGAGGTGCCGCGGCTTTATCCCCGCTTCCTGACCGGCGGCCCAGCCCCTCCGAGCCCGATCGAGCCGGTGCCCGTAGTTCCGTCCACTCGGCTGGGCTCGCTGGGAACGTCCGTTACGCCCCTGCCCGCGCCGCACCCGATCAAGCCGGTGACGCTCCCGCCACCCTGGTTCCCGTGCGACCAGGGGCAGTGCTTCGGCGACCCGCTCAACTTCGGCGCCAACCAGCCGTGGGTGGCGGTCGTCGACTGGGACGGCCCGCACGGCTGGAGCGTGGGCTGGACGATTCGCCAGGTCGCTGGCCCCGGGGTGACGCTCGGCCTCCTGCCGTTGACCGACGAGGACCTCGAGTCCGTCCCCCGCCGGGGAGAGACCGACGCCCACCTGCTCACCCGGCTCTGCAACCTGGCCGAGCTGATCGAGGTCCAGGGCGTGCCGCCGCCGCTGGTCGTCAACATGAGCTTCGGCCGCCTGGCGCACCCCGAGGACCGGGTGGCTGCTGACCAATGCGACGAGACCCGGATCGTCTGCCAGATCGCCCAGGTGATCGAACACCTGCGCCTGAAGTCTCAGGCGCGCATCCCGCCTCCGGGCACGATTTTCGTCGCCGCGGCGGGCAACCACCAGGATCTGCTCTACCCGGCGGTGGCGCCCGGCGTGCTCGCCGCGGGCTCACTAGACCTCGCGGCCTTCTGGGAGACCGGCATCACGGAGGAGACGTGGGAGACGCCGAAGCTCACCGGCGAGGCCGCGGCGCTGATGCCGGGGTATGGGATCTGCTTGTTCCCGGGTCCCCTCCCGCAGGCGGAGAAGGGTCATCCCACTCCGCCCGGGACGTCCTACGCCACCGCCACCTTCTCCGGCTTCCTGGTGGCGCCGCTCCTGGCCGGTCTGATCGAGGATCCTCTGCGGCCGCTCCTCTGGACGCCGGTCGCCTCCTGTACGGAGGACGCGTGCAGCTATCAGATCGCGTACGGAAACCAGCGGCTCTACAACGCCAGCTCGGGCCTCACGCTGCTCCTCGAACAGGCGCGCACCGGCACCCCCGCCTGCCGTCCTCCGAACGAGGGCCAGGCCGAGGTCTACGCCTTCACCGGCGAGCCGGTCACCCTCGATGCGATGCCGCTGCTCTCCTTCGACGACATCGCTGCCGCGGCCCGCAAGCAGCCGGCCCCGGGATCCGATCCCTGCGTGCCCTGCCACGGCCACAACCAGCCGCCGCCGCTCACGGCCTCCGGCTCCAGGGGCCTCGCCTCCCGCTTCAACCCGCTGGACCTGGAGCTGGATCTCTCCTTCGCCGGCGCCCTGCCGGCGGACTTCACGCTGAACGAGCTCTACTTGCGGGTGGAGCAGGACTTCTATCCCATCTCCGTCCAGGGTAGCCAGTTCACCAACCTGCAGGAGGGAGAAGTGGACCGCCTGATCATCTCGGGCGCCGGTGATCTCATCCCGTGGGGCGAGCAGGCCTCGCTCATCCTGGTGCTGACGGACAACGGGGCCGACGTGCCGCAGCAGTTCTGGACCTCGGTGCCGATCCTCATGCGCTGAGGGCGCTGCGGCCGGAGCTCTCCTCCGGCCAGAACTTGGGTGCCGGCCGTGCGTACTGCTCTCCGTGAACCAGCGTAGCCACGCCGCCTCGAGCCACGATGGCGGCGGGCTGTGCCCTGTCGCCTCATTTTCGCCTCGGGATGCTATCCTTCGGCGCTCGCATGGCTGAACGGCCCGTTTCACTGAGCGATCTCAAGATCGATTCCAGCGCCCGCGCCGAGCCCGGCGGCGGGCGCGGGCGCAACCTTGCGCTCGCCGCCATCGCCCTCGCCGCGCTCGGCGCCGTCGGCTTCTTTCTCTGGCGTGGCGCCGCGGCGCCCAGAGTGCGGACGGCCGTGGTGCAGGTGGCCGAGACCGGCGGCAGCGGAGGCTCGGTGCTCGACGGCTCCGGCTACGTCACCGCCCGCCGCCAGGCCACGGTGTCCTCGAAGGTGACCGGCAAGGTGGTCGAGGTGCTGGTGGAGGAGGGCATGCGAGTCGCCGAGGGCCAGGTGCTGGCCCGCCTCGACGACGCCCTGCTGCGCCGCCAGCTCGATCTCGACGGCGCCCGCCTCACCGCGGCGCGCAGCTCCTTGAAGGAGCTCGAGGTGCGGCTGGCCGAGGCCGGGCTGGCCCTCTCGCGCACCCGCGAGCTGGTGGGGGCGCAGGTGGCGCCCCAGGCCCAGCTAGACGCCGACCAGGCGACGGTCGACTCCTTCGAGGCGCAGATCGCGCGCACCCGCGACGACGCCGAGGTCGCCGAACGGGCTCTCGCCCTCACCCGCGAGCAGTTGAACGACGCCACCATCCGCGCGCCCTTCGCCGGCGTCGCGATCTCCAAGGACGCCCAGCCGGGCGAGATGATCTCGCCAGTGTCGGCCGGCGGCGGCTTCACCCGCACCGGCATCTGCACGCTGGTCGACATGTCGTCGCTCGAGATCGAGGTGGACGTCCGCGAGTCCTACATCAACCGCGTGCGCAGCGGCCAGCGGGTCGAGGCGGTGCTCGACTCCTACCCCGACTGGACCATCCCGGCGCACGTCATCACCATCATCCCCACCGCCTCGCGCGACAAGGCGACGGTGAAGGTGCGCATCGCCTTCGACGCCCTGGACCCGCGCATCCTGCCGGACATGGGAGTCAAAGTGAAGTTCTTCGGCGACGAGAGCGAGGCCGCGGCGCAGCCTGCCAGGCGCCTGCTGGTACCGCAGGCCGCGGTGCGCGAGGGCGGCGGCTCGCGCGTGGTCTTCGTGGTCGAGGGCGAGCGCGTGGAACGCCGCGCGGTGACGGTCGGCGCCGCCGAGGGCGATCAGATCGAGGTCACCGCCGGCCTCTCGGGCGGCGAGCAGGTGGTGGTGCTGCCGCCGCCGGACCTCGAGGATGGCGCACGGGTCAAGACGATCGAGTGAGGAGACCTTTCATGGCTGAAACCCTGGTTCGCGTGCGCGAAGCCCACAAGACGTTCCGCCGCGGCAGCGAGATCATCAACGTCCTCTCGGGCCTGGACCTGGAGATCGCCCGCGGCGAGTTCCTCGCCTTGATGGGTCCCTCCGGCTCGGGCAAGACCACGCTCCTGAACCTCATCGGCGGCCTCGACCGGCCGACCCGCGGCGCGATCGAGGTCGACGGCCAGCGCATCGACCAGCTCTCGGAGAACCAGCTCGCGGCCTGGCGCGCTCGCCACGTGGGCTTCGTGTTCCAGATGTACAACCTGCTGCCGGTGCTGACCGCCGAGCGCAACGTCGAGCTGCCGCTGCTGCTGACCAAGCTGTCGCGCGACAAGCGCCGGCGCCAGGTGGAAACGGCGCTCACCCTGGTGGGCCTCGCCGACCGCATGCGCCACTACCCGCGCCAGCTCTCCGGCGGCCAGGAGCAGCGAGTGGGCATCGCGCGCGCCATCGTCACCGACCCGACGCTGCTGCTCTGCGACGAGCCGACCGGCGACCTCGACCGCAAGAGCGGCGACGAGGTGCTCGAGCTGTTGACCGCCTTGAACCGCGAGCACGGCAAGACGATCATCATGGTCACTCACGACCCGCACGCCGCGCAGCGCGCCTCGCGCACGCTGCACTTCGACAAGGGAGTCCTCTCCCTGGAGGCCGCGGCATGAAGTACTTCCACCTGATCTGGAAGAACCTCTGGCGCCGGAAGGCACGCACCTTCTTCACCCTGGCGGCGATCAGCGCCGCCTTCGTGCTCTACGGCCTGCTGGCGGCGGTCAAGCTCGCCTTCAGCATGGGCGTCGACCTGACCGGCGTCGATCGGCTGGTGACGATCAACAAGGTGACGCTTATCCAGCCGCTGCCCTACGCCTACGAGGCCAAGATCCGCGCCGTGCCCGGCGTCACCGACGTGGCGCACGCTACCTGGTTCGGCGCCTACTACCAGGAGAAGAGCAACTTCTTCGCCCAGTTCCCCGTCGACCCGGAGAGCTACCTGCGCATGTTCCCGGAGCTCCAGCTGCCCGAGGACCAGAAGCGGGCCTGGCTCGCCGACCGCACGGGCGCGATCGTCGGCCGTGCGATCGCCAACCAGTACGGGTTCCAGATCGGCCAGCGCGTGCCGCTGATCTCCCCCTGGCCGCGGCAGGACGGCTCGCAGAGCTGGGAGTTCAACATCGTCGGCATCTACGACGGCGCCGAGAAGGGGACCGACACTACCCAGTTCCTCTTCCACTACGACTACTTCAACGAGAACCGGCGCACCTTTTCCGGCAACCGGGACACCGTGGGCTGGTACACGGTGCGGGTCGCCGACCCGGAGAAGGCGCCGCAGATCGCCGAGGCGATCGACACACAGTTCGCCAACTCGCCGGCCGAAACCGAGACCACGACGGAGAAGGCCTTCGCGCAGGGCTTCGCCAACCAGGTGGGCAACGTGGGGGCCATCGTGCAGGCGATCGTCGGCGCGGTGCTCTTCATCCTGCTGCTGGTGGTCGGCAACACCATGGCGCAGGCGGTGCGCGAGCGAATCAGTGAGCTCGCGGTGCTCAAGACCGTGGGCTTCACCGATCGCGGCGTCCTCGGCCTGGTGCTGGCGGAGTCGCTGGCCATCGCCGCGGTGGGCGGCGGCATCGGCCTGCTGCTGTCCTGGGTCGTGGTGCAGGGCTTCGCCCAGGTGCTCTCCGCCTTCCTGCCGATCTTCTATCTGCCGGCGAGCGCCTTCGTCTCCGGCGCCGGCCTCATCGTCCTCGTCGGGCTGGCCGCGGGCCTGCTGCCCGCCTGGCAGGCGATGCGGCTGCCGATCGCCACCGCTCTGAGGAGGGCCTGAAACCATGTGGCTGTCGCAGGTCGCAACCGTCACCTGGCTCAATCTGAAGAACATCCCGCAGCGCCTCGGCTCCTCGCTGGTGGCGATGGCGGGCATCGCCGGGGTGGTGGCGATCTTCCTCGCCGTGCTGTCGATCGGCGAGGGCTTCAAGCGCGCCATGACCGGAGCCGGCTCGCCGGACACCGCCGTGGTGCTGCGCTCGGGCGCCACCTCGGAGATGACCAGCGGCTTCGGTGGTGACCAGGCCCGCCTGATCACCGAGGCGCCGGGAGTGCTCAGTGGAGACGGCGGCAACCTCGCCTCGCCCGAGCTGTACGTGGTCATCGGCCTCCCCAAGCGGACCAGCGGCACGGATGCCAACGTACCGCTGCGCGGCGTGGGCCCGGAGGCCTTCGGGGTGCGCGAGGAGGTGAAGATCGTCTCCGGCCGCAACTTCGAGCCGGGAAAGCAGGAGGTCATCGCCGGTCAGGCCGCCGCCGCCCAGTTCGAGGGCCTCACGGTGGGCTCGGTGCACCGCTGGGGCGAGAACCAGTGGACGGTGGTCGGCATCTTCACCGCCGGGGGCGCGCTCTCCGAGTCCGAGCTGTGGTGCGACGCCAAGGTGCTGCAGCCGGCCTATCGCCGCGGCAACAGCTACCAGTCGGTGTTCGCCAAGCTCGAGTCGGCGGAGGCCTTCGACCGCTTCAAGGACGCCCTGACCACCGACCCGCGCCTGAACGTCACCGTCGAGCGCGAGACCGACTTCTACGCCGAGCAGTCGCGGGTGCTCACCAGCCTGATCAAGCGGCTGGGGAGCGGCATCGCCTTCATCATGGGCATCGGCGCGGTGTTCGGGGCTGTGCTCACCATGTACACGGCGGTGGCCTCTCGCACCCGCGAGATCGCCACCCTGCGGGCGCTCGGCTTCTCGCGCGGCCCGGTGGTGATCTCGGTGCTGCTCGAGGCCATGCTGCTGGGCCTCGCGGGCGGCCTGGTCGGCGGCGGCCTCGCTTACCTGGCGTTCAACGGCTTCCAGACCTCGACGCTCAACTGGAACAGCTTCAGCCAGGTGGCGTTCTCCTTCGCGGTGACGCCGGCGCTGCTGACCCAGGGCATCTTCTACGCGTTGGCGATCGGGCTGGTGGGCGGGCTGTTCCCGGCGATCCGGGCGGCGAACTTGCCGGTGGCGACGGCGCTCAGGGAGCTGTGATCGGCGCGACTGAGCTCGCGACGGTTTCACCGGCTAGCTACCTACGATTAGCCCGCCGTCCACATTCAGCACCGCGCCGGTGACGAAGCTGGCGGCGTCGGAGGCCAGCCAGAAGTAAGCCTCGGCCACCTCCTCCGGCCGGCCGAGCCGGCCGAGAGGCGTGTGGTCGACGACGCGGGCGACGATCGGCTCGGGCATGGAGCGCACCATCGCCGTCTCGATGAAGCCCGGCGCCACGGCGTTGACGCGGATCCGATAGCGGCCCAGCTCGCGCGACCAGGTGCGGGCCATGGCGATGACGCCGGCCTTGGCCGCCGCGTAGTTGGTCTGGCCGAAGTTGCCCGAGTGGGCGACCACCGAAGAAGCGACGGCGATCGAGCCGCCGCCGCTGGCGATCAGCAGCGGCACCGCGGCGCGCACGGTCAAGAACACCCCCTTCAGGTTGACTGCGGATACGGCGTCGAAGTCCGCTTCCGCCAGACGGGCCACGGCCGCGCCACCCCGCCACTTGACGAGCTGGGCGTCGCGCACGATGCCGGCGTTGGCGATCACGGCGTCGAGGCGGCCCCAGCGGGCCTGGATCTCGGCCGTCGCGGCCTCGACCGCGACGGCGTCGCTGACGTCGACCATGTGCCAGGCGCTCTCGCCGCTGGCAGCGGCGATCTCCGCTCCGAGCTCGGCCGGCTCGGCGGCCACGTCCCAGCAGGCGACCTTCCAACCGGCGCGCGCGAAGCGCAGCACCGTGGCGCGACCGATCCCCGCCGCCGCACCCGTGACCAGGGCGACACGATGCGCTGGGCTGCCCGCCTCGGCCATGGTGCCGCATTCTATGGGTGAGGCCGTTCTAGAATCAGATCGGCGTTCCCACCCTCTCGATGCCCGATCTCGCCCTCTCGCTCGGCCTGCTCGCCGCCGGGTTCGCCTGCGGGCTGGTGAACGTGATCGCCGGCGGCGGCTCCTTCCTCACCCTGCCGCTGCTGATCTTCCTCGGGCTCCCCTCGGTGGTCGCCAACGGCACCAACCGGGTGGCGATCGTGATGCAGAACGCGGCGGCGGTGTGGGGCTTCGACCGCCACCGCGCCCTCGACTGGAAGCTGGGGCTCGCCGCCACGCTGCCGGCGAGCCTGGGCGCGCTGACCGGTGCCTGGGTGGCGCTGGGCGTTCCCGACGAGGCGTTCAAGAAGATCCTCGCCGTGCTGATGGCGGTGATCACCCTATGGACGCTCCTGGCGAGGGACAGGCCGGCCCGTAGCGTGGGCTCTGTGGGCGTGGGCTCGGTGGGCGTGGGCTCGGTGGGCGCGGGTCCGGCGGGCGGCGATGCCGAAGGGCGCTTCGCGGCTCGCCGGCGCCTGGTGCTCGCCCTGGGCTTCTTCGCCACCGGCGTCTACGGCGGCTTCATCCAGGCAGGCGTGGGGTTTCTGATCCTCGCCGTCACCTCCTGGGCGGGCCTCGACCTGGTGCGCGGCAACGCGATCAAGGTGCTGGCGATCCTGGTCTCTACCGCCGTGTCCCTGGTG
This sequence comes from Thermoanaerobaculia bacterium, assembly GCA_044869805.1. Lineage (GTDB taxonomy): Bacteria > Acidobacteriota > Thermoanaerobaculia > Multivoradales > SZUA-115 > CAWDVR01. The sequence continues at coordinate 28,040 of JBIOXV010000005.1, read as the reverse complement.
CCCTTTGCCGCGCAGGGCAAGGTGGATTGGCTCCTCGGCCTGTGGCTCGGCGTGGGCACGGTCTTGGGCGGCCTCGCCGGGGTGCGCCTGACCGTGCTCAAAGGCCACCGCTGGGTCAAGGCCTTCGTCACCGTGGCGGTAGTGGTGGTGGCGATCAAACTCTTCCTCGACTAGCCCAGCCGCTTGCCCTCCTCGACGGCGGCGTGCAGGCGGCGGCCCGCCAGCTCGAGCGCCGTGGGCCCCGCAGCGGCCAGCAGCAACGCCAGCGCATCCGGCCGCGTGAGCAGCTCGTAGGCGACGTTCATTGCCGAGATGAAAGCGTCATCGAAGACTTCGAGCCGGCCGCAGACCTCGGTGCCGGAGAAGAGGGCGAAGCCGCCGCTGGCGTCGGGCTCGCTGGCGATGCGCCAGGGACCGTCGCCCGCCAGGGTCGGCAGCACGGCGGCGGCGATCAAGGCCGGGGCGCGCTCGCTGAAGCGGGCGTGCGGGCGGTCGCCGGAACGCGGGTTCTCCCAGTAGCGGAAGAGGCCGAAGCCGCCGCCCGGCAGGCGGCGCACGACCCACGGGCCCGCCAGCTCGGCGGCCAGGGCCGAGGGTGGGTCGTCCTCGATCATCAGGCGGGCGAGGAACTCCGCCGCGAACGCGTTCTCGGGATGGACCTCGGACGGCTGAGCCTCGGATGGGGTCGTCATGGCCTTTTCCTCCACACCGTTTTACGCCCTGTTTACGCTACTGTAGCGAAGCGGCGAGCGGAGATCAACCCCCACGCCGCCGCCGCCTCGGCTGGAAGGCGGAGGCTCTATACTCCGGGCCTTCGAGCAGGAGGTGCGACTTGGAAATCAGCCCGGCGGGGGAGAGCGAGCCGATTGCGCGGCTGCGTGCGCTGCTCGGCGAGGCGACCGCCACCGGCATGCCCGACCCCAACGCGATGGTGCTGGCGACCGCCGGCCCAGGCGGGCAGCCGAGCTCGCGCGTGGTGCTGCTCAAGGACCTCGACGAGCGCGGCTTCGTCTTCTACACCAACCTCGGCAGCCGCAAGGCGGTGGAGATCCGCACCAACCCGCGGGTGAGCCTGACCTTTTTCTGGCGGCCGCTCGACGCCCAAGCCACGGTCCTGGGTACGGTGGAGCCGGTCACCGAGGCGGAGGCCGACGAATACTTCGCGAGCCGGCCGCGGAGAAGCCAGCTCGGCGCCTGGGCCTCGCGGCAGAGCCGGCCGCTGGCGAGCCGCGAGGAGCTGCTGGCCGAGATGGCGCGCGCCACCGCGCTCTACGAGGGCAAGCCCGTGCCGCGGCCCCCGCACTGGTCCGGCTTCCGCGTCGTGCCGTCTTCGATCGAGCTGTGGGCCGCCGGCGTCGACCGCCTGCACCACCGCGAGCTCTACGAGCGCACGGCGACGGGCGGCTGGCGGAAGACCCTGCTGTTCCCCTAGCGCCCTCGCCGGACCGCGCGATGGCGGAAGCAGTCCACCAGGTGGTCGTTCACCAGGCCTACCGCCTGCATGTAGGCGTAGCAGATGGTGGGCCCCACGAACCCGAAGCCGCGCCGGCGCAGGTCCTTCGACAGCGCCTTTGACTCGGGGGTCTCGGCCGGCACCTCCGCCATCGAGCGCCACCGGTTCTGCTTCGCCCGCCCGCCGACGAAGCCCCAGAGATAGGCATCGAACGAGCCGTGCTCCTCCTGCACCGCGAGGAAGGCGCGCGCGTTGCCGAGGCTGGCCTCGATCTTGGCGCGGTTGCGCACCACGCCGGGGTCGGCGAGCAGGGAGCTCACCTTTCGGCGGCCGAACGCGGCGACGGTCGCTGGGTCGAACCCCTCGTAGGCCCGGCGGTACTGCTCGCGCCGCGTGAGGATCGTCCGCCAGGAGAGGCCGGCCTGGGCTCCCTCGAGGATCAGCATCTCGAAAAGGTGCCGGTCGTCGTGCGCCGGCACCCCCCACTCTTCGTCGTGGTAGCGCACGTAGAGCGGATCGTCTCCAGACCACGGGCAGCGGATGGGGCTGGCGGCGGGCATGGCGTTCGGTCGAGGCCGCACGATATCCGATCCCGGGGACCGGCCGATTCCTACCTGGGATTGCAATAAAAAAACCGCGAATGATAAAGTCTTCGTGTCTTCAGACAAGCAAACTCGTGGCCACCTCGACGGAGGGCACGATGAACGCACACGAGCATCTGGCCAGGATCCTCCGGCTGCTGCAGGGAGCGATCCGCGCCGCGGGCCATACGCAGACCGAGGTCGACGAGCGGATCGGCCGCCGCCGCGGCTACCTGAGCCACGTCTTTCAGCGCCGCGTGGACCTCAAGCTCCACGATCTGCTGCGCGTACTCGAAGTGCTGAAGGTCGAGCCGGCCGCGTTCTTCACCGCCGCGCTCGCCGGCCGCGGGGGGGAGCACCCGCAGCTCGAGGAGCTGATGCAGCTCGTCAGCGAGGTCAAGCCGCGGGGGCCGATGCCGCCGCCGTCCCCGCCCACCTCGTCCGCGCCACCACCGCTTCCGCCCTCAGCCACGGAGCCGGCCGGCCCTCCCGCGGAAGACCCGCGGCTGGTCGAGCGGATACGAGCCATCGTGCACGAGCTGCTGACCGACGGCGGCCAAGCCGCCGCCGGAAAGCCGCCGGGTGGCGAGCCCCCGGAGCATTGACCCCTGAGCGCTGACCGGGACGCCGTTCCCCGGCCCCCCGGCTGTCCCTCTCTCGACGCCGGTCGGCACTACCACCATTGAGCTATCCGATCGTAGAGGGGGCCTGGGGGGCGGACCCGGTGCCGGCACGCGTGGGGTGGGGTCTGGCCGGCCGGCCTACGTCAGGCCGCGGAGGTAACCGCCGTCGACGGCCAAGGCCTGCCCGGTGACGTAGGAAGCCTCCTCCGAGCACAGGAAGCCGATCACCGCACCGATCTCCTCGGGTCGTGCCATGCGGCCGGCGGGGATCTGAGCCGTCCAGGTGGCGATCACCTCGTCCCGCGAGAGGCCCGAGCGCGCCGCGCGGTCGGCGGCGAGCTCGTCCTGCCGCTCGGTCAGCGTGTAGCCGGGCAGCACGGCGTTCACCGTCACGCCGTCCGCCGCCACTTCCTGCGACAAGGTCTTCAAGTAGCCGAGCACCGCTGGGCGCAGGGCGTTCGACAGCGCCAGGCCGGGGATCGGCTGCCGGGCCGAGATCGAGTTGATGGCCACGATCCGCCCCCAGCCGCGCCGTCGCATGCCGGGGATTACCAGCCGGCAGAGCCGCGGCACGAAGAGCAGGGCGAGCGGCAGGGCCGCCTCCCAATCGGCTTCGGTAAGCTCCAGGGCCGGCTTGGCGGTGGGGCCGCCGCCGTTGGCCACCAAGACATCGACGGCGCCGAGCCGTTGCTCGATGCCCGCCACCAGCTCGGCGAGGGCGTCCGCATTGCGTACGTCGGCAGGGATCGCCACCACCTCGGTGCCCGCCGCCTCGAGGCGCCGCCGCGCGGCCTCGAGCTTGTCGCCGCCGCGGCTGGCGATCGCCACGCGGGCTCCCCGCGCCGCCAGGGCGCCGGCCGCGGCCAGCCCCAGGCCCGAGCTGGCGCCCGTCACCAAGGCCACCCGGCCGGCCAAGGAGTCCGACCCCTTCCCTCCTGTGGCGTAGCTCACAGCGCGGAGTCTAGCCACCTTTCTATCCTTTGCCCACACGGTCGTCGCGGAAGAGGAGGAGAAGTGTGGGGACAAGCAAGCGCCTGATCTCGGTTCTCGGCTCAGTGGCCATCCTGGCGGCCCCCACGCTCGCGACGGGCGCCGGAGGATTCGCGCCCGGTGCCCTGGCCGCATCGGCGGCCCCCAGTGCGCTCGAGGGGGGTGGCCCGCTGCCGCACCCGATCCTGTTCGTCACCCAGATGCCGATCGGCGGTGACTTCGCCACCATCGGCTCGGTGTTCGCCAACCACGGCGCCGGCTTGCAGGACGTGGGACGTGGCGGCGATCTGTGGATCCGCTACCCCAACGGCACGCTGCGCAACCTGACCCAACAGGCCGGCTACGGCACCACCGGCTTCCAGGGCGCCTCCTCGATCGCGGTGCGCAACCCGAGCGTGCACTGGAACGGCACCAAGGCCATCTTCAGCATGGTGATCGGCGCCCCGACCGAGCAGTTCGAGGTCGAGACCTACTTCTGGCAGCTCTACGAGGTGACGGGTCTGGCCGTGGGCCAGACCGCGGTCATCACCCGCGTGCCCAACCAGCCGGCCAACGCCAACAACGTGATGCCGATCTACGGCACGGACGGCCGCATCGTCTTCGTCTCCGACCGGTCGCGAAACGGCGCCGCCCACCTCTACCCGCAGCTCGACGAGTACGAGTCGACCGCCACCAACACCGGCCTGTGGAGCCTCGACCCGGCAAACGGCGACCTCAAGCTCCTGACCCACGCCCCCTCCGGTGCCTTCCACCCGACGATCGACCGCTACGGGCGCGTGATCTTCACCCGCTGGGACCACCTGCAGCGCGACCAGCAGGCCGACGCCGACGCGCTCGACGGCGACACTTACGGCACCTTCAACTACGCGAGCGAGGCACCGGGCGCCGCGGCGCTCGCCAACCGTGACGAGGTCTTCCCCGAGCCGCGCGCCGCGCGCACCGACCTGCTGGCCGGCACCAACCTGGAAGGCCACTCCATCAACCACTTCTTTCCCTGGCAGATCAACGAGGACGGCACCGAGGAGGAGACGCTCAACCACATCGGCCGTCACGAGCTGCACGACTACTTCAACCGCAGCCTGAACGACGACGGCAACCTCGACGAGTTCATCGCCGAGGTCTCCGGCCGCGTCAACCAGAGCTCGGTCGTCAACTTCCTGCAGATCCGCGAGGACGTGCTCGCGGCCGGCACCTACGTGGGCATCGAGGCGCCCGAGTTCCGGACCCACGCCAGCGGGCAGGTGATCGCCATGGCCGCGGCGCCGACGCTCCACGCCGACCAGATGACGATCTCCTACCTCACCCATCCCCTGACCGCCACCGTGGTGCCCGACGACCAGACGCCGCCGGCCGCGCACACCGGCCACTACCGCACTCCACTGCCGCTCTCGGACGGGCGCCTCGTGGTTTCGCACACCAGCGAGACCCACCAGGCCGCCAACGACGGTACCCGCCCCAACCCGGACGCGCGCTACGACTTCCGTCTGAAGCTCCTGGTCACCGGGCCGGACAGCTATCTGCGCGCCGGGACGGCGCTCACCGCCGGCATCGTCAAGAACCTCTCCTACTTCGACCCGGACGTGCTGGTCTCCTACAACGGCCCGCTCTGGGAGCTCGACCCGGTCGAGGTCAGGTCGCGGACCGTGCCGCCGCGGCGTTTGCCGGTGCTGCCGGCACCGGAGCACGCGACGTTCCTGGCCGCGGGCGTCAACCCCGTGGACCTGAAGCGCGACCTCGCCACGCGTGGCCTGGCGTTGCTCACCGCCCGCAATGCCACCTACCGCGACGAGCTCGACCGCCAGCAGCCCTTCAACCTGCGGGTGCCGGGCGGCGAGCAGACGGTTGGCGCCGGCGGCACGATTTACGACATCGCCCACCTGCAACTCTTCCAGGGCGATCAGATCCGCGGCATGGACGGCCCTGTGACCCCGAGCCCCGGCCGCCGCGTGCTGGCCCAGCTCCTCCACGAGCCGGCGGCGATCGCCGCCAACCCGCCCAACCCCGGCGCCCCACCGGCGAGCGTCAGGATCGAGCTCGACGGCTCGGTCGCCGCTTTCGTGCCCACGCGGCGCGCCCTCTCCTGGCAGACCGTGGCACCGGACGGCGAGCCGGTGGTGCGCGAGCGCTACTGGATCACTTTCCAGCCGGGCGAGATCCGTGCCTGCGACGGCTGCCACGGCGTCAACGCCGTCAACCAGGCGGGCGAGGCGGCCGACACCCACCCGCCGCAGGCCCTGCTCACTCTGTTGCAGCACTGGAAGCAGCAAGTGGGGCTGATCTTCTCCGACGGTTTCGAGTCGGGGAACACGGCGGCCTGGAGCGAGGTGGTAACGGGCGAGTAAGCAGCCCTCAGTCGAAGTGCTTCTCCGCGGGCCAGGCCTCGGCCAGCGGCGCCTTGAGGCCGCGGGCGACCCAGATCGTGAGCTCGTCCTCGTAGGGCATGCAGTCCTCGCAGTCGAAGAAGCCTCCCGGCTCGACGCTCGCGAAGTCGCCCACGTGGTCCTCGCGATCGCCGCCGAGGATCAGGATCACCTCGCCGGTGCAGCTCCCAGGCCCCCACAGCCAGTAGCTGTTGTGGGTGGAGACCGCCGGCGGCAGGCCGAGCTTCGGGCCGAAGAAGTCGATGGCGCCGGCCTGCCCGTAGTTGCGGCCGAAGATGCAGGCCTGGGCGCGATCCTCGGCCGGCAGCGCGGCGTATACGCGCGCCGTCTCTTCGGCCAGCTCTCGCCAGCCGTGCATGTCGGCGAAGAACTGCGGCAGCCGGCCCAGGCGGTGGTTCTCGTCGCTGCCAGGCTCGAAGCCGAGGGCCGCCGCGTAGCGCACGTAGCTGTCGACGGGCAGCAGCGGCTTGGCGAGCGGCGCGGCGAGGAGGATCGAAGCCGCGCCGACCATGGCCACGGCTCGCACCGGCCGGCCATGGCGGAGCCTCGACGCCCAGGCTTCGAGCGCGGCGCCCGCGGCCGGGAAGAGGAGGGTGTAGGCGACGCCAAAGTAGTAAGGCTTCGAGACCGAGAGGGCGAACACCGCGAGGACCACGAGCACGGCCCAGCCGAGCGGCCGGAAGCGACGCGCCTCACGCGCAGCGAGCAGCCAACCGAGGCCGGCCACGGCGAAGGCGAAGCCGACCGGGCCGACCATCAGGAACTGAGCGAGCACATAGTCGAGCGGGTTGAGGGCGGTGATCTTGCCGCTCTGGGCGTTGGCGACGAACTCGCGCGTCGGCCAGCCGTGAGCCGCCTGCCAGAGGAGGTGGGGCAGGAAGAGCAGCGCGGCGAGCGCGCCCCCGGCGTAGAGCCACGGGCTCTTCAGCACCTCCCAGCGGCGGGAGAGCAGCAGGCCGGCGACCAGGCCGGCGCCCAGCAGACCCACGTCCAGCTTGTTCTGAAGCCCGGCTCCGGCCACCGCCCCGAAGGCCAGCCACAGCCGTGGGTCGCCGCCCGCGAGCAGGTGGGCGGCCAGGCGCGCCAGCGCCGCCCACACCAGCACGTCGAAGGCGTTCATCGAGAAGATGGTGAACAGCGAGAGGTAGAGCGGCGCCGTCGCGGCGAGCACCTGCGCCTGGAGGCGCGCGAAGCGGCCGCCACCCAGCGTGCGCGCCGTCTCGCCGACCAGGAGTACCGTCCCCGCGGCTGCCAGCGCCGGGAACAGGCGCAGGCCCACCAGCGAGGCGCCGAACAGCGACTGCGCCAGCGCGGCGAGCAAGGCGATCATCGGCGGATGGTCGACATAGCCCCAGTCGAGGTGCCGGCCGCACGCCAGGTAGTAGAGCTCGTCACGGAAGATGCCGTAGCCCTCGGCCGTGGCGACGAAGAACACCAGCGTTGCCAGTGGCAAGGCCCAGGTGGTCAACAGCTCGGCGCGGTCCCGGGCGGGGCGGGGGGCGGGCATGGGCGCTCCTCTGCGGGTCTTGCCCTAGCCTACGGCGAACACGGGGCGGCGGTTTCTCGGCCGGCGGCGAGGATCAGAACGGCTTGTAGACGCCCAGGTAGGCAGCCACGGCGCCCAGCAGCGCGACCGTCCACCACCACACCGTCGAGCTCTGCGGCTGGCGGCGGATGAGCACGATGACGCCGCCGAGGATCGCCCAGATCGCGATCTTGACCAGCACCCAGGCGGGGAAGCCGAGAGAGAGCTTGGCCAGGATGCCGAAGCCGCTGATCAGGATCACGAGCAACGCGATGCCGTGCGTGATGCCGGCGAGCCGGCGGCTCGCCGCGTGGCCGCTCCGGGCGGCGACCACCAGCGCGCCGAGCGACAGGAAGGCGAAGATCACGCCCACCATGTGCAGCACCTTGTAGAACGGGTAGCTCATGAGATCAGGCCCTCCCCTTCAGCCCGAGCTTGCCGCCCGGCGCGGTTGGCAATTCGTCCAAGAGGTCAGGACGGCTTCTTCTTTCGGCCATCCTCGTCGTACTCGTACACCCCCCGGCCCACCTTGCGGCCGAAGCGGCCGGCCTTGACGTACTGGGCGAGCAGGTTGCTCGGCCGGAAGGTGTCGCCCAGCGTCCGGTGCAGGTGCTCGAGGATCGCCAGGCGCACGTCGAGGCCCACCAGGTCCGCCATCTCGAAGGGGCCCATGGGGTGGTTGAGGCCGAGCTTGATCGCGGTGTCGATGTCCTCGGCCGTGGCGACGCCTTCCTGCAGCATGCGGAACGCCTCGTTGCCGATCAGGGCATTGATGCGGCTGGTGACGAAGCCGGGCGACTCGTTGACCACCACCGTGGTCTTGCCCATACGCCGCGAGACCTCCTCGATCGTCGCGATCGTCTCCGGGGCGGTCTCCAGACCGCGGATGATCTCCACCAGCTTCATCAGGTGCACGGGGTTGAAGAAGTGCATGCCGGCGAAGCGCCGCGGCCGGCCGCAGCCGGCTGCCATCTCGGTGACCGACAGCGACGAGGTGTTGGAAGCGAAGATCGCCTCGGCGGGAGCGCTCTCGACGACCCGCCGGAAGGTCTCGATCTTGAGCGCCATCGACTCAGGGATAGCCTCGATCACCAGCCCCGTGCCGGCCACGGCCGTAGCCAGGTCGGGGTGGTAGGAGAGGCGCGCCTTGGCCTCTTCGGCGGCGCCGGGGTCCAGCTTGCCCAGCTCGACGCCCTTGTCCAGGTTCTTGGCGATGCGGCCCCGGGCCGCGTCGAGCACCGCCTGCTCGACGTCGTAGAGCCGCGTCTCGTAGCCCGCGGCCGCCGCCACCTGGGCGATGCCGCGGCCCATGGTGCCGGCGCCAAGCACTGCGATCGACTGGATGGCGAGCGTGTCGCTCGGCGCCGGCGTGCCGGCGAGGTCGGGTGTGTCGTCGGGCATGAGGCTCCGGTGGCTCTCAGGAGACGGGAAGGGCGTGCAGGCCGGTCGTCCGCTCGGCCAGGGTGCGCAGCTCATCGGCGATGGCGAGCGTGTTGCGGGTCGCGGCGGCCACCAGCTCCTGCAGCTCGGGAGTGGTCACGTGCCGCTCCAGGAACTCGCGGCCGATGTGGTGATGGTGCACTTCCTCGGGCTGGATCACCTCGCGATAGAGGTGGGCGGTCTCACCGTCGCCCACCGACTCGCAAAAGGCGATGAACTGCTTGTTGCGCACCTCGGCGATCGCCTCGCTGGCAAACGGGCCGGCGGCGACCCGCTCCACCGTGGTGCGCAAGCCCCGCATGTACTGGTATAGGGGGCTGTGGCCCTCGGCCAGCGGCTCGAAGCCTGTCAGATCCTCGCCCAGCTCGGCCAGGCGCCGGCTGATCAGCTCATAGTGGCGCATCTCGTCGCCGCACTGCGCGGCGAAGACGTGCTTGGCGTCGATCTCCGGGGTGGAAGGCATCCAGAAGCCGGCGAGCTCGCTGGCCTCGAGCTCGCTCGCCAGGGCGAGCTTGAGCAGGGTGACGACCTCGATCCGGCCTCCCGACTCGGCCTCCAGGGTCTCGTGCTCGCCCAGGCGGGCAAAGAGGCCGTGCATCTCCTCGACCAGCGCGGCTACGAATTGCTTGCTGTCCACGGCGGGGCTCCTCGGGCGCGCATTGTACCGCGCGGGCCACGGCCCCGAACCGGAGGGCAGGCACGAGGCCTGGCCCTACATCGCCGGGTTGCAGCGACTCTGTAGGGGCGACCCCCGTGGTCGCCCTCAGCCAAGGGTCCGCAGAATGGCCCGCACCGGCGAGGCATCGAGCCCCGCGAGCTTCAGGGGCAGGGCGATCAGCTCGTAGATGCCCTCCGGAACCTCGTCCAGGACCACGCCTTCGAGGATCACGATGCCGGCCCCGGCGAGGGCATGGTGGGCGGGGAGATCGTCGCTCCCGACCGGATCGACGGAGGGCGTGTCGAGCCCTACCACCAGCAGCCCGCGGCGGGCGAGCTCCTCGGCCGCCTGGCGCGAGAGCGCCGTGAAGCCCGGGTGGAAGCTCCGGCGGTCGGGGACGCTGCCGGTCTTCAGCAGTAGGCGTCGAGGCTCGTTCGGGCCGGGCCGCGGCAGGTGCTCGGGCAGGATCAGCGGCAAGCTCGGCACGGCCGCCACCCGGCAGGGGCCGAGGAAGGTCTCGAGCGGCAGGTCGGCGATCGCCACTCCGCCGGCCTCGGTGTGGAGCGGCGCGTCGACGTGCGAGCCCAGGTGCGTGGTGGTGGTCAAGGCCGAGACGTTGGCCGCGTCCCCCGCCGCCAGCGCGCCGGTCCGCGCGGCCGAGAACGGCGTGTCGCCGGGCCACACTGGGGTCGATGCGTCGAGCCGCGGCGAGATGTCGTAGAGCATGGCACCGGAAACCATAACAAAGCGCGAGGGGTTTCCCTGGATGGATAACTCTTGACGCGGAGTTCTCGGAGATGCTAGCTTAAGCGCTATCGCTAACCTGTAGCTAGAAGACTAGGAGGAATTCATGAAGCAAGGCCCGCCTCGCTTGGCCCCCTTAGGTCTACCCTTCCTCTGCGCTTGCCTGCTCTGCATTTGTGCCGGCATCTTCACCTCGCCCGAGCCTGCGGGAGCCGAGACGGTCTCCTTCACCGACGGCTGTTATCAGTGCGTAAGCTCTTCCACCGTAGACCCACTTTTCCACTGCACGAACGCCGGTCAGCTCGAAACCGGGTACCTGACGTGTGCTCAGCACACGCAGGGGTCTGGTCTCGGAAGCTACACCTGGTGCGTCACGAGCGGCGAGCAGTGTCTCAATATAGTCGTCATCGGAGGCGGCGGAAGCGGTGGTGGAGCAGGGAGCGGCGGAAGCGGCTGCAGCTATCAGCCAGGCGGTTTCTGCCCGGCGGCCTGCCAGAGCTGCTCCGGGGGAGGCGGGGGAGGTGGCCTGGTGACCGGAACCGAGCCCGAGGAGGAAGCGCAGTGAGCCGGAGCGGTCGCGGCGAGACGCGCCGCACGCTAGGCTGGCTCTGCGCCCTACTCTTGGCGGGGGCCGCGAGCAGCCAAGAGGAGGCGCCCGCTCCGGCCCGGCTGGAGGTGGCGCTGGAGCCGAAACCTGGGGTCGAGCTGGCTGAGGGCCGCCTCCAGCTCCGGTCCCCCGGTCGCCCGCCGATGGAGCTGGCCGTGGCCGGCCCGGCGGCCGCGGCCTCCGTGCCCGCGGGCTCGAGTTGGGAGCTGACCGCCGCGATCCCCGCGGCCTGGGTCGCTCCGCAGAGCCTGATCGCGGGCGCCGGGGGGAGCGTGACGGCCCTCACGGTGCCGGTGTGGCCCCTGGCCTGGCTCGAGGGGGCGCTGCGGCTGCCCGCCGGGGAGAAGACCTATCCGCGCGAGCTCCTGGCTTCGATCGAGCCCGCGCCCTTCGCGGGCGCTCGGGCCATCCGCCGCGGCAGCTCACCGTGCCCGGTGGACGAGGAAGGCCGCTTCCGCTGCCCGCTGCCGGCCGGCGCGCCGGTGGACCTGGCGCTGCGGGCCGAGGGCTACGTGCCGCACTACCGCTGGGACCTCGCCTTGGAGCCTGCCGAGCGGCGAGCCCTGGGTACTCTGCCCCTGGTGCAAGGCGCCTCCGTGTCCGGGTGGCTCCGGGCCGGCGAAGGCGAGCTCGAGCCCGGCGAAGCGAAGGTCCGGCTGCTGCCGCTCCAGGTGCCGCAGGGGGACGGCGTGGTGATGAAGCGCATCGCGACGACCGCGCCGGAGGCGCGGGTGCGCGAGGACGGTTTCTTCCAGCTCGAGGCCCTGCGGCCTGGCAAGTACGTGCTGGAGGCGGAGCACCCCGGCTACGCCCCGGCCCGCGTGTCGCCGCTCGAGGTCTACCCCGAGCGCGAGAGCGCGCTGCGCGAGCCGATGGTTCTCAACCGGCCGCTCACGCTCGAGATCAGCCTCGAGCCGGCGGTGGACTGGCTCGGCAAGCCCTGGCAGGTCGAGGTCTGGCGGGGTGCCGACCTCTCCGGGGCGCGGGAGACGAAGCCGGCCTTCGCGGGGCCGGCGCCCGAGAGCGGCCTGCTGCGGGTGCCGGGCCAAGCGCCGGGCCGCTTCATGATCACGGTCTCGGACGCGCTCGGCAATCCGCTCTACTCGGACTGGGACCGCCAGGTCACCGACCAGGCCTCGGCGAGGATCCCGGTCCGGCTCGAAGCGATTTGGGTGGAGGGCTCGCTGCGGCGCGGGGGCGAGCCGCTCGCCGGCGAGGTGATCTTCGGCGGCCGTCACGGCGACGTCCACGCCTCGCTCAAGACCGACGCCGAGGGTCACTTCGAAGGGGTGCTCCCCAAGGCCGGGCCGTGGATGGTCGAGGTCGAAACCCTGCACCCCGAGATCCACGCCCGCACCAAGACCGAAGTGCGCCCCGGCGAGCCGGTCGAGATCGACCTGCCCGACACCCGGGTGGAGGGCGTGGTGATCGACGGGGAGGACAAGCCGGTGGCGGCGGCGCTCGTCGACATTGTCGGGCAGGGGTGGGCGTACGTGACGCGCCAGAGCGGCCTCGACGGAAAGTTCGAGGCTCGCGCGCTGCCGGAGGGGACGGTCACCCTGGTCGCCCGGCACGGCACGGCCGAGGGCCGCCTGGCGAGCGATCGGGAGACCGTCGAGCTCACCGAGGACTCGACCGCCGGGCCGGTGCGTCTGCGCCTGCTCCTCCGCAAGCCTTGCGCAGGCCGGGTCGTTTCGAGCTATGGGCCGGTGCCGGGTGCCAAGGTAAGCCTGGTAGGAGACCTGGCGAACCCGAAGGGCGACCGCACCACAACCGATCTCGAGGGAAGGTTCAAGGTCGACCTCCACGCGCGCGCTTCGGGCGGATCGCTGATCGTCGAGGCGGCCGGCTATGCCCTCGAGATCTTCGAGGTGAGCTGTGGCACCGCCCCGCTCGACCTCTCCGTTGCGGACGACGGAGGCGTGCTGGAGCTCCACTTGCTTGTTCAGGAGGAAGCGAGCGCGGACGCCTCCTTGGTGCTGTTGTTCCAGGACGGGAAGGGTCTGCCCTTCCCAGCGGCAGTCGGCTGGACCTATGGGCACGGCTGGCCACTCTCGGAGTCCGGGATCGACGGGCTCCGCATCCCCTCCCTGGCGCCCGGCGAGTACCGCCTCTGCCTAGGGCCCGTGGCGCCGCTCCACGTGATGTCGCCTCGCCAGTGGTCCGAGACGGTGGCGAGGTGCGCGGTCGGCTACCTCGTGAGCGGTGGCACGCTCACGCTGTCGCTGGGAAAAGACGAGGCGGAGGAATCCGCGAACTAACGGGCGGCACCTGTCAGCTCCCGCCGCCCGCCTCGCCCTGCTCGTCGGCGATCGACCGCGGGAGCTTGCTGCCCTCGAGAGCGATGGCGTCGGCGATCGCCTGGTCGAGCCGGCCGCGGAAGCGGGCCATCACCAGGCTCTCGTCGTCGAGCGCCAGCACGTACACGCTCTCGATCCCGTGCTTGCCCTCCCGGTAGAGGACGGAGGTGAGCTCGCCCTCGTTCTCGGTGCGGGCGGCGACGCGCCAGCCGCGGCGGTCGGCCATCCGGCTCACCTGCTTGGACCAGCTTTCCTTGAGACCGGAGCGCAGGCCCTCCACCTCGTAGATCGCGACCTCGACGCCCGACAGATGGCTCAGCAGCGCCAGGGCTTCGCGATCCTCGTCCTCTTCGGTGGTAGCGCGCACGATGCTCCGCGCGATGGCCATCGACAGGCGGCCGAGGCGGAGCTGGATTTCGGGGCGGATCTCGACCGCCGGCAGCGAGCGTGCCACCTCGTGCCGCATGGGGTCGAGGGTCGGGGCCCAGAGCACGCAGCCACTCGCGGCGAGCGCCAAACAGAGGACGACTAGCAGTCGGAAGGCACGGGCGCTGTGCATGGCGGGCTCCTCAGGGCCGGTCGGGCGGGTTGGGGGTCTTGGATGGAGGCGGCGGCGCGGCTTCGATCTGCCCTTGGGCGCGGGCCAGGGCGTCGATGTTGAAACGCTGGCCGATGCGGCCGATCTGGGCGGGGTCGACCTCGCCGGCGATGTTGATGAAGCCGAACTGGCCTTCGCTGTCGACGAAGAGCGCGGTCAGCCCCACGATGCGGCTGCCGGCGTTCTTGAGGTAGATATGGTGCACCGCGTTGCCCTCGCGCACCCACACCACGCGCTGCCAGCCGCGGCCTTCGAGCAGCTCGGCGTTCCTCGCCACCCGGCTGCGGACCTCGGCCAAGTCCGCGGCCTTGGGCTTGTAGAGCTGGAAGACCACGGACTTGATCTTCCCGAGCGCGTCCGACAGCTCGGGCTCGGCGGCCTTGGCGGCCTCGGCCACGAACTGCACCAGCGGCCCCTGGAGGTTGACCTCGATGGTCAGGTCCTCCTCGCGGTCGTAGATGTCGAGCTTGGCGGGGTCGACGAAGCCCGGCTCGGCGGCGAGCGCGGCCGAGGCCGGGGAAGACTGTGCCCCGGCCGGCAGCGCGACCCCCGCGAGCAGGGCCCAGGCCACGAGTCGGGTGGCGAGCGCGGAGGCTCGCATGTCCAGGATTCTCATCGCTGTACCTCGTTACCAGAGGCCCCGGCCGCCGGCGCGAGGACCCGGCGAGTGGGGTTGACCACGTTCTCGATCACCTCGTCGCGCACCAGGGTGCCGGTCGCGCTCCCCATGCGGCCGAGGTAGGCGAAGGTGAGCTTGACCTGCGCCTCGGCCCGCGCCACCTCCTCCGGGCTGACGCGCGGCTCCCGGCCGGGCGAGAAGACGAGCAGGCTCGCGGCCGCGAGCGACGCCGCCAGCCCGGCGGCGAGCGCCGGCCGCAGGGCTCCCCGCCAGCCCTCGCCCCTCCGGCCCCACCACCCTGCGCGAGCGGGGAGGCCCTTGGCGTGGGCGGCGCTGTTTCGCCCCCCTCGCCCCGCGCGAGCGGGGAGAGGGCTGGAGTGAGGGGGCTCCGCCGCGGCCTGGGCCAGCACCGCGGCCACGATCCGCGGCGGGCAGGCCGGCCGCGGCAGGCGCGCGAAGCCCTGGGCCAGGTCCTGCGCCAGGGCGAGATCGGCGGCGCAAGCCGGGCACTCGGCCGTGTGCTGGTCGAGCAGGGCCTGCTCCTGGGCGGAGAGCTCGCCGTCCGCCCAGGCGTCGATCAGCGCCGCGATCTGCTCGCAGGCGGCTCGCTCGCCGGAGCCGGGGGAGAAGTCAGGCAGTCTGGGCATAGCTGTGCACCTCCCGGAGATGGTCGCGCAGCCGGCGGCGTGCGCGGTGGAGGTAGGTCTTCACGGTGTTCAACGGCAGCTCGAGGGCGTCGGCGATCTCCTGGTAGCTCTGCCCCTGCACCTCGCGCAGCAGGGCGATGGAGCGATAGGGCTCGTCGAGCGCCGCCACCGCCCGCTTCAGCAGCCGGTCCACGTCCTGGGCGGCGAGCGCCGCTTCCGGGCCGTCGCCGACGTCGGGGGCCTCGAACGCATCGGCATCGAGGCCGGCCTGGAACACCCGGCCGCGGCTGCGGCGGCTGCGCAGGCAGTCGAAGCAGGCGTTGCGGGTGACCCGGGTGAGCCAGGCTCCGGCCTTCTCGGGCTCGACTCGCTCGATGTTGCGCCACAGGCGCAGCAGCACCTCTTGGGTCACGTCCTCGGCCTCCTCCTGGCTTCTCAGGTAGTAGGCGGCGAAGCCGAACACCCGGTGCTGATGCTCTTCCACGAGCTCGTGGAACCGGCTCAGCATCGCAACAGGAAGAACGGCCGGGAAGGGGGCAAGGTTACAGGGATGGTTTCCCGCTTTCGCGGGAATGACCGAGGAGACCTGGGCTGGCCTTCGTCGTCATTCCCGCGACAGCCGGAATCCATCCGCCCCCTACGGCTGTGGTAGGCTCGCGCCGTATTGTCGTAGATCAGCACCAAGGAGGTCGCCCGTGATCCGCAGAACCAAGAATGGTGTCCGGTTGACGCGCTTCGAGCTCGAGGTGATGGAGGAGCTGTGGCGCCTGGGTAAGGCATCGGTGCGCGAGCTGTTGGAGGCGCTGCCGAAACGGAAACAACCGGCCTACACCACCGTACAAACCATCGTGCGTCGGCTCGAGGAGAAGGGAGCGGTGCGCCAGATCCGCAAGATCGGCAACGCCCACATCTACGAGCCCCTGGTTTCCAAGCAGGCGGCCTACAGCCGCCTGGTGCACGAGTTCCTGGACCTGTTCGGCGGCTCGGCGAGGCCGATCATGGCCCACCTGGCCGAGGCGGGCCAGCTCTCGCTGGCGGACCTGCAGGAGCTCGAGCGGGTGCTGGCCTCGAGCGACGAGCCGCCGGTGGCCGGCGAAGCGCTGGAACCGGCGGTCTAGGGAGATGGAGCAACGCGGGGAGCCGCGCGGCAGGCTCCAGGAGGCGGGACGGTGACGGACCTCTACGACGCGCTGGCGGCGATCTCGGCTCGAGCCTGGCCCTCGGTCTTCGACCATCTCTGGCAGTCCACGCTCTTCGTCCTCGCCCTGCTTCCGGCCGCCGCGCTCCTGAAGCGCGCGCCGGCGGGCCTGCGCTACTCGCTGTCGCTAGCCGCCTCGCTCAAGTTCGTCCTGCCCTCGGCCCTGTTCTTCCTGTTTGCCGTCAAGCTCGCGCCCGAGATCGGCGGCCTCCTGCCCTCCGCCTCGGTGTTCTCGCTCGGCCTCGACCGCTGGCTCGCCTCGTGGACCGGCACGGCGGCCGCCGGTGGGCCCACCGCCGGGCACCTCGGGTTCTACGCCTCGATCACCGCGCTGTGGCTGGCCGGAGCCCTCGCCGTGGCCTGGCGCTGGCGGGCGCGCACCCTGGCCTTCGTCAAGGTGCTCTCCGCGGCGCGCGTCCTGGCCGACGGCCCCGAGGTGGAGCTGCTGGCGGCCGTCAAGGCACGGCTCGGCATCCGCCGCCCGGTGCGCCTGGCCTTGCTCGCCGGCGGTGTGGAGCCCGGCGTGTTCCGCGCCTGGCGGCCGGTGCTGGTGCTGCCCGAGGAGATGCCCGGCGTGCTCTCCAAGGCCGAGCTCGAAGCGATTTTCCTCCACGAGCTGACGCACGTGCGCCGCTTCGACAACCTGGTGGCTTCTCTGCACATGGTGCTTTGCTGCCTGTTCTGGTTCCATCCCCTGGTCTGGTGGCTGGACCGCCGCCTGCTCGACGAGCGCGAGGAAGCGTGCGACGAGCGCGTGCTGGCGCTCGGCGGCCGCGCCGACACCTACGCTCGCAGTCTGATCAAGTCGGTGGGGCTGGGGCTGGGCTGGAGGCTGGCAGGGGTTTCCTCGGCCAGCGCCTCGAACTTCCGGCGCCGCATCGAGCGCATCCTCGCGCACCGCGCGATCCACCGCCCCTCGCTCGTCGAGCGGGTGGCGCTCGCCTCGGTGGCGCCGTTGCTGCTCGCCTTCTCCCTGGCTTCAGGCACCGGCCTGTCGCCGGCCTCGGCGCCGGCCGGCCTGGCGGCGGTCGAGGAGACCGAAGCCGAGGCCAGCGCCGCGGAGGCGGCGGCGAGCCCGGCGCCAAGGCCGGCCCGCCCGGCCCCGGTCAAGCTCTGCGACAAGCAGCGCCACACCGGGAAGGCCGCACGGCCGTCGAGCCCGAGCCTCGCCGGCGCTCCGGCCGCTCCCCCCTCGGCCACTGCCTCCTCCCACCTCTCACGCGTCGCGGTCGGGGCCGAGCCCGAGACCCGCGCGGCGCTGCACCCCGACCCGGCGGACGCCCCGTGCAACGGACGCCTGCGCGGCCGGCCGTTGCTCGAGGAGGAGGCGGTGACGACCGAGGAGGCGGCGACCGTCCTCGCCCACTGAGAACTGGCGAAGAAACCTGCTCAGGCGTCCGGCTGGGGCCTCATCGACCGCAAGCATCACCGCGGTTGACACAGGATGCAACACACTGGGTGAGTCATGCACAGCCTCGCTCAGTTGGCCCGACACTGTCGCCGGCCCTTGCTCATCACCTATGCGCTGACATTCGTCGAGCAGATCTGCTGGCTTGCCTACCCTGCATTGATCGGCCTCGCTGTAGACCGCTTGCTTGCACGGCAGCGCGACGGTGTATTGCCTCTTGTCGGTATCTGGTTGATGCATCTGCTGGTGTCGTTCCTGCGGCAACGCTATGACACGCGCGCCTTCAGCCGGATCCACACGCAGCTTGCCCAAGAAGTGGTGCTGGCTCAGCGCGGTCGCGGCGAGTCTCTCAGCGTAGTATCGGCGCGTGCCCGGTTGTCTCGTGAAATCGTGGACTTTTTCGAGGGTGAGCTGCCGGCGATCGCGCGCGATCTGATCGTGATTTGCGGCGCCCTGGCGATGCTCTACTTCTACGACTGGCGCTGTGGTCTGATCAGCACGATCGCGCTGCTGCCAGCGCTGTGGATCAACCTGCGCTTCGCGCCCGCCGCGGACCGATTCAACCGCGGCTTGAACGATCAGATCGAGCGTGAGGTGCGCATTATCGAGCAAGGATCGGACTGGCAGATACAGCGTCACTTTCGGTTGCTCGCGCGCTGGCGCACCGCGCTGAGTGACGCAGAGGCATGGACTTGGTCCGCTGCCGAGCTTTGCATGTTGGCGGCTTTGGTCGCGGTCCTCTTCGTGTTCACGGACTCCGGTGTGGCGAGCGCCGGCGCGATCTACGCGGTCGTGGCCTATCAGATCGACCTCATAGAAGGTCTGAACGACATGCCCATGGTGGTCAACAATCTGGGCCGGCTACGTGACATCGGTGAGCGACTGGCGGAGGCACCGGTCATCCGTGAAATCGGTTAATTGGTCTACCCAACCGCCGCGGACTCGGCGACACGAGGCCAGGTGGCCGACCTACCCGCCTTCGGCCACCGGCTCGATGCAGCGCGGTGAGTCGTTGGCCGGCTTGTTGACGAAGCGCGAGACGGGCCAGGTTTCCATCTCCTCGGCAGGGTAGGGCACCAGCAGGCTGGCCAGCTTGCCGGCGTCCGCGACGCCCGAGTCGAGCCACAGGCCGTAGTCCTCGGCGGAGAGGATCACCGGCATGCGGTCGTGGACGGTCGCGGCGAGGTCGTTGGGCGAGGTGGTGAGCAAGGCGCAGGACTGGACCTCCTGGTCGTCCCGCCCCCAGCGCTCCCAGAGCGCGGCGAAGCCGAACGGCTTGCCGCCCTCGAGACGGAAGTAGTACGGCTGCTTGGTGCCGTCCGCGAGCTTCTTCCATTCGTAGTAGCCGTCCGCCAGCACCAGGCAGCGCTGCTTCTTGAAGGCCCAGCGGAAGGCCGGCTTCTCGGCCACCGTCTCGGAGCGCGCGTTGATCATGCGGTTGCCGATCGAGGGGTCCTCGGCCCAGCGCGGCACCAGCCCCCACTTGAGCTCGACCAGCGCCCGCCCGCCTCCTGGGCGCTCCACCCGCACTGCTGCTACCTCCTGCGTGGGCGCGATGTTGTAGCGCGGCCGGAGCGCCAGATCGGTCTGGAGATCGAAAGCCTCGACGATCGCATCGCCGGGAGCAGTCAGGGTGTAGCGTCCGCACATCGCTCGAATCCCGTCGCGCGGCGATTCTAATCCGCGCCTCGTACTGCCTCCGCAACCTTCTCGCGCAATCGACGTTCTTCTATGTAACCCCCTTGTAACACCCGGGGTTGGGTGTTAGTTTTTCTCCAGCGTACGCGGAGGTCAGGTCTGGGCGAAGGCGAGGCGCGGTCGCGCCGGCAGCGCGGGTTCACCGCCGCGCGCGTGCTTCTGCTGGCGGCGGTGTGCGGGTGGGCTGCCGGCTGCAACGGCAGCTCTCCCGGCAAAGCTGCGGGTTCCCCGGCGAACCTCCTGCTCGTCACTCTCGACACCGTGCGGGCCGACCACCTCGGCAGCTACGGCTACCGCGAGGCCGAGACTCCGAGCCTCGACCGCCTGGCGCGAGCCGGCCTGCGCTTCGAGCGCGCGGTGGCGGCGGCGCCCCTGACCCTGCCCTCGCACGCCACTCTGCTGACCGGCCTGCTGCCGGTGGAGCACGGCCTTCACGGCAACGGCGTCGGTGCTCTGCCCGAGGCCATCGAAACCCTGGCCACGCGACTCTCGGCGGCGGGCTACCGCACCGGCGCCTTCGTGGGCGCCTTCGTGCTCGACCGCCGCTTCGGCCTGGCGCGCGGTTTCGAGGTCTACGACGACTCGATCGACCGCTCCGGGCCGGCGGGAGCGAGCCTCGAGGCCGAGCGGCCGGGACGCGAGGTGGTCGATCGGGCGCTCGCCTGGCTCTCCAAGGAGGACTCCCGGCCGTTCTTCGCCTGGGTCCACCTCTTCGACGCTCACGCGCCCTACGCGCCGGCGGAGCCTTTCGCGAGCCGCCACGCCGGGCGGCCTTACGACGGCGAGATCGCGGCCGCGGACGCCGAGGTAGGCCGGCTGATGGCGTGGCTCGAGGCGAGCGGCGGCCTCACGGTGGTCGCCGCTAGCGGTGACCATGGCGAGAGCCTGGGCGAGCACGGCGAGCTGACGCACGGGCTGCTGCTCTACGAGCCCACCCTGCGGGTGCCGCTGCTGATCGCGGCGCCGGGAAGGTTGCCGGCCGGCCTGGCGATCGAGACTCCGGTGAGCCTCGCCGACCTGGCGCCCACCCTGGCCGGCCTCGCCGGGCATCCCTGGCCGGAGCCTCCACTGCCGCCGGCCGGGCCCGCTCCGCCACCCCGCGGGCGCGACCTCTCGGCGGTGCTCGCTGCCGGCCAGGAGCCTCGCGAGGTCGAGGTGGTGGCCGAGACCCGCTACCCCGAGACCTTCGGCTGGAGCGCCCTCGCGACGCTGCGCAAAGGGCGGCTCAAGTACATCGAGGCGCCGCGGCCGGAGCTCTACGACCTCGACTCCGACCCGGGCGAGACGAGCAACCGGCTGGCAGGTGCCGCCCCGCCCGGCACCGCCGCCAGCTTGCCCGCCGGAGCCCCCCTGCCTGTCGGGGCACTCTTACCTGCCGGGGCAGGGATGGCGGCGCGCCTCGCCGAGATCGTGCGGGCCGACGCCGCCGGCCCGGTACCGGAGGTCGACGCCGCCACCCGCCAGCGGCTCGCGGCCCTGGGCTACGTGGCGCCGCCCGCGGCCCGGCTCCCGGCCGGCGGCTCGCGCCGCGATCCCAAGGATGCCGTGGACCTGTTCCGGGGCTTCGAGGAAGCGCACTGGGCGAGGACCGCGGGCCGGCCGGGAGAGGCCCGGGCGCGGCTCGAGGAGCTGGTCGCCGACGACCCTGGGAACGCCGTGTTCCGCGCCGAGCTGGCGGCGGTGCTCAAGGAAACCGGCGATCTCGACCGCGCCGTACCCCTGTACCGCGAGGCGGTGGCGATCTCGCCCAGGGACCCCGACGCCTGGTACAACCTGGCGACGGCGCTGGCGGCCAAAGGCCTGCACGGCGAGGCGCTCGAAGCCCTGCGGGCGGCCCTGGAGCAAGACGAGAAGCGGCCCGAGGCCTGGAACGCGCTCGGCGTCGCCTACGCCGCCTCCGGCAAGTCGCGGGAGGCTGCGGCGGCCTTCGAGCGGGCGGTGGCTCTCGACCCCGCCAATCCGCGCGCCTGGAACAACCTCGGCAACGCGCAGCGCGACCTCGGCCAGCCGGGCCCGGCGGCCGAGGCCTACCAGCGCGCCGTCGCCCTCGCCCCGGACTATCCCGATCCCCTGAACGGCCTCGGCACGCTGGAGGTGGCGCGCGATCGGCCGTCCGCGGCACTTCCCTATTTTGAAAGGGCCCTCGCTCTGAACCCGAAGCTGCATGAAGTGCGGCTCAACCGCGCGATCTCGCTCGAGCTCTCGGGCGACCGCGCGGCGGCCATCACCGCGTACCGGGAGTTCCTCGCCCAGGCGCAGGGCGACCCGTCCTTCGCCCGAGAGCGGCAGGCCGCGCAGCAACTGCTGGCCCGCCTGACCCGAGGCGGCTAGCAGGGCCGCGAGAGGAGGTGATCGGGTAGCCGAGATCGCGCGCTCTTTCCGGCTGACAGACGGCCGGTGCCCCTATTGGATGCATCTGACCCCAGTAAAGGAGATGTGATGGCACTCACGAGGTTCCGCGCAAGACTTGCTTCCTGCCTCAGGCCGGTGCTCGCCCTGGCGCTCATCGCGCTGGCGGCGGCCCCCGCCCTGGCGCAGACCGGCGCCGGTGCTCTCGAAGGCACGGTGGCCGACAAGGACGGAAGCGCCCTGCCGGGCGTCACGGTCACCGCCACCAACCCGGAGACCGGCTTCACCCGCGTCGCCACCACCGAGGCCGACGGCGCCTTCCGGCTCGCGGCGCTGCCGATCGGCACCTACGAGGTCACCTTCGAGCTCTCCGGCTTCGGCACCGTGACCCAGGAGGAAGTGAAGCTCAACGTCGGCTCCACCCGCTCGCTCGAGGTGACGCTCTCGGTGGCGACGCTCGAGGAGGCGATCACCGTCACCAGCGAGGCGCCGCTCATCGCCAACGAGCCCTCGATCGGCACGGTGGTCTCGCAGAAGGAGCTCGAGAGCCTGCCCTTGAACGGCCGCCAGTTCGCCAACCTGGCGGTGCTGGCGCCGGGCACCAGCCTGGCCTACAACTCCGACCCCACCAAGCCCGGCCAGCTCACCGTGGCCTTGAACGGCGGCATCGGCCGCAACGTCAACTTCGTGATGGACGGCGGCGACAACACCGACGACACCATCGGCGGCGCGCTGCAGAACTTCAACCTCGAGGCGGTGCAGGAGTTCAAGATCCAGACCGCGCAGTACAAGGCCGAGTACGGCCGCTCCTCGGGCGGCGTGCTGTCGGTGGTCACCAAGACCGGCACCAACAGCTTCTCGGGCAGCGTCTACGGCTTCTTCCGCGACGACAGCCTGAACGAGGAGACCGAGAGCGAGTCCCGGAGCGGGGGCGAGAAGCAGCCCTACGAGCGCCAGCAGTTCGGCGCCTCGCTGGGCGGGCCGATCGTGCGCGACAAAGCGCACTTCTTTGCCACCTACGAGAAGACCGACCGCGAGACGGCTTACACCGTCGACAGCGGCGGCATCGTCCCGTCGCTCGACGGGCGGGCCTTCCCGCTCACCTTCGACGACGAGCTGATCACCGCCAAGGCCACCTGGGACGTCAACGCCAGGCAGTACCTGCAGGTGCGTTACGGTTTCCAGGAGAACGCCGACAAGTACGGCGCGGCCGCCCTGACCTCGCCCGAGACGCTGGGCACGGTGTCGAACGAGTACAGCTCGATCCTCGGCGGCTGGACGGCGCAATTCGGCGCCGACCGCCTGAACGAGTTCATCTTCCAGTACACCAAGTTCGACAACATCATCACCGCCGACTCGAACTCGCCCACCATCTACTACCCGAGCGGCTTCACCCAAGGGCAGAACATCAACACCCCGCAGTCGACCCACCAGGTCAAGTATCAGTACCGCGACGACTTCAGTTGGTCGACCGACCTCGGCGGCCGGCGCCACGACTTCAAGGCCGGCGCCAACTACATCCACGAGCCGGAGCTGGGCGGCGACTTCTCGACCGGCCTCGAAGGGCAGTATTCGCGGCTCGCCGACAGTGCCAGCGCGCCGATCTCCGACATCACCATCTTCGGCGGCTTCTTCGGCGAGTCGACGCCGGTCGACCAGTACAGCGTCTACTTCCAGGACGACTGGTTCGTCAACGATCGGGTGACGGTCAACGTCGGCCTGCGCTACGACTACTGGGACGGCTTCGACCTCGACCAGCGGAACAACCCGATCTGGCAGACGCTCTCCACCCAGACCACCTACAACGAGTACTACCTGCGCGACTTCCAGGGCGGCAAGGGCGGCAAGCTCTCGAACGACGACGACAACTACGCGCCCCGCCTGGGCTTCACCTGGGACATGGGCGGCGACGGCCGGCGGGTGCTGCGCGGCGGGGTGGGGCGCTTCTACGACTTCCCCTACACCAACGCCACCATCCTCTTCCCGGCGGCGGCGGTGCAGTCGAACTACGGCGTGATCTACAACCACAACAACCCCAACGGCATCCGCAACCCCGACGGCTCGTTCTTCCAGCCCGGCCAGCCGCTGCCGCCGAACCAGCTTCCCGGCGCGGACATCTTCCCGCCCAACGAGGTGGCCTCGCCGACCCTCGCCACCCCGTACTCGGACCAGATCTCGCTCGGTTACTCCTGGCAGGTCAACAACTGGCTGGGCTTGAACATCGAGGCGATCTCGGTGCGCTACCGCGACATCCCGTTCCGCTTCCGCGCCAATCCACGGGACCCGGCCACCGGCGCCCGGCGCTTCTCGGACTTCGGTAACTTCCGGCTGTGGTACGGCAACGGTGAGGCCGACTACGACGGCTTGAACGTCGGCTTCCGCATCCGGCGCGACAAGTTCGAGCTGCAGGGCTTCTACACTCTCTCGGAGTCGGAGGGCAATGTGCTCGCCGGCGCCGACGAGTTCCGCATCACCGACATCAACTACCAGCCCAGCCTGACCCAGGGCCGCGACGTGTCGGTCAATCCGCTCGACCCGCTGTGCGGCGCCTGCTTCGGGCCGCTCAACACGGATGCCCGGCATCGCCTCACCTTCGGCGGCACCTACAACGCGCCGTGGGACATCAACGTCTCCGGCATGCTGCGCTATCGTTCGGCCACGCCGTACACGGTGCACTCGGCCAACGACCTCAACGGCGACGGCTTCCGCCTCGACCTGCCACCGGGTGTCGATCACGTCAATTCCGAGCGTGGCGATTCCTTCTCACAGATCGACGTGCGGGTGTCACGCGAGTTCCGGATCGTCAACGAGGTCTCGATCGAGGCCATCGCCGAGGTGTTCAACCTGTTCAACGAGGACAACCCGGCGCTGTTCATCCCGACGGCGAACGGGCTGCAGCCGACGGCCTTCTCCGGCGACCCGCTGCAGGGCGAGCAGCGCCTGATCCAGCTCGGCGTCCGCCTGCGGTTCTAGCGCCTGGGTTCGAAGGTCCGCGGTTTGGGGGCGCCGGCAGCGGCGCCCTTTTTGTTGAGCGCGGCGTGGGCGAGACGCTCGGCGCTGACCGGCGTCACCGCGGCGAGCGGTGGCAGCGGCCCGTCGCCGCGATAGCGCACCCGCTCGAGGAAGAGGCCGGAGGCCGGCGCCGTCCACTCGGCCGGCGTGCCGCGCCCGGCGGGAAGCGGCCGCGTCGCGAGCAGGCCCTCGAAAGCGGCCAGCGGCAGCGCCCCGGTCCCTACCTGCACCAGGGCCCCGGCCAGCCGGCGCACCATGCGCCACAGGAAGTGCGAGGCGGTGAAGCGCAGCAGCACCAGGGCGCCGTCCTCGGCGACCTCGACGGCCTCCATCTCCACCAGCGTGCTGGCCTGAGCCTCCCGTGCCGGCGTCCCGCCGCTGCTCGTCTTGGGGACCTCGGCGAAGAGCCGGAAGTCGTGACGGCCGGGGAGCAGCGCCGCCGCCTGCCGCAGGCCTCCGAGATCGATAGGCTCTTTCACCCACCACACGAAGCGCTTGGCAAACGCCGTGCGCCGCCGCGAGAGCTGGTAGAGGTAGGTGCGCGAGACCGCGTCGTGCCGGGCGTGAAAGCGAGGATGGGCGGGCTCGACCGAGAGCACGTGGACGCTTCCCGGCAGGCGCTGGTTCAAGGCGTTGGCGAGCGCCACCGGCTCTACCTTGCGCTCGAGCCGCAGGTGCGCCACCTGCCCCAGCGCGTGCACCCCGGCGTCGGTGCGGCCGGCGCCGCCGAGGTCGAGCACCGCGAGCCCCGCGCCGGCGAGCGCGGCCTTGAGCTCGCCCACCACCGTCTTGGCATTCTTCTGTTCCTGCCAACCCGAGAACCGCGTGCCGTCATACTCGACGGTGAGGCGGTAGGTGACAGGGCCTCTGACGCGAGCCTCCCCCGGTCTCATCGCGGCGATCCTACTGCGCGGTCTCCTCCGGGCGTAGCGGCCGGGCTCGTCCCGGCCGAGCGCTTTTGCGGGACACGCCTACGGCCGCCACGGGTCCGGCGACGGCCGGCACAGGTCCGGCCGCTACCTCCGGAGCGTTGTCTTGTGCCGCGCGTGCAGCGCTTTCCAGCGCTTCTTCTCCGCATAGGCTGCGCCGCCGACGGCGCGGTCGGCGAGGAAGCTCTCCTCGCGGCGCAGCTTGTCGTAGCCGGCCTTCCGTGCCGCGTCGAGCCGGCCGCCGGCGACCGCGGCCTCTACCGCGCAGCCCGGCTCGCCCTGGTGGCGGCAGTCGCGAAAGCGGCAGCCGGCGGCGAGCGCCTCGATGTCGTCGAACACCTCGGCGAGGGCCTCCTCGGCCCCCATTGCCTCGGAGTGGGCGAGCCCCAACTCGCGCAGGCCCGGCGTATCGAGCAGCAGCCCGCCGCCGGGGAGCGGGATGAGCTCGCGGCACGTCGTGGCGTGGCGGCCGCGGTCATCGCCGGCGCGGATCTCGGCTACCACCTGGCGGTCGCGACCGAGGAGCGCGTTGACCAGCGTCGACTTGCCGACCCCCGAGGAGCCGAGCAGGGCCACCGTCTCGCCCGGGCGGAGGTAGCCGGCGAGCGCGTCGATGCCCGTGCCCTGAAGCGCGCTCACCGTGAGCACCGGCGCGCCCGCGGCCACCGCCTCGACGCTGCGCACGAGTGGCGCGGAGGCGGCTGCGAGATCTGCCTTGGAAAGCACCACCACCGGCCGCGCGCAGGACTGGCGCACGAGGGCCAGATAGCGCTCGAGGCGGCGCGGGTTGAGGTCCTGGTTGAGAGAGCTCACGACCAGCACGGTGTCGACGTTGGCGGCGAGCACCTGGAGCTCGCCGCTCGTGCCGGCGGCGCGCCGTGCGATCGACGTGCTCCGCGGCAGCACCGCGTGCACGATGCCGGTGTTGCCGCCGAACGCCTGGAAGGCGACCCAGTCGCCCACCACGGGCAGGTCGGCTCGGCACCCTGTGCGATGACGATGGGCGCGGTAGCGCAGCGCGCCCAGCAGCTCCGCCGCCAGCTCGCCGTCGGCGGTCAGCAGCCGGTAGATCTCGCGCGATTCGGTGGCGACGCGCCCGGCCGCGAGGCCGCGCGCCGCGAAGGATTCGAAGGCCTGTTCGAAGAACGCAGTCCAGCCAAGGTTCTGAAGGCTCACGCCAGTCTCCTCCAAGTCGAGTCGTTGGGTGGAGCAGAGGAGGGGGACGGTGGCGTCACGCCGCTCGCCGTGGAGCACAGCTCACGCCGCCGGTGCGGCGCGCCGCATCGTCCCCGAGCGCTCGCGCAGCGCCCCTCAGGGCACTAGGGCGAGGCTCTCAGCGGAGGGCAAGATCAGCGTTCTTCAGAGGCCTTGAAACCACGACTCGGATGCTAGCACGCACGTTTCGTGAGCTGGCTCATGCCTCGACCGCCGCCTCCGGCGAATCCCTCTCCGCCAGCGCGTCGGCCCGCGCCACGGCGAAGCCGGCGCGCGGCGAGAGCCCCAGCGGCGAGTAGCCCACGGAGCGCGCGGCCTCGTCGCCGTAGAGGCAGGCGAAAATCGTGGGTTTGTGGTCGCTATCGAAATGCGGTGCGAGCACCTCGCGGCTGTAGGCGAGATCGTCGGGGTCGAGAGCCGGCCCCGTAGCGCCGGCGAACGCCGCGGCCCGCCCTTCCTGCGCCATGCGCTGGCGCAGGGTGACGGCCGGGCCGTGGCGCAGGAAGTGGAGCGAGCGGTACGCGGCGGCCACCACCTCCTCGCGCACCCGGTCGCGCGATGGCTCCTCGCTCGTCCACGCCAGGGCCACGGCGAAACCGCGCCGCACCATGGGCTTCAGATCGAATCGGTTGCTCATCTCGGCGAAGTAGCGGTTGGTCCACCCGCCCTTCAAATCGTCGGCGACCACCAGCCCCAAGCGCAGCTCGGGTGCGAAGGCCGGCAGGCTGCGCTTGGCCTCGGCGACCGCCTCCGCCGCCACCTCCTCGGCACCCAGCGCCAGCAGCCGGTCCAGCATCTCGGCCAGGTGCTCCTTGCCCATCGGGTTCATGGCCACCAGCGGCAGCTCGAGCTCGCCCGTGCCGCCGGTCATGGTTTCGATGTAGGCGCGGAAGCGCTCCCAGCCGCGCGGCAGCTCGTAGAGCTGGCGCTGGGTGGCGAGGAGGGGGAGGTGGTGGAAGGGCATCCACCGATTGTAGCGGGCAGACGCCTGGTCGGTGGCGAGGGTCCTTCGCTGCGCTCAGGACGACGGTGATCGGTCCTGCGCCGCGCTCGGGACGACCGCTC
>JBIOXV010000004.1:0-3917 GCA_044869805.1 Thermoanaerobaculia bacterium | reverse complement strand
GTGGACGAGGTGACCCTCGACCTGTCCGAGCTCTCCTCGCCGCCGGGCATCGCCGACCCTGCCTGGCGGGGGATCAAGCTCGGGCGCTTCGCCGTGCACTGGACCAACGGCCTCGAGGTGCCGGAGGCGACCGTCGAGGACGACGGCGCCGGCGGCCTCTCCGGCAGCGGCGTGCCCGGCCTCACCTTCACCGACTTCTCGATCGGCACCGGCGGCTTCTCGGGCTCGATGTGCGGCGACGGATTGGGCCTGGCCCTGCCCGCCGGCCTCTTCGACCTCGACTTCACGGTCGAGGAGCTGTGCGTCGAGTTCAGCCGCAACGCGCTCACCGGGGGCAAGGTCGTTGGCACCGCGACCAGCTTCCCGTTCTTCGACTCCGGCGTCGAGCTCGCGCTGGCGCTCGACATGTCGGGCAACTTCACCATCGGCCTCGCCGATCCGGATCCCGCCGACGGCGAGGAGCTGATCGTCTGGACGGTGCCCGACGTGCTCAACTTCTACGTCAACTCGCTGGCCTTCGAGCGCCGCGACGAGGTGTTCCTGGTGCGGCTCAACGGCGAGATCGAGCCGCTCTTCTTCGAGGAGCTGGAAGGAGTGTCGGCAGCTTCCTCCGACGGCACCCCAGCCGGCGGTGACGCCGCCCGCATCGCGGTCAACGGCCTGACCCTCACCTCGCAGGGTGACGTCTCGATCGACGGCGGGTGGATCACCCTGCCGGAGAAGAAGTACATCGACTTCAAAGCCTTCAAGATCACCCTCTCGCAGGTCGGCTTCGGCCGGACCGAGGGCACCACCGCCCAGAGCTGGTTCGGCTTCACCGGCGGCGTGCAGCTCGTCGAGGGCCTCGACGCCGAGGCCGAGGTCAAACGCCTGCAGTTCTTGTGGCCGGGGGCAGGCTCCGCTCCGGTGGACGTCAAGCTCGAGGGCATCTCCGTCGCCTTCGAGGTGCCGAGCGTGCTGCGCTTCGAGGGGTCGGTCGACTGGTTCGAGACCACGGCCACCGAGGGCGCGCCGGGCACCGAGGGCTTCGGCGGCAAGCTCGAGATCTCGCTCATCGCGCTCAACAACATGACCATCGCCGGCCGGGTGGTCGTCGGCTCGGCCCACGACCCGGTGGGCGGCGACTTCAAGTTCTTCTACATCGACCTCGAAACGCAGTTCCCGGCCGGCATCCCGATTTTCACCGGCATCTCGCTCTACGGCCTGTCCGGCCTCTTCGCCTACAACATGGCGCCCAACATCGCGGGCTTCACCACTCCCGTCGCCTGGTACAACGCCTACCGCGAGGCCGACAACGTGGTCGCCGGGGCACCACCGCCCTGGGTGGTGCGCGACGGCGCCCTGGCGCTCGGTGCCGGGGTGATCTTCGGCACCAGCGACGAGGGCTTCACGGTCAACGCCAAGGTCGCCCTCACCATCGCCGTGCCCGGGCCGGTGGTGATGCTGCAGGGCATGGCCAACGTCTTGAAGCCCCGCGCCCAGCTCTCCGACAGCTCCGACGTCCCCGACTTCGTGGCGCTGGCGATCTACGACGGCGCGGGCTCGACCTTCGTGGTCAACATCGGCGTCTTCTATGACCTGGCGCGGGTGATCGAGGTCAGCGGCGAGGGCGAGGCCTTCTTCAACCTCGCCGACCCCGGGGACTGGCATCTCTACCTGGGCCAGCGCGATCCCGAGGACCGGCGGATCACCGCCACCGTCCTCTCCCTCGCCCAGGCCTCGAGCTACTACATGATCGAGCCCACCGGGCTCGCCTTCGGTGCCAAGGTGAAGTACGGCGACCGCTGGGAGTTCGGGCCGCTCGCGGTGCGCCTGGAGGCCTGGTTCGCCTACGACGCCGACATCAGTTGGCGGCCGATCCAGGCCTGGGGCCACATCGACCTGGGCGGCGCGGTCGAGCTCTCCGCCTTCGGCGTCGGGGTGGGCCTCTCGGCGCAGGCGACCCTCACCCTGGAGACGCCCAAGCCGTTCAACATCGACGGCCAGTTCCACGTCAAGCTGAGCCTGCCCTGGCCGCTGCCCGACCCGCAGGCTGACGTCCATCTCTCGTGGCACCAGGACGGCGAACAGCGGCCCCTCGACGAGGCGGTCACCGCCATCACTCTGCACGCCCGCAAGGGGGATTGGGTGATCCGGCCGCAGCTCGAGGGCTTCAGCGGCGACGCCGGCCCCGGCACACCCGCCGGCACGGTCGCCGCCGCCAGCCTGTGCTCACCGGGCGAGAGCGCCCCGCGGCCGGGCTCGCTCGACGTGGATGTGACCTCCGGCAGCCCCTGCGGCCGGCCGCTGGTGCCCCTCGACAGCTTCGTGAGCGTGCGCTTCGACCGCGGCATGAACGACCCGGAGAACCTGCCGGCGGGGATCGGCCTGGGCAACGCCTACGCCACCGAGCCGGCCAACCGCCACCGCGACGTGGTCAACGAGCAGACCTTCCAGTACGACGCCACGGCCTACGAGCTCCTCTATCACGCCAAGGACGCCGACCCGGTGACTGTCGACACCGCTCCCTCCGGCCTCTATGCGAGCTGGACCTCGATCCCGGGCTCCGCCGCCCAGGACCCGCCGCTCCCCGTCGAGGAGACCCACAACAACCTCGACGTGCTGAGCAAGAACCCGTTCCGCTACTACGAGAACGCCACCTACCTGGGCTACGAGGGCGAGCAGGTGGAGTGGACCGACTGGGCCGCCGGCCACTACGGCGCGGCGTACTGCCTCGACGGCTACCGCAGCAACGGTGACGGCGTCTGGGAGCGCTACCACTGGAACGAGACGACCGGCGCGCCCTTCGGCGGCGCCGCCCAGGGCCCGAGCCCGGTTCAGCCCTACTGCCCGATCGAGCTGACCTGGATGGACGACGAGGACTTCGTGCTGCCGCCCTACAGCGTGTTCCGTTTCACCATGGATGGCCGGGTGCGGGAGAGCGACGACAGCGCCACCTACCGGCACTACCGCAACGCCGTCTACTTCCACACCGATGGGCCGCCCCTCGAGCTCGCCGACTACGTGGAGACGACGGTGCCCGAGTTCCCCAACCGGCCGCACTACCGGGGCTACGACGTGTCGATCCGGTTCGACGAGAACTACATGAACAAGCTCTACCGGCAGACCGCCGACCAGTTCCTCCAGTTCCAGGTGCTCGACGTCAACGAGAAGCCGGTGCCGGCGGCCGACAGCAGCGAGAGCCTGGTGGTCACCGACTGGGACGAGGCTCCCGATACCGAGCTGACGCGCACCGAGGCGGCCTGGGTCGAGGTGCTCGACAACCTCGGCGCGCTCTCCGCCTCGAGCCTGCCCAAGGACGACCTGATCTTCGGCCGGGTGACCGACCCGTCGGCAGTGCGCCCCGGCCAGCGACACCTGGTGCGCGTGCAGCTCGAGGACCCCCGGCTCGCCTCCGACGCGCGCCTTTCCGACGCCGGCTGGCTCGCCGTCAACCCGGTGCGCTACATCAGCCCCGACCGCACCCGGGCGGTGCTCTACGAGTACGACTTCACCGCCTCGCGCTACGAGGGGCTGGCCGGCCTCCTCGCCACCTTCACGGACGCGGGTTCCGCGTGGTTCCGCGAGGAGGTGGATGCGGGCCTCTCCCTCGCCGACCTCGGGGCCGCGATCGCCCCGCTCGACGAAGACTTCGCCGACGGCTCGGCGGTCCTGGGCAACGGCGACACCGGCCCGATGGGCCTGTACCTCCGCCATCTGCTGGCGCCGCGGTCCCCCGAGGAGCTGAGCGACGAGACCTTCCTCGCCTACGCCGGCCGCACCCCGGGCTACAGCGGCGACGCCGCCGCCCTCTCCGAGACCCAGCGCCAGGCGGTCCGCGAGCGCTGGACGGCGGCGCTCTCGGCCTTCGCGGCGGTGGACGAGCTGCTGGGCCTCGAGCTCGAGCGCCAGCCCCTTCCCGAGCAGGTCGAGGTCAC
>JBIOXV010000003.1:0-24524 GCA_044869805.1 Thermoanaerobaculia bacterium | reverse complement strand
GCGGCGCGCGCCGCGACGCTGCTCGAGGAGAAGCTCGCCCGGCTGGGCGTGACCGACCGCCGCGTGCTCGCCAGGAGCGGCCCGTTCGTCGCCGTCGAGCTACCGGCCGAGGCCGTGCGCCAGCTCTCCCGCGACCGCGGCATCGCCTTCATCGGCCCGCACGGCGAGACGCCGATCAAGGACGTGCCCACCGTCACCGAGTCGCTGCCCACCACCCGCACCGACTGGATCCAGGCGGCGGGCGACAAGGGCGCCGGAGTGAAGATCGCGGTGCTCGAGGAGGGCTACCCGACGGTGTCGATCGCCTGCTTCAACATCGTCGCCCTCCACGACTACTCCGAGGGGCTCTCCTCGCACCTGACCTTCAGCCCGGGCCTGATCGGCAACCGCTACAACAACGGCGCCTGCAACGGCGCCTGGACCGGCTACG
Organism: Thermoanaerobaculia bacterium; assembly: GCA_044869805.1. Classification (GTDB taxonomy): domain Bacteria; phylum Acidobacteriota; class Thermoanaerobaculia; order Multivoradales; family SZUA-115; genus CAWDVR01. The sequence continues at coordinate 24,094 of JBIOXV010000003.1, read as the reverse complement.
CGCCCGAGGCCTCGGTGGTGATGGCCAACAGCGACGACTACGTCGACTCCTTCGAGTGGGCGAAGAACCAGGGCATCAACGTCGTCACCATGAGCTGGCACTACCCGTCGGAAGAGGACGAGGGCGGGCTCCACTCGCGCGACATCTTCTTCGACTACTGGACCACGCAGCCGCCGTACCCAATCGTCTTCACCTCGGCCGGCAACCAGGCGGAGCTCGGCGCCTATGCTTCCGGCAAGGGCTACAACATCATGGGCGTCGGCAACGTGCTGAACGACGACGACACCGACCGCTGCCTCGACACCATGTCGGCCAAGAGCAGCTTCAAGGACCCAACCTCGCCGCACAGCGACCGCGAGGTGCCGGCGATCGCCTCGCCGGGCACCAGCCACGCGCTGCTCGGCTCGACCTTCGGTGGCACCAGCGCCGCCACGCCGATTACGGCGTCGATCGCCGCCGACTTGCTGTCCCGCAACACCTCGCTCAAGAGCTGGCCGGAAGCGACGCGCGCCATCCTGCTCGCCACCGCCAACTACCAGGGCGCCGACGGCCAGAGCTGGGCGAAGTCGCTCGAGGGCAAGGACGGCACCGGCATGACCAACAGCTACTACGCCGGGCTGACCGCCGACACCCGCGAGACCGGCACCACGCCCCAGTACCGCGCCCACGACTACGGCACGCTGACCAACGCGAGCTTCAGCGGCGGCTACCTCACCAAGACCTGGAAAGCGAAGGTGGGCAGCACCGCCTCCAAGGTTAGGGTGGCGCTGGTGTGGAACAGCAAAGTGACGGCCACCAACGGCGATCCCACCTCCAGCACCCTGGACGCCGACCTCGACCTCTGGGTGATGGGGCCCAACGGCATCGCCGTTACGAGCTCCACGTCCTACGACGGCTCGCACGAGTTCGTCGAGTTCACACCGTCGGTCACAGGGGACTACACCATCAAGGTGCAGGGCGTGACGGTGCCCGCCAACTTCTCGCGGTACTACGCCGTTGCCTGGACGGTCCACTACGACCTCTGCGACTAGACCTCGCGCGCCCGCGCCGGGAGACCACGGCGCGGGTACCGCGCTCTCACCTCGCCAGCGCCCACCTCCATGCCGACTCTGTCAGCTCGATCGACTGCGGCAGGTGGGCGCCTTCCACCCAGGCCACGAACTGGCGCGCGAGCGCCCGCCCGAGGTCGCCCACGGCACGGTCGTAGCGGCTCACCGTGGAAATGTCGAGCGCCGGCCCCCAGGCGGTTTGGGTCGAGAGGAGGAGCCGGTCCTCGGAGAGAGCGCGGCTTGCGGGCCGGCCCGTGGACCAGATGAAGAAGGGGACTCGCAGGTCGCCGAGATAGGCCCTGGCATCCTCGGCGGCGAGGCGGCTGTGGTCGTCCGGCCGGGCGCCGACGATCAGCACCACGGCCCGCGGCCGATTGCCTGCCGCCGCCCGCACGCCGGCGGCGGCAACGGCGTCCGAAACTCGCGTCGGAGCTCCCTCCGGAACTGGCTGGTCGACATGGGTGATCAGGTAGTCCAGGGACCCGTCGGCGGCGGTGAAGGGCTGGGTGACGGGGAAGGCGTCGAACGGGACCGTGCCACCGAAGTCGCGCACCGCCTGGGTGGCGACGAAGCGCAGCCGGAAGAGGGGGAAACCGGCGCGGGCGCCGGTCGCGTTGGCCTGCGGCGAGGAGGCGATCGGAGCCGCGGCACTCCTCCACTGGCGAGCGCCCAGGAGGGCGAGAGGAGCGGCGGCGCTAGGGTCGAGAACCACCACGATATCGACCTCTCCCCACTCGACCTCGCGCACCTCGAGTGTGCGGCCGCCAGCGGCGAGGGCGCTCTTCAGCTCAGCGGCTGTCGGCATGCCCTTGCCCCCCTCTCGTCGCAGTGGGACGGCGGTCATCTGCGTTCCAATCTCGTCCCCGAAGCGGCCGCCAACGCCGAGGTGCGCAGTCACCACCGAGCCTCCGTCGAGCAGCGCCTCGGCCTCCACCAGGTGGAAGGAATCGGGGTCGTAAGGCGGCAGCTCGAAGAGGTCGCGATCGACGGGCGGGAGCGGCTCGCCGTCGAGCAGCGCCCGGATCTGTGTCGAGCGGTTGGCGCCGGCCTGCTGGAGGATCACCCGCACCGCGCGGCTGCCGTCCGCGCGAGTGACCAGGGTCAACGCCATCTCGGCCTGGGAGCGAGGCAGGTTGATCCACTGCCGGACCCGGCCGAGCTCCGCGCCGGCCTCATCTCGAGCCACGGCATCGAGCCGGTGTGGCCGCAAACGCTGGCCGAAGTCCAAGGCGGCCTTCCAGGGTGACCCGCCCAGGCTGGCCACCGCCTGGTCGTCGAGCAGCAGCTCCACCTGGGCGGCGGGAGCCGAAAGGGCCACCTCCACCGGCTGCGGCCCCATCACCAGACCCAGGAACAGGGACACGAAGGTGATCATGGTGTCGCCTCCCGGTGACGGCGGCCGCGCGCGCCGTCACCTCGAGCGCACGCTCTGGGCTCGAGAGCGCGGCAGCGGGGTGATGGCAGCTTGCGAGGTGCAGGATCGGTGCCGGGCTTGGCGACATCTTCTCGGCCACTGCCGTGCTGATCAGTTGATCGATCGAGACTCCCTCGCGCTCGGCCGGCGTTGTCCAGCCTGCACCTGCTCAGCTTGGACCAGCGGATTCGAGACAACGCCCGCCATCTCGGGCTGCGATTGCTTCCTGTCGAAAACCCGCCGCCCAGGCGCTGTTTCAATGCCTCGACCCGGTCGAGGAAGCCGGCGCCGCCGGCGCGTTGCAGCCGGTCTCCCGAGGCCAGTCAGGGCGGCGGGCGACGGCGATCAGGCTGTCAGCGTCGCTTGGCGACCGGCCTAGGTGCAGCAGGGGAAGATCTCGACGTAGTGGTAGTCCCAGCCGTTGGGGCAGGTGCCGTAGTACTGGCGCGTGCAACTGTCGCCGTAGCGGCAGATCTCGCCGTCCTTCCAGAACTCGTCGTAGTAGGCCCAGTGGCAGGCTCGGCTTTCGGGCGCGGGCGCGAAGAGATCTTGTTCGAGGGCAGGCGCGGCCAGAGCGTCCTCGGCGAGCGCAGTGCCCGCAACTCGCGGGCAGGGGCTGAAGAGGCCGGCCTCTTCGGCTGCGGCAGTGCCGGCGATGCCCACGGCGAGGATCAGAGCCAGGAGCGGGAGCAGGGCACGGAGACTGAGCGCACGGGTCATGGCGGCATTCTCCTTTCGAGGTAAGCGGTGCGCCCACAGGCTCGCGACGAGATCGGGCGCTTCCGAAAACAGGGTGCGATCGCGACCACCAGGTGAGACACTGACATTCTCGAATGTGCGCTTAGACAAGATACCATCTCGCGGTCGGCGCGCCTGCAGCGCCGTGATACCGTCCCCGCTGCTTTTGGAAGCCCTTCATGTCCAGCCTCACCGACGCCGATCGCTTCGCCCAGCATCCGGAGAGCCCCCAGCATTCGGAGAGCCACAGCCCGGCGCCTCAGTCGCCGCCTCGCCCCGGCCGCCCGGAGGCGGCGGCGGCGATCTGGCGATGGAAGGCGGAGCCCTTGGCGGCCGGCCGCGAGCTCACGAAGCTCCGCCGCGAGGGTGCGGTCCGCGCGTTGGTGGGCCTGCTTGCCGGCAAGGCTCTCCAGGTCTTGGGGTTCGAGCACTTGGCCTACGTGGCGTGGGGGATCTCGGCGCTGATCCTGCTCCTGGCACTGGTCTCGCCGGCGGGCGCCTACGCCGCCCTCGGCCGGGGTCTCGAGGCCTTCGGCCGCCTGGTGGGCCGCGCCCTCGCCGTCGTGCTGCTGACTCCCGTCTTCTTCCTCTTCTTCCTTCCTTTCGGGCGCCTGTTCCGCGGTGGCCGCCGCGACCGCCTCGAGCGCTGGTTCGACGCCGCGGCGCCGACCTACTGGCGGCGTCGCGACGACCCGCCGCGCAGCGCTGCGTCCTACGAGAAGGCCTTCTGACGCGGCCTTCCGGCTCCGCTTGAAGATCCTGGGCTTGAGCGCCTACTACCACGACTCGGCCGCCTGCCTGGTCGAGGACGGGGTGATCGTCGCCGCGGCGCAGGAGGAGCGCTTCACGAGGAAGAAGCACGACGCGGGTTTCCCCACCCACGCGGTGCGCTACTGCCTGGCGGAGGGTGGAATCGAGAAGGCGGGGCTCGACGCGGTCGTCTTCTACGACAAGCCGATCCTCAAGTTCCACCGCCTGCTCGAGACCTACCTCTCGGTCGCGCCACGCGGCCTCTCCCAGTTCCTGCAGGCGGTGCCACTGTGGCTCAAGGACCGGCTCTGGGTGGCGCCGGAGATCGAGGCCGCGCTCGCCGCAGTGGGGCTCGAGAACCCGCCCAAGACCCGCTTCGCCGAGCACCACGAGTCGCACGCCGCGAGCGCCTACTACCCTTCGCCCTTCGAAGAGGCGGCGACCCTCACTCTGGACGGCGTCGGCGAGTGGTCGACGACCACCATCGGGGTAGGCGAGGGTCACCGCCTGCGGCTGGTCGAGGAGATCCGCTTCCCGCACTCGCTCGGGCTGCTGTATTCGGCCTTCACCTACTTCACGGGGTTCAAGGTCAACTCCGGCGAGTACAAGCTGATGGGCCTGGCGCCCTACGGCGAGCCGGTGTATCGCGATCTGATCCGCGAGGAGATCGTCGACCTCAAGCCGGACGGCTCCTTCCGCCTCGACCTCTCGTACTTCGACTACCTGGCCGGCTGGCGGATGACCAGCCGGCGCTTCGAGAAGCTGTTCGACGGGCCTCCGCGCTCGCCCGAGACGCCGATCACGCGCCGCGAGATGGACCTCGCGCGCTCGGTACAGGCGGTGACCGAGGAGATCGTGCTCGCCGCGGCTCGCCACGCGCGAGAGGTGACCGGCAAGCGGAACCTCTGCCTGGCCGGCGGCGTGGCCCTGAACTGCGTGGCCAACGGCGTGCTGCTGCGCGCCGGGGTGTTCGACGACCTCTGGATCCAGCCCGCGGCCGGCGATGCCGGCGGCGCCGCGGGCGCGGCCCTGGCCCTCTATTACATGGGAATGGGCCACCCGGGGCCCGACCGGCCGCGGCCCGAGCCGGCGAACCGCCGGCGGCCGGGCGGCGACGGCATGCAGGGCGCCTACCTGGGGCCGCGGTTCAGCAACGAGTCGATCCAGGAGTTCCTGGACGCCAAGGGCTATCCCTATCGCCGGCTCGCGCCGGAGTCGTGGGCGGGGGAGATCGCGGCGCTGCTCGCCCGGGAGAACGTGGTCGGAATGCTCCAGGGGCGCATGGAGTGGGGGCCGCGGGCGCTCGGCAACCGCTCGATCCTGGGCGACGCGCGCTCGCCCCGGATGCAGTCGGTGATGAACCTCAAGATCAAGTACCGTGAGAGCTTCCGGCCCTTCGCGCCGGCCGTGCTCGAGGAGCGGGTGGGAGACTACTTCGTGCTCGACCGGCCGTCGCCCTACATGCTGCTGGTGGCGGACGTAAGGCCGGAGCGCCGCCTTCCCGGGCAGGGTGACGAGCACGGCCTGCCGCTCGTCGATTGGGTGAACCGGCCGCGCTCGGACGTGCCGGCGATCACCCACGTGGACGGCTCGGCGCGGGTTCAGACCGTGTGCCGCCAGACCAACCCTCGCTTCCACTCCCTGCTCGAGGCCTTCGCGGCGGAGACCGGCTACGGGTTGCTGATCAACACCAGCTTCAACGTGCGCGGCGAGCCCATCGTCTGCACCCCCGAGGACGCCTACCGCTGCTTCATGCGCACCGAGATGGACTACCTGGTGCTGGAGGACTTCCTGCTCGCCCGGCGCGAGCAGCCGGGCTGGGAGGAGAAGGAGAACTGGCGCGAGACGTTCGTGCTGGATTAGGTAGGATAGGCTGCCATGAGCAAGCTCCGCTACACTGCCACCCTGGCCCGGGAGTTCCTGGAGTTCGCCCGCACCCACAAGGCGTACTGGATCGTGCCCCTGCTCCTGGTGCTCGGGCTGGTGGGCATCCTGATCGCCGCCGGCCAGGTCTCCGCGCCTTTCATCTACACGATCTTCTAGCCCCTACGGGAGCTTCGATGGAAGAGATCGTCATCCTGAGCGCCGCCCGCACGCCCATCGGCTCCTTCCAGGGGGCCTTGGCGAGCCAGCCGGCGCCGAAGCTGGGGGCCCAGGCGCTGGCCGGTGCCATCGTCCGCGCCGGCCTCGCCCCGGGCGACATCGACCAGGTCTACATGGGCTGCGTGCTGCCCGCCGGCCAGGGCCAGGCGCCGGCGCGCCAGGCGGCGCTCGCCGCCGGTTGCCCGCCCTCGACCGGCGCCGTCACCTTGAACAAGGTCTGCGGCTCGGGAATGAAAGCCGTGATGACCGCCGCCAACGAGCTGCGCTGCGGCGACTACGGGATCGTGGCCGCCGGCGGCATGGAGAGCATGAGCAACGCGCCCTACCTGGCGCCCGGCCTGCGCGAGGGCCACCGGCTGGGGCACGGCAAGCTCATCGACTCGATGATCCACGACGGCCTGTGGGACCCCTACGGCGACGTCCACATGGGGAGCTGCGGCGAGCTCTGCGCGCGCGAGCGCGGGATCAGCCGCGAGGAGCAGGACGCCTACTCGCTCGAGAGCTACCGCCGGGCCCGCGAGGCGACCGAGATCGGTCTCTTCACCCAGGAGATCGTCCCCGTCTCGATCCCCAAGCGCAAGGGCGACCCGGCGGTCGTCGACCGCGACGAGGAGCCGTTCCGGGTCGACCTCGAGCGCATGGCGACCTTGAAGCCCGCCTTCGAGGAGGGCGGCACCATCACCGCCGCCAACTCGAGCAAGATCAACGACGGCGCCGCCGCCCTGGTGCTCACCACCGCGTCGCGGGCCCGGGCGCTGGGAGCGAAGCCGCTGGCCCGCATCGTCGCCCACGCCACCGCGGCGCAGGCCCCGGAGTGGTTCACCACCGCCCCCATCCAGGCGGCGCGCAACGTGCTCGAGCGCGCCGGCCTGAAGCTCTCGGACATCGACCTCTGGGAGGTCAACGAAGCCTTCGCCGTGGTCGCCCTGGCTTTCATCCGCGAGCTGGGGCTCTCTCCCGAGAAGGTCAACGTGCGGGGCGGCGCCGTGGCGCTCGGCCATCCCATCGGCTGCTCGGGCGCGCGCCTCCTCGTCACTCTGCTCTCGGCCCTCGCGGAGCGCGGCGCCCGGCGCGGCTGCGCCGCCATCTGCCTGGGCGGCGGCGAGGCCACGGCCATGATCATCGAGCGCGATGCAGGCTAGATCCCGATCCTCCTTGGCCGTGCGGGTGCGCCCCAGGTTGCGGTTCCTGGGGGCCGCCGCGCTCCTCGCGGCGGCGCTCCTCGCGCCGGCTCCCGGCGCCGTGGCGCAGGAGCCGGTGCCCCCCGCCGACCCGCCCCCGGCCGGGCCCCCCGGCGCCGAGCCTCCGCCCGCCTCGCAGCTCCCGCCGAGCGAGCCGATCGTCACTGCGCCGCCGAGCGACACCCCGGCCGCGCCGCCACCGCCCGCGGCACCGGCCCGCCAGCGCACCGAGTTCAAGGTGCCGTTCCCCGAGGACAAGGGCGGCGGCATCGCCATCGGCAAGGCCGAGGTGCTGGACTTCGAGCGCGAGCAGCTCGCCGTGCTCTCGGGCGACGTGGAGATCCAGTACAAGGACGTCACGCTCAAGGCCCAGCGCGTCGAGGTCGACCTCGAGACCCGCGTGGTCACCGCCCTGGGCGGGGTCACCATCGACCAGGGGCCGCAGCGGCTGACGGGCGAGTCCGCGGTCTACGACCTCGAGAGCAAGACCGGCACCCTGACCATGGCCACGGCCTACGTCGAGCCGGACTTCTACTTCAGCGGCGAAGAGCTCAAGAAGACCGGCGACCTCACCTACGAGATCAAGAACGGCATGTTGACGGCGTGCAAGGACGAGGTGCCGGACTGGAGCTTTCGCCTCAAGAAGGCGAAAGTCGAGGTCGAGGGCTACGCCCGCATCAGCGGCGCTTCGATGCGGGTCAAGAAGCTGCCGGTGTTCTACCTGCCCTACATCGTGTGGCCGGCGAAGCGCGACCGCGCCTCCGGCTTCCTGATCCCCCAGCCGGGCTACTCGAACCGCCGCGGGTTCTCGCTGGGGATGGCCTACTTCAAGACCCTGGGCCGCAGCGCCGACACCACGTTCTTCGCCGACCTCTACAGCAAGGACTACCTCGGCCTGGGCAACGAGGTGCGCTGGCGGCCGAGCGAGGGCACCGAAGGCTGGTTCGAGGGCTACGCGATCAAGGACCCGGAGCGGCCGAGCGGCGACGAGTGGCGCTGGAAGGTGCGCCTCGACACCACGACCACCGACTTGCCGTGGGGCATGCGCGGCGTGCTCGCCTACCGCAAGTACTCGGACTTCGACTTCCTCTCCGACTTCGAGCGCGAGATCGACCGCAACACCACGCGCTCGGTGCTGTCGCAGGGCTTCATCACCGGCAACTGGGGCCCGCAGTCGCTCAACCTGCTGATCGAGGACCGCGAGACTTTCATCAGCGAGACCACGATCATCAACCAGCGGCGGCTGCCGGAGGTCGACTACAAGCTGCGGCCGACGCGCCTGGGCAAGCTGCCGCTCTACCTCGACCTCGACAGCTCGTTCGCCTTCCTGGACGTCGACCGCTCGACGCTCTACGACGACGGCTACGGCCGCTTCGACGCGCAGCCCAACCTGCGGGTCAACGTGCTGTCCCTGCCCTGGCTCTCGGCGGCGGTCAACGGCGGCTACCGCTTCACCTGGTACGCCGACAGCCTGTGTGACCCCAACCCGGAGGGGGTGAACCCCTGCGGCCCGGAGGGCACCACCTTCACGGGCGAGAGCCTGGACCGCGCCCTGCCGGTGGCGGGAGCGGAGATCGTCGGCCCCTCGTTCTCGCGCATCTTCAACGCTCAGATCGGGCCCTTCGGCAAGCTCAAGCACGTCATCGAGCCGCGCTTCATCTACTCCTACCTGGGCGAGATCGACGAGGACGTGGTGCGGCGCACGCCGCTGTTCGACGAGGTAGACGCCTTCGGCGCGGGCAACATCGGCCGCTTCGTGCTCTTCAACCGCGTGCTTGCCAAGCCGGTCGACGAGAAGAAGGGCAGCGCGCGCGAGATCTTCTCGCTCAAGCTGTCGCGCCTCTACAGCTTCGACGAGGAGGCCCCGCTGCAGGTGGTGGGCGAGGACTCGACGCGGCTCGGGCCCCTGGAGGCCGACCTGCGCTTCGACCCCAGTGCCAAGACCAGCATCTCGGCGCAGGTCAGTTACAACACCATCGCCAGCCGCGTCACGCAGCGCTCGCTCTCGGGATCGGTTGGCCTCTTCGGCTCGACCGTGGGCCTCACCTGGTTCACCAGCTACCGGCCGCTGGACGGCGAAACGCTCTCCGACCAGGCGCGGCTGTGGGCGACGCTCAATCTGGTGCCCAGGAAGCTGACGCTCGAGGCGCAGCTCGCCTACGACATCGAGGGGTCGCTGCTCCAGCAGCAGCGCTACGCCGTCTCCTTCACTTCGCAGTGCTACGCCTTCCGCATCGAGGGGCGGGAGTTCGTCACCACCAGCCAGCGTGACCGCGACTACCGGCTGCTGCTGACGCTGAAGAACGTGGGCACCTTCCTCGACCTGAACGGCCGCCAGTCGCAGACGGGCTCGTTCTGAGCGCGGAGATCAACCTTTGAAAGGCTTGATCCTGGCCGGCGGCAAGGGGACGCGCCTCAGGCCCCTGACCTACACCTCGGCCAAGCAGCTCGTGCCGGTGGCCAACAAGCCGGTGCTCTTCTACGCCATCGAGGCGGTGGTGGCGGCCGGCATCCAGGAGATCGGCATCATCGTCGGCGACACCCGCGAGGAAATCCGCGCCGCGGTCGGCGACGGCTCGCGCTGGGGCGCCAGGGTGACCTACATCGAGCAGGAGGCGCCGCTGGGGCTGGCGCACGCGGTGCTCGTCGCCGAGCCCTTCCTGGGCAGCGACTCCTTCGTCATGTACCTGGGCGACAACCTGATCGCCGGCGGCATCACCAGCCTGGTCGACGAGTACAAGGCGAGCGCCTGCAACTCGCAGATCCTCCTCGCCCGGGTGCCCAACCCGCAGCAGTTCGGGGTCGCCGAGCTCGACGCCTACGGCCGCGTCGAGCGCCTGTCGGAGAAGCCGCCCGAGCCCAAGAGCGACCTCGCCCTGGTCGGCGTCTACATGTTCGACTCGACGATCTTCGACTCGGTCAAGCGCATCCGGCCTTCCGCCCGCGGCGAGCTCGAGATCACCGACGCCATCCAGGACCTCATCGACCGCGGCCTGGCGGTGCATCCCCACCTGGTGGCCGGCTGGTGGAAGGACACCGGCAAGCTCGAGGACATGCTGGAGGCCAACCGCATCGTGCTCGACAAGCTCGAAGGCCGGCGCGGCACGGCCGCGGTGGAGTCGAGCTCGATCGAGGGCCGCGTGGCGCTCGGCGACGGGGTGACGATCACCGACTCGCTGGTGCGCGGGCCGGTGGTGATCGGCGACGGGGCGCGGATCGAGCACGCCTTCATCGGCCCCTACACCTCGATCGGCGAGGGCTGCGCGCTGGCGCGCTGCGAGATCGAGAACTCGATCGTGCTCGCCGGCAGCGAGATCCGCGACTTGGCCGTGCGCATCGACGGCTCGCTCATCGGCCGCGACGTGAAGCTCGCCAAGACCGGCCTCAAGCCCAAGGCTTTCCGCTTCATGCTCGGCGACAACTCCGAGGTCGGCATCCCATGAGCGTGCGAACACTGGTCTTCGGCGGCACCGGGATGCTCGGCCGTGCGCTGGTGGCCGAGGGCCGCCGGCGGCGCTTGCCCGTCCTCGGGCTGTCGCGCCTCGAGGGCGACGTCACCGGTCGCGAGCGCGTGGCCTATTGGATGGACGCCTACCGGCCCGAGCTGATCGTCAACTGCGCGGCCTTCACCCGGGTCGACGAATGCGAGCACAACCCGGCGACCGCCTTCGCGGTCAACGAGCTGGGGCCGATGGTGCTCGCCGAGGCCGCGGCCAAGGCGAAGGCGCGCCTCGTCCACCTCTCGACCGACTACGTGTTCGCGGGCGAGGCGCAGGAGCCCTACCGCGAGGATGCCGCGACCGGACCGGCGTCGGTCTACGGCGAGAGCAAGCTCGCGGGCGAGCGTCGCGCCCTGGCCTACGAGCGCACGCTGGTGGTGCGCACGAGCTGGCTCTTCGGGCCCGGCGGGCCGAACTTCGTGGCCACCCTCCGCGGCCGGTTGGCCAAGGGCGAGCCGCTCAAGGTGGTAGACGACCAGGTCGGCTGCCCGACCTACGCGCCGTACCTCGCCAACGCCCTGTGGAAGCTCGCCGCGAGCAGCCTCGTGGGCGTCGTCCACTACCGCAACCGCGACCCCGTCTCCTGGCACGGCTTCGCCTGCGAGATCGCCAGGATGGTGGCGCCGGGCGCCACCGTGACGCCGGTCTCGACCGCGGAGTTCCCGCGCCCGGCCAAGCGCCCGGCCTACTCCGTGCTCGACGTGTCGCGTTTCGAGGCCGAGACCGGCGACAGCGTCGAGCCCTGGCTCGCCGGGCTGGCCGAGTATCTGATTCGCGCCCGCCCCGAGGGGGCGGGCTCTGGGAATCGCTCCCGCCGCGAGCCGTCGGGGGCGGGAGGAGCTGCATGAGGGCATTGATCACCGGGATCACCGGCTTCGCCGGCTCCCATCTCGCCGACTACTTGCTCGCCCACCACCCCGAGATCGAGGTGTGGGGGGTCTACCGGTGGCGCAGCCGGCGCGACAACATTGATCACCTCGGCGACCGCGTGAAGCTGGTGGAGTGCGAGCTGCGCGACTATGCATCGGTCTCCGCGGCGCTCGAGCGCTCGCGGCCCGACTACCTCTTCCACCTCGCGGCGCAGAGCTTCGTGCCCACGAGCTGGTCTGCCCCGGCCGACACCCTCTCTTCGAACATCGTCGCCCAGGCCCACCTCTTCGAGGCCTGCCGCGCGCAGGGTCTCGACCCGGTGATCCAGATCGCCTGCTCGAGCGAGCAGTACGGCCTGGTGCTGCCCGACGAGGTGCCGATCCAGGAGTCGAACCCGCTGCGGCCGCTCTCACCCTACGCGGTGTCGAAGGTGGGGCAGGACTTCCTCGCCTACCAGTACTTCCAGAGCTACGGCCTGAAGGCGGTGCGCACCCGCGGCTTCAACCACACCGGGCCGCGGCGCGGCGAGGTGTTCGTCACCTCCAACTTCGCCAAGCAGATCGCCTCGATCGAGGCCGGCTTGCAGGCGCCGGTGCTCTCGGTCGGCAACCTCGATGCAGTGCGCGACTTCACCGACGTGCGCGACATGGTGCGCGCCTACTGGCTGGCGGTCGAGCGGGGCCGGCCCGGCGAGGTCTACAACATCGCCCGCGGCGAGGGCATCACGATCCGCGACCTGCTCGCCAAGCTGCTCGCGCTGTCCACCGCCGAGGTCGAGGTGGTCGTCGACCCCGAGCGCCTGCGGCCCTCCGACGTCGAGATCCTGATCGGCGACAGCTCCAAGTTCCGCGCCGACACCGGCTGGCAGCCGGAGATCCCCTTCGACCAGACGCTCGCCGATCTGCTCGCCTATTGGCGGGCGAAGCTCGAGAAGTAGCGGCTTGCGCGTCCTCGTCACCGGCGCCAGCGGCTTCATCGGCTGCCATCTGGCGGCCCACCTCGCCGCCTGTGGCGACCGTGTCGTGGGCACCTATGCCGGCGCGCGGCCCGACTCCGGCTCGGGGACCGGCCTCGAGGGTGTCGAGCTCCATGCCGTGGACGTGACCGACGGCCCCGCCATGGCGGCGCTGGTGGCGGCCGTCGACCCCGAAGTCGTCATCCACCTGGCGGGCCTCTCCCACGTCGGCGCTTCCTGGCAACGGCTGGACGAGTACTTCCTGGTCAACGTGCTCGGCACCGAGCGCCTGCTCGAGGCGGCGCGTGGCCGGCGAGTGGTCTTCGCCTCCAGCGCCGAGGTCTATGGCGTAGTGCCCGAGAGCGAGCAGCCCATCTCCGAGGCGCGGCCGGTGGCGCCGCCCTCGCCCTACGCCATGACCAAGGCCTGCGCCGAGCGCTTCGTGCTGGCGGCGGGCGGCGTGGTGGCCCGCACCTTCAACCTCGTCGGCCCCGGCCAGGCGCCGCGCTTCGCCCTGCCCGCCTTCGCCCGCCAGCTCGCGGCCATCCAGCGCGGCGAGCAAGAGCCGGTGCTCGAGACCGGCAACCTCTCCGCCCGGCGCGACTTCGTCCACGTCGCCGACGGCGCCAGGGCCTATCGTCTGCTCGCCGTCGAAGGGCTCTCGGGCGAGGTCTACAATGTGGCCTCCGGCCACTCCCTGTCGATCGAAGAGGCGCTCTCGCGCCTGATGCGGGCGGCCGGCATGGAAGTGCCCATCGAGCCCGACCCTGCCCGCTTCCGCCCCGTGGACGTACCGCTATTGACCGGCGACGCCTCGCGACTGAGAGCGCTTGGCTGGAAAGCGGAAAAGAGCGTGGACGATGCGGTCGCGGAGCTGTGGGAGTCGGTGGTCGCCGCCTCGGCCTCCAGTCCCTGTCCCGAGTCGCCCGGCGATCCTCGGTCCTGAGCACCGGACCCGCTAGGGGTCAGAGGCAGGCCTCGCGCCCGCCGCGCTCTCCCACCGCAACTCCTCCAGCGCGTCGTCACGCAGCCTGGCAAGCTGCGCTCGAAGCTGGCCCGATCCGCCCAGGGGCTGACCTCTGCCGCGCACTAACCAAAACGTCGAAGCAGCGGAACTCCAAGAACGAGCTCCGAGTGCCGTGCACTCCGAGTCTCCGTTCATCTTCCATTCGCCGGGAGGTCCGTCATGCTCGCCTCGCGCCGTCGCTTCACCGCGGTCGCTCGTTGTCTCCTCTTCTGCTGGCTCGCCGGGTCGGCCCTGCCGAGCCTCGCCCAGAGCTGTCCCGCCACGCTCGCCGCTCCCCCGGCGTGCGACTGCCCAGCCGACGGCTTCTACGCCGCCTGCAACGACCTGGTCCCAGGCTCGGCCGGACCCGATGATGCTGTCGCCATCAACCGCTGTTTCGAACGAAACCCGACCAAACCGGAGGAGCCGATCTGCAAGTGTGCTCAGCTTCGAGAGGCGGTCTACAGGCTGCGCTCACCGATCGTGATCACTGGCCGACCCGCCGAAGAGATCAACCTCGACGGTGCGCGCCTGCTGGGGCTGGGGCGGCTGAGCAAGCTGCGCGTAGACGCGGGCGGTGACGCCTGTAACTTCCCCGCCGACGGCAACGACGGCACGGGGCTCACCTACTCGCCGGCGATCGAGGTCACCCGCGCTTCCGGGGTCATCCTCAACAGCTTCCAGCTCGACATCTCGGATCTGCGGCAGCGATGCAGCGGCAAAGCAGAGCGGACCCAGGGCTTTGCCATTCGCTTCCTGTCCAGCGTCAGCACCGCCCGGGTGACCGACGTCCGGATCGTCGGCGAGCCGTTCGTTGAGAACACGCCCTACTCGACCGGCGGCGGTGGGACCGGAGGGATCCAGATCACGGGTGCGGCGAACAGCGTGCTGCAAGGGAATCGCTTGACCAACATCGGCTTTCTCAAGAAGGGTGGCTCCTCGGGCGTGGCCGGCATCCAGGTCGTCAACTCGGCCAACTCCTGTGTCGCCCAGAACCGCGTCACCAACGTCGCCTTCGGCATCGAAGTGGTCAACTTCTTCTCCAACAGCCCGCGGACCCGCGGCGACAGCAGCGGCAGCGCGGTCGCCTCGAACACCATCGTCGGAGCCTCGGGCATCAGCGGCTGCAACGTCTGCTCGGGCGGCCGGGGGATCAAGCTCCAGGCCTGTGCGGTGGGCTTCGGCAACCCGCCGCCGCCTCCGATGAGAAATCTCCGGGTGGAAGGTAACTCGGTGACCTCGTTTGGCGGCGAACGGGCGGCGCGTGGGCTGCAGGAGTTCGGCTCGGGGCTGGACCTGATCTGTGGCGTGCAGTTCAGCCGCTTTGCCGCCAACACCATCGACGGCAGCAACACGGCGGCGCAATTCGGCCTGCAGCTACGCAGCTCCGATGAGGGCGGATCCGTCCCGCCGCTGGTCTACGACCGCACCACCACCACCCATCACAACACCTTCGAGAACAACTCCTTCAACTCTGGCGACGGCGGAGCCGGCTGCAGCAACTGCGTGGACTTGAACATCAACTCGGACGCCCCCGACCAGATCAACGTCTCGCGCTCTCTGCCCAGCGGCACGGCTGGCAACACCTTCGGCAGCCGTCGCACCGCCGGACCGAACCGCTGTTCGGGCTCGCTCTTCAGCGAGGCATTCTTCTCGCCGAATCGTGTCGCCCCCACCGGCACCCTGCAGCTATCCGCCCGCGGCATCAAACCCAATACCGACGTCACCTTCCGCTTCGTTGGCGGCGATGGCCGCGCCACCACTTCCATCCGTGGCAACTGCACGCCGCAAGGCTCGGTCGGAGTGTCTCAGCTAGGCCTGATCCCGGGCGATTACCAGGTCTTCGCCTCGTATACCGACGGCAACTCGGAGGCGGGCAGGGACCGCGAGCCAGCGGCGCAGGTCCCGGTCGAGATCCTCGAGGTGCCTCTGGGGACGTTGACGATCTCCGACACCCTGCCGCCGCCGTCGAATCCGCTCCTCACCGTCGCCCCCAGCTCGCTCAGCTTCTCGGCGACCGCCGGCGGCGTCAGCCAGCTGTCGCAATCTCTCTCGGTGGGCTCGACGGGTGCCGCCATCTCTTTCTCGACCGCCGACGATGCGAGCTGGCTCACGGTCTCATCGGCCACCGGCACCACGCCGGCTAGTCTCTCGGCCGTGGTCAACACGTCCGGCCTCCCTGCCGGCTCTTACTCGGCGACCATCATGCTCACCGGCCAGGATGCCGCCAACTCGCCGGTCAGCATCCCGGTGAGCCTCACGCTGAGCGCGGCACCGGGCCTCAACCTCACCACCTCGCCCACCTCCCACGCCTTCAGCGGCACGGTCGGCGGTGCCAACCCTGCGCCGCAAGCGCTGCGCGTCGACAGCTCGGGAGATCCGCGGTCCTTCTCGATCAGCGAGGACGCCCCCTGGCTCTTGGTTTCACCCGGCTTCGGTGTCACCGGCGACTCGGTCTCGGTGGCGGTCAACCTGACCGGCCTCGCTGCCGGCACCTACAATGCCGTGCTGACCATCTCGGCCGCGGGCGCCAGCAATTCTCCCCTCGCGGTGCCGGTGACGCTGACGGTCTCCCCACCGCCGCCGGCCCTGCCTCGGTTGAATGTCTCGGTGGTCTCGATCTCCCTGCTGATCACCGCTGGCGGCGCCAACCCGCCCGACCAGACGTTCACCGTCCGCTGCAACGAGGCGCCCCTCGCCTTCGGCGTCGCGAGCAGCGCCTCCTGGCTCTCGGCCACGCCGGCGAGCGGCACCACCAACGCCATGGTGACCGCCAGCGTCAACGCCGCCGGCTTCGCGCCCGGCACCTACACCGCCACCCTGACGGTGTCCGCCGCCGGCGCCACCAACTCGCCGGTCAACGTGCCGGTGACCCTGGTCGTGAATGCACCCGGAGGCGGAGTCACGGTCAACCCCACGAGCCTCGCCTTCACCGCCTCCCCAGGAGGACCCAACCCCGAGGCGCAGAGCCTCTTTGTCAGCGGGGTGACCGGCAACACCTTCGCGGCGGCTAGCAACGCGACCTGGCTCTCGGTGGTGCCGGCCTCGTCGTTCCTGCCCGGCATCGCCAGCGTCGCCGTCGAGGTGAGCGGTCTTGCTCTTGGCACTTACAACGGCACCGTCACCCTCACCTCGCCGGGGCTCTCGGCGCGATTGGTGCCGGTGACCCTGACGGTCACGCCACCCGTGCTCTCCCTCACCCTCTCGCCCCGCCAGCTAGTCTTCAACGGCTTCGTGGGCCTGGCCACTCCGCTCACCGGCGCCCTGACGATCGGCTCGACCGGCTCGCGGCTGAGCTGGACGGCCTCCACCGACGCGCCCTGGCTCTCGGTCGTTCCCGCGAGCGGCCAGACCCCGGCCAATGCGACGGTGCAGGCGGACGCCGGCAGCCTCGCGCCGGGCACCTACCGGGCCATGATCACGATCTCGGCCTCCGGGACGAGCCCGGCGCAGGTAATGGTCGAGCTGGCGGTGAGCAACGCCCCGGCCATTCTCACCGTTTCCCCACCGTCGCTCGTCTTCTCGACCCAGCGCGGCAGCTTCCCGGCCACCCAGAGCCTGCGCGTGGAGAGCCCCTTGACGAGCGGCGTCTCCTGGCGAGCCACCACCACTGTGCCGTGGCTCCAGCTCGGCGGCGGCGGCATGACCCCGGGCACCGCCTTCGTCAACCTGACCGACGCCGGGGTCGCCCTCGCGCCGGGGACCTACCAGGGGGTGATCTTCGTCGAGAGCACCGACCGCACCACCACCGTGGCAGTGCCGGTGAGCCTGACCGTAAGCCTCACCGCCGCGCCCCCACCCCGGCGCTGATCTCTCTCCGCGAGCCGGTGGAGCTAGCTAGTCGATCACCACCGGCTCGCAGAGCACCGTGGACTTGACCGAGTTGGCGATGAAGCACTGCTCGTGGGCCTCTTGGTGCAGGGCCTCGAGCTCGGCTCGCGTCGGAAGCCGATCGCCTGAGAACCGGACCTCGGGGCGGAGGGTCACCAGGGTCATCGCCAGCTTGCCAGCCTCGTTCCTGCCCATCACTCCGACTGCCTTGTCGCGGTAGCTCTCGACCACGAACCCCCGCCTGGCGGCGATCGAGAGGAACCAGAGCATGTGGCAACTGGACAGGCTGGCGACGAAGGCCTCCTCGGGATCGACGGCCGCCTCCACGGACAGCGGCAGCGGCACCGCTTGCGGCGAGGACGAGGCCGGCACCTCGACGCCGCCGTCGAACTGCCAGCGGTGGCCACGGCTGTAGCGATTGTCGGTGAACACCGCGCCGTCGCGGGTCCAGATCACGGTCGACTTGTACTCGGACATCGAGCAACCTCCGCGCGGTGTGTGCCGCGTTCTCGGAGCTCAACGAGTCTTGGTGGCCGCTCGCCGGGGGCTACGTTTCTCGGGGATGAGGGCTATCAGAGAGCGCAGTGCCTTGTTCACCGATTTCGAGGTCGAGAAATACTTCCGTACGTCGGGCTCGAGCACCACTGCGCCATCCTCGAGTGAGAAATGCTGCACCAGGACCGAGCCGTCTTCCTTGCGAATCCGGACGGTGTGGCCCCGGCGGTATGCGCGGTAGTACTTGCCGCGGACTCCCTTCTTGCCGGTGAAGTCGTACTCCTGCTGCATGCTGGCGTCGGCTCTCTTCTCAGCTTTGGCCTTCTTTCAGCTTCATCGGCCCAAGAGCGTACTCCTCCTGCGCCTGCTCGACAAGCGAGAAAGAGGGGCTCGAAGCCCCTGGCGCTCAGCCTGTTCACTACCGGAGCCGAGATCTCTCACTCCTCCCGGAGCGTCAGCGCCGGGTCGATGCGGGCGGCTCGCCGGGCGGGGAGGAAGCTCGCCACGGCGGCGACGGCGGCGAGGCAGAGGGCCACGGCGGCAAACACTGCCGGGTCGGCCGGGCTGACCTCGTAGAGCAGGCTCGAGGCGCGGCGGGTCAAGACGAGCGCGATGCCGGTGCCGAGGGCGAGGCCGATCCCTGACAGCACCACCGCCTCGGTCACCACCAGGCGCAGCACGTTGTCGACCCTGGCGCCCAGGGCCATGCGGATGCCGATCTCGCGGCGGCGCAGGGCGACCTGGTAGGCGAGGAGCGCATAGGTGCCGAGCGCCGCGAGCGCTAGGGCGGCGGCCGCGAAGAGGCCGAGCAGGAAGGCGAGGAAGCGCTCGCGGACCAGCGAGCCGGCCACGAGCTGCTCGACGGTTCGCACCTCGTAGAGCGGCAGGTCACGGTCGAGCGCCCGCACCTCGGCGCGGACCGCGGCCACCAGCGCCAGCGGATCGCCCGAGGAGCGCAGCAGGAGCTCGGAGCCGATGTCCGGGTCCGCGAGGAAGGGATCGAGGATCTCCGGCCGGGAGGGCTTCGACAGGCTGCCCATCTTCTCGTCCGCCACCACGCCGACCACCGTGCGCCAGTAGGGCTTCTCGCTCGGATAGCGCTCGAAGCACAGGCGCTTTCCGAGCGGGCTCTCGTTCGGGAAGTAGAGCCGGGCGAGCGTCTGGTTGAGGATCACCACCGGCTCGGCCCCGGTGCTGTCCGCGGCGGTGAAGGCGCGCCCGGCGAGCACGGGCACCGCGAGCGTCCCGAAGTAGCTCGGCGAGACCGAGCGGTGGCTCGCGTCGATGCCGAAGTCCTCGCGGTCCCTGCCCTCGATCGCGAAGTCGCTGGTCCAGTGGGTGCCGGTGCCGGGAAGGCGCGTGGTCAGGGACACGGACTCGACGCCGGAATGGCGGCCGACGCGGTCCAGTAGCTCCTGGTAGAAGGCGCGGAGCCGCGGCGTGTCGCTATAGACCGCGCCGGGCAGCATCAGCTTGACCGCGAGCACGTCGTCGCCCTGGAAGCCGGGGTCCACCGCGGTGAGCCGCAGCAGGCTCTTGCCGAAGAGGGTGGCGCCCACCACCAGCACCAGCGACAGGGCGATCTCCGCCACCACCAGCACCCGCCCGCCACGCCGCACGGTGCCCGCGGCAGCCAGGCCGCGGCCGGAGGCGAGCGCGCGCAGGGCGTCGCCCCGCATCGCCTTCACGGCCGGCGCGGCGCCGAAGAGGAGCGTGGTGCCGAGGGTCAGCACGATGGCGAAGGCGAGCACTGGCCCATCGAGCCCGATCTCCTGGCGGCGCGGCAGGTCGGCCGGCGCCAGCGCCAGGAGCGCGGAAGTGCCCCACGACGCGATCACCCAGCCGAGAGCCCCGCCCGCCGTGGCCAGGAGCAGGCTCTCGGCCAGGAGCTGGCGCAGCACGCGGAAGCGGCTGGCGCCGAGGGCCGTCCTCAGGTCCATCTCCTCACCGCGCGGCGCCGCGCGGGCGAGGAGCATGTGGGCCACGTTGGCGCAGGCCACGGCGAGCAGCAGGCCGACCGCCGCCAGCAGCACCAGGAGCGACAGCCGGTTGCCGCGGCTCATCCACGCGTCGAGCGGCATCAGGCCGGCGCCCATCGCGCGGTTGGTCTCCGGGTACTCCTTCTCGAGCGCTGCCGCGATCGCCTCGAGCTCCGCGTTGGCGGCCGCCGGCGAGACGCCGGGCTTCAGGCGCGCCAGCGTCAAGATGGAGTGGACACGGCGGAACGGGATCTCGGTGCGGTTGGCCAGCTCCCAGGCGATGGGCAGCCAGAAGTCCAGACCCGGCTTGGGAAAGGGGATGCCGGGCGGCGCGATCCCCACCACCGTCCGCTCGCGGCCGTTCAAGTTGATGGTCTTGCCGATCAGCGCCGGGTCGGCGCCGAAGCGGCGCTGCCAGAGGCCCTGCGAGATCACCACCACCCCAGCCGTGCCCTGCCAGGACTCGTGCTCCTCGAACCAGCGGCCGGCGACCGGGCGCAGGCCGAGAACGTCGAAAAAGTTGGCGTACACCAGGGTGCCGGGCACGGGCTCAGGCTCGCCGTCGCCGGTCAAGGCCAGCTCGCTGCCGAGGAGCCTGTAGGCGGTGATGTCGGTGAAGCTCCGGGCCCTCTCGCGCCAGTCGAGGAAGTTGGCCGGCGCCGCCTCGTTGAAGGACCAGCCGCGCTCCGCGTTCTCCTCCCAGAGGTGGACCAAGCGGGCGGGCTCGGGGAAGGGCAGCGGCTTCAGCAGCACGCCGTAGACCACCGAGAACACCGCCGTGGCGCCGCCGATGCCGAGCGCCAGGGTGAGCACCGTACCGGCCAGGAACGCCGGGCTCTTGCGGAAAGAACGCAGGGCGTACTTGAAGTCGAGCAGCAGGTCTTTCACCAGCTCTCCTCTTTGCTGGGCGCGGTCGCGCCGCTGGTCGATCGACAGGCACTGCCGGCGGTAGCGGTCCAGGTCACCGAAGCGCCGGGCGGCCTCCTCGCGCGCCACGGGCGCCGGCAGCCCGGAGGCCGCGAGGTCGCGCTCGCTCGACGCGAGATGGAAGGCCAGCTCCTCCTCGACCTCGCGCCGCCGATCGCGGCGGCCGAGGCTGAAGCGGCGGACCTTCTTGAAACCTGGGGAGTCCATCGCGCGGGCGCTCTAGACTGCCTCGAGCACCTTGCTCACCGCGGCCACGTAGCCCCGCCAGGCCCGCGTCTCGGAGTCGAGCTCGCCACGGCCCTTGGCGGTGAGCGAGTAGTACTTCGCCTGGCGATTGCTGTCCGAGAGGCCCCACTCCGCCGCCACCCAGCCGCGCGCCTCGAGGCGGTGCAGGGCGGGGTAGAGAGCGCCTTCCTCGATCTTGAGGCCGTCGTCCGAGGCCTGGCGCAGCCAGCGCATCACCGCGTAGCCGTGCAGGGGCTCGCGTGCCAGGGCGGAGAGCACCAGCATGTCGAGTGTGCCTTGCAGGAGGTCGGTGGGTCGTCTTGCCATTAGATTTGCTAAGCTTTTTTGGCCTAAGTCGTTTAGGGGAGTATGGGCGGCGACCCCTAAGATGTCAAGGGGTGAAACGAAAGTCCCGCTCGGTATGCCGTTGAGTACAATCGCGCCGGAGCTCCGATGGACGAAGAGAACCGACCCGCGCCGCCCGCCGAGGCCGAGGCCGTAGCCGCGGTCGAGGCCCATGATCGCGAGGAGGAGCCAGCGCTCCCCGTCGCGAGCGACCACCTGCTCACCGCCTACGACCGGCTGCGGGTGAAGGTTCTGGCGGCGGTCGAGAAGAAGGGCGGCAGGCTGGGGGCCGATGCGATCAAGGTGCTGCTCCTGGTGCCGGACATCTTCCTGCTGCTGGTGCGACTGGTGCTGGACCGCGAGGTGCCGGCCCGCACCCGCGCTCTGATCGGCTCGGTGCTCGCCTACTTCCTGCTGCCGGTGGACCTGCTGCCGGAGGCGCTTCTGGGTGGTGGCGGCTATCTCGAGGACGTGGTGCTCGCGACCGCGGTGCTGGCGCAGGCCTTCGGCGGTGAGCTCGAGGCCCACGCCCGCAAGCACTGGAGCGGACCGGACGACTTGCGCGTGGTGCTGCGCGACGTGACCTCCGCGGCCCACCGCCTGCTCGGTCCTACCTACCAGGAGAAGGTCGAAAAGTTCCTCGCGAAGCAGAAGAGGAAGGCCGAGAAGTAAGTCGGAGGCGCCCCTCACCCCAACCCTCTCCCCGCTCACGCCGGGCGAGGGGGCCGGATCGGTAGGGGCGGCCCTCGTGGCCGCCCTGGCGGAGGGCAGGCACGAGGCCTGCCCCTAGAGGCAATGACCCGAGGGCCAGGAAATCGAACGGTCGGGGTGAGGGGCTCTCAGTGACTCGGCAGCGTCTTCAGGTACGCGGCGATGGCGGCCAGGTCCTCGTCGCGCAGGCCCTGGTTGCCGCCGCGCGGCGGCATGTCGACGCCGGTGTCGTTGGCTGGGTCGCTGGCTCGCCGCCCGACCATCAGGAAGTGCGCCAGCTCCCGCTCGCTCCGCGCGGCGATGAACTCGTTGCCGAGCAGCCCCTTGCCCAGGCCGCGCATCCCCCTGGCGTCGCCGCCGTGGCAGAGGGCGCAGGTCTGCTGGTAGAGCTTCTGGCCGTGCGCCACCCGGTCCTCGCCGGGCGAGCCGCAGCCCAGGGCGCCGGCGAGCAAGACCACGGCGAGAGCGAGCCCCCCGCGCCGAGCCAGAGCCGCCACCCGTTGCACGCGATGACCCGCAGCTCCGGTCGCGAGACTCTGGCAGGCCAAGACCGCCGTCCGTCTCACGAAGTCGATCCGTCCCCGGCCTCTCGCCGGCGCCGCAGCTCCTCGAACAGCTCGCGCACTACCGGAAAGCCGCCGTCGGGGAAGTTGTCGGGGTTCTCCCAGAACTCCGCGAGGCCGCCCGCCCCCCACCGCTCGTAGACCGTCACCTTGAGCATCAGTTGCAGCTTGTCGCAGGCCTTTACCAGCTTGGCCTCGGGGCTCGTCCCCCGTTCGTAGTCGGCGAACAGCTCCTGCACCCGCTCGGGAAGCGGGGCGAGGAGCTCGGCGATGGCCGCGGTCTCGGCGGCCTTCTTGGCGCCGGCCGGGAAGTAGCGGGAGGCGGTGCGCGGCAGGTCGCCGACCCGGAGCTCGGCGAGGTCGTGGATCAAGGCCATCTCCACCGCCCGCCGCTCGTCCACCTCGGGGACCCGCGGCGCCAGGGCCCACACCAGGAACAGCACGTGCCAGGAGTGCTCGGTGACGCTCTCGCCGTCCACCACGCCGCGCAGCGGGTAGCCGATCCGCGGCACCCGGTCCAGGATCTGGATCTCGAGCAGGAGGTCGAGCAGCGTTTCGTTGCGGTGCATGCGGCCGCTACTTGCCCGCTACGCCCAACCAGCCGCGGTTCATGTAGTCGGCGAGCGTGAAGAGGAACATCAGCCCCAGCCAGATGAAGCCGCCGGCAACGATCAGCTTGGTGAGCCGGGTCGAGTACTTGACGTGCATGAAGAACAGCACCACCAGGGTCGCCTTGGTGACGGCGATCGCCATCGCCACCACGTTGTTGAACGGGCCGAACTCGAGGAAGGCGGCCCACACCGTGATCGCCGTGAACACCATCAGCGCGGCGAACACCAGCAGATAGTTGCGGATCGGCGAGACGTGCACGGACATGGCGACTCTCCTGCCCCTTCCTTGCCTGGGCCTATTTCCTGCCGATCAGGTAGAGCAGCGGGAAGAGGAAGATCCAGATGATGTCGACGAAGTGCCAGTAGAGGCCGAACCCTTCCACGAGGTTGTGGTTGTCGGCGTTCCACCTGCCACGCCAGGCCGGCCGCAGCATGAAGAGCATGATGCCGATGCCGATGATCATGTGCAGGGCGTGGGTGCCGGTCATCGCGAAGTAGAGCGAGAAGAACATCTGCACGTTGTTTTCAGGCACCCCCTCGAAGCGCCCTTCGCCCTCGAAGTGGAAGCTCGGCCCCGGCACGTGGTGGTGGTGGAACTTCTCCGAGTACTCGATCACCTTTACGCCCAGGAAAATGCCGCCGAGCACCATGGTGGCGATCAGGAACCACACGATCGCCTTGCGACGGGAGAGCTGCGCGGAGCGTACCGCCATCGCCATGGTCAGCGAGCTGCCGATCAGCACCGCGGTGTTGAACACCCCGAGCTTGATGTCGAGCTCGTGGCTGCCGGCCTGGAAGGCGAGCGGGAACTCGCGGCGATAGAGCGTGTAGGCGAGGAACA
>JBIOXV010000002.1:0-4363 GCA_044869805.1 Thermoanaerobaculia bacterium | reverse complement strand
CGCCGATCGCCGCCCCGGCCGCGATGCCCACCAGCACGGCGCGCGGCACGGCCAGCCGTGGCCGCCCCCTCGGGAAGCGGAAGGCGCAGGCCAGGAACGCCAAGATCGCCAGCACGAACGCCATCGGGTAGAAACCGCTGGTCACCACCAGGGCGAGCGCCAGGCGGCGCGGGGCCTGGCGCACGAAGTAATAGGCACAGGTGGCCAGCAGCGGCACGGCGAAGCCGCGCGCGTGGCCACCCGACATCTTGTGGATCACCACGGGTGCGAGCGTCACCCACGCCGCCGCCAGCAGGCCGGCGTAACGGCCGGCCAGCTTCTCGCCGAGGCGGTAGGTGGCGACCGCCGCCCACGGCAGCAGCAGCAGGGGAAGGACACGCGACAGGGTGAGCGGCGCGACGACGAACGCGGCCAGGCGGTAGAGCAGCAGGTAGGCCCAGGGCTGATAGGCGCCGGCGAAGGCGGCGACGCGGTCGCGGGGAAAGAGCGCCGGGTCGCGCCACACCTCCATCCAGAAGGTGTGGAGGCGGGCGTCGTTGCTGACGACGTAGGGGTTGGTGAAGGTCGCCGCCTGGGAGTAGGCGGCGGCCGCCAGAGCGGCGAGGGCGATCCAGACCTCGGGTCGCCGGAGGACGCCAGCTACGCGGTCCCTACTCCCCCACCACGCCACTCAGGGCTTCCCGCACCCAGTCGTTGCGCGACGGCATCACCGAGGGGACCTCGGAGAGGAACTTGACGTTGCTGTACTGGGGCGACTGGTAGTCGCGGATCTCGCCGCTGGCGATGGCCTCGAGCACCTGCAGCACGCCGAGCTCCACCGTCCACGCCGGCTTGAAGCCCAGCCGGTCGCGGATGCGGTCGAAGCTCACCCGGTAGTCGCGGCGGTCGGGCGAGTCTTCCTCGATCACCACCTCGGCTCCGGGCACCAGGCGGGCCACCAGGCGCCCGACCTCGGACACCGTCAGGTTCTGCTCGTTCGAGCCCACGTTGAAGACCTCGCGGCGCACCGCGGCGAGCGGCGCCTGGAGCATCAGCAGCAGGGCCCGGGCCGCGTCCTCCACGTGCACGAACGGGCGCCACTGCTCGCCGCCGAAGATGGTGATCTTCCTCTCCATCCTGGCGCGCGCCGCGAGCAGATTGACGACCAGGTCGAAGCGGGTGCGGCCGGAGAGGCCGTAGATGGTGCCGAAGCGGGCCACCACCGGCACGAAGCGCTCCGAGGCCATGGCCAGCAGCAGGTTCTCCGAGGCCGCCTTGGTCTGGCCGTAGAGCGACAGCGGCTTGACCACGCTGCGCTCGTCGACGATCTCGCGGCTGGCGCCGTACACCGAGCAGGTGCTGGCGAAGAGGAAGCGCCGCACCCCCACCGCCTTGGCGAGCTCGCCGATCATGCGCGTCGCCGACAGGTTGACGTCGATGGTCAGCTCCTCGTCCAGGCTGCAAGCCGGGTCGCCGACGATGGCGCCGAGATGGATCACCGAGTCGATGCCGGAGAGCGCCTCGACCACTTTCTCGATGTGCCGGAAGTCGCCGCGCACCAGCTCCAGATTGGGGTGGCGCGCGACCTTCTTGATCGGCTCGTCGCCGAACACCATGAGGTCCAGCACCCGCACCCGGTAACCCTTGTCGAGCAGCAGCGGCAGCAGCGCCGAGCCGATGTAGCCGGCGCCGCCGATCACCAGCACGTTCTTGACCTCCTCGCTGGTACCCGCGACCTCGCGGCGCTCCTCGGCCTCCTGCACCTTCTTCCAGGTCATCGACCACACACGGGCGCCGATCGTGAAGGCGGCGGTGAGCAGCCAGGCAAAGATCAGTGCGCTCCTCGGCAGCGGCGCTACGCCGCCGAAGAACAGGGTGAGGAATCCGAAGATCAGGTAGGCCAGGGTCACGGCCTGGAACACCACCAGCGCCTTGTAGCGGCTCTGGTAGGAACGGCCGTAGGTGTAAAACCCCATCAGCGCGAAGACCAGCAGGCAGACCGCGGTCAGCGGCAGCGCGGTCTGCAGGTAGTAGGTGACGAAGGCGC
The DNA here is from genome assembly GCA_044869805.1 of Thermoanaerobaculia bacterium. Taxonomy (GTDB): domain Bacteria; phylum Acidobacteriota; class Thermoanaerobaculia; order Multivoradales; family SZUA-115; genus CAWDVR01. The sequence goes on along the minus strand of JBIOXV010000002.1, from coordinate 2,337 downwards.
CGATCAGCTTGCCCTGGTCGACCTGGGCCGCAGGCGGCAGGGTCGCCAGGTGATAGATCAGGCGCGCCGCGAGCGCCGCCACCAGCGCGCCCTGGATCATCAGCACATCGGCGAAGATGCGCAGCGTGATGCCCCAGGTGGGCTTACCGGCCTGCGGCTCGATCGTCCCCTGCGTCATGCTGAGCGCTTGCCTCCCGTGGTCCTCAGTCGGCCCTACAGCCAGTGCTGGAAGGCCTCGAGGTGCCGGCCGTGCCATTCGATCGTCGGCTTCAGGCCGGCGTCGAGGTCGAAGCGGGGCACGTACCCCAAGAGCTCCCGCGCCTTGCTCGAGTTCGGCGCCCGCACGCCGATGTCGCTGAAAGTGTACGGCGTGCGGGCGATCTGCGATCGGCTGCCGGTCAGGCGGACGATCCGCTCGGCGAGGTCGTAGATGGTGCTGGCCGTCACCGGGTTGCCGATGTTGAAATCCTGCCCCACCGCGGCCGGCTTGTCCAGACAGGCCATGAGGGCGGCGATGAAGTCCTCGACGTAGCACCACGAGCGGAGCTGGCTGCCGTCGCCGTGCAGGCGGATCTCGCGGCCGGCGAGCGCCCGCACCGCGAAGATCCCCACCGCGTTGGCGGTGAGGCGCAGGGGGCCGAAAATGTTGAACGGCCGCAGGATCACGGTCGGGATCCCGAAGTCGCGGTGGTAGGCCCACACCAGGTGCTCGCCGACGAGCTTGGCCGAGGCGTAGGAGAGGCGAGCGTCGTTGGCGGTGCCTACCGAGGCCGAGGCCCCCTCGGTGGCGTCGATGATGTTGCCGTAGACCTCGCTGGTCGAGATGTAGACCAGCCGCTCGAGCCGCGGGTTGGCCCGCGCCGCCTCGAGCACGTTGCGGGTGCCGAGCAGGATGGTGTCGAGGGTGTCGCGGGCGTGCTCGATCACCCACTGCACGCCGACCAGCGAAGCGAAGTGCAGCAGCACGTCGCAGCGCGCCACCTCGGCGCGGAGAGGCTCGGGGTCGCGCACGTCCCCCTCGAGCTTGCGCACCTTGGGGTCGCTGGCGAGAGGGCTGAACCGCAGCGGGCCGCCCAGATTGAGGTCGAGGAGCGTGACGTCGTTGTCCGCGGCGAGGAGCTGGGCGGCGTGGGTGCCGATGAAGCCGGCACCGCCGGTGATGAGGACTTTCTTGCCCGTGATCATCGGCCGCATTCCTCGCTAGCGCCGGTGCCGCTCGAGAGCGTCGAGCAGCACCTCGACCACCCGGTCCTGCTCGGCGTCGGTCAAAGCAGTGTAGATCGGCAGCGACAGGGCGCGGCGCTCGAAGTCGAGGGCGCAGGGGAAATCGGCGTCGTCGAAGGGCCCCGAGCCAGCCAGCACCCCGTGCCGATGGAGGGCCGGGTAGTAGAGCCGCGCCGAGACCCCGGCCCGCGCCAGCTCGGCGATCACCGCGTCGCGGTCGAGGGTCAGCCGGTCGACGGCGAGGAGCACCGTGTAGAGCTGGTAGTTCGAGTCCTCGGGGCCACGCAGCCACGGCGCCGCCACCAGCTCGCTGCCGGCGAACGCGACGTCGTAGCGCTTGGCCTTGCGGCGCCGCTCGGCGAGGATGTGGTCGAGCTTGGCGAGCTGGCACACCCCCAGCGCCGAAGCCATCTCGTTGAGGCGGTAGTTGAAGCCCAGCGACTGCCAGCGGAACTTGCCGGCGTCGCCGAAGTTGCGGATCAGGCGGCACTTGTGCGCCAGAGCGTCGTCGTCGGTGACGACCATGCCGCCTTCGCCGGTGGTGATCAGCTTGGTGGGCGTGAAGCTGAAGATGCCGATCTCGCCAATGGTGCCCGCGTAGCGGCCTCCCCGGTAGCGCGCCAGGTGGGCCTCGGCCGCGTCCTCGAGGATGGCGAGCCGATGGCGGCGGGCGATGTCCAGCAGGGGCTCCATGTCGGCGAGCTGGCCGGCGTAGTGGACGGGCAGGATGGCCTTGGTGCGCGGCGTGACCAGCCGCTCGACGCGCTCGGGGTCGAGGTTGTAGTCGGTGGCGGTGATGTCGCAGAGCACGGCCTTCGCACCCAGGCGCAGAGCGCAGGTGGCGGTGGAGATGAAGGTCATGTCCGGGACGATGACCTCGTCTCCCGGCCCCACGCCCAGGGCTTCGAGGCCGACGAGAAGGGCGGTAGAGCCGCTGGAGACGGCGATGCCGTGCTTGGCGCCCACCCGCGCCGCCATCTCGGCCTCGAACTGTTCGGTCCTGGCGCCCTGGCACAGCCACCCGGAACGCACCACCTCGGCCGCCGCCTGGACCTCGGCGTCGTCGATCCAGGGCCGCGCGAGCGGGATGGGGTTGCGGTCGTCGAACGGGCG
>JBIOXV010000001.1:0-22840 GCA_044869805.1 Thermoanaerobaculia bacterium | reverse complement strand
GGTGAAGCGCGAGGGCTCGGCCCCGGCCGCGAGCTTGAGCTCGAGGCGGATCGTCTCGCCGCCCACTGAGGGCGTCCACAGGTCGCCGGCCGGGCCCGCGAGCTCGAGGCCGAAGGGGCCGACGGCCTCGCCGGCGCCGTAGACCCAGAGCAGGGCGTCCTTCGGCAGGTCGAGGCCGGAGAGGTGAAGCCGCAGGCGATGGGCGCCCTCCACTCGCACGGCCGCGCCCCACACCAGCCCACCGTCGCTCGCCCGTTCGAAGCGGCCCCCGGCATGCTCGCCGGCGGCCTTGGTTCCCAGCTCGGGGCCGAAGGTCAGGGCCTTCGGGGCCGGCAGGTCGCGGGCGAAGCCGTTTCTCGCCGGCACGCGCCGGGTGCGGTTCCAGAGCGCGATGTCGTCGAGCTCGGCCCGCGCCGCGGTCACGGCCGCCCGCAGCTCGGCGAGATTGGCGGTCCCGGCCCGCTCGGCGAGGCGCAGGGGAGGCGGTGCGCTCGCCCGCAGCTCGATGGGGGCGTCACCACCCTGCCGCAGCGGAGCGGAAAGGCTCCAGGGAAGCGGCTCGGCGGCGCCCGCGGTGCCGGATGAGGCGAGGCAGGGCAGAACGACGACGAGCGTGAGCAGAGCGTGCGGACGAAGCCATCGCATGATGTGAAATCTCCTGAGAAGAAGCCTTCGTTGCTGCCAGGTCCCGGCAGTATATGCTGCTACGACACATCGAGCGTCTAGATCTCGTCTAGAGATGGAGTCGGGCCAGCTCGGCCCCTGTGTAGTAATGCGCCAAAATCTCGCGATAGTTGAGCCCCCTCCCAGCCAGGCCGTAGGCGCCGTTCTGGCAGAGGCCGACGCCGTGGCCCCAGCCGCGGCCCGAGAACTGCCAGCCGCTGGCGCCCTTGGCGGGCTGCAGGCGCCGGGCGGTGAACCAGGTCTCCGGCAGGTCCAGCAGCCAGCGCACGGCGAGCCCTGACACTTCCTGGCTGCGGCCGCCGCGGCCTACCACTCGGATCTTTCCCACCCGGCCCGACCGCCCGCGGTCCAGCACCTCCATTCCGGCGAAGCCGAGGCCGGGGAACTGCTCCTCGACCCGCGCCGCGAGCTCGCCGTCGCTGCGGAAACGGCTCCACGAGGCGAGCTTGCTGGTGCGGTCGAAGGAGGCTCCGGCGAGGCTGACCTCCTGCACCACGGCGCCCAGCTCCTCCCCCACCAGGTAGAGCCACAGCCGGTCGCCCGGCACCAGCGCGAGGTCGGACGCCGTCGGGGCGGCTTCCGCCGGCGTGCCGCCGGAAGCCGCGGCGCGCGAGCGGAAGGCCGGCAGGCGGGCCGGCAGAGAGTAGCTCTGCTCGCGGCGGCCCTGCTCCACCGTGAGCAACGCGCCGGCGCGGGTCAGGAAGCGGGCTTCCACCCGGCGCACCACCCGCAGCGACTCCGCCAGCTTCAGCACCAGCTCCTCGAGCTCGGCCTCGCTGACCGGGCGGTCGAGGCGGCCGGTCAGGAGGCCGCTCGCCGCCAGGTAGGCGGCGCGCCGGCGATCCTCCTCGCTCCAGCCCGGCGGCGCCTCGGCCGTCAGGTAGGCGACGTCCGGGCCGGGCACCAGGAGCGCGGCGTCGAGCGTCAAATCGAAGAGCGAGAGCAGGTAGCGGCCCAGCTCGCGGCGCTCGAGCGAGGCCAGCCGATCGCTCGGCACGGCAAGGCCGGCGAGCTCCGCCAGGCGCAGCAGGCGCCCGGCAAGGGTGGCGGCCTCCCGGCTGCCGCCGAGCGCCGGATCTCCCACCGGCGGCGCGAGCGCGCGGGTGAAACCGTGCGGGAACGGCGTGCCGGCGGCGAGCGAGCCGGCGAGCGGCACCGCGCCCCCCTCGATGCACGGCACACCACGCAGGTAAGGCGCCGTCTTGCTGGGGAAGACCACCTCGACGTCCTCGGTGTGCCCGCCGCAGGTAGAGGTGTAGAGCGTGTCGGCCAGGGCGCCGTCGTAGAGCAGCACCTGGTGGGCGGTCTCGGAGACGGCGCGATCGGACAGCGGGTGCTCGACGTCCCGGCCGCCGTAGACCTGGCAGCGCGGGCCGGAGCAGAGGTCGTAGCCCTCGGCCGCGAACTGGCCGAGGTTGCGCAGCGCATAGGTGCGGGCGGCCACCGCCTGCGCCTTGAGCGCCTCCAGACGGCTGTACTGGTCGGGGCCCATCTCCTTGGGCACCACACCGCGCAGGTATTCCTCGACCGGCAGCTCGTTGACCAGGTTCAGGGTGCCGCGGTCGTTGAGGAAGACGAGCACGCGATCGCGGTAGCGCCGGCCATCCACCCGCACGGCGCCGCCGGCGCCGGCGGAGACCGCGAGCCAGCGGCCCGGCACCTGGAAGCTCTCGCCGCCCTGCCGGACGCGCAGGGCCGGCGAAGCGAGATCGGTGACCTCGGCGACGATCCAGGCCGCGGCCGCCTCGGCGGCGGGCAGCAGGCGTCGCGCCGCCTCCGCCGCCTGGCGCGAGGCATAGCGCCCGACGCGCACCCGGAACAGGTCGACGCCGGCGTCGAAGTGGGCCTCGGCCGGCTGCCCGGTGCGCGACGCCAGGCCGCGCGCGTAGTCCGCCGCCCGCTCCTCGTCGCGCAGGGCGGCGACCTGCAGGCGCCATACGGTGCCGCCGCCGGCGACCACCGGCTCGACCGTGATCGGCGAAGAGAGCGGCTCGCTGGCGCCCGAGTGCTCGAGCGCGAGCGCGCCGTCGCAGCACGGCAGCACGGCCGAGGACAGGTCGCTCTTCAAGCCGATGCGGATGCGCGGCGGCAGCTCGGGAAGCGCCGCCGGCCGCGGCTCGGCGGGCGAGGGTGCGCTCTCGACCGGCGGTGCGCTCTCGGCCGGGAGTGCGTTCTCGGTGGCAGGAGGCGCGGGCGGCGCCGGCTCGGCCGGCCGCTCCGCCGCCGGAGCGGGGGCCGGCGCGGGCGGCGGCGGACCGGCGGGCCGCGGCGGCGTGTGGCCGCCGCCGGCGCAGGCCAGAGCCAACGCCAGAGCTGCGAGGCCGCCGAGCGGTCGTCTCACCTTGCGCTGGAGAGCGACAGGTTGCGGACCGTGCGCCGGAAGTCCTCGACCCCGTCGAGGAGGATCGGGCGGGCCATCTCGTAGAGGCGGCTGACCAGGGTCGCCTGCAGCCGGTGGCCGAGGCTCTCGAGCCCGGGCGCCGAGGCGCCGCGATCGAGCTTCTCTTCTCGCTCGATCTGCCTCGCGCCGGCGTCCAGCCGGAAGTTCGTAGTGAAGATCGTCGGCCGGCGGCTGACGTAGCGGGCGTTGATGATCAGGTAGAGCACGTCCTGCACCCACGCGGTGGGCTTCTGCGCGCCGAGCTCGTCGAGCACCAGCAGCTCGGCCTCGGCCAGGCCCTCCAGGATCTCGCTCTTCGAGCCCGGCGTGTTGGGCTGGAAGGTGGCCTGGATCTGGTGCAAGAGGTCGGTAAACTCGACGAACCTCACCCGCACTCGGCGGCGCTCGATGAGCTCGATCGCCACCGCCGCGGCGAGGTGGGTCTTGCCTACCCCGGTGGGGCCCACGTACAGCAGGCCGCTCTCGCGAGTCGTACCGTCCGCCCCGAGGAAGGACTCGACGTAGGCTCGGCTCTCGGCCAGCGCCCGCAGGAGCTGATCCCTCGTGGCCGGGTCGTAGTGAGAGGTCTCGAAGTTCTCGAACCGGCAGTGCCGGTAGCGCTCGGGGATCCCGGAGCCGGCGAGCAAGCGCGCGCCCAGACCCAGCTTGCGGCACTCACAGCCGATGGCCGTCCCCGCCCCGCCGTCCGCCGCCAGCACCCAGCCGCGGCCCCCGCAGAGCGGACAAGCCTCCGCCATCGACTGCGGCTCGATCATGGCCGAATGCTAGCACGCGGGTTCGGCCTCTCCCGGCGCGCCGCGGCGGAGCTACGGCGCCACCTCCGTCCAGGGCAGCGTGCCGCACTCGAAGCCGTCCTCGAAGATCGCGTTCGGATCGACAGCGCGCTGGTGGACGTCGAAGATCGAGTTGGCGGCGCGGTAGAAGTAGGAGCCGTGGAACTTCCCCACTCTCCCCGCGAAGGCGTTGAAGCCCGTGGGGTTGACCCGGTAGTACCAGCCCCAGTACGAGGTCAGCGTGCCGTCGATGGTCGCCGGCGGCGGCATCACGTCGCGCGGCGTGCGCGGGCAGGAGACGTCGAACAGCCACTCGTTCTCGAGCTCTGCTCCCAGCGAGCACTGATCGAAGGCGCCGAAGTAGAGGAAGGTCCGGCCGTGACTCTCGGAGTCGACGACGAAGTAGTCGTCGCCGCGGGTGGGCAGGAGGCGCGACCACAGCGGCGCCGCGAGGCCGGTGCAGCCACCGCTCGCCAGGCAGGAGAGGTCGTAGATGCGGGCCGTGGTGGGGAAGAAGCCGGCCATCGCGGGCAGCGAGCGCAGGGCGAGGTAGTACCGCGAGCCGTCGCGCCACAGGGCCACGCCGTGCACGTACTCGTTCGGCAACGCCTCGATCTTCAGCACCGGCAGCGACGGGTTGGAGACCTCCCAGATCTCGAGGCCCTCGAAGATGCTGCCGCCGGAAGCGACCACCCAGTGGCGGTTGCCGGAGGCGTCGCCCACCCCATCCACGTAGCGGAAGCGGGTGCGGGTCCCGAGCTGCCCCCGGTAGACGCCGCAGTCGTTCTCGGCCGGCGTGTCGTCGGTGCAGAGCCCGGAGAGCGCCTGCGCCGCGGTCAGGTCGTAGGCCAGGAGGCCCGAGAGGGTGTTGGCGCCGAAAGCATAGTTGCGGCCCGCGATGCGCGCGGCGTAGACCTCGAGCGTGGTGCGCGCGCGGTCCGCGTAGCGGGCCGTGGGCCCGGCCTTCGAGGTGGTGTCGAAGACCACCAGGCCGCCGGCGCCTGCGAAGCCCACCACGGCCACGGTGTCGACGCCGTCGGGCGCATCGATGTCCCGGATCGGGACGCCCTCGTGGGGCTCCGTCGGCCAGGTCGGGAATGACGGCTGGCCGATCTGGGCAACCCGCGTGGGGCTGCCGGGGTTGAATCGAGCGTCCCAGATCTCGAGCCCGTGATCGACGGCGGCGAACACCCAGCCGTTCTCGATGTCGAGCGACATCCAGTGCGGGAACTGCAGGCCCGGTGGGTCGAAGAACTCCGCGAAGTCCGTGGAGTCCCGGTTGCTGGGGACCTGGCCGGCGGTCGCCGGCTTGAGCTCGCCCCACAGCGCGGTCGGGGGCGCGAAGGCGGGCGAGCGGCAGGAGAGGAACTGGCAAACCGGGCCGCCGCTACAGAGCTGAGCGACGGCCGGATCGGCGGGGCTGGCAGCCAGCCCCGCCATCACCCACAATACCCACGAGCCCATCCCCCGCGCGCCGCGATCTCTCGCTGCCGCCATCTAGCCTCCGATCTGTAGGACTGATTGTCCGATGCGTTTATAGCATAGGCAGCCAGATCGGAGAAGGCAGCCGGGGCTCAACGCTTGGCCGGCACGCCGCCGGTCACCCGCACCAGGGCGTGACGGCGCTCGATGCCGGCGCGCTGGTCGCTGGCGTGCTGGCGCAGCTCGGAGAGCAGGCGGTCGACCTCGCCCTGGAGGGCGTAGAGGCGCTCCTTCATCGACAGGATGACCTCCACTCCCGCCAGGTTGACGCCGAGCTCGCGGGTCAGGTTGAGGATGGTCTCGAGGCGCTGGATGGCGTTCTCGTCGTAGAGGCGCGTGTTGCCGGCGCTGCGCGCCGGCTTGATCAGGCCCTCGCGCTCGTAGAAGCGGATGGTCTGGGGGTGGATCTGGAGGCGCTCGGCGACGACGCTGATCATCACGTACTTCTTGCCGCCATTGCCTGCGCCGCGCGGTTGACGTTCGCTCATCGTCGGCCTCTGGGGAAAGCTCGTCGCGACCGCGTCGCGACGAGCTCCGAGCTCACTTCTTGTCGGCCTCGACGTACTCGGCGTCGATCACGTCGTCACCGGCGCCGCCGCCGGACGGGCCGGAGGCACCCGGGCCGGCGCCGCTACCCGGAGGAGGCGACGCCTGCTTGTACATCGCCTCGGCGAGCTTGTGCGACGCCTGCTGGAGCTGCTGCGCAGCCTGCTCCATGGCCCCGAAATCGTCACCGTCGAGCGCCTTCTTGGCTGCCGCGATCGCCTCCTCCACGCGGCCGAGCTCGCCCGGCTCGAGCTTCTCCTTGTGCTCGGCGAGGGTCTTCTCGGTGGTGTAGACCAGGCTGTCGAGCTGGTTGCGCAGCTCCACCTGGCGGCGCCGTTCCTTGTCCTCGGTGCCGTGCGTCTCGGCCTCCTTCACCATGCGGTCGATCTCGCGATCGTCGAGGCCGCTCGAGGCGGTGATGGTGATGTTCTGCGTCTTGCCGGTGCCCAGGTCCTTGGCCGACACGTTGACGATGCCGTTGGCGTCGATGTCGAAGGTAACCTCGATCTGCGGCATGCCGCGCGGCGCCGACGGGATGCCCACCAGGTGGAAGCGGCCGAGGGTGCGGTTGTCGCGCGCCATCTCGCGCTCGCCCTGCAGCACGTGCACCTCGACCGAGGTCTGGTTGTCGGCCGCCGTCGAGAAGGTCTCGCTCTTGCGCGTCGGGATGGTGGTGTTGCGCTCGATCAGGCGGGTGAAGACGCCGCCCAGGGTCTCGATGCCCAGCGACAGCGGGGTGACGTCGAGCAGCAGCACGTCCTTGACGTCGCCGCGCAGCACGCCGCCCTGCACCGCGGCGCCGATCGCCACCACCTCGTCCGGGTTGACGCCCTTGTGCGGCTCCTTGCCGAACAGCTCCTTGACCAGGGCCTGGATGGCCGGCATGCGGGTCTGGCCGCCGACCAGCACTACCTCGTCGATCTGGTTCAGGGAAAGGCCGGCGTCCTTGAGCGCCTGGCGGCATGGGCCCGCCGAGCGCTTGATGATGTCGTCCACCAGTTGCTCGAGCTTGGCGCGGGTGAGCCGCACGTTCATGTGCTTGGGTCCCGAGGCGCCGGCGGTGATGAACGGCAGGTTGATGTCGGTCTCCTGCGCCGAGGAGAGCTCGACCTTGGCCTTCTCCGCGGCCTCCTTCAGGCGCTGCATGGCCATCGGGTCCTGCGCCAGGTCGATGCCCTGGTCCTTCTTGAACTCCTCGAGCAGCCAGTCGATGATGCGCTGATCGATGTTGTCGCCGCCCAGGTGGGTGTCGCCGTTGGTGGCCTTGACCTCCACCACGCCCTCGCCCACCTCGAGGATCGAGATGTCGAAGGTGCCGCCGCCGAAGTCGTAGACCGCGATGGTCTGGTCCTTCTTCTTGTCGAGACCGTAGGCGAGGGCCGCCGCCGTGGGCTCGTTGACCAGCCGCTCGACGGTGAGGCCGGCGATCTTGCCGGCGTCCTTGGTCGCCTGGCGCTGGGCGTCGTTGAAGTAGGCGGGCACGGTGATCACCGCGCGCTCCACCTTCTCACCCAGGTAGTCCTCCGCCGCGGCCTTGAGCTTCTGCAGGATCATGGCCGAGATCTCGGGCGGCGAGAACTTCTTGTCGTCCACCCCGATGCGCACGTCGCCGTTCTCGACGCGGGTGACCTTGTAGGGCACCATCTTCATCTCCTCGCTGACCTCGTCGTGCTTGCGGCCCATGAACCGCTTGATCGAGAAGATGGTGTTCTCGGGATTGGTCACTGCCTGGCGCTTGGCCACCTGGCCGACCAGGCGCTCGCCGCTCTTGGTGAAGGCCACGACCGACGGCGTGGTGCGGTTGCCCTCCGCATTGGGGATGACCTTGGCTTCCGTTCCTTCCATGATGGCCACGACGCTGTTCGTGGTCCCCAGGTCGATGCCGATGATCTTGCTCACTCGAGTCCTCCTTTGGGCTCCTTGCTCTCCGACAGGCTACAAACCTTAGTGAGGAGCTGTCAAGCTCCTCCGACGCCATATATGACAACCGGACGCTAAGATTTATTCCAGCCGAGGCTTCGCGCCGGGCGCGAGGCGCCCCGCCGTCCTGGAGGCTGAGGCCTTAGTCCAACAGCACCAGGGGTTTACGGTCGACGCGGACGAGCGTCAGGAAGTCGGAGTCGAGCAGGAAGCTGCCGGTCACGGCCTCGGTGGCTCCCTCCTCTGCCAGGCTCACCCCGGCCACCACCGGCGCCACGTCGTAGGTGGTGGCCTGCGCCGCCCAGGCAAAGGGGCGGCCGAGCGGGTCCGAGAGCTCGGCGCGGCCGACGAGGCCACGGCGCCGCAGCTCCTCGAGGGCCGGAGGGAAGCTGCCCTCGAGCAGGAAGTACGCCTTGGCCGCCTGGTCCAGCCGCAGGTAGGCCGAGCCGGCGAGCGCCTGCACCACGGCGCCACGCTGCGCCGCCTGCCAGGGGAACGGGAGGATGGCCGCGAGCGGCGTGCGAAAGAGCACCAACCCGGCCACCACTAGGGGAAGCATGGCGAGCAGGCGCCCGGGCAAGGGGCGCACCAGAGGGTGGAGGCGCGCGGTGTCGGGTTTGGGCGGCGGCGGCACCACCACCGGCGAGCCGTGGAAGGTCTCCTCGAGCCGGTCGGCCGCGACCACCAGCGGCGCGGCGTGCGACGGCGGGGCCATCGGCACCACCACCGCCGGCAGGCGCGGCCGCACCACGCCGGCCTCCAGCAGGCGATGGAGCACGTAGCGCACCTTGTACTCGTCGCTGCCCGTCTTCTTGACCAGGGCCGAGACGGTGTGGCCGGTGCCCAGGCTGGCGAGGAGCTCGCCGTCGGCGGCGGAGAGCCACACCGCGTCGCCGGAGTCCGCGAAGTCCTCGCCCTCGCGCCGCACGTGGATCGGGCGACCCGGGTCGGCCGGCTCGTAGATCGACCGCGAGTCGGGGATGGTGGGATGGCCCTCGCCCGCCGCCTCCTCCACCGAGCGGATCAGCAGCTCCTCGACCGCGATCGGCGGGAAGCCTTCCTCGTAGGAGACCTCCTCGGTGGAGTAGAACTTGAACTCACCGGAACGCCAGCGCAGGAGCTCGATGAGCAGCCGGTACATGTGCAGGCGCAAGGCGCCGAGGAGGTGCGGGCGCTCGATCAGCCGCCGCGCCACCAGCAGGTCCATCAGCCGGCCCCTGCCCGCCCGGTGCTCGGCGGCCACCGCGGCGAACTCGGCGGGCGCCACCATGCCCTGGCCGGCCAGCACCTCGCCCAGCGCCTCTTCCAGGGTCTGGTTGAGGGCGTCCGCCGCCACCACCCGGCCGCGCTCGAAGGAGATGGCGACGATGTCGGCCTCGCCCTGGACGGTCAAGATCCCGGTCTTGCCCTGGTGCGAGATGAGCTGCAGGATCTCGGGGAGCTGGAAGAGGTCGAGGGTGCCCTCGATGGCCATCGACTCGTGGGCCATTACTTGGCCTCCGCCGACGCCGCGGCGCCAAGGCCGGGCAGGGAACCGCCGAACACCCGCAGCAGGCGCCAGCCGAAGAAGACGGTGAGGCCGAGCAAGCTCGAGATCCAGCGCCAGGAGGAGAGCCCGGCATCCAGCCCCACCGGCAGCCGGTAGAGCGGCGCCGCGCCGAGCCCCAGCAACAACAGGGCCGCCGGCAGCAGGATCAGCGCATAGGCGCGGAACCCCTCGCCGAGCTCCGCCGCGTCGAAGCCCGGCAGCAGCGCGTGCACCCCGCGCTCCCAGGCGCTGTGCGTCTCGCGCAGGTCGATCGGCAGCTCGCTGTAGCCGAACGGCCGGCGCGCCAGATCGAGAGTGATCGCCACCAGGATCAGGCCCACGGCCAGCAGCAGCGACAGCCCGTGGCGCCAGATCAGGGCCTGCGACCCCACGCCCTCGGCGCTGCGCCGCTCGGCCGCGAGCTGACGGCGGATCTCGTCGCTGCGCTCGAGGCCGGCGCGGGAGAACTGGATGCCGTCGTGCGCGGTGACCCGCAGCCAGCGGCTGTAGCTCTTGTCGTCGATCGCCCGCGCCTGCTCGCGCGCCGCGGTGGCCTCGTCCAGGTAGAGCATCTTTGCGTAGGCCTTGCTCAAGTTGAAGAAGCCGGCGGCGTCGGTGGGGTCGCCGGCGGCCGCCCGTTTGAAGTACTCGGCGGCCTGCGCATAGTCCCCCTGGAAGTAGGCGAAGGCACCCAGGTTGAGCAGCACGCTGGCCTGGTCGGGCTCGCCGGCGAGCACCTGGCCGTAGGCGAGCTTCGCGAGGTCCCACTGCCCGAGGAGCCGGTGGACGTCGGCGATCAGGTGGCGGGCGGCGGCGCTGTCGGGAAGCGTCGAGCGCAGCACCCCGAGATCGGTGAACAGCGAGCCGTAGAGCCGGCCCTGGCGCAGGTTCTCCACCGCCTGCACCTGCGGCGTGAGCTCCTCGCGCACCCAGCGGCGGCCCTGCTCGGCGAGGAGCGGCGCCACCCCCAGCACCAACCAGAGCCCGATCCACACCGCGCGCTCGGAGGCCGAGCCGTAGCCCCACAGCAGCACCGACCAGTAGAGGACGAGCCAGGCCAGGCCGTAGGGCAGGGCGACCGGCCACAGCAGCAGCACCACGGCGAGCGGTATGGCGAGCGGCCGGGGCAGGAAGCGGGCGCCGAGGCGGGAGAGGTCGCGCACCAGGCCGCCACCCTTGGCGGCGAGCTGCAGCGCGGCGTAGAGCAGGCCGGCGAGCAGCAGCGCGTAGATCGTCCAGGTGAAGAGGTTGGCGGTCCACAATCGGCGCGCCGTCGGCCTGCGCGCCTCGGCGGCGAGGCCCGCGAGCTTGGCTTTGGCGCCACTCCACGACCGGCCCTCGATGCGCTCCACGGCGGCGACGGCATAGTGGGTATCGGGCCACTCCGCATCCAGGCCGGCGGCGGCCTCCAGGCAGCGCGCCGCGACCTCGGAGCGGCCGGCGCGCGCCGCCTCGATGGCCGTGGCGCCGGCCGCGGTGGCGAGGTCGGGCAGGCGTTCGAAGCCCAGCTCGCGCGCACTCCCCGCGAGCAGGTTGATGAGCTCGGCCGGGCGGCGTGCGTCGTCCCCTTCGACCGCGAGCTGCCACTGCTGCCAGAGGTCCCGCAGCCGGGCGAGCGATTGCTGGGTCGCGGCGGTGAGCTCGATCCCGGTGCCGTGCTGCGCCGAGACGTCGTCCTGGGCCCGGGCCGCGGGCGCCAGCCCGAGAACCGCCCAGGCCAAGCACAGGGCCAGCACGCCGGGGCGCGACGGATGCGAGTTAGGCGCTACCATGGGCTGCGCTCGAGCTGGTGTAGGGCTCGCCGCGCCTGGCTCGCGCCGCAGGTCCCTCAACCTCGCTTTTGGACGTACCGCATCCTAAGCTGGTAGACCAGGTCCTCGAGCACGGCGGCCTCCTCGGCCGTCAGATTTCCCGCGGTCTTGTCCTTGAGCAGCGCCAGCAGATCGATGTGGAAGCGGGCGAGGTCCAGATCCTCGGCCGACTGCCCTGCCGGCAGCGGCACGTCGCCCAGGTACACGGAGGCCGGCTCCGCCAGCAGCGCGAGCAGGTCGAAAAAGGACGGGCCGCCGGGCTGGAGATGGGAGGCGGGGAGCTCGAGGGGTGGGGCCTCGCGAGCCGGCGGCACGGGCGGTTGCCAATCGGGGCGGGCCGCCGGTGGCGGCGGTTGCGGGCCGCGGGGGGCCTCCGCCTTCGGAGCCTCCGTCTCGGGGACCGGCGCCTCGGCCTCGCTCTCCAGGAACTGGTACTCGTCTTTCAGCCGGCCGTCGGCGGTGAACATCCGCTTGTCGGAGACCTTGATCTCGCTGCCGCTCAACCCGCCTCCTTTCGCGCCTGAGTCTGGGGTATCGTAGCAAGGCTAAATTCTTCCGAGCAAGGGACCTAGCGTCTTGGCCCGGCTCGGCGCCCGTAGCGCGGAGACCCGCCTGCCGATGCCCGACGACCCTGCCGCCGATCTCGGGCGGCTGCTCTCGCTGGTGACACGCCTGCGGGCGCCGGACGGCTGCCCCTGGGACCGCGAGCAGACCTTGCTCGATGTGCGCGCCTATCTCCTCGAGGAAGCGCACGAGGCGGCGGCGGCGATCGACGCCGGGGATTGGGGCGAGCTGGCCTCCGAGCTCGGCGACCTGCTCTTCCAGGTGGCCTTCATCGGCCGTCTCGCCCAGGAGCGAGGCGCCTTCACCCTGGCCGACTCGATCGCCCGCGTGGAGGCCAAGATGGTGGCGCGCCACCCGCACGTGTTCGGTGATCAGCAGCTCGCGGACGCCGCCGCCGTGCGCGAGGCCTGGGAGCGGCGCAAGGTCGGCGAGCGCGGCTCGGGCTCGCTGCTCGACGGCGTCGCCCCGTCGCTGCCGGCGCTCACCGCCGCCTTGCGCATGACCCAGAAGGCGGCAGGGGTGGGCTTCGACTGGCCGGCGGTCGAGCCGGTCCTGGCCAAGCTCGAGGAGGAGGTCGCCGAGCTCAAGCAGGCGCTCGGCGAGCCCGGCGAGGCGGCCCGCGATCAGGCGCGCGAGGAGATCGGCGATCTGCTCTTCACCGTCGTCAACCTCGCCCGCAAGCTCGGCGTCGATCCCGAGGCCGCCCTGGCGCAGACCAACCGCAAGTTCCGGCGCCGCTTCGCGCACGTCGAGCAAGGCCTGGCCGCCCGCGGCAAGAGCCTCAACGACTCCGACCTCGGCGAGATGGACGCGCTGTGGGAGGAGGCGAAGGAAGCAGAGGCGCGCGCGGCCCCCACCGAGCCTGCCGAGCCCTAGCGCCCGGCGCTCGACAGGCCGCGGGGTTGACAAGTCGTTAGAAAAGATCTACGAAGATCGCTATGTTCACAGGCTAGGGACGCTCCGGTCCCTCAAGGAGGCCAAGCCATGCGCATCGCGAACCGTCTCCTCGCCTTGGCCCTGACGCTGACGCCCACCCTCGCGTGGGCCGAGCCGGCGGCCACTCCCCTCCAGCCCTTCGCTCCCGCCGTCCTCGCGCAACCGCTCGCTCCCCTACCCGCCAATGGCGTCCGCTGCGACAGCCCCGCCAGCGGGATCGACTCGGTCCTGGTCGGGGTGCCGGAGGTCACGCCGCTCAACCACTGCCACGCGCAGCAGACCTGTCCGGTGTCGGGCTGCGTCGTCTCGTGTACCGGCCACACCTCGTGCACCGTGCAGGCGGCCTCGGTGACCTGCGACGGCACCGTGGTGAAATGCCCGTCGTGCCCGACGCCACCGTCCGCCTGCCTCGACAAGTGCTGCTGGTGCGAGTGCAAGGCGAGCGGCGGCTTCGGCTGCATCCGCCAGTGTTGCATCGATGAGTTCCCCTGAAGCTCGGGCGCGATGGAGCTGCCGGCTCCGCCGAGCGGTACGGCAGCCCCTTCAGGAAGCGGGAGCCAGCAGCGGCCGCAGGTACTGCAGCACGGTCTTGGCCAGCACCTTCTGTCCCTCGGCCGTGGGGTGGATGCCGTCGGGCTGATTGAGGTCGACCTCGGCGGCCACGCCGGCGAGCAGGAAGGGGATCAGCGGCACGTCGAGCTCGCGCGCCAGGCGTGGGTAGAGCGCGGCGAAACCCTGCGCGTAGTCCGGGCCGTAGTTGGGCGGGATCATCATGCCGGCGAGGAGGGGCGCTGCGCCGGCCGCCCGCACCCGCTCCACGATGCGCCGCAGGTTGGATTCGGTCTCCGCCAGCGGGAAGCCGCGCAGCCCGTCGTTGCCGCCCAGCGCCACCACCACCACGCTCGGCTTCTGCTTCAGCACCCAATCGAGCCGCGCCAGGCCGCCGGCCGTGGTGTCGCCGGAGATGCCGGCATTGACCACGCGAGCGGCGATGCCCTCGGCCGCCAGCCGCTCGCGGATCAGCGCCGGGTAGGCCTGGTCCTCGGCGAGCCCGTAGCCGGCCGTCAGGCTGTCGCCGAGGAAGACGACGAGGGACGCTTCGGGCCGTGGCGGGGCTGGATGGAATGTTGCGGAAGGGTTGGAAGGCCCGCCGGCAGACGCAGGCTGGGCCGGGGCTGGCCGGGCCGGGCCTGGCTGAACCGGCGCAGAGGCAGCCGGCGGAGCCTGGGCGCCAGCGCTCGCCGGCGGGCTCTGGCGCGGCTCCTCGCCGCCACCGCAGCCGACGAGCAGGCTCGAGAGAAGGAGCGAGAGGCCGAGGTGGATCGCGCGCACGGGATCATTGTACGGCGCTCGCGCGACCAGCCTCG
This sequence comes from Thermoanaerobaculia bacterium, assembly GCA_044869805.1. Classification (GTDB taxonomy): domain Bacteria; phylum Acidobacteriota; class Thermoanaerobaculia; order Multivoradales; family SZUA-115; genus CAWDVR01. Next base: position 8,828 of record JBIOXV010000001.1, on the reverse strand, counting down.
CCCTCGGTGAAAGGTCTCGGCCGGTCAGACGTTTCTCAAGAGGCTGCTAAGCTCGCCGGGCAGCGTATCGGTCGCGGCGCGGCTTCCGCCTCCTCCGGCCTCCCCCCACCGGACTACTCCGATCCCATGACGACCCCCCGCATCGAGCTACGCCATCTCACCAAGCGCCTTCCCTCCGGCAACCGGCTGCTGACCATCCTCGACGACGTGAGCCTCTCCGTCGCCGCCGGCGAGTTCCTGGCCGTGCTCGGCCCCTCGGGCAGCGGCAAGTCCACGCTCCTGGGCCTGGCCGCCGGCCTCGACCGCCCGACTTCCGGCGAGGTGCTGATCGACGGCGAGGCCATCCAGGGATTGTCCGAGGACCGGCTCGCCCTGCTGCGGCGCCAGAAGGTGGGCTTCGTGTTCCAGTCCTTCCAGCTCCTCGCCAACCTGACGGCGCTCGAGAACGTGCGCCTGCCGCTCGAGCTGGCGGGTGCCGAGCGGTCGGGCCGCCGGGCCGAGGAGCTGCTGGCGGCCGTGGGCCTCGCCGAGCGCGTGCACCACTACCCGTCGCAGCTCTCGGGCGGCGAGCAGCAGCGCGTGGCCCTCGCCCGGGCCTTCGCGGCCGAGCCGCCGATCCTCATTGCCGACGAGCCCACGGGCAACCTGGACAGCGCCACCGGCCGCGTGGTGCTCGACCTGCTCTCCGATCTCTCCGAGCGCTCCGGCTCGACCCTGGTGCTGGTCACCCACGACCTGACGATCGCCCGGCGCGCCGACCGCCTAGTGCACCTTAGGGACGGGCGGATCGAGCGCATCGAGCTGCACGGTGGGCCGGTAGAGCCAGGGCGGCCAGTGCAGCCAGGGGGGCCGGTACACGCGGAGGAGTCGCTGCACGCCGAGGAGCCGGCGCCCGAGCCAGTCCTCTCCGGCGGGGGCGGGCCGCTGCGATGAGGGCCGCGCTCTACCTGCGCCAGATGGCGCGCGAGTCGCGCGGCCAGGGCCGCCGGCTGGCCTTCTTCCTCTCCTGTCTCGCGGTCGGCGTCGCCGCGGTCACCGCCGTGGCGGGCCTGACCGCCAGCCTCGACCAGGCGATCCGCAACGACGCGCGGCAGCTCCTGGCCGCCGACCTCGTGGTCTCCGGCCGCAGCTCGCTCGCCCTGCCGCCGGCCCTCGAGGAGCGGCTCGCGGCAATCGCCGGCGCCGAGCGCGCCGAGGTCAAGGAGCTGGTGACGATCGTCGCCGCGGGCCCGAGGGCCGAGCCCGCCGCCGTGACGGGCGAGAGCCTTCCCAGCCCTGACGCCTCCTCGCCGCGGCCGCCGCCCTCACGGCTGGTCGAGCTCAAGGCCGTGGGCAGCGGCTACCCGTTCTACGGCACCGTTACCAGCGAGCCGCAGCGGCCCCTGGCCGAGCTGCTCGACGCCGAGAGCGTGCTCGCGGCACCCGAGCTCTTGGCGGCGCTCGACCTCGCGGTCGGCGACACCCTGCGCGTGGGCGGCCAGGGGTTCCGCATCGCCGGTACGATCACCGGCGAACCCGACCGCCTGGGCGGGGCCTTCGCAGCCGGTCCGCGGGTGATGATGAGCCTCGAAGGCCTGGCGCGCGCCGACCTCGAGCAACGCGGCAGCCGCGCCGACCGCCGCCTGCTGCTGAAGCTCCCGGCAGCGATGAGCAAGGACGAGCTCAAGGCGCTGGCCGCCTCGCTCAAGAAGCTCGCCGGCCCGAGCTTCCGCGTCGAGACCTATGCCGAGGGCCAGCCGGCCCTGCGCCAGGGCCTGGCGCGGACCGATCGTTTTCTTGGCCTGGTGGCGCTGGTGTCGCTGCTGGCCGGCGGCATCGGCGTGGCGCAGACGGTGCGCGCCTGGCTGGCGAGCCGCATGGACTCGATCGCCGTGCTCAAGTGCCTGGGCCTCACTCCGCGCGAGGTCTTCGGCCTCTATCTCGGCCAGACCGCCCTGCTGGGCCTGGCCGGCAGCGCCGCCGGCGTGGCGGTCGGCCTCGCCGTGATGATGGCCGTGCCGCAGGTGCTCTTCGACCTGGTGCCGGCCGAGGCCGTCCGCCTGTGGCAGCCGGTGGCGATGCTGCGCGGCCTGGCGCTCGGCACCGGTGTCGCCTTGCTGTTCAGCCTGCCGCCGCTCGCCGCCCTCTTCCGCGTGCCCCCGGCGCGCGTGCTGCGGCGCGATGCCGAGCCCCTGCCGCCGAGCCGCGCCACGGTCGCCGCCGCGCTGCTGGCGCTGGGCGGGGGCATCTTCGCGCTGGCCGCCGCGCAGTCCGGCTCGGCGCGGCTCGCCGCGGGATTCACCGCCGGCATCGCGGTGGTGACGGCGCTGCTCGCCGGCGCGGCCTTCGGCCTGACGCGCCTCGCCGCCCGGGTGCGCAACGGCGCCCGCTACCGCAACGGTACCGGCGGCCGCCGGCGCTTCGCCTTCGCCTACGGCCTCGCGGCCCTGGCGCGGCCCGGTGCCGGCGCGCTGGCGGCGATCGTGGCGCTCGGCCTGGGCGTGCTGGTGGTGCTCGCCATGTGGCTGGTCGAGGACCACCTCGTCGACCGCCTGCAGGCCGACCTGCCGAAGAACGCGCCGAGCGTCTTCCTGGTCGACATCCAGCCCGACCAGTGGCCGGGCGTCGAGACCTTGCTCTCCACCACCGGCGCCCTTCGCATCGACTCCGTGCCGGTGATCACGGCGCGGCTGACGGCGATCGACGGCGTCGCCTCCGGCGAGCTCGCCAAGGCCGAGAAACAGAGCGGCGACCGGCGCTGGGCCTTGACCCGCGAGCAGCGGCTCACTTACCTCGACAAGCTGCCGGACGACAATCGAGTGGTCGAGGGCACACTGTGGGGCCTGCCTGACGTGCCCGAGCTGAGTGTCGAGCGCGAGTTCGCGGCCGAGCTGGGCCTCACCGTCGGCTCGCGCCTCGAGTTCGACGTCCAGGGCGTGCCGCTGGCGCTCACTGTCGGAAGCCTGCGCACCGTCGACTGGGAGACCTTCGGCATCAACTTCTTCTGGGTCGTCGAGCCCGGCGTGCTGGAGGCGGCGCCGCAGCAGCGGGTGGCCGCGGTGCGCCTGCCGCCCGGCGACGAGCAGCGGGTGCAGGACCTGCTGGTGGACCGCTTCCCGAACGTCACGGTGATCAACATCCGCACCCTGCTGGACAAGGTCTCGGCCGTGCTCGAGCGCATCGGCCTGGGCATCCAGCTCCTCGGGGGCTTTACCGTGCTCTCCGGCATCGCCATCCTGGCCGGCGCCGTGGCGGCCACCGCGGCGCGCCGTGGCCGCGAGGTGGCGCTGCTCAAGACCTTGGGGCTAACGCGCGGCGGCGTGGCGCGGGTGTTCTCGGTCGAGTACTCGCTCCTCGGCCTGGTGGCCGGGGCGATCGGCGCGGTGGGAGGCGGCGCCCTCGCCTGGGTGGTGCTGCGGGAAGGCATGGAGATCCCCTGGCGCTTCGACGCGGTCCCCTTCGCCGTGGCGCTCGCGGCGAGTGTTGCCCTCGCCGTGGTCGCCGGCCTCGCCGCCTCGACCCGTGCGCTGCGCCAGAGGCCGGTCGAGGCGCTGCGCGGGGAGTAGGGCGACGCGCACCTACATCGGCGGCTCGCCGGCGCTGTCGAGCAGGAAGCTCACCGGCACGAACTCGTAGCCTGCCGCCCTGGCGCGAGGGACCTCGCGAGCCAGGGCGGCGAAGGTCGCTGGGTAGGGGTGGCCGATGGCGATCGCGGCGCCGCGCTCCCGCGCCACCTCGAGCCAGCGGGCGAGCTGCGCGTCGATCGCCGCCGGCTCGGGGTCGCGATCGAGGAACACCTGGCGCTCGGCTGCCGCGATCCCCAGGGCGCGCGCCGTCTTGTAACCCACGCTCTCCGGGCTGGTGCGCGAGTCGAGGAAGAACAGCTTGCGCGCGCCCACCACGCCCAGGATGGCGCGCATGGCCTCGGCATCGGCCGTGAGGCGGGAGCCCATGTGGTTGTTGACGCCGGTGGCGCCGGGTACGGCGTCGAGGGCACGGGTGGTGGTGGCGGCCAGCTCATCGGGCGCGAGGTCCGAGGTGAGCGCTCCTTGCCCGGGGTTGGCCCCGGTCTCGGCCTCCATGGGCAGGTGGCAGAGAACCTCGCGCTTGCCCGCCGCCAGCGCCGCCACCACCTCGGCGGTGCGGGTCTCGAAGGGAAGCACGGCGTAGCTCAAGGGCACGCCGAGCTTCGCCAGCACCTCGAGGTCGTCGAGGCTGCGGCCGAGGTCGTCGATCACCAGCGCGATGCGCACGCCCTCGACCGGCGCCAGCTCGGTGGCCTGATCCGGGGCCTCTGCAGCCGGCGGCTCGGGCACTGGGCGCGAGGGTGCGGGCGGCGGCCGCTTCCCGGCCTCGGGTCGCGCCGCCGGCGGCTTCGCCGGGGCCGGCGGCGCAGCGGGCTTCGGCTGCCGGTTCAGGTAGACGGCGAGGGCGACGGCCCCGAGAGCCGCGAGCACCAGCAGCCAGATCGGCCCGCGGCCGCCACCGGAGCTTCGCTTGGCGCCCGTACCAGGAGACCTGCGAGCCGCAGCTCTCCTGGCACGCGGGCGAGGGGCCATGAGATTGGAAATCGGGGATCGGAGATCAGGTGCGAGGTCGGAGAGCCGGCCTCAGGCGGCCTTCTTCACCGCCGCCTCGCCGGCCAGCAGGCCGAGAGCACGCTCGAGGACTTCGTCCGGGCCGTCGCTCTTGCTCTCCCCGCCAAAGATGCCGTCGTCGACCCGCAGGTCGGGTACCAGGCTCTCGGAGAGGGGCTTGCCGTCCGGGCCGGCGTAGAAGGCATCGGTGTACACCAGCCGGCCGCCGGAGGAGAGCTCGGCCAGCTCCTGCCGGCCGGTGTAGCCGAAGGTGCGCTCACCCACGAGCTGGGCGGCGATCGCCTGCCGCAGCACCGTGGCCAGCAGCTCGGCCGCGCCCAGGGTGCCGCGGTCGGTCAGCACCGCGACCTTCCCCTGCCAGGCGGCCTGCTCGCGGCCGCGGAAGGTCTCGATGGCCGAGCCGCGGCGCTGCAACGAGCCGATGTCGCCGCCGGCGAAGAGGCCGGCGACCGCGAAAGCCACCTCGGTATCGCCGCCCGCCACGCCGCGCACGTCGAGCACCAGCTTGTCGCGGCCGGCCTGCCTGGCCGCGGCGAGCGCCGCTTCCATTCCCGGGAGCGTGGCATTGTCGAAGCCGCCGAGCTTGACTACCGAGACGCCGCGCGCCTCGGAGGCGGCCGGCGGCCCCGGCGTGAACGGCGCCAGGGTCAGCGGCAGGTGCTGCACCTCGCCCAGGCGGATGACCTTGACGTCGGCTTTGGTACCGGCCGGGCCGGCGAGGATCTGCTGCGCCCGCCACAGCGGCATGACGCGGGTGAGCTCGCCGCCGATCTCCGCCACCAGGTCGCCGAGCTCGAAGCCGGCGAGGTCCGCCGGGCTGCCCGGGGCCACGCCCGCCACGTAGAGCACGCCATGCTCCTTGAGCAGGAACAGGCCGCTGTGCGCAGTGCCGACCTTGCGCGCCGTGAGGTAGGGCCCCACGGCTTCGGCCGGGACGTAGAGCGAGAAGGGATCGAGCGCGTCGGTGGTGCCGTCGAGCGCGCCGGCGAGGAGCTGGTCCATGTCCGGGGAATCGACGTAGCTCTCGCGCACGCGGGTCAGGACCTCGGTAAAGACGGTGAGGTACTTGAAGAACGAGTCGCCGTCATCGATGTCCTTGCCGTTGGCGGCGAGCAGCGTGCCGGCGATCAGCGGCAGCACGAGGGCGACGGAGACGGCGAGGAAAAGCAGTCGGTTTCGGGTCATCGGGGTCGCAGCCAGGTGAGAGGATCTTCCGGTTGATTTTCGATGCGGATCTCGAAGTAGAGACGATCCGAGGCCGAGCCCAAGGCCGAGCCCAAAGATAACATATCGCCCCGCTTCACTCGCAGCTCGGAAAGCCCTGCGTAGAGCGTGAACGCCCGTCCCGCGTGGTGCAGGATGACAGTCGGCCCATAGCCACGGAACTCGTCGGCAAAGAGCACCTTGCCCGGGTACACCGCCTTCACCGCCGCGCCGGAGGTGGTTTCGAGGTCGATGCCGTGGTGGGGCACGCGGGTGTTGTAGCGCGGGTCGACGCGCGGCCCGAAGCCGGCGCTCACGCCGCCCGCGGCCGGCCACTCGAGGGCGCCGTGAAAGTCCTGGAGGGGTGCCCCTGAGAGGGGTGCACCGGAGAGCGGGGCGCCCAAGAGAGAGGCGCCCGACGGCGGCGCCTCCGCGCTGCCGTAGAGCTCGTCGATGAGCGCCGCCAGGCGCTGCTCCTTGTCGGCCAGCTCTACGGCTCGCGAAGCGACCGACAGCCGCTCGCGCTCGGCCTCGGCCAGGAGCTCGCCGTGCCGGCGCCGCAGCAGGGTGAGCTCGCGGCCGCGGCGACGCTCCTGCTCCGCCCAGCTCTCGACCTCGCCCCGGCGCGCCACCAGCAGATCGCGCTCGCGCGCCAGGCCGGTGTGCGCGCCCTCGTAGCGCTCGATCGCCGCACGGTCGCGACGCGCCAGGTAGCGGATCCAGCGCACCGCCGAGAGCACGTCGGAGCCGGGCTCGGCGGCGAGCAGCAGGCGCACGTAGCCCTGCCGCCCCAGCCGATACAGCCCCGCCAGGCGGCGCGAGAGGTCGGCGCGCGCTTTTTCGAGGTCGCCCTCGAGACGGGCGACGGCGCGCTCCGCTTCCTCGGCCTTGCCCGCCGCGAGCTGGCGGGCCACCCCCGCCTCGGCGGCACGCTTCTGTTGCAACGCGAGCTCGAGGTCGAGCCGCGCCACCTCACCCTCGAGGTCGGTCTGCCGCTCCGACACCGCCGCCAGCCGCCGCTCGAGCTCGGCGATCTCGGCGCGCAAGGATTGGAGCTCCGCGGCCTGCGGCGCCGGCGAGTCGGAGGAGGGGGGATCCTGGAGCGCTACGGCTAGAGACGAGGCCGCCACCAGGAGGAGGAAGGTAGCGGGGGCGGCCGACCGCATTGAAGGATTGTAAGCGGGGAGGGCAGGCCCCCGCCCAGATCCTTCGCTGCGCTCAGGACGACAGCCCAACCCTTGTCATCCTGAGCGCAGCGAAGGATCTCGACGCGATCTTGGCGTGATCGCCCGATCACCGATCGACACGACCGGCACCGATCCGGCTCCACCGGCTACACTCCGCGGCTGTGACCCGCCGCGCCCTCTGGCTCCTCCTCGTCGCCTCCGCGGCCTCCCACCTCTCCGCCTGCCGGCCGCGCTGGCAGCCGCAGTGGCCGGCGGACAACCGCTTGACCATCGCGCTCGAGAGCGCGCCGGCGAACCTCGACCCACGCTTGGGCACCGACCAGTCCTCGGACCGCGCCTTCGATCTGCTGCTCGCCGGCCTGGTGGAACGCAACGAGCGCGGCGATCTGGTGGGGAGCCTCGCCGAGTCCTGGGAGGAGCTCGACGGCGGGCTTCGCTACCGCTTCCACCTGCGGCCCGGCGTGGCCTTCCACGACGGCCGGCCGCTCACCGCCGCCGACGTCGCCTGGACGCTCGGCAGCGTGGTCGACGGCAGCGTGGCTTCGCCCAAGGCGACCGCCATCGAAGTCGTCGAGCGCGTCGAGACCGTGGACCCGGCGACCGTGGACGTGGTGCTCGAGCGGCCGTTCGGCTCGCTGCTGGTCGAGCTCACGCAGTCGCTCGGCATCGTTCCCGCCGGCACCTCGCCGGCCCAGATGAACCGTGCGCCGGTGGGCGCCGGCCCCTTCCGCTTGGTGGAGCGCGGCCCGGAGTCGCTGGTGCTCGCGGCGTTCGACGGCTACTTCCGCGGCCGGCCGGCGCTCGACCGCGTGGAGCTCAAGGTGGTGCCCGACGCCACGGTGCGCGCCCTCGAGCTGATGAAGGGCTCGGTGCAACTGGTGGTCAACGACCTGCCGCCCGACCTCGTGCCGCGCTTCCGCGCCAGCCCCGCCTTCCAGGTGGTCGAGGACCCGGGCGGCAACTACGCCTATCTCGGCTTCAACCTCGAGGACCCGGTGGTAGCCGACGTGCGGGTGCGCCGCGCCCTCGCCCTGTCGCTCGACCGCCAGCTCCTGGTCGACACGCTGTGGCGGGGCCTGGGCGTTACCACCGAGACGCTGCTGCCGCCGGGGCTGTGGGCGCGCCACGACGCGCTGCCGCCGATCCCGCACGACCCCGCCCGAGCCGCGGCCCTGCTCGAGGCGGCCGGCCACCCCGACCCGGACGGCCCCGGCCCGGCGCCGCGTCTCACCCTCTCCTACAAGACCTCGAACGCCGAGATGGCGGTGCTGCAAGCGCAGATCCTGCAGGCGATGGCCGCCGAGGCGGGCATCCGGCTCGACATCCGTTCGTACGAGTTCGCGACCTTTTACGACGACGTCCGGCGCGGCAACTTCCAGCTCTTCAGCCTGGTGCGCACCGGCGTCACCGACCCCAACCTCTACCGCTTCGTGCTCCACTCGCGGAGCCTGCCGCCGGCGGGCCAGAACCGCGGCCGCTACAAGAGCCCCGAGTTCGACCGCCTGATCGACCTCGCCGCGGGCCTGACCGACCGCGAGGCGAGGCGGCCGCTCTACCGCGAGGCGCAGGAGATCCTGGCCCGCGACCTGCCCTACCTGAGCCTCTTCCTCAAGAAGAACGTGGCGGTGCTGGCGGCGCCGCTCAGCGGCTACCGCAATTACCTGGGCGCCGAGCTGACCAGCGTGCGCGAGGTCCGCTGGCTGCGGCAGGTGGTGGGCCAGCCCGAGACGGCAGGTGGATTCCCGTATCTGGACTCCTGTGTCAAGAGGGCTTCCGGGTTTCGGGGTGGGCGGTCTGGGTAGTTTCAGAAGCCAATGCGGATGAGCGACGTGGTTCGAGCCTGGGGCACAGCGGGGGGACG